>DBDJ01000059.1 GCA_002293525.1 Lachnospiraceae bacterium UBA935
TCCTACAATTCGCCGTCCGACAACCCGACAGACATAAAAGGAAACCCCGTCCCGGCAAAGTACAGAAAGCGGGGGCCGGAAAAGAACCACCGCCCTGACCCCATCGTAGGGATGGGCCTTCTGATGGATAAGAACGGCATCCCGGTCGCTTACGACCTCTTTCCGGGGAACGAATCCGAAAAAGTACACATGCGCCCGGTAATTAACCGAGTAAAAGAGCGTTTTGAGGACTGCCGCATCATCTATGTCGCAGACAGGGGCCTTAATACTTCGGACAACATCTACTGGATTAACGGCGGCAACAAGGGGGATTCCAATTCCCGTGACGGGTATGTTTACGGCCAGTCCGTGCGCGGGGCAGATGCCGAATTCAAGTCATGGGTACTAAGCGACGGCTACCAGGCCGACAAAGTGCCTTCCGGTGACGGCACCCTGATCACCTTCCTGCACAAGCACCGCATCCATCCCAAGGAGCTGCAAGTCAATGTGACAAAGCCCGGCCAAAAGAAGCCTGTCAAAAAGAAAGTTGTTGCCGACCAGAAACAGATGGTTTATTATTCCGAAAAGTATGCCAAAAAGCAGAAAAGGGACCGTGCCGCAATGATCGAACGGGCGAAGGATCTCATAAAATATCCGAAAAAATATGACCGGGCCACAGCAAAAGGCAGTGCCTCATATGTCCTAAATATCGCATTCGATAAATCAACCGGAGAGATTGTAGATGGGAAAACCCTGGAACTGGACATGGGCAAGATCAGGGAAGAAGAAAAATACGATGGCTACTATTCTATCGTCACCAGCGAACTCGGCATGGATGACATAGAGATGAGGGACGTATACAGGGGACTGGCCAAGATCGAAGATTCCTTCAAGGTAACTAAAACATACTTTGAAGCAAGGCCTGTTTATGTATGGCTCAACGAACACATAGATGCACACTTTGCTACCTGTTTCCTGTCATTGGTCCTGGTCCGCCTTCTGGAAAACAAACTGGGGCATGCCTTTCCGACGGGGCAGATACTGGATGCCTTGCGGAACTATAATTGTACACACTTAGATACGAACACATGGAAATTTACTTATTATGACGAAGTCTTAGATGCGTGCGCAAAGACTTTTGAATTGCCTCTCAATGATAAGTATAAAACCCAACAGGAAGTCCAGCGATTATTGCGATATTAAATATTTAAAATTTTTTCTTTTATTAAAAATAAACCTCAATAAGCCATACAGACGGAAAGGCTCTAGCCCTTATATTTACTGGGTTAGAGCCTATTTTGCTTCGGAACTTGAGATTTATTATACATCCATATATTATGTAAATCAAGGTAAATCATTTTACTTCAACATAACCTACATAACCTTCATCTAGTAAGACATTATAGGTGATAATATAATATCTTATCTTATTATGTTTATCTGAAATAAACTTTGGAATAGCAGGAATGACGTATTCATAGAATCTTGCTATTATCTGAATTAGAAGAATGTTATGAAAGTGTAGAACGTTTAACTAGAAAAAAGTAAGTGTGTAGAGGGCGCAAAGATGCACAGCCTAAAATAGATTCAAAAAAATATTATGTTAATGTTTCTGATATATATTGTAAGCCTCGGGCATATCCCATCATATAGCATTTATCTGCTATTTCTGCATATATTCTGGGAGCACATTCTCCTATTAAGCCATTAATGTCATTCTTCATCTCAGAATGACATGTTTCAAATGTAAAAACGCGATCATTCTCCATTATTATCCTCCCACATCTCGAACATACGTTCTGTTGTTTATCATTATATCCTCTTCCCATAAAGAATGCAACTACAACATATAGATATTTAAGATTAGTAAAGCATAGTATATTGTACTATATAGAGGCATCAAAACTGCGTAATCAAACAATAAATTGATTACATCTTTAGTAATTTTACTAATATTTATCATTATACGTTAGATGAAGAGCGATATTTATCTTGTTTCGTTAATTTTATAAAAAAACAAAGTGCATCGGCTTTAAAATCCAAGCCGATGCACTGAAGCTTTAATGATGATTTTGCAGTTCGGCATACACCGTTGTATCTGCAATCAGGTCAAGACCTCTAAGCTTTCTAAATTTACTTACTGCTTCGGCTGTTTTGGGACCGTAGATGCCATCCGCCACAATATGATAACCATGTCGGCTCAACTGCTGCTGCAGCCATTTAACGCTATCACCGCGAGAGCCTGTCCGAAGCGACTCAGTCGGCCCCTGATCGCTATGATCAGCAGACGGAGAATCAATTTCTATATACCATTCATTTAGATCGACCTTGCCACTTATGCCTAATATGCTGCCGTTGCTCGTATATTGCCAGATATCGACCTTATGCCATTTCGGTTTAGTACCGAGAGCTCCGTTATTGCTGTTGTACTTGGCACACCAAATCAAATATTTCTGTAATTCTTCGTAATACAGTTGATCCTGAAACCACGCTTCGGAAGCATATACTCCGGACGGAAAGCCAAGTTCTGCAACATGATCGCAGAATGCTTTTATGATATCTGTCCGAAGCCGTTTGGGGAGATTATCAGCACGAACCGCTGCCGCTGTTCCATCACCATCTTCGGAATCGATAAACAGGGGTAATACCGCACCGTAATCTTTGGCACAGCGGACTATATATTCTGCTTCTTCACGAGCTTCCTGAACCGATATCGCTTGAGACATAAAATAAAAACCGAAGGAGATTCCGTATGCTTTGCATTGACTTGCAAACTCTTTAAATCGGTTATCTTCGGCAATTTTGCCGCTTCCGTAGCCACGGAAACCACAGCGGATTATTGCCCTTTCGACATTTTGGGCTACCTTAGGCCAGTCTGTTATCGTGTTCCATTTCGATATGTCTATCGTATATTTCATAATATACTCCTCGCATTTCGCAGACCTTGTCTGCGAAACTGCTATAACAAAATAGTAAATTGTTAAACTTAATCCTTGTCATCCATGAAACTTCCTGCTCTTGAGATGGGAATGGCGATGCAAAAGGTTAGCAATAAAAACAGTATAACGCCGACACCCATGCTTACACTCAGTAACATTGATTACTCCTTTGCTGTTCCGACAGGGCTGGAGGCTGACACATTCTTTCCGTCAATAAATCCCTCTGCCAAAATATAAGCAATCAAAGAACCGCCTGACATAATATAGCTGTGATTCTTTCCGTGCTACCGGGGTCAACATGGAACGCGATTGCAAAGGAACTGATAAAGCCTACCAGAGTTAACCAAAATTTTCTGCTGCTCAATTTTTGCTTCCAGTTTATTTTCATAACTTCATAATCCTCCTTTTGCGGTGCAATTATGCTCCACCTACTGAAAACACAGCAACCAAGGCTGCCGCAATCATTGAAACTGCTGCACTGATTACAGCTCCTACAGTGGTACGGCTTAACCACTTGTTGCGGTCTTTTATTTCTCTGATGTCTTCTTCCTGTCGGTCTGACTGTTCTGAAAGCTTCAGTATATCCCTTTGGTTATCATAGATCTGCTGCTTTGAACGATCCCAGCTTTCGAGTTTTGCTTCAATTTTAATGAGACGGTCTAAAACTTCCCGTTCAAATGTATTATCTGACATTTTTTATCCTCTTTTCATTCCTTCCTGCAGCTTTTCCATATGACTGCCCTGCCACTATCCTTTCTTGCTCAGAAGGATAGTGGCAGGTTGGATAAACTATTTGATATATTTTATCCAAATATCGTATTCTGCCCCATTTCTGGCACTTATGGAATAGGATTTGAAAGCAAAACCGCTGCCGCCTTTTCTGATTCTGCCATATAACGCGTTATCTGAAGTTCCTACCTGCCATTCATTGACGCCGTTATCCCACCAGCCGCCACTTGAAACAATGTGTGCCGCAACTCCCAGATCCAGAAGATACAAACTATTCTCCGTATTAGCCGCCTGGGTTATTACTCCGCTAAAACGCTGCCCATACAGACCATCTCCAAACTCATACTCTCTTCCGGGTGTCCACAAATCAGGACGGGCAAAGGTGACATCTGCCTGCTGTCCCTGCGGGCCGACTGCGCCGGTTTCCCCTTTTGGACCCTGCGGACCTGTCGCTCCGGTTGCACCCTTGGAACCCTGCGAACCTGTCGCTCCGGTTTCACCCTTAGGTCCCTGCGGCCCTTCCGGTCCGGTTTCGCCTTGTTCTCCTCTGGCATTTACACCAGTATCTTCATCGCCGATAAACCAGTTTCCGTTTTCACCGATAGAAGGAATATTATCCTCATTATCGCAGCAGCACAGCGGTATACACATCCTTTTTGCTTTACAGCTCATTTTTTCTCTCCTTTTTTTCTTTACTTTGGTTACAACAGTGATTTTTTTTGACCCTTCTCACCATCTCCTTTACAAATATCGTAGTTGGCTGCATGGTGTCGGCCAGGATTCTGGGCAGACAGCTAAGCACCCTTAGCTGTCGCTATACAATAGTAAGTCATCAGGATAAGTGCGTACAGAATTATTCCCTGTTTCAACAACAACTGTATATTTCATGGCTATTTGAGCGCCTGATTTCCATTCAAGATTGCTCGTGCGAAAATATTCTTTTGTTTTTTCACGCATTCTGATAGCATCAAAATAATCATATATAGTTCCTGTTCTACCCTGTAGTATCGTGGCATTGTTTGGACTGGAAACAAAAGTAATTGCACTATTCTCCTTTTTTCCTACGTTATAAATGAATTCATCTCTAATTTGTTTATTTTCTGCTCCGGAATCATTACCGCCGTCTTGCTGATAAATGCATCCATGGTGAGGAAAGGTAAAAAAACCAGCCTCTTCAGCATAATCCACAAAATGGTATTTACTGTCAGTATTGTACAGTTTCATCACGCGATTCCTGATATCTCCCATGAACATCAGAGCTTTCATCGCTCCTCCCGTTTTACAGCGGATAGTGAAAACTAAAGAATCGTTGTTACTTGCCAATCCAAGTTGATTCCTCGAAGAACTTCCCAATTCTTCAAAGAAAGACGCATACCGGCTTAAAAACTTTATTTCCAGGTTATCACCAATATCAAAGGTATGATTAAGACTCCTTCTGGGAAAAATAATTTTATCCAAATTACCTTCTTTCGCTTTGATGGACGCTCTTATTTTGGCATAGCGAGTACCGATTCTAAAATCATCATATTGGATTTCATAATCTTTGAATGCTTCAACCGTATCAGCCGTAAATTTTCTCATCAAATAATTTCCTACCGGAATTTTTGATTCGACAATCAGTTTATCAAATTGACCTACATGATCACTATCAAAATGGGTCAGTATTACATATTTAAATTTTACTATTTTTTTAGTCTTAATAAAATTTAATATGTTAGCAGCTTGTTCCTTTCCGGTATCAATCAGTACATGTTCTTTGCTGCCATTTTCTTTTACAAATTCGATGATGTGGCAATCTCCCTTACCAACATAAAAAGTATAAACTCTTATTCTCTCAATGCTATTAACACTCATATCTTTTCTCCTTTTTTTTAATATTTTATTCTTGGTGCTAATGGTTTGTTTAATTATTGAATTCGCATCACTCCTTTATCATTTGTGTCTATATAAACGGGGTTTCTCTCTGGAATGAATGAGATTCCCGGTGTTTTTATAATAAGCAGGAATTGTCGGCAGTCGGCTGATGACTGCCTGCCTGGCTGCCGACATCTTTCGCGACAGCCTTATTGTTCATATGGTTCTGTGTAATATATCCGCGTGGGATCTGTTTCATCATCTTTTCCAATGCGTATAGCTTGGGATCTTCAATACAAAAGTTGGGCATCGTGTACACCTCCGTGGCATGAATAGATCACTGGGCGGCAGCGCCATCTGTGACCTGAGCAGCATTGTTCAAATAAATCTCAAAAACAAAAGAGTCCGGAACACTGTCCAAACTCTCGTCTTTTACACTATATCATAGGTCATATGTGTCATTCTATGTCATCTTGCAGAACCGGGAAATGATCTAATGCCTTCGTATGGATCCGGTGCGTATGCTTCCAGCTGTAGCCGATCTTATCGCAGACTTCTTCCCAATTCAGGCCGTCAATATATTTATAGATCAGTACTTGCCTTTCGGTTTCCTCCTCCATCGCTTCCACCAGACGGCTGATGCCAAGGTAGGTCTTGATCCGCTTGAATCTTACCGACTTTAATTCGTTAATCAGTCCATCCAGCTTTGCTGCGTAATCGGACAAATCTTTCTTCTGCGTGCTCCTCGGTGCATCAGAGATGATAAAGGAAGGGTATAGGGCATCGGCGCGCAGCTTCATAATCTGTTCTTCAATCCTTTTCGCTGATTTCACATTGTCCTGAAATTTTTTTAAGTATTCCACTTTTCTTAGATTTTCTTCTGTCACTGATATAACCTCCTGATTATCTTCCTACCTCTAGACTACGATTGATTTGTCAAAAAACGGTTTTTATATGGATGACTGAAGTATAAGTTTATTGTTTTGCAACTTATGCTTAAATTCCGCCAATCTGATAAATCCTTATAAAATCAACATTTGACAAAATAATTTGTTTATTTCCATATTTTTCTTTATTGTTTTCAAAAATACTTTACCATTTTGCAAGTATGGTGTCAATATTAAACAGTCTTTAATTTTCTTGTAATTTCTTAAATATATTGCAATATTTTTGTTTGCATGTTATACTCTGTTCATGGAGGTGGGTTATGACTGATAACTATGATAGCAAAATAAAACCATTTAGTGAAAGATATAAGATGGCAATGGAATTAAGAAACATGAAAGCTGTTGAGTTAAGTAGACGTACAGGGATTTCTGAACCGGCACTAAGCCAGTACGCAAGCGGAAAGGCCGAGCCGAAAAAAGATAGGGCAGTTCGGATAGCCGAAGTCTTGGAAGTTAATCATTCTTGGCTGATCGGCCTGAATAAGCCTATGGAAACAGTAGATTCTATTAAAAACAGCGGTCTCTCGGAAACGAAACAATACCGGGAAGTTTTGCTGATGCTGGATCGGTTAAATGAGGACGGGCTCAGCAAGGTTTCCGGTTATGTCAGTGATCTTCTGGAAATCAGTAAATACCTTGCTGACAAGCCGTCATAGCAATTCTGCCGGCTCCAGAAGGGGAATATCCTGTATTTATTCAAATGTCCCATTCACCCGCTTCTTTCTATACAAAAGACGATTGCTGATATTGCCATAGGCTTTCAGCCTGGCCTCCAACAAGATCTTCCGTTCTTCATTTATATTTCATTATTTTAACTTACTGAGGTGTTTTTCAGCCATATGCCAGTTAAGATAAAGATTGATATCTTCAATGGAATCGACAATACGCCATTTTTGGTTCGTACATTCCCGCAGCAATTTAAGCAGTACAGGTTTGACGAGATGTTTATCGAGCTTTCTCTTTGTTCTGGCGATATAGGCAAGGCCTAACGCAGCATTTGCCCTGACCCTCTCATCCTTATGCTCAGCCAGTTGTATACAGATATCCTGAGCCGCTTTCCAATCTTCACTATACTCTCCGACCGTAAGCGGAAGTACGATTAACTCGTCAATCGTGCCGGACACCATGATCCGATTGATTTCGGCGGTATCCAATTCAGGTAACGGCCGATATATCCTGCGTACTGCGATATGACGCCAGACCTCTGCCAGTTCACAGTATGCATGGCTTTCTTCGGGATACTTTTCGTTTAAGTCCAGCTGTGTCAATACTGCTTCCTTGTAAGTGGAAAGAAGGCCGTAATGATTCAGTCGCTCATACCTGATCGCTTTTTCAAAGCCCGCCCCGCAATTCGTTATGGCACTGGTACAAGTCGGCAGATCCACCAAGTCATATCCACAGAATTCAAAGTATTTTTCTCTTTCCAAATACTCGTTCGGCTCTATTTCCGGCCGAAAAATCACTGCCAGCAGCTGTGACCCTTGGGCCGGTTCCTGGAGATCCGCTTTTTCTATTTCTTTCATCTCCATAAGACCGCAATCAAAAGTAACGAATTCCTCGGCAATAATCTTATCTTTATTAAACTGGCGTTTGGCCTGATCATTCAAACACCGGTCCGACTCAAAATAACGAATCATTCCATATGAGGAACCATCTTCTCTTATCGTTACAATAGACATTGGGCTACCACCGCTTTCCAGATATTTTATTCAAATGCACTCTTCACCCGCTTCTTTCTCTGCAAGAGACGGTTGTTAATATTGCCGTAGGCCTTCATCCGGGCTTCCAGCAGGATCTTTCGTCCTTCTGCGCTTCTGGTGTAAATCATCTCGTATGGACCCAGCGGTTTTTTGATCTCCGCAACGAAAATCTCACCGTCCTCCCGGCGTTTGGAAAACAGCTCGGGCATAATAAAATATTTACACAGGACAGGAAACCTGCTGGTACTGCGCAATAGGTAGCGCTGGTTATCTACTTCGGCAAAGAATTCACACACGGCCTGCGAAAAAACCGTTTTCTCCCGCAAAGTGCCGCCTTTCAGATAGATAAAGGTGAGCATATCGAGTCGATCGGCGGCTTCGACTTTTACGCCGACATGCGGGCTGATAATGTGGCCGCTTTTCTGCAGTGCCCGCATAACGGCATTACCGATGCTGCGGAGACGGCTCCATGGCGACATACGGTTCAGGAGCTTGCGCATGACAAACAAGATGTTACAGAACAGCACAGAGATAACCACAATTGTCGCCGGTAGCGGATTATTGTTAACGAACATGGCAGCTATAAATGATACCATAGTTTCACCACCTCTGCTGCCGAATAAAAAGACAACAAATATAAACGGCACGAGCAAAAGCAGCAAGGCATTGATACCCAGCACGCCGGGCTGAAGCGCTTTTTTATTGATGCCGACTTCGTCGGTGACCTGCATATTTTCTACGATGGCAAGGCTGTCCTCCCAGCGCTTTCGTAGGGCCGGCCGGTCGGCGGCCAGCTTAAGCATCTTCTGGTTCATACTGTTTACCCGACCCTTGCCATAAGGAGGCTGGGCAAAGGTCAGGCGTTCAAACCCGTTTTCAATGACATCTGCGTCATAATGAACCCCGAGAAAGCCTTCAAAGCGTCTTCTCAGGGTCGCAAAGTCCTCAGATTCCTCGCCACCGTAATCTTTCGCCGAGCGATGGGGTTCCGCTACGTTACTCTGGCTTTCTTCCGCGGAACGGCTTCCGAAAAGAGCTTCGGGTTCCATGCAGACAAGGTGCCAGATATTGCTGACCTTGTCAGGCTTGCCTTTCATCGTCCGGATCGCCCGCCCCCGCATCTGGTTGCTGAGCATAAAGGAGCCGACAAAGGAGGCCAGGATCAGGCTGTTGATGCTGGGGGAATCCCAGCCTTCGCCGAGCAGCGACTTGGTTCCGATCAGGACGCGGATGAAGCCCTGACCGAACAGCTCGGTCAGCAGGGCGGATGCGGTATATTCCGTGCCGGACACGGTGACCAGATAGTAGCCGGGCGCCCCGCATTCCTTCAGGCTTCCCGTGATCCCCCGCGCTTCAAAGAGGTTTTCTAAAGCCCCCTTCGCCTCCTCGGGGATGATGACTACGCTGCCGCTGAGCACGCCCACCCGCAGCCCGGCCAGGCCGGACAGCTCCCGGCGGATATTCTCAAAGATCGGGACGACGCCCAGTTCATTGACCGGCTTCTCAGGGTTCCCGACCGCGGGCAGCATCTCTTTTTTGATGTAGTCGGTCAGGATCAGCAGCCGCAGCTCTTCCCCCAGGTTACGGTGTTCGGCCTTGACGATCTCCATGATGCTCCTGATCTTCCCCTTGCTGGTCCGCAGCAGCTTGTTGACGCTTTCCTGGCTGGACATGCTGACCTTGTTTTTCTGGATCAGGCTCTCCGCTTTCAGCTCGGCAATCAGCTGCTCCCGGTACCCATTATCGCACATGTAGCTGTCCCGGTCGTCATAAAGGATGCCCTGCAGCAGCTTTTCCATGAAACGGGGCGACATCGGCGGGAGCTTCCCCTTGGCCCCCAGCAGGCGCACCAGTTCCTTGGAAAAAGGGATGCCGGCCTGCTCCAGATAGATCAGGATGGCCGTCAGGTAAGCCGGTTCCTCCAGGAACTGGTCGGCGTGGGCCAGCGGGCGGCCTAAGCCGATGTGGGTCTTCACCACGGCGGCAAATTCCCGCGAATCCAGCAGGTGCTGCATCATCCTGTCCGCGCCTTGCCGGAAGGCCAGCACGGCCTGCTCCTCTTCCTTCGTAGGCATGTTGAAATAGACATAGTCCTGATGCGGGCAGAGGCTCCCTTCCTTCACCAGCTCCGGGACGATGATCTCTTCGTCGATGGGCCCACACAGGCTGTCGTAGCGCTCCCATTCGGCCGGTGTGGAGTCATAGGGCGGCGTGGCCGTCAGGGATATCACCCTGACACCGGTCAGCGTCTTCATCATTTCTTCCAGCGCCTTCCACCATTCGCTGCGCAGGTGGTGGGCTTCGTCCAGGCAGATGGTCCGGATGCCGGCGGCTTTCACGGTGGCATAAAAATCAAAATCTGAGTAATCCACCGTCTCAGTCTCGCGCTTAACCGCTTCGGCTTCCTCCAGTTTACCCGCTTCGGCCTCAGTGCCAAGTCTGCTTGCTTTGGCCTCAGTGCCAAGTTCATCCTCCTCGTCCTCTTCCCTGCTCTCGGCTTCACCCTTGCCACGGTAGCGGCTGATGCCGCTGTGCAGGGCCTGATAGGTAATGGCCGTAATCGGGGCCGGTTCCCTAAGGCTGACGGAAAGCAGGCCGGCCGTGTCCGTTCCCGGCGGCAGGAAAGCCTCTTTGATCCGAGCAATCCACTGATCGCGGATGTTGACGCTGGGCGAGAGGATCAGGCAGGGCTCGCCTAAGCGGCGGATCAGCTCGATCCCCAGGGTTGTCTTGCCGGAGCCGGGGGCCGCGACGATGTGGATCTTCCCGTCCCGCATATGGGTAGTTACCTGTTCCAGTACCCGCGCCTGATAACTGCGCCATTGACCCTGGAAGGCCAAGCTTTGGTTTATCGTCTTCATCAGTGTCTCCTGTCAAACTTGATTTGTAAAATCATTATAACACAAATTCGAGGGTTTGGTGCAAAACAAGAAATATCCTTGCTGTCAAATCCGACCGCCCAGCCCTCCGGCTCCCGAGCCCTCCCCCCTCCCCCTGTTGAACACTACCTGTGAACCATAACCCCACGCTTACGATACTCACCAGGAGTAACCCCTGCCGCCTTCTTAAACTTGCGGATAAAACTAGAAGTATTCAGATAACCGATTTCCGTCACGATGTCCTCCACCGGCACATCGGAGCTGGCCAACAGCTGTTTGGCCAGCTCGATCCGCTCCCGGTTGATATATTCCAGCACGGTCATCCCCATTGCTTCTTTAAAAATCCGGCTGATATGAGCAGTCGAAAAATCAAACTCCGCCGCTATCAGCATCAGCGAGAGCTGGTTGTTGCGAATATTCTGCTCAATGAAAGGAATGATTTTGGAACGGACCGCGTTCTGGCCTTCCGCTTCCATAGGCTTCTGGTCGAATGACGTCAGATACAAGCCGATTAATCTTGCGGTTTCGGCTTGTATGTCCAAAATGAAATCCCGGTAGCCCGCTTCACTTTCGACCAAACTGATCTGTTCCAGATAAGAATAACCGGGAAATTCCTCTTTGATGTGAAAGGGGAGTAGATAAAAAGCGGCGGATACCACCTGCACTATACTGTTACAGATATGCCGGATGCTCAGTATCGAAGGATTCCCGGCGGAAGCCTGATCCAGAAAATAATGAAGCGCCGACTCAGCCTTGGGCAGGCTCAGGTCAGCAATAGCTTTTTGCAGATAATCAAGCATGTTCTGATGCCTGTCATCCAGAGACCGGATGTCATCATGCAGGGAAAAATAAAGAATCGACGAGCCGTCTCGTAGCCGTCTGGATTCGCAGGCCATCACGGCCTGCCGGTAGGAGACGGACAGATGGTTCAGCTCGGGATAAATCTGTCCCACGCCGATGAGAACTTGAGCGTCGAAGCGGGCAGAAAAATCCGCCTGCAGTTCTTTAAAAAACAGTTGGTGGGCATCCATGTCGTCGTCATAGACGGATACCGCCAGGATGAGCTCCCGGTTTTCCGTGCCTTGCACCGCATAGATGGTCTTATCCTTCGTCTCGCCATAGGCTTCCAGAAAAGCAGCACAGGTTTCAAAGCCCGCCAAGTCGTGATCCGAGTATAATACGGCCACGAGCAGATAATTATTTTCAAGGAACAAGCCGATCCGGTTGAGGCTGATCTTGATTTCCTGAAAGTCTGCGACTTTCCCCTGGATCAGGTTCAAAAGGATAAATTGCTTCAGATCGGCCTTATCCATGCTACTCAGGGCAGAAAGTTCATGGTTGGAGCGGTGCAGGCTACGGGCAATCTGTTCGATAACCTGAAATTCATCCCCTGCCGGAGCAATGCCGGACACTGTCGGCTTCCCCGCCGGGCTGTCGGTGGGTATCAAAGATTCCAAGGACATTTTCAACTGTCTGACCGGCAGGTAGCTGGCATAGGTGAAAACAAACACCAGGATATTTCCTAACAGGGAAACCAGCAACATCACCCAATACATTCCGGTCTGGGAAGCAAGGATCTGATTCGTGATATGATTTTCATGAATCATAAAGCCACAGTACCATCCGGGAATTGCGTCAATATCCGTATAAGCAGTGATCAGACCGGTTTCGCTGTCGATCCGGAGGCTGTCGCTTTCCTTGACTGTCTGATTGTCGGCAGTTTCCCGGTAAGCCGCTTCCAGCTGGGTATATTCCCCGGCCGGCGGATAATTCCGGTAAAGTACTTCTGTATCGGCAACAACGGTATACCGTAATTCCTCCGGCATGGACAAAGACGCAAGATATTGGCTAAATAGTGACTTGTCCAGTTCAAAGACAAGATAAAGATCGTGCAGCTCGATTTCCAAAGGTCGGCGAATATTTTCTATAGCTTTGGAAGGCCCTTTGAAATATAGCAGGGTGTGCTCCTTTTGATGGACGATATAAGGCTGACTGTCGACCGTAGAAATGTTTAAGTCATCCAGAAAAATCAGATATTCCTCCGCATTCATGGCGTTTTCGGATATCATGCCGGAAAAAGTATCAAGCGGATAGGTGGTAGTGCCAGAGATGGCATAGGATTCAACGGCATTGGTAGTAACAAGATAAATATTACTGATAAATTCACAAGAAAGGGAATTGATCGCCAGTTCGTCCCGGGGGGATTTATCGTAAGGGTTAAAGCCAATGTGTAACGAGAAGCCGGCAATCGTACTGCTGTGTTTCAGTCGGTCGGCACATTCAAAGACATGGTCAAACTCACGGTTGAGTGCGTCCGAAAGGATGGTTATGTACCGCTCCTGCTCTGTCAGGTTCTTTTCCCGCAGCATCCGTCTGGTATGATCCATAAAAAAGATACAGGCAATAAGCAGAGGGATAAAAAGAACCAGAAAAAAGTATAGGGCATATCTTTTATAAACACTGTTTTTGGAGTTCACCGCACAATCCCTTTCATGACCAATCTTTTATGACTAACCTTTTATGACTAACCTTTTATGACTAATCTTTAATGACTAATAAAATCTATTTACATTAACATTCCTTTTCGCATATGTCAAGTTCGATATGGATCATTTTATTATAAGAAACACACAGATATAATATCTGCAAAGGAGATAATTATCGTTCGAATAATCATAACACAATAATCATCGGATGATAAGCCAAGAAAAATGAAAAGACCGATTTATCGACTGTTTTATTTCTTACTATTTCTTGCTGCCAGCGTGATATTGCTGTACGGCTGCGGAAATAACGGCCAGCCGGCGGGAAAACAGCCGGCCGGGAACCGGACAGCCGGAGCGGCTGGGCAGGAGAAAGCCAGTTATGTGGCGCTGCCGCTTACCCTGCCGGAATACTCTACTTTCGACGGGGCCTGGTCGGATGGGGCCGACCTGTATTATGCGGCTTCGCAGCATGATGAGGCAGCGGATGCCGTGACGACATCGTTCCACGTCCTGCGGCAGGGGGCGGCGGAACCGGAGGAGCGTTTTACCTTGGCAGAAAACCAGCTGGTTCTGCATATGACGATGGACGACACCGGCCATACCTACTATGTCGGCTATCAGAACGTGGCGGCGGCCGAAGACGGCAGCCAGCCGCCGGTCTCTTTCTTCTTGTATAAGGTGGACGCTGACGGAGCGCCGCTACTGACCGTAGCACTGGCAGAGTACATCAAAGACCAGGAGGTACTGGTTCAGGACATCGCCGTGGACGGCGAGGGCCGCATTGTCCTGGCCTGCCCGGATCAGAACATCCTGGTTCTGGATCCTGACGGAAGCCTCCTGTTCGAGACGCGGGCCGCCGGCATGATACTGGATCTATGTAGCAGCGGCGGGCGGGTCTTCCTCGGCTATGATGACCTCGGCCAGACAGTGATCCGGGAAATCGACATGTCCGCCCAGAAGCTGGCGGGGAAATGGGAGCTCAGTATCTGCGGAAGGCTCTGCATGTCCGGCAGTCCGGACGGTGACCTGCTGCTGGCTGACGAAGAAGGGGTTTACCGCTACGGCACCGAAAAAGGCGAGCTGGTCCAGAAATTCGCCTGGCAGTCCTATGATTTCTATGGAATCAATTCCGGCCATCTGCTCCCCTACGGGGAAAACGGCGTACTGGCCGTCAACCGGGACTGGTCCTATTTTCCGGTTAAGGTCGAGGCCGTTGCTTTCCGAGAGGCCGCTGCCGGGGAAGTCCCCGCTCAGGAAAAGATCATCTTGACGATCAGCATGACACCAAGGCCGCCGAACGGGCTGTATGAAGCAATAGCCGCTTTTAACCTGGCCAATCCGGAATATAAAATAGAAGCGGTATCTACAACTGATTATATGGAGGAATATATCAATACAAGCGCGGAAATAATCGCCGGCCAAGGCCCGGACATCGTGATGATGCCGGCCCATAACATCGACCAGCTTTCCTATCGCGGCGCTCTGGTCGATTTATATCCTTACTTGCACGCAGAATATACCGCGGGAACGATCAATCCGGAAGACCTGCAAGAAAATGTCATCGCCGCCTTTGAACAGGACGGGCAACTTTATGGGCTGCCGGTTCAATATGAGGTTGAAACCATTGTCATAAAATCTTCCCTGGCCGGGAAAAGAGAGCACTGGAACCTGGAAGAATTCACAGCGTTTACCGGAGATTTTCCGGATGAGCTGGACATCTTCAACAATGAGTCTAAAAGCAGTGTCTTAAGGCTGCTGAAAAGAGGCTATTATGGCCGCCTGGTTAATCTTGAAGAACCGGAAGCTCCGCTTGACCGGGAACTGCTGGTACAGATGTTAGAATATGCCAACCGCTATGAAAATGACAGCAGTTACCTTTTTGACAGCAATGTTGCCAAGAAAATTTATGAGGACAAACTGGTGCTGCTGGAAGCAGATATCTATAGCTCTGTTGCATATGCCGCATGCAGCAGCCTGTTAGGCGAGCCGGTGACTTTGATCGGCTATCCTACTGACGGCCAAAGCGGCAATTTAGCAAGATCTTATGACAGCTTGGGAATCAGTCAGAACTGTCAGCATAAAGATATTGCCTGGAGCTTTATCAGTTCTTTATTATCGAAAGAATTCCAGGCCGATATGATAGATCCTGAGATGTATACCAAGATACCGATCAGAAAGGATGCCTTGGAAAGAGATTATCAGCATGATCTGGATGAATTGGGTTACCGGGATCATTCGGGGTTTTCCTATTACATTTTTAGTAATCCCGGATTTTCTTATGGGGACTGGGAATGGTATTTTACTGAGGAAGATCAACAGCCGCTTCTTGATGTGCTTGATCATATTGATGGGGCATGGCGCCCGGAATTGGCGATCGACGCGATCATCGAAGAAGAGGCCGCTTACTATTTTAATGGCGACAAGCCGCTGGAGGAGGTGGTTGACGTGATCGAAGACCGGATCAAGACCTATGTGTATGAAAAGCAATAACTACGGTCGGCATTAGATGAGTGGGGCTATCAGAATAACAGAAACAGGAAATAGAATATTTCGAAAGGAGAGAATTATCGTTCCAAACACCGCAACACCATAGTATTCGGACGATAATCAAGACAAAAATGAAAAAACCAATGATCCATCGACTATCTTTTCTTTTAGCAATGCTTGCTGCCAGCCTGATATTACTGTACGGCTGCGGAAACAGCAGCCAGCCGGCGGGAAACCAGCCGGCCGGGGACCGGACAGCCGGGGAGATCGGGCAGGAGAAAACCAGCTATGTGTCCCTGCCGCTCACCCTGCCGGATTACGTTACCTTCGACGGCGCCTGGTCGGACGGGGTCGACCTGTATTATTCGGCTTCGCTATATGATGAGGCGGCGGATGCCTTGACCTCATCGTTCTATGTCCTGCGGCAAGGGGCGGCGGAACCGGAGGAGCGTTTTGCCTTGGCAGAAAACCATCTGGCCCTACATATGACGATGGACGACACCGGCCATACCTACTATGTCGGCTATCAGAACATACCGCCGGCCGAGGACGGCAGCCAGCCGCCTGTTTCTTATTCTCTGCATAAGGTGGACGCTGACGGAGCGCCGCTGTTTACCGTAGAGCTGGCGGAATACATCAAAAGTCCGGATGTACAGGTTCAGTATATCGCTGTGGACGGCGAGGGACGCATTGTCCTGACCTGCCCGGACCAGAGCATCCTGGTCCTGAATCCTGACGGAAGCCTCCTGTTTGAGACGAAGGCCGGCGGTATGATACTGGATCTATGCAGCAGCGGCGGTCTGGTCTTTCTCGTCTATGATGAACTGGGCCAGACCGTGATCCAGGGCATCGATATGTCCGCCCAGAAGCTGGCGGGGAAATGGGAAATCGACATCAGCGGAAGGCTCTACATGTCGGGCAAGCCGGACGGCGACCTGCTGCTGGCTAATGATGAAGGGGTTTTCCACTACGGCACCGGGACAGGCGCGCTGGTCAAGAAATTCGGCTGGCAGTCCTATGATTTCCATGGGCTCGAGTCCGGCTATCTGCTTCCTTACGGGGAAAACGGGGTGCTGGCCGTCAACCGGGACTGGTCCTTTTACCCGATTAAGGTCGATGCCGTTGCTTTCCGTGAGGCCGCTGAAGGGGAAGTACTTGCTCAGGATAAGATCGTCCTGACTCTCAGTTTGACGGAACGGCCGCCGAATGGGATCTATGATGCAATAACCGCTTTTAATGAGGCCAACCCGGAATATAAAATAGAAGTGGTACCTTCTGATTTCGAAGAGGAATATACCCGCATTAAAACGGAAATAACCGCCGGCCAAGGACCGGACATCGTGATGATGCCGGCTCCTTACCTTGAAGAAATTTCCTATGGCGGCGCCTTTGTCGATTTATATCCTTACTTGCAAGCAGAATATGATGCCGGAACAATCAATCCGGAGGACCTTTACGAAAATGTCATTGCCGCCTTTGAACAGGACGGGCATCTTTACGGGCTGCCGATCCAATTTTGGATTGAAACCATTGCGGTAAAGTCTTCCCTGACAGAGGAAAGGAAGAACTGGAACCTGGAAGAATTCATAGAGTTTACCGGGAATCTCCCGGACGGACAGGGCGTTTTTATCAACGAGTCTAAAAGCGGCGTCCTAAAATTCCTGAAAAGAGGCTATCACGGCCGCCTGGTTAACCTTTCAGAACCGGAAGCTCCGCTTGACCGGGAACTGCTGATGCAGATGTTAGAATTTGCCAACCAATATGAAGATGACAGCAGTTACCATCTTGACAGTAATCTAGCCAAGAGAGTATATGAAGACGATCTGGTACTGCTGCAATCTCTGATCACCGATTATGGTGCCTTTGCCTATGCCGCATATACTAGCCTGTTAGGCGAGCCGGCGACTTTGATCGGCTATCCTTCCGGAGGCAACAGCGGCAATCTGGCAAGGTCAAAGAATAGTATCGGAATCAATCAGAACTGTCAGCATAAAGATGTCGCCTGGAGTTTTATCAGTTCCTTGCTATCGGAAGAATTCCAGGCCAATATGACAGAAGCGTTAATTTATATTAATTTCCCGATCCGAAAGGATGCCTTGGCGATAGAGTTTAAGGAAGTCATTGATGAGCGGGGGTATCAGGAGGAGATTTTTGGATTTTACATTGACAATGAGGCTGGTTTTAGTTACGATAATTGGCTATGGTATTTGACAGAGGAAGATCAACAACCAATTCTTGATATGATTGATAATATTGATACGGCATGGCGTCCGGTATTTGCGATCGACGCGATCATCGAAGAAGAAGCTGCCTACTACTTCAGCGGTGATAAGCCGCTGGAAGAAGTGGTTGACGTGATCGAAGACCGGATCAAGACCTATGTGTATGAAAAGCAATAAGAGATATCAGGGTTAAAAGGTCTCCCATTTACTTGTCGATCTCTGACCGGCCGCTCTTCCGGTATTCGCCAGGGGTCATACCTGCCGCTTTCTTAAACTTGCGGATGAAGCTGGAGGTATTCTGATAACCGATCTTTGTCACGATGTCCTCCACCGGCGCATCGGAGCTGGCCAGCAGCTGCTTGGCCAGCTCAATCCTTTGCCGGTTAATATATTCCAGCACGGTCATCTTCATTTCCGCCTTAAAAATACGGCTGATATAATTAGTCGATAGTTCGTATTCCGCCGCAATCAGCATCAGCGAGAGCTGGTTGCTGCGGATATTCTCTTCGATGAAAGGAAGGATCTTGCTACGGACGGTATTATGGCCGTCTGCCGGCAAAGGCTTCTGATCGAACGCTGTCAGGTACATGCCGATCAGCCGGGCGGTTTCGGCTTTTATATCCGTGATCAATTCTTGGTAGTCCGTCTCGGTTTCGATCCGGCTGATCCGTTCCAGATAGGAATAACTGGGGAATTCCTCATTAATACGGAAAGGCAACAGATAAAAAGCGGCGGATACCACCTGCACTATACTGTTACAGATATGCCGGATGCTCAGTATCGAGGGATTCCCGGCGGAAGCCTGATCCAGAAAATAATGCAGCGCCGACTCCGCTTTCGGAAGGCTCAGGCCGGCAACGGCTTTTTCCAGGAAATCAAGCATGTCCTGATACCTGTCATCCAGGCTCAGGATATCATCCTGCAAGGAGAAATAAAGAATCGGCGAATCGTCCCGCAACCGACGGGATTCGCAGGCCATCATGGCCTGCCGGTAGGAAACGGACAGCTGGTTCAGTTCGGGATAAATCTGCCCCACTCCGATGAGGACAGGGAAACCGAAGCGGGCGCAAAAATCCGCCTGCAGTTCTTCCAAAAACAACCGCTGGGGATCCATGTCGTTGTCATAAACGGAAACCACCAGAATGAGCTCGCGGTTTTCCGTGCCCTGGACCGCATAGATGGTCTTGTCCCTCGCCACACCATAAGCTTCCAGAAAAACAGCGGCAGTTTCAAAGTCCTTCAGGTCATGCTCCGGATATAATACAGCCACCAGCAGATAATTCAGTTCAAGAAACAGGCCGATCCGGTTCAGGCTGATCTTGATTTCGTTAAAGTCCGCGACCTTACCCTGAATCAGGTTCAACAGGATGAACTGCTTCAGATCAGCCTTATCCATGCTGCTCAGGCCGGAAAGTTCGTGATTGGAGCGGTGCAGACTGCGGGCGATCTGCTCGATAATCTGAAACTCATCCCCGGACAAAGCAACACCGGACGCGGCATCAGACAAATCGGCACCGGACAAAGCGGCATCGGCCAAAGCGACACCGGATGCAGCCGACTTCCCCGTCGGGCGGCCGGCGGTGGCCAACGCTTCCATGGAGATTTTCAGCTGTTTGACCGGCAGGTAGCTGGCATAGGCGAAAACAAGCACCATGATGCTCCCCAGCAGGAAAACCAGCAGAATCACCCCGAATATTCCGGTCAGCGAAGCGAGGATCTGCTTCGAGATATGATCTTCAGGAACCATAAAACCACAGTACCACCCGGGAACCGCGGCAATATCTGAATAGGCGGTGTAAAGACTGGTCTCGCTGTCGAGCCGGAAGCGGTCATTTTCCTTGACCGCCTGCTTGCCGGCGGGATCCCGGTAAGCAGATTCGAGCCGGATGTATTCCCCGGACGGCGGGTAATTCCGGTAAAGTATTTCCGTTCCGGCAACAATAGTATACCGCAATTCCTCCGGCGCGGACAAAGATACCAGATACTGGTTCAAAGCTTCCTTATCCAGCGTAAAGATAAGATATAGATTGTACAAATAGTGTTGTTGGTGGCTGGTGGCTTTTTCGGCGGCTCGGGAAGGCCCCTTGAAATAGAACAGGACGCGATCCTCCTGATAGGCGATATAAGGCTGACCGTCGTCCATAAGAGGATTCAAGCCGTCCAGAAAAACAAGATATTCCTCCGTATTCATAGTCCCTTCGGATATCATGCCGGAAAAAGTATCAAGCGGATAGATCATCGTGCCGGAGATCGCATAGGAAGTTTCAACATTGGAAGATACCAGATAAATGTCACTGATAAGTTCACAGGAACGGGCATTGGTCACCAGTTCATTCCGGAGGTTGATACTGTAGGGATCTATGCTGTAATGTAAAGAGAAGCGGGCGATCGCGGTGCTGTGCGTCAGACGGTCGGCACATTCCATGACATAATTAAACTGACGGTTCAGTTCATCCGAAAGGATGGTTATGTACCGCTCCTGCTCCGTCAGGTTTTTTTCCCGCAGCATCCCTCTGGTTTGACTCATAAAAAAGATACCGGCAATGCACAGGGGGATAAAAAGAACCAGAAAAAAGAACAGGGCATATTTTCTTAATACACTGTTTTTAAACTTCACGGCATCATCCCTTTCCTGATTTTTAAGAAACCTTCCCAAAGCACGGAACAGTTACAAAATAACACCCCTTTTCGCATATGTCAAGTCGAATTTGGATCATTTTTTATTGATAAGCTGACAGCTATAATAATCTTAAGGAGAGAATTATCGTTATGTTCAAAATTTACCGGACGATAATCAAGAAAAATATGAACAGAATGGCCTTTCGATTATCTTATCTTTTAGCATGTCTGGCCACCAGCGTGATATGGCTGCACGGATGCGGAAATACCGGCCAGACATCAGGCCAGCCGGTGGGAAGCCGGACAGCCAGAGCGATCAGGCAGGAGGAAAGCGGTTATATCGCCCAGCCGCTCACCCTGCCGGAATACACTTCCCTGGACGGCGCCTGGTCAGACGGGGCCGACCTGTATTATGCGGCTTCACAGTATGACCAGGCAACAGAGACCTTTACAACATCGTTTCATGTCCTGCGGCAGGGGGCGGCGGTGCCGGAGGAGCGTTTTGCCCTGGCTGAAAACCAGCAGGTCTTACATATGGCGATGGACGACGGCGGCCATACCTACTATGTCGGCTATCAGTATATACCGGAAGCAGACGGCCGCCAGACGGCCACCGCTTATTTCCTGTACAAGCTGGATGCCGCCGGCGTACCGTTGCTGACCTTGGATCTGGCGGAACACGTCAAAGGCCAGGATGCCGCGGTCCGAGATCTCGCCGTGGACGGCGAGGGCCGCATCGTCCTGATCGGTCCGGATCAGCGCATCCTGGTCTTCAGCCCTGACGGCAGCCTGCTGTTTGAGACGCAGGCCGTGGGAATGATACTGGACATATGCAGCAGCGGCGGGAAGGTCTTCCTCGCCTATGACGAACTCGGCCAGACGGTAATCAGGGCTGTCGATATGACGGCCAAAAAGCTGGCCGAGAAGTGGGCGACCGAGATCGGCGGCACAAACACATATATGGCCGGTACTCCGGACGGCGACCTGCTGCTTGCTACCGAGGAAGGCGC
This sequence comes from Lachnospiraceae bacterium UBA935, assembly GCA_002293525.1. Classification (GTDB taxonomy): domain Bacteria; phylum Bacillota; class Clostridia; order Lachnospirales; family Lachnospiraceae; genus UBA935. The sequence goes on from DBDJ01000059.1 coordinate 21,852, forward strand.
CTATCGTTACGGCACCGGGACAGGCGAGCTGGTCAAGAAATTCGACTGGCAGGACCATGATTTCTATGGGATCCAATCCGGTTATCTGATGCCCTACGGGGAAAACGGCGTCCTGGCCGTCAGCCGCGACTGGTCCTATTCCCCGATGAAGGTCGAGGCCGTTATTTTCCGGGAGGCCGCCGAAGGGGAAGCGCTTGCTCCGGAAAAGACCGTACTCACAATCAACGTTCCGCAAGTCCCGCCGGCGCGGTTCTATGACGCAGTGGTTACTTTCAACAAGGCCAATCCGGACTATAAGATAGAAACTTGTTTTTATGAGAGCCAGGAGCATGACCGCCTCAATGCGGAAATATTGGCCGGCCAAGGCCCGGACATCCTGATGCTGCCTGCCGAAAGAATCGACCAGCTGGCATATAGCGGTGCCCTCGTGGATCTGTATCCTTATTTTAACGAAGATAAGACGTTTGAACGCGAGGACTTCTACATCAATGTCATAACCGCTTTTGAGCAGGCCGGGCATCTTTACGGGATACCGATCAATTATAAAGTCAGGACACTCGCCTGCAAGTCTTCCCTGGTAGGAGAAAAGGAAAGCTGGAACCTCGCGGAATTAGCGGAATTTACCGAGCGTTATCCGGACGGCAGAGGCGTCTTCAGCGTCGAGTCAAAGAGCAGTGTCTTTCAGTTACTGAAAATAGGCTATACCGGCCAGCTGATCAATCTGGAGGATCCGGAAGCTCCGCTCGACCGGGAACTGCTGATGCAGATGTTAGAATTTGCCAACCAGTACGAAAACGACGACACATACATAATGGACAGCAACCTGCCCAAAAGAATCTATGAAGAACAAATCGTGCTGCTGGACACTTATATCTATAAGGAAGACGTATATGAAGCACACGCTGCTCTGCTTGGTGAACCGGTAACCCTGATCGGCTATCCTGTCGCAGACGGAAACGGGAATTTGATTTATTCTGAGAATACTTTTGCCATCAGCGAAAACTGTGAACATAGGGATGTAGCCTGGAGTTTTATCAGCTATCTGTTGTCGGAAGAGTATCAGTTTGAAATGGCAGATGCCGTTCTTGAAACAGACCTACCGGTTAGAAGAGATGCGCAGGAAAGATTTTGCAATCTGATGCTTGAGAGAACAGGTTACCGGGAAATCTCCGGGCTATATTTTATCGCATCTGAGGCCGGCCAATTTTCTTATCAGAATTGGTTACAGTATAGCACGGAGGAAGATATGGAGCAGTTCTATGATCTGATCGAGAAACTGGATACGGCATGGCGGCCGTCGCTTGATATCGACCAGATCATTGAGGAAGAAGCGGCATACTATTTTAACGGCGACAAGCCGCTGGAGGAAGTGGTTGACGTGATCGAAGACCGGATCAAGACCTATGTATATGAAAAGCAATGAGGAAAAGCACAATAAGATAAAGCACAATGAGATAAAGCGGACTCCTATCGTTCAGGCGTCCGCTCTTGCTTTCTCATTATTCTTTCTTAAAGGTAATTTCATAGCCCATATCCGGGTCAATCAGGATTATTATGTCATCCTCACATCTTACGGTTTCGGTGACCCCATCAATGGTGAGGTTAAGCACGTTGCCATTTAACTCGTATGTCCCTTCCTCTTCCTCCTCCATCATAACCATAGTGAAGCTAGTGTCATCGATGAACTCAAAGTAAATAGCTTCCGGATCAAGGCCAGACTCGATGAGCTGTTCAGGCGTAAGCTCCTCCTCACCCATCACAAAGGACGTGCAGACATACTTGCCGGACAGAGCTTCGGAATTGCCGCAAGCGGACAGCACCCCTAAACATAGCGCAATCATCAGCAGGGCTGACAGTGTTTTTTTCATTTTCGTAATTCTCATGATATCCTCCTGTAATAACGTATTTTTATAATAACATAAAAATAGCATAGTTAGGAGAGGACTGTCAAGTGTCATAAAAGACAATTTCCCCAGTAAATATTACTATGTTTTTGTATCTTGACTAAAGCTGGTAGTCGGCTTCATGTTTCATAAAAAATCGTACCGGTGAGACTCGGTACGATTTTATTTTATAATTTTTCGATTATAATTATTTTCTTATTGCTTGTTGGTATGTAGTCTTGTGTATGGGTTGTGGTAAATCTTCCTTGAATTTCTTAATTTTATCTTTCTTATATTTATCTTTCCTGGATTTTTAGTCTTTCTTCCATTTCAGTACTTCTGGATCTTTCATCTGGAAGATGCGGGCCCAGTCGGTGGTATCTGGTACTTTTTCCGTCTGGGAGCGGTTTTTGTACAGGAAGCGGGTAAGGGCATAGCAGTCGATCCAGATCTCATTGTCGCTTTCTTTCTGGGATTCGTCAAAGATCAGCTGGAGCCCCCAATGAAGATGGACGGTTTTGATATTGTTGGTGTTTTCCTTGGTACTGTAGCCGGTATGCCCCATATAGCCGATGACATCGCCTGCCGTGACGGCACTGCCCTCCTTAAGGCCGGTGAAATACGGGTAATTTTGCCGTAGGTGAGCGTAGTAATAATAACGTTTCTTGTCAAAGCTCCTGATCCCGATCCGCCAGCCGCCGTACTGGTTCCAGCCCAAGACCTCGACGTAGCCTGATTCGATGGCTACGATGGGGGTACCGATCGGGATGTAAGGTAGAATAGGCGAAGTTGAATTGCTTTATTTTTTATTACATTGCCTTTTAATGCGACTTAACAAGTTATATCTCTTTAATCTTTTTGTTCATTTCTCTGCAGATCACGCACAAAGGAGATACTGTTTTAGATAATAACAGTAACCGGATGTTCCTTGTCATAATTGTTTTACTCACTTTACATCCTAACTTGAGACAAAAAATCGGACTCATTCGTAAGGACATGAATCCCATTGATCCGATGTCGTTTCGCATTGTGAGGGCAGGCAGCTGGACGAATCTAATCCCTCTGTTTCTCCCTCAGAAAAGATCGGAAATCCATTTTTCTTCCGATAATAATAAAGATCAACAAAGGCCTGGGTTGCTCTATGCTCCCACCCTTCTGAAAACGTCACTGTACACTTCCACTCCGTTTTTTCTCTCTTTGCCATAATCCACACACCAGATTAACTTTCTTAATCTTATGGCAATCTGCTTGTACTTGTTTCCACACTGCAAATAAAAATTACTGATAACTTACAATTGACAGAAGAAAGTCCGCACATATTTTCATGACTACTTTCATGAATACTTTCATGATTATTTTCATGACTATTTTTACTGCAAAATAACTATATTATAAAGTAGGCCGTACATCCAGTGTAATCACTCGTTGACACTGCCAAGGCACAACGGTTAAAAAGGGAGCATCCATGCGAATCGGCATCTATCCACGGAAATCTGTATACCGCGACAACAGTGAATCCATTTCTGTCCAGGTAAAAATGTGCAAAGACTACGCCAACATCATTTACTGTGATGAACCGGTTGAATTTGTTGTCTACGACAAAGACGAAGGGTTTTCCGGTAAGAATCAGAACCGGCCAAGCCTTCAGCAACTCATTGATGACATTCATGCCGGCCTTCTAAATGTCATCATGGTTTACAAGATTGACCGCCTTGGCCGTAACTTTAAAGAATTCGTCGACATGTATCATGATTTTTCCCAATACGATGTTTCTTTTATCTCCGTCAAAGAGTCTTTCGACACCTCCACTCCGATCGGCAGGACGATAATGTATACCCTTGCGGCCTGGGCGGAGTATGAACGTGACGTCACTTCCATCCGCGTCAGCGACAACATGCTTGCCCTGGCCGCCGCCGGAAGATGGACCGGCGGCAAAATCCCCACCGGCATGAAGTCGTTTCGCACGAAAGCCGGCAATAAGGTTCATTCCTTCCTGGAAGTTGACCATGACACTGTCTGGCGGGTCAAATTCCTTTACGAGCTCATCCTGGACGGTTATTCCATCACCGGCATGGAGCGATACTGCCGGGATAACGGGATCCGAAGCCAGTCGGGCAAATTCTTAAACACGTCACAGATCTACGGAATCCTGACAAATCCGGTCTACTGTCAAAACTCCATCGAAGCATACCGCTACTTAAATGAACAAGGCTGTTCCCTGCCTGACGAAGCCCTTTTTGACGGCCAAAAAGGGCTTATGTCATATGGCAAAACCAGAACTGGCACCACCTCTCAAAACCGGACAAAAAAGAACAGCTGGACGATATCTGTCGGTATCCATGATTACGTAATACGTTCCGATCAATGGATCGCTGTTCAAAACCGTCTTGGCATCGGCAAACAGTTACGGACCCGGATTCACGAGGCCGGCATCCTGAATGGCACCATCTACTGCCAATGCGGCTCTAAGATGCGCTGCCGCGTCTATACGAAAAATGCTATCTCCTTTTCTTATTATTACTGCGACGATAAAATCCGGAAAGGGCCGGAATATGTCACCTGCAGCGCTATGCCGTCTTTTATCCGGGTAGAGGAAATCGATGACAAATTTTTATCCTATCTAAAAAACATCCGCTTGTCAAAAAACTTGATTACCATCCAAGAAGAATCCGCCATTCCTTATGACGAAAGTTCGACATCTGTAAGCATAAAACAGCTGGATGACGCCCTCCAAAAACTCACCGCTTCTCTGGCAGCTGCCGAAGGATCCGTTGCTTCCAAATACATCATTGCGGAAATTGAAAAGCTGGATCAAGAGCGCGAATTATATAACCGGCAGCTGGCGGCTATTAAAACGAGCCGCCTAAAAAAACAAGATCCCGAGGCACAGCGCGAAGAAATCTATCATGAGATCTCCCAGCTGATCACTCAATTTAAATCCCTGACTTATCGTGAAAAAAACGAAACCGTAAAGAAAATAGTCAAGAAAGTAATTTTGCACACAGATCAGATAGTAATACATTTTTAAAAGATTGACAAAAAAACCCACAAGTAATAACCTCTAATTACTGAGTTACCCCGTTTCAATTCTTCTCAATCACTTTTCAGTCTCACCTCTTGGCTAATATCTGCCATACTACCAATGAGATTATAGTATATTTAACAAGGCAGCCGAGCAGGCGGCGCTTCCTTATCCGGGTCTTGCGGAAAGGAGGTAATGCTTATGAGTACATACGAAGATGATGATAATCCTGACCGTAGGTCTTTTGATAGTCAACATTCTGAACATGAAAAATAAGAAATAGCCGTCCTGATCTCTGGCAAAGTAAGAATGGCTATCTCTAAAAGTCTCTAATATTTGCGCCGGGTCAGGTAGTAAGCGTACCTGTCGGCTGTCTTGTTAAGTATATTATAACATGCTTGCCCAATATGTCAAACCAATATTTTAACTGTCAAGCAGCAAGTTTCAATTCTTAGTGTTGCTGTTCACTGGTCATTTAGTAAAGATATGAATAATCTTGTGCTTCAGACCGAACTGATGATGGTATTCCACCGAAATACTCAGTCTGTTTAAGCTCATTCTAAGTAACTGGTAAAATTCCTAGTTGGGAATAAATTCATGATCCTCCGTAGTGTCGATATCAGATATATGAACGGCTTCTCCAAAAGTATAGTTTCCTAACATTCCTAGTCCTAATATTGTCAATAGCCCTGATAAAAGCACTGCCGCAATTATGATTTTTCTTTTCATGCAATACCTCGCTATACTGTAATTGTACCTGAATAATTTGCTGTTTGAGAAGAATTATTTCTTATTGCAATGGAAAATGTACCATTATAAGAAGGCGTTATAACACCATTCCATCCAGAAGAAGACAGACCTCCGGCTGGAAATCCATATTTTCCTGTGCTTACATCATAAAGGCCAATATTGCTGGATACCTGTGGCTTAATTACAATACTTAAGCTGATCCCTGAAGAAGTGGTCAAATATAAATTTGTTGCGCCTGTCGCTGTTCCGTAAGCAGTTATATCTTTATTGATGTTATAAATTCCTCTTTTCATGATGATCGGCGGGGGATTATTAACTTAATATGGAATAAATACCGCCATTACTTCACCGTTTTCATCAATAAACTCAATCGGTTTTTGTATGCAATCCAAATCTTGAGCCAAAACTGATTGTCCGGAACATAATAAAATAAACAATACCGATAAAAAACAAGATATAAATTTACTGAGTTGTTGGTTCATTTTCATATCAACCTCCTTTAATAATTGATTTACAATATGGAAGCGCTTAAAATTAATATTATATTAACACAATAAAATGTAATGTTCAACTTATTTTTTACTCATCCAGTCAAATCGCCATAACGGAGAATATTATAAGACTATTTGTAATATCTTATAAACAGTCACTTAAAAACCATAACAAATGTCAAAATATATTATTAAAAGAGAATTTTTACACTCAAATAACGACTAACCATAAAAATGGTTAGCCGCATCAATTTAAAATTATATGGGCTGCAACATATTCAACTGTCAATTAACATCAATTCTTTATCAAGTCCGAACGAAAAAGTGGTGGTCGCAAGGCTCGGGGGCCGGAGGGCTGGACGGTCGGTTTT
>DBDJ01000021.1 GCA_002293525.1 Lachnospiraceae bacterium UBA935
GATTATGTTATTCGTAGCTTACCATGTTTTCTAACCAAAATCAATATTGAATCAATATTTAAACCGCATTTCCTTCTCTACGGACAATGAAAACTTTCTTGACTTTACTTCAATCGCCAGTTCTTCTTGCTCATGGAATCTGCCAAACAGGATGCCTGGCCGCAGGCAGTACCGGCTGGTGCAGGCCCTGTCCATGACGTGTTCCGGTATCACCAGTAAAAACCCTTCTTTTTTCCTGATGATGCCAAAACCCAGGAAACAGTCGCCGCCTTCACTGTCTTCTCCATAAATACCGACATAGCGGAACAAAAAGAACCAAGCAGCGGCAAATGCTGTCATGAAAATCAATCCACCAAGAGCAATCATAAAGGCTTTTGCCACAGGAGATGAAAACCACGACGGTTCCTCAACCGTCAGCACATCGGTTTCAATATCGTCCCCTTCCGACTCAAGTTCCGACACACCCACTTCACCGCTGTCTTCTGCCAACATCTGCTCTCCAGTGACATCCGGTGCTACACTCGGACGCAATTCTGACCGGTCCGGCAGATAAAATCCATTGCCGCCGGGATAAGCCGATGAATTTTTTCCGGTCGAGGGGTAAGGTTCCGCGATGTTCCCGGACTCCCACCCGGAATCTCCTGTTCGGCTTCCGGTTCTGCTGCTTCCACTGCTTCCGCCGCTTCCACTGCTTCCGCTTCCATTGCTACCTGTTGTTCCACTGGCATTGCTGTTTCCGCTTCCATTGCTACCTGTTGTTCCACTGGCATTGCTGTTTCCGCTTCCGCTATCATTACCGCTGCTGCCATTGCTATTGTTGCCGTTTCCGGTATTACTGCCGTTGACGTTGTTACTACCGTAGCTGCTTCCGCCGCTTCCGTTGTTGCTTCCGTTGTTATTTCCGCTGTTATTTCCGCTGCTTCCGCTGCTTCCGCTGTTGCTTCCGTTGTTATTTCCGCTGCTTCCGCCACTCCCGCTGTTGCTTTCGTTGTTATTTCCGCTGCTTCCGCCGCCCTCGCTGCTATATATGTTATCCACACGGATAGAAGCCTTCAGGCTGTCTTTCCTGATGTCTTGATTCTTCAGCTGTAAGGTTACGGTATAGTTGCCGTTTTTTCTTACCGTCATGCGGCTGCCGGTACCGAGCGAAGTGCCGGATGATTCCTCATGCCATCGAAAAGGACTGCTATTGGCTTCCAGCGTTCCCGCTGAGGTACTGTCCCAAAAAGAAGCTTCAAGAAGCACGGTTTCTGCCCTTCCTTCAGTGAGATTGGTGATTTTTACCCCTCCCAATGGCGCGGAACTATCTATTCCGCACAAAAGACCGTATCCGTCAATGTTTTGCCCGGTTTTACCACAGCTTAAATCATATCCGTCAATATCGGTACCGCCTCTTTTCATGCAGCCGGTAGTATAGCTGACAACTGTTGATTCGCTCATGCCGCATCCCAATTCATATCCGGTCACTTCATTTCCCCGTGTACAGTTCAGCGTGGAATAATCATGTTGTTTGGTTTTATAGCTTTTGCAGGAATTGCAGGCATTGGCCGTGATTTTCACTTGTCCTTGGCCACAGGAAGAATGCTTCACCGTGATATTCCATTTACCGTGGACCGTTTCCCCATGATGGTAACAATATTCATACCATGTCGAAATACAGTCGTTAAACTTGACCAAAGAGATGTCGCAGGCGGACTGTTTATTACATTCAGCGTTATGTTCATGATATTTTTTTACATAACACCCGCCTTCGCTGTTGCTGTTTCCTTGATGAACGTGGTAGACCGGTACGGTATAGCAGCCGCCCGGCTCCGTTTCCTTGCCGATATGCTGATGATAAATAACGTTTTGATAACATTCACCGCCGGAATTTGCATCACCTGTGTGAACATGGTATAACGGCTGGCGGTAACAGCCGTCCCCGGTATCCGGCGAACCCGAATGCTGATGATAAATATAAGAAACACTTTCATTCTGTGCCACTGTCCTTAGGTTCATTTGCGGCATAAGCAACAGGGTTGCGATGCCCCATATCAGTATTTTCTTTTTCATTCTGGCTCCTTTCCAAAAGAATCAAATCTATTGAACACAAAAAACACAATAAAAAAGCTGTCAGAAATCAAGCAGTAGCATTTCCACAGCCAGATAACCGGTACATCGACCAGCCATCACATAATTCAACGCAATCATTTCACTAATTCATCTTACAAGGCATCAGTAAGTGTTTTTGAATATACCATATTTCCTTAATTTTGTAAAGTCCTGATTATAAATTCACAAATTTACAATATTTATTGTATAGTCAGGTTACTGTTCACAGCCGCCAAAATGTATTAAACCACTGTCACAACATCACTATTTTGCTTGCATGACCCAGTAACTACCGTTTATAATATTACTACCAAGAAATACTGCTTTAATCAGCATTTCCCTAGAACAGAAAACAGCTTATGAAGACGGTGAATTATGAAAAGCAAAACCGGACACCTAATAATAGTTCTGACGATCATCCTTTTGGGAATCCTGGCAGTTTCTGCCGTCCGAATAGCTTTTTTCACATCGCCGGAATATCTCCTTGCTTCCACGCCTGTCAACTATGACTGGGATCCTTCGGCTGCCGCGCTGGCTAATCCTTATGACTATCTGAAGGTTCCTACCTATATCACGAAAATAGGTTCTGAATATTTTATCGTGGACTGCTACCACAATCAAATCATCTACCACGATAATCTGGATGACCCCCTCAGTTCCTGGTCCGTCATGACTTCCGATCTGACGATGGGGCACACGGTTGCCGGCGACGGCCAAGTCTACTTAACCGACGACACCGAAAATAACCGCATCCTGATCTTGGAAAGACAGGTCAATGACGACGGGCTGCCGGTCTTTATCCCTGTCCAGGAATTTACCGACATCGGTAACCGTCCTCATTACATTATTTATGACGAAGCCTCCGGTATTTTTTATGCCTGGAGCTCCCTTACCGGCGAAATGTATCTGTTCCGCCGGGAACCGGACAGCACCGCTGTCTATTTAAGCGAGATCCGGGACATTCCCGCATTGAAAGGCGTCTATGTCCGCTCATTTACCATCATCGGCAACGAAATCACCTTTGTATCCGGCAACTCCGCAGTTATGAAAGCTGACCTGGAAACCTTCCGTATTCTGGCGGAATATCCCGTTCCCGACCACCTGGCCGGGATGGTGCAGATCACCAAAATTGAAGATTATTACTACATAACCGTTTCCACCGATGCCGCCGGCAATCAGGATTATGCAACCCTGATCCGTACAACCGACCTGTCTTCCCTTGCGGAAGGCAGATATGAAGATGTCTACTCTTATTTCATCGGTGGCGGCACCCCCTATTACATTACGCAGATGGAAGACCGCTATTATCTGACCGAACATCGCCTGCCCGGGCACTCAGTATGGAGTTTTCGCATAGAAGACAATTTAATAACGGATGTTATGGCTATTTATTGACGATGGCTATCAAGGATGGATGCGAAGCTTACACCAGCGCCAAATCGCACGTTTTTACGATTTATAGTTGTGTTCTTTACAACTTGTGCATAACGTTCGCAGAACGTTGTTACTGTGGCGCAGTGGTTTGATGCACTTCGGCTAGGGTCTGAACAGCAACGATTTTCCTTAAGAATAATTAAGAAATACGATGATTATGGCTTCCTGCCCCGAATCATGCTACTATAAAGGTATCTTATGACACGAGGAATTTACCATGAGCGAGAAACAAACTATCCTGATTGCCGATGACGATGACGAAATCCGCGAGGTCATCCGCATCCTGCTCGGCAATGAAGGCTATCAGGTCTTGGAAGCTGTCAACGGCAAGGAAGCCATCGACAAGATGACACCCGATGTCTCCCTGATTATCCTGGATGTAATGATGCCGGTGTTTTCTGGAATCGATGCCTGCCTTGAGCTCCGCAAAAAATACATGACCCCCATCCTGTTCCTGACCGCTAAATCCTCCGATACGGACAAGGTTGCCGGATTTTCTGCCGGCGGGGATGACTATTTGATCAAGCCGTTTTCTTATTCCGAGCTGCTTTCCCGTGTAAAAGCCCTGATCCGCAGGCATGTCACCTACAATGTTTCCGATCAGCCGCCAGCTTCCGTGATCTACTTTCAGGATATCCGGATCGACAAAGAGACCAAGCGCGTCTATAAAAGCGAGAAAGAAATCATCCTGACCGAGATCGAGTACCAGATATTGCTCCTGCTCGCCGCGAACCGCAAAAAAATATTTTCGGTAAAAAATATCTATGAAAGTGTGTGGCAAGAGCCTTATTTTGCTTCCTCCAACAACACCGTAAATGTCCATATCCGTAACCTGCGCAAGAAACTGGAGGACAACGACCAGCTCAACCGCTATATCCTGAATATCTGGGGAAGGGGGTACCGGATTGATTAAAGCACGATATATTTTCCGGCAGCGGCTGTCGACCCAGCTGTTAATCTCGGTAACCGCCGCCCTCATTATCGCTTATGTTTCTTTTCCGCTCCTGACCCGCCTGTCCTACCGGATCCTGGAAGCCACCGTCGCCAGCCCGGAAGCGATCCAGCAGGCGGAGGAACAATATATATGGCTGCTGCAGGAATACGTCACGGATTACAACATCACCCTGACCAATATATCCGCCGTCAACGACTGGGTAGCCGCGGAACAAAACATCAAGCTGACCCTTTTTACCAATAACCTGATCTTTGATTCCGATTATGAAAGCCGGATCTATAACGACGCCGACCCCGATAACGGCGAAGAAAACCTGTTGGCCAACTACAGCCAGTATCTGGATAAGCAGTACATTTCCTCCCTGATCAAAGAATACAACTCCAACTTCTACACGCTTACCTTTGCCGACGGCACCGTTATCAATGCCCTGGTACACAGTGAAAGCTATTCCCAGTATTACGTCTGGGCCTACTATGTCTGCTTGATCTTGTCACTGGCTATCTTCCTGGTCATTTCCATGATCATGGTACAGATCAAGCTACGTTATATCCATACCCTGTCGGAGGAGCTGAAAATCCTGGAGGGCGGCGACCTCGACTATGAACTTTCCGAACTGGGACATGACGAACTGTTCCAGCTTGCCAAAGGGATCAACCAAATGCGTCTTTCGATACTCGCTAAAAAGCAGGAAGAGGAGAAAACCAAAGAAGCCAATCATAAGCTGATGACCGCTCTGGCCCACGACCTGCGCACCCCGCTCACTTCCCTGATCGGCTACCTGGAACTGATGCTGCTGAAACGTTATCAGGATGAAAACCAGCTGAAGCATTTTCTGCTGACTACCAAGCGCAAGGCCTTTCAGATCCGAGAGATGTCGGATAAACTGTTCGAGTATTTCCTGGCTTCCGAAAAAACCGAAGAAACCTATCACAAAGAAATCATCTCTACCTACAGCCTGATAACCAGCCTGATTGACAACCAGCTTTTTGACTTGGAAAACAGCGGTTTTACGGTAAAGCTTTATGCCGAGCCGGATTCCTTTACCGGCAACTGCCTGATCGATGCCGAGTTCCTGCAGCGCGTACTGGATAATACCTTGTCCAATATCCGCAAATATGCCGAGCGGGAAAAACCGCTGGACGTCCTGGCCTTTGAAACCGATACCTTCCTCCACATCGAATTTGTCAATGTCTTGAATCATGCGCTATATTCCGTGGAAAGCACGGCTCTTGGCCTGCGCACCTGCATCAAGATCATGCAGGAGCATGGCGGCAGCTACCAGGGCTATGAGTCCGAAGATAAATATATCAGCAGGCTGATCCTGCCGCTCTATACGATGGATGCCCGCTTGATTGACAAAAAGAGGGCTGAATCCGAAGATATCGTCGGGAACCGGACATAATCGGGTTAATAAGTGACTTCCCCGTCATGCTCCAGCAAAGAAACCGACCTTATCTGCTGTAACTGATCGATGCCGCTGACCAGCTCGTCCGCTTTGTCGGTGCGCACTTCGATGACCAGATTAAGGTTTCCTTGCGTAAGCGTCCTTGTCTTTACTTTGAAATGGCGGCAGTTTTGTTTTATGATGCCCAGTATTGCTTCGATATTGTCCTTATTTTCTGTATGCACCACTAAGATCATCGGAGCCTTTACCAAAGGAAAACGGTCAAGGATCAGCATCCCGACCGTAACGATCAGGGAAAGCAGCGCGGCGATTTCAAACAGGCCGGCACCGCAGATGATGCCGATGCTGATGGACCAGAATAAGAATACCAGATCCATGGGATCCTTGACGGCTGTACGGAACCGGACGATAGATAAGGCACCCACCATACCGAGCGAAATGACGATACTGAACTGGATCGTCAGGATGATGGCCGCCGTGATGACCGCCAGAGCAGCCAAGGCAATATTAAAGTTCTTGGAATAGAATGTTCTTCTGGTAACGACGCGGTATACCATGAATAAATAGAGGGCCAGGACGGAGGCCGTGAGCAGTACGATGGCGACCTCCATAAAGCCAAGTTCGGAATTTGTAAACCCTTCCATAAATGATCTGTTGAAAATATCACTGAAATTCATGCGCAGTCTCCCTTTTTGAGTGATTTTTAGAAATAATTATAAGCAAGCAATTATCGCTTAAGCAAAATAAATTATGGCGATATCGCTTACTGGCAGTCAATTAAACTTACGGCACAAATAATACTTTGAAAATGATGTCCTGGTCATATTTTCCAGGTTTAATGCACGGTAAATCACATCCGGCAGAAATTCATCAAACTTAATCTCCAGCAAATGTTCACCGTCCGGCATGACTCCGCGCATGGCCAGATCCGGGTCGGCAAACGCTTCCGTCCGGGCTGACGAACGGATATCGCGGTCGAGCGTGATCCGGACATTGCCTTCTGCGGCAATAAATGGCATGCGGTCATATTCGACGATGATGACGGGCTGCAGCAATCTTAACGCTTTTTGTATCAGCATCTGGTTCAGCACTTTTTTTCCTTGCGGCGAAGAACCGAACCTGCCGGGGGACGGGTCAGAAAAAGGCGAACCTGCCGGGGACGGATCTGAAAAAGACGAACCTGCCGGGGACGGATATCCCCATGACGGGGATACCAGTTCCTGATATTGCTCTTGCGAGATCAGTGTTTTTTCTTTCGTAGTCTTATCCTTCATTTTCCCCTTGATTTCCAGGCACATATGATCCATGTTGCTGTCGTAGACCCGGACGCGGTACTTTTTTCTGTTGTCGGTTCCGTTTTCCTTGTCCCAGAAGGCGCTGTTATAATAATCGTCAAAGTACAGGCTGCGGATGGTATAAAAGCCGCTCGGCCCCACATGGGGATCTCGCGTAAGGATCGAACCGATCCGTTGCTCCAATTCCGCCATCTGCAGGTGGGAACATACATATTTTAGCTCATAACGGTACTGTATGTCATTTATATTCCTCATGCCCGCCTCCGAGGACTCGTAATGAATGGTTGAAAGTGTTCTACGCCGATCATTAATAATAAACCAAGCATGATGCCTCCCAGCAGCCAATATCGCTTATAGAGCAGCAGCCATGTTATGACTTGTCTAATCCCGCCGGCTGTATCTTGACTGGCCCCCGAATCTTGACGGGCTCCCGAATTGGCAGCTTCCGCATCGGCGGTTTCCGTAATGGCTGCTTCATCGCTGGGGGCAAGGCTTTCTGCTGGAACGGGGCGCTCTTCTAAGGGCGGCAGTGCCGTCAGGCGTTCTTCCTGCCAGAGCTTTACCGCTTCCGGGTTATCTCCCCACCTGCTGTTCAGAAAAAGTGTTTTAACCGCAATATAGTCAATCAGATAGTCCCAGTTGCCTTTTACCGTATTATCCTCCATTACAAAGGCACTGCGGTCTGTCCCAAACCGGGCTTGATCCATTAAAACAGCGGCATCCATCTTTGTTTGCCAGTCTTCTATCCCTTCCGACAAAAGCCATGTGAGAAACGGTTCGGCATAGGTGCGGTATTGTTCTGTTACCTCCTGATAAAACTCCTCGTTGGCATAAAGCCTGGCATGCCAGCGGCTCAGGTGGTTCATGGACAAATCAAAGCGATCGGCGAATAACTGCGAGGCTCCGGTTACGGTTCCCCTTCCCATGGTGTTGTCCAAGTCCCAGACCGGGCCGGCATAGAGGACGAAGGAATCGCCAGCCGGACTGAGATACATATATTGGCTGGTATAACCCGCATCCATGTCCTGAAAGAACTCCTCCATGACATATCTTTTGGCAAAGGAAGTCTTGTCGATATATTCAAATATATGTTTCTGCGTGTTCGGATTGATATAATCGTCGGCATTCAAAGCCTGTTCCATCTCGGCCAAAAATAGGCTGACCTGATCCAGTTCTTCCTCATTGACGGGGTTTTCTCCCCGTACAAGGATGGGCTGATTGTTTGCCAGCAAAATATGCGGTTTCCCCGCCAGTCTCGGAAAATGCTCAAATTCCAGTAAGTATCCGCCTTGGACGTTATTCCGGCTTTTGTCCACCTTCTCTGCGATCTGATAAAATCCGGCATATTGGCCGTTCAGATAAAGGTCTACGAACTGGGATGCGGTCGTGTTCTCAGCTTCAAGAGCCATTTCCAGCTCAAAACCGATCCAGTTCCGGATACTGGTGATGTCATAGTAATTGGCTATCAGGACGAATGTTTTGGACTTTTCCATTCCCAGCAGGTCGAGCGGCTGATCCAGACGGATTTCAAAGGGTTTCTTGGGAGGCTCCCAGGAAGTATTGCCCCGCCCTTTGATGGTATCCAGCCGGACGGCTGCCGCCAGTTCTCCGCTTTCCGTCAGGACTTGCATATTGGCGGTTTCCTCGTGATCCTTGCTCTCATAAATATACTGCATGTCTCCGGAAGCGGTGTTTATATGCAAAGATGCGATGTTGCTTGACTTCATCACCTTGATTTTGCCGTTCTCCAGCTGCCTGTCCTGTTGATCATAAAATGTCAGGGCGCAATTGTCCTTTTCCCATAATTGCTGCAAATTATCCCCGGCCCGGTACGGTTCGCCGTCGATCGTAATATAGGCGCAGGGTATGCTCTGAAGCAACAGCTCCGATTCCGGTATTGTGGACGGCAGGAATAAATACCAGCTGTCTTCCTCCGCATGATAAAAACAGGAATAACTCAGGCCAAATCCGGTTCCGGTAACAGCAAACTTAAGCTGATCCCAGCGATTCGCCTCTTCCTGCACTAACTCAGAAGACTCTTCTATTTTTCTTGCTCCGATGATAAATAGCAGAAGCATAACGATACTTAACAATAATATTTTTTTCATTGAGCCAGTCAAATGCCTTTACAATGCCGGTAAATTTTATGTTATTCCGAACTGTTTAGTAGATCTTACAGCAATTTGTGTGTCTTTATCCGTAATTAATCAATGACCTTCTGAATAATTATGATATTCCTATGTTTCACAGGGATGGACACCACTAATTATAGTACCTCATGTATGCTTTTATTGCAAGTACTGCATAATGCATTCGCTGACATTTGTTTCGTTTTCGTTAGTTAACTGCCTGGCTGCAGTGCATCAAATGGCTGCTACACAGTAACGCAACTCTTTTTTACCGTTTTTTGCGCCTCTTTCTTTTTAAACTGATGATTATGGTGATGAGGATAAGCAATATAGATAATGCACCAATACCGATCATAGTATTGAGATGGCTATTTGCTCTATTTGCTTCTAAGTGTCCGCTGGCCTCTGTAAGTCCGGGCGCAGTTTCTTCGATATCTGCAGGTAGTTGCGAGGGTAACGCCGTTTCATTGCTGTTGGGTTCGTTTCCAAAGGTTTCATTGACAAAGAGTAGCAGCTTGTCGGATAATTCTTGCCTTCTTTAGATCTGCTCGTCATCCTCCGGAAAAGAAGCATAGCCTAAACCGGGAACAATAGGGGTAATCATATCGGTGCCATGGTCATTGCCTTCTATTATGATTAGCTCTTTCTGAGTCGATGGACACGCTTCATAGAGAGCTGCCACATGAGAATAGAAATCCCCGTAAGAATCATGGTCTGACACTGCAAAAAAAGTGGGGACATCCTTGATATTCCCCATCGCTTCCACAGCGTCTCCTACTGAATCCTTCGGGGAAGATAACATCCCCAGTCCTACCAGTTCGGGAATATCGGGGGCGGCTATCGCTGTGGCGGTGCCGCCATCCGAGGCCCCCATGGCCATTATCTTTTCCGCGCCCCGTTCCCTCAGAACCTGAGCAGCTGCCAGTACGTCCAGATCCCAGCGACGGCTTTCGGATTCGGGGGCAAAGCCGGACGGTTCAATATTGCGAAACTCCCACAGGATCACCATATATCCTGCGTCCACGAGCCGTTCAGCAAACGGGAGCCAGCTTTTCACCATCCAGCCGTTGGGATGGGCCAGTGCAATACCGCGTCTGTCTTCGCCGATGACATAGCCGCACAGCAGGACACCGTCCTCGGTACGGAACTGGACAGCGTTGTCACGGTATCTTGCCGGGAAACGGTAATCTTCCGGCAGGTGGCTGTCCGTCGGAACATCTGATCCGGTCGCGGTAATGATGCTGGCGGCAGGATCCGCTTCGGCATAGGCAAGCGTAGGGAAAAGCAACAATGCCAGATAAATTATCGCAATAATAGGGATAAGTATTTTCTTCAAAGAAAGTATACTCCTCAACGATTCGGCCGGAAAACAGGGGTTAACAGTTCCTAATAGACTGATTACTGGGTTATATCATATCATTACTGATTCGGTCTGACCGGAGGAATGCTCCAGAAGGGCTTTTTATCCGCCCGAATCATTATTTATTGGGAATCTGACGTCCCTCGTGGTTCATATGGTAATTGTCACGGAGGACCAGTTTCGACAGCGGCACGAAAGAAAAGCCCTCGTCCTCTATCCTGGCAATCAGCAGCTCTAATGCATCGGCAGTATATTTTGCCCCATTGTGGCAGAGAATGATAGCTCCATTGCCCAGATTCTTATGCTGGCAGACGGTCTTGACAATGGAATCGGCTCCATAGTCTTTCCAGTCCAGACTGTCAACATTCCACTGAATCGTTTGATATCCTATACCGGTCGCAGTCTTTATGACATCGTTGTCATAATCTCCGTAAGGCGGCCGGAACAGGCTCATTTCGTAGCCAGTCAGCTCTTTTACTTTATCATGGACTTTCGTGATTTCTTCCTGGCACTGCTCATTGGTTAACCGGGACATGTTTTTATGGTTTTCGCTGTGATTACCCAGGTCGTGGCCGGCATCCAGAATTTTCTTTACATCATCCGGATAGGATTCTACCTGCCTGCCTGCACAAACTGACCGTCGTGGACAGGGGGAATTAGGGCAGTCTATTGCTTTCCGGTATTCATAGTGGCTTTAGTCGATTAATCACCCGTTTGATATACTTTTTAATTAGTCTGATCAATATGTATTATATGTTAAATACAAATATATATTATCATTAAAATAGTTTGGGATTGCACGTTTTCCTATTGACTATATATAAGTTTATTTGTTATAATTAATTACCAACTGGAATATGCCTTATAGGAACGAAAATAAGATACTCTAAAGACAGCTGTTTTGTGTTAGGATAAACAACAATTTCCAAGAACATCAGGGAAGTAGGTGAATAAAATACGGTTTATGTCGGTAAGTGTTAATAAACGAAAACTTGGAACTATAGTCAACTTTCTTAATTTCTTCCAAATGAAAAGGAGGCAACATGAAAACAAATATACTAAACCATAATATATTCATAAAAGGAAAAATCATGAAAGTAATCGGACTACTGATCACCCTTTGTATCCTTGCTGGTATCATGCCAGCTGCGTCTATCACCGCACAGGCCGAAGAAAATAATGTCGAAGCCGCGCCACCTCCTGTAACCCCCATCACTAACAATTCTGCCGAGGCAGACTTACTTCCGTTTGACGAGACGCGGATTTTTTCATTTACTGCTCTGTCAGAAGGTTATTACTTTATTGATACCAGTCTAGTCTCTGGTGCCAATGCATTGGTACGATTCAGTATGCTTGACACCAATTTTAACCCAACATTTACCCATGATTTCAGGATGGCGGAAAATTATCGGTATAAAATATATATGTATACAAATCAGACCATATTTATCGGTGCAGAATTCCTCGAGCCTGTCGAACAGACTACCAGAACCAGGGTGTCAGTCACAAAAATATGGCGTGATGGTGCAAATGCACTCGTTCTAAACGGACATGTTTATATGAATATCGGCACCAAAGATACTCTATGGTACTATCTTGACATTCCGTTAGATGGCACATACTCTTTTACCCTAAGCGATAATAACAGTGATGAAAATTATGGACCTAACGATATCCATATCGAAGTGTATAACCAAAACCAGGTCCGGCTGGGAAACGATTCAAATAATGATCGTAATAGCTCTGCTTCAGCCAGCGGTTATTTTACCAAAGGTGAAAGATGCTATGTGTCAGCATATTTCAGCGATCCTTTAGGCGATGGGGTGTCTCTTAAATTGAATGCCTTAAGTTCTCCGGCTACAACAGCTTGCTCCTTTAATAGTCTTCAGTCAAAATCACTGCAGACCAGAAAAGGGAATGCCTATTCCTTTACTGCTCCGGCCGCTGGTGAATACTGTTTTATGGTCAACCCTGACTCGGAATCACCCGATTTTGACAGAAACAGCTTGGAATTAACGTTATATAGCCCCGGCAGTCTAGGCGTATTGGGAGCGGCAAGAAATAAGGATGAATACGGACTGATCGAACTTGAGCGCAACCTAAGCGCAGGAGAAACCATCTATTTTGAAGTATATAACTGGGGCAGATATACTGCTTATCCCAGTGTATATGTTGATAATGTCAACAATTCATTTGATAATTCTCGAGAATTCAAATTAACCCGCTCGGCCACGGTCGAAATCAAAGCGGCCAGCACCGAGCGATACTACCACTTTACTCCGGAAATCACCGACTGGTATACCTTTGAAGGTGTCGATTATGGCAATAACCAGCCGAATCTGGAATTGCTCGATGACAGTTGGCAATTGATGGCTTACGGTTCTAATGATGTTACCGACCTGCTATATGCCGGTGAGACCTATTATTTAGTTGCCAGCTACTCCGGCCAGCAGACCGGCAGCTTTGACCTTTCTGCTGCCAGTACTTATGATACATTTGAGCCAGGCATAGCCTATGCACCCCGGCATATCTTCAAGTACGGCACAAAACCCGATGGGAGCCCCGTTCTCTATACCGTATTGCAGTCTCACAGCAGCACAGGTTACTGGAACCCTGGCAGTGCAGTTTCACTTTACAAAAAAATTGATATTCCCCGCTGGGTCCAACCGCTTGGCAGCACTGATTATTATTTCGCAGGGGATAAGGTCTTGTACAACGGTCTGGTCTGGATATCCGATATTGACGGCAATGTCTGGGCACCCGGAGTTGCGGGATGGTCGGTCTATAACGGTGATCTATAGTTATCTTAGTTAAATATACTACGACATAATAGATATGTCTTAGGCCTAAAAGGGATTTGCTCTAAGGAAACATTGATCAATCAGTGTTTCCTTAGATGCTCTTACAATACGAGAATAGCATGATAAATTATATATCAAACGACAAGCCACTGATCACAAATAAAAGAATAATACTCGGCCTTTGACGCTAACGATGACCGTAACAGCTCCGCCACGATCAGCGGCACTCTCCCAGAAGGAGAACTCTATTATATCAGCGTATATTTCAGCGATCCTTTGGGCGACGGGGTGTCTCTGAAATTGTCGGCATCGCGTCCTACCACGATATCGGCAGCACCGCTTGATTTGCACAACCCTTTAGCGCTTCATCTCGACACCAGAGAAGAAGAGTGGTTTCATCTGTCCGCGCCAATCGACGGCAGCTATAGTTTTACCCTGAGAGATAACAACAGTCGCGAAAATTACGGCCCCAATGACATTCATCTGGCATTATACGACAAGAATCAAATCACGCTGTCATCTGACAGCAATAATGACCGAAACGGCCCTGCCACCGTCAGAGGTAATTTGAATAAAGGTGATGAATATTACATCAGTGCATATTTTAGCGATCCTTTGGGAGACGGCGTAGATCTCAGATTAATGACACAAATTACCCCTAACGCCCAAAGTATCATGTTCGGAAATCAAAGCAGCCATGTGCTCGAAACAAAAGAAAACATAATATATGTATTCACCGCTCCAGTCACCGGCGAATACAGTTTTATGACCAATCCTGAATCGACTTCATCCAACTATGTAGCAAACAGCCTGGAATGTATTCTGTACGACTCTAAGGTGATTCAATTACAATCCAAGCGGAACGTGGACAGGGACGGCAAGATTGAACTTAATTATCGGCTTAATGCTGGTGAAATCATTTATATTGAAGTATCAAACCATGCCGAACAAGCTGTTTCGACCAGTGTATTGATCGATTATGTCAACAATTCCCATGAGAGTGCCCGCTCGCTGGACTTGAACGGATCCGCCACAATTGAAATCGAAAGCGCCGAATCGGCAAGATACTTTCGCTTTGTTCCGGAAACCACTGACTGGTATAGCTTCGGCAGCGGCGATCAAGGCAATAGTAACCAGCCCATCCTTGAACTGCAGAATGCCAGTCAGGAACTGTTAGTCAGAGGGGCTGATCAAGTGACTGACCTGCTGATAGCCGGTAAAACTTATTATATTGTCGCCAGCTATCCCGATCAGCAAACCGGCAGTTTTGAACTAACTGCTTCCGGCACTTACGGCGCATGGACGACTGGTGTTGTGTACACAGCACAGCATATCATCAAATATGGCACAAAACCCGACGGCAGTCCTGTTCTCTATACGGTCTTACAGGCCCACACCAGTGCAGGACACTGGAATCCTGCCAGTGCGGTTTCCCTTTATAAAAAAATTGATATTCCTCATTGGATCCAGCCGCTTGGCAGTACCGATGCTTATTCCGCAGGCGATCAAGTCTTATATAACGGTTTATTCTGGATATCCGATATTGACGGCAATGTCTGGGCACCCGGCATAGCGGGCTGGTCGGTCTATGCAGAGAATAATAACTGATCATAAGCAAACTGTGCAAATCAGTTCCTCCGATATCACCGGCAAAAGCTGCCGGTTAAGTGTTCAATGAGCTTAATCGGCAGCTTTTATAATAAAGCTGTCAAACCGCTTGCCCTTTATGGCCGTCTTTATCGCCGTCTTCATCATCTCAGCCGGCTCTGTAGGCGGCAGAAAATCCAGGCAGATGTGAGCCTCCGCCTCATAGATTCTGATTTGTTCTACATGAGCGGCAACAACCGGGACAGACACATCATATGTTTCATCAGACAGCAACCGCTCTGTCCTGACGTTCCTCGTCATGATCTCGTCCTGCCCCGCAGCATCCACCACATACCGGTTTTCCGCCGTTTCAATAGCCGCCAGCCGCAGCCGGATGTCATCCAGCCGATTACGACCCTCCTCCTGCGGCAATATCCCGTCAATCAACAGTTCCTGAATCCTTTTCTGTTTACCGGTCAGGTTGCTTTTTTCTGTTTCCCGTTCGTAGCGATGACCAGTCATTTTATTGGCCAGGATATCGTTTATCTGACCGGCTATGGCTTTCTTCATCCGCTCCATACTGTCGCTGTCAATAAAATGACTGCCGATCTGCCGTAACATATCCAGAATATCGGTTTCTTTCAAGCCAATACTGTTACATCCGTTTGCTTTGCTGCTGCAATACCAATATGAAGCTTTGGATTCTTTGTTTCCATTGCGATGCCGGTTCCGTTGATTCCGCCAGAATCTCTGTCCGCATTCCCCGCAGATCACCTTGCCGGAAAGGATATGGCTGCCGGTTTTGGCTCCGGTTTTCTTGTTTCCGGTTTGACGGCTGTTGCGGTCGATTATCTGATTTGCCGCCGTCCACAGAGCCGGACTGACGATGGCGGGAACACGGTTATGGTGGCATATCCACTGCGTATCCGGAAGCCTCGCCTTTTTCTTGGTGTCAAAATCGATATGTGTCTTGTTCATGACGGCAACCCCCTTGTACAGCGGATTGCGGACAATTGCCCGGATCTGGCTCTCGGCCAGGATATTGCCCCTGCGGTTCCTTATTCCCTGACCGTACAGTTCTTTACAGATCAGCCGGCTTCCTATCCCTTGCGCATACCGCATAAAAATGGTTTCAATCACTGCACGCTCCGTCTCGTCGATCACGACAGTTCCGCCGCTCTGCTTGCGATAGCCCCAGGTCTGATTCGTGATAATAATGGCTTCGCCCTTTTCCTGCCGGATTTTATGGGCATTGTTTATCTTGCGGCTTAAATGCCGGCTGTATTCCTCAGCCAGGATTGCCTTGATTCCGGTAAGCAAGGCATTATCCGGATTATAAAAGTTATTGTCAAGATGGATATATAGCTTTTTACCGTTCTTTAACAGGCAATCGACGAACAGGTACCAATCCTTGGGATTACGCATCAGGCGGTCCTGATCTTTAATGACCACAATGTCGAAGCCGTCACCGGCCAGATCACGGAATAGCTGATTGTATCCCGGCCGGTGCCGCGTCTGGGTGCCGCTTTTACCCTCGTCAATATATTCTCTGACCAGTTCCCAGCCCATCTTCCCGATGACCTCCCGGTTCTCCCGTATCTGCCGGGCCAATGCATCCCGTTGTTTTTCTTCTTCGGTAGAAACACGGTTATAAGTCACTGCTCGCAGCCCGATTTTATTCATAATTACCCCCATTAAATACACCTGCAGAAAAATTTTTAATATTTTTTTATTTTTACTTGACATGCTTGTTCATATATGTTATTGTATATTTGCGGTCGGGAAATAACGAACCGGCCGCCCCAAAAATCGGTAAAATTCCCCTTTTACACTGAATCGGATTGAAGCGCAAGCTTCGTCCGATTCTTTATTTGTGGCGGATATTATTATGATGGCGATTATTATGATGGTGAATCTAATGTCCCTATATTATGTTTCAGTATCTCCTCTTTTTCCATTTCATTGATCAGATGATGCTCATACATGATCTTTGCAAGATACTGCATGGCCGCCATTTCATCCTGTTTTGTAAGTTTTAACTTGATTTCTTTATGATCCATCCTATACCCCATGTCTGCCGAATGATATTCAGTCTCTTTTCGGGTTACTGTTCAGGCTATAACCTCGAGGTGTTTTGCGCTGTTCAAAAAGTATGAAATACTAATAGCTGTTTCGTTATGTGCAGGCCTCTGCCCACCCCCCCGTCATAAAAAAAGTTACTTGGATGTTGTGCTTTTGCAGAATATCCAAAATCAGCTGGGTATCTTCATTCCCCCACCCTGATGCTAAATACGGATAGCCCGCATATCGTACAAGCCTGCTTAATATGCTGTTACTAAAGACAGCCGGGAGGACACCCGTTTGAGCAAAGCAAAAAAAAATGCCGTTAGCTACACCATAGAAAGAGAATTCTTGTCGCAGATCAGTACAACAGAATGTATCAACAATATCATCCTGTCACATAGCAAGGTCAGTCCCCTAATCCCGCCGCACCGCCAGCCTGAATCCAGCCCATCAGGCCGAGCAGGCACATCGGACTTAGCAGTCCCAGTGGGCCGGGCAGGCACATCGGACTCAGCAGTCACATCGGGCCGAGCAACCCCATCGGGCCGAGCAGGCTCCAACTCCCTAGCATGCAGACAGCATCTTGCCATGAGGTCATAATATTGAAAACATCTCTTTTCCATGTTGCCGGATATATCAGATTATCCCGGGAAGACGGCGACAAAACCGAAAGTGACAGTATTGTCAATCAGAAACTGTTGATTGGCCGCTACTTACAGGATAAAGAAGACTTATTCTTATATCAGACTTATATCGATGATGGCTATACAGGAACGAATTTTGCTGAGGTAAGATAACGATACTCCTGTCAAGATTAAATTATTAGAAAAATTTAACAACAAAATTGAATATTATTAGATATTTTATCAATATTGCGCAATACCATTCTATGCTATAATGATATGAAAAACCGCTTTACACTATAGACAATGTCCAGGAGGAAGTGCTTTTGAATACTACATCAGCTATTGACCGATATATGTCCAAAGTATACAGATGGGTTATCTTGATTATAACCGGTGCCTGTGCCTGTGCCGGTATTACTTTCTCACTATTGAAGTTACTGGGATTTTATCAGGATGTCAATTGGGGGTTGCTGTTTATCTTTGTTTGCACCTGTCTAGTCTATGTTGGAATCGGCAATGGACTGATCAGCCGATGCATGAAAGACGGTAAACTGGATCCGAAGATGCTTACCTACGGGAAAATTTTTCTGGCCGTCATCCTGCTGATCCAGTATAATTTCATCTTATACCTTGTACCCTCCAAAGATTTCTGGGCCTTTGCCTTTTTCTTTGTGATTCTCAGCAGTTTTTTCCTTGATTACAAACTGGTTTTGATTAGTATCGCTGAAATCGGTATTTCCCTGCTGTTTTCCTGGGCGGTAAACGGGGCTGTCCGTTTGCCGGTTAAGGATGAACTTTTTGTCCCGGAGATGGTACTGCGCCTGATCTGTGTTGCTTTATCCTTTATGGCTATTTTCTTTATTACTTTTTTTATCGATAGATTCCTGACTGATTCCAAACAGGAAAAAGCAACAATGCATCTTCCTGATATGGAAAAGACCGTGGGAATCATCAACGATATCGCCAATTCTCTTGATGCTTTGGCGGCAAATGCCTCCAAACTTGCTTCCGAAACTACGGAAACCTTAAGTCATATTAAATATTCGGCAGATGCGGACAAAACTTCGGGAGCTGCTGATTTGCATAATGATGAACAGCTAGTGGCTCAAGGCAAGGAACTGGTTGATACGGTAGCCAGTATCCGGAATCTGACGTCTCTTTTGAAAGAATCGGTAACCCCGGAAACAGGAACTCCCTGACCCGGCTTCACGGTCCGGTAAACCGGTAAATTATCTCAATTTTTCTTGTCCCGGCTTCACGGTCCGGTTCATAGATCAAGATACGGTCAATCCATTCATGCAGATTCTCGTAGGTCAATTCCTGAATCCGTGTATGCTTCCGAATCAGCCGGAGGATTTCTTGCCGGTCCGGGATGGCAGCCTGACTGTCGCGCAGCTTCGCTTCCAAGGCCGCCGTCTTAATTACAAGGGTATTTTTTTCTTCTTCAAAGCTGCCGTTTAAGCCGCAGAACTGCTCCGGCGATATTCTTCCTAAGGCCTGGTCTTCATAAAGCTTACGGAATATCATGTCCAGCTCCCGCAAGCGGCTCTTTGTCAGGGTCAGCTCCTTTTGATCCCATTCCGACAATTTCTTTGCTTCCTGACCGGCATAGCCAGCGATGTCCCGGACGAATTCCGGTTCCCGTTGTTCAAGCAATCCCAATACTCGCTGCAGATCGGTAAATATCAGCCCGCTGATGACCGTCCGGCGGATGTAATGAGTGGTGCAGGGTAGGGACCGGCGGGAGCGGTTACGGTAATTACCGCAAGTATAGGCATGCTTATGCTCAGGTAGGTTTGTTCCCTGCTGCAGATACATTTTATGGCCGCAGTCCCCACAAAAAAGCAGGCCTGAAAACATATCAATCGTTTCGGCCTTATTGGGGCGATGCCTTGACTGAAGCCTTTTCTGCGCCAAGGCAAAAGTCTCCGCAGCGATGATGGCCTCGTGGGTATGCGGGAAGAAATAACGCTTCTCTTCCGGGATTTTCATGGTCTTGCCGGACTTATAGGATTCCTTGCAGGTTTTTCCGGTAACGGTATGGCCAAGATACTCCTGTCTGGACAGAATATCATAGATCGACTTATCCGGCCATGCGTAAGACAGGCAAGCCGAACGGTAAAACCGTTCCTGACCGGTACGCTGATAGCGCAGCGCCCCGATGGTCAGGATCTTGTGGTCTGACAGCCACTGCTGGATATGGCAGATCCGTTCTCCCTTACTGTACATAGCAAAAATCTGCCTGACCACCGGTGCTGTTTCCGGGTCGGGGATCAGACGGTTCTTATTATCCGGATCAATCAGATAACCGTAAGGGTATTCTCCGTTAACGCGCTCGCCTTTCTGCGCTTTGGCCTGCTTGACGGCCCGGATCTTTTTGCTGGTGTCACGGGCATAGAACTCGTTGAACCAGTTCCTGAGAGGGGTAAACTCATTGTCGCTTTGAGCGCTGTCCACACCGTCATTGATGGCAATGTAGCGCACGTGATAATGCGGGAAGATGATTTCAATCAATTCCCCGGTTTTCAGATAGTTGCGCCCCAGACGCGAAAGATCCTTGGTGATGACAGCCGCCACCCGCCCGGCCTCCACTTCTTTCAGCATGGCCTTAAGCCCTTCGCGCTCAAAGCTCACTCCGGACACGCCGTCATCAACAAAAAAACGGGTGTTACTAAAATCATGCGTATCAGCATACTGCTGTAAAATCAGCCGTTGGTTCTGAATGCTTCCAGACTCTCCGGCCTGTAGCTCTTCCTGGCTGAGACGGCAATAAAGAGCAGTGATTTTGGCTTCCTGTATCATGGCATTCCTTTCCGGCATGTTCTGAAAAACACCGTGATATTCTCCAGTACGTCTTTTCTTATCAGCTTATTGACCTTATCTTCCAAGGTATCGGCAGCCCTATCATCGAAAGACGAAACAATAACATGTGTCATTTTTTTGCTCTCGTGCTCGCTAGATGGGAAAAGCGTTTCGGTCACTTGTCATTTCCTCTGGGATTGTCCGTTAATTCATTATATGGGGAAGGGGGATTGTCCTATGTCGGCTATATCATGTGGTTACGTTATGTTACCTTACTATTCATACGTCCTGCTTTTCAGGACATGATCGGCGATATTGAAGCGGGGAAGGTCAACTGCGTCATCGTCAAAGACTTGTCACGGTTCGGGCGGGATTATATTGACACCGGTAAATATCTGGAGCGGTACTTTCCTGATCAGAACGTGAGGTTTATTTCGATCAGCGATAACATTGACAGTTTCCGCCGGGGTTACGACCTGTTGCTGCCCCTTAAGAATATATTTAACGAACAGTATTCACGGGATATTTCTCAGAAAGTACATGCGGCAGTGCAGACAAAGCAGCATGCCGGTGAATTTGTCGGCGCCTTTTCGCCCTACGGGTACCAGAAATGTGCCTCTGATAAAAACCGGCTGATGATTGATGAATACGCCGCCGGCATCGTGCGCCGGATTTTTGACCTTTATGTCAGCGGGGTGGGGAAAATCCGCATTGCCGACCTGTTAAATGAGCAGAACATCCTCTGCCCGTCGGAATACAAAAAAGCCAATGGCGAGAATTACCGGAATACCCATAAACCCCGCGCCAGGTATTATTGGACTTACTCCGCTATCGACCATATCCTGAAAAGCGAGATGTATCTGGGCAATATGGTGCAGGGACGAAGCATCCGGCATATGCGCGGAAAACCCCGGCCTCAGGAGCGACAAGACTGGATCATTGTTGCGGGCACTCACGAAGCGATTCTGGACAGAGTCACCTGGGATAAGGCTCAGAGCCTTTTGAGACGCCGTGTGCGCAGTGGCTCTGCCGTCACCATTGCCGGCGGCACCGACAGCATTGACAACGGTAACGCCAATATTGACAACGGTAACGGCGGCATTGACTGCAGCCGCCATAATCACAGCATATTGGCGGGCTTTCTTAAATGCGGGGACTGCGGCCGAGCTTTGAGAAAAAAAAGTGGGGCTGGCGGCTCGGTAAATTACCGTTGCGGCACTTATGTCAGTTCAGGGAAGCGGTACTGTACGCCTCATTATATCTCCCAAGACCTTCTGGAGAATATTATCCTGGCTGATGTAAATGCCATGTTTAAACAGGCCGGCCCTATTCTTACGATGGCCGGGCGCAAGGTTACATCATCCCAGCCCGTCCCGCAGAGCAATTGGGACCATACCGCTGCAAGGAACTGCCTGATGTCGGAGATGGATAAAATCAGGCAGTTAAAAAAAGCCTCTTATGGTCATTTCCAAGAAGGGCTCCTTACCCGGGAAGAATATATTGCTTACCGTCAGGATTATCAGAAAAAGGCCGATTTGCTTTCCAGCCGGCTGAATGACCTGAACACCCCTGATCATTCACCAGCAGATATCGCCGTAAATCCTTGGATAGAACATCTGCTTAAAGACCACGCCCTTAAAAAATTAGACCGAGACATCATCCTACAGATATTAGATGAAATAAAAATATTTGACAGCGGAAAGATTGTAATTACTTACCGCTTTTCCGATGAGGCAATCTTCAAATAATCGCTTCGTACTTTTCCCTATTTTACATCTCCCCATGCTGCATCAAATGTCAGTGCCACTTGCTTTTTACTCGTCTCTACGCTATAAACGGGAAGTTCCCTGCCGTTTACGCTGTTGCTTACGGTCACTGTCCTTCTGGCTACCGCAGTGATACTGCTGATCAAGGCAACTGCCATCAAGGCAGCGACCCCCGCCCTGAATATCCATTCTTTTACGGTCTGGTCGTACTCTTCCTTTGTCTGCCCCTTTTTACGTCTGGGGAGGATGGATTTCCATCTACGGATCAGATTATTTATGTATTTATGCATAGCAAACCCCGATATAATTATTGCTATAATATATGACGCAGACGTATTCCGTATGTTAATAATTTGCTGACATCCCAGCTTGCCATTCGCGCAGCGTGTCTAGTTTGATAATCTGTATTTCCTTTGCCACTTCGGTTTTTTTACCGTAATCCACACACAAGGCAACGCAGTATCCCGGCTCCAGCCCATTCAGAAAGAAACCGCAACGCTCCTCAGTTATTCCTTTTACTTCCAGAAGTATGTCGGCTCCGGTAACCCGAAAAGAAAGGGAGTCAAAAGCTATGCCCAGGCCTTTGCCGATGTATTTTACATAGCTCTCCTTCAGCGTCCATAATTGATAAAATTCGGTTTTACGTTCTTCTGGCGGTTTCTTTTCCCATAACGCATATTCCGGCGGCGACAACACCCGCTTGGCGATGTCTAAATTATCCTTGTCTCCTCCTTCCACGTCAATCCCGACTCGTGACGTTCCGATTCCGCAGACGACCCATGACCCCGAATGGGAAAAATTAAAATGGAGGTTTCTTTGGTTGTTAATCAGATAGGGCTTGCCATATTTTTCATAGCCGAAAGCGATATCTGACATCCGCAGTCCATATCTGGTCACTAGCAAATATTTGAGGAGCATTTCTGCCAGCATGCTGCGGATCTTATCTTTATCAAAATGGAATCTGGCAATCCTTTCAAGCCGTTCTTGGGAAATATACTGCTGGAAAGGATGCAGCTGTTCCAGACCGGGTACTTCTTCAATGTTGATGGCGTACTGGTTAATTGGATATTGATTCACAACTGCCACTCCTTCTAATTCAATCTCAATTTCCGCTTTTACTCCCGCCCCAGCGGAACTGCACGTGCTTCTAATACCGTTATAAAATCGTCAATAAAACGAATATCTTTTTCCTTAATCATCTGGTCTGAAATGCAGTTGGATATGATTTGAATAAAACCAATTTTTGAAGCTATCATCTCCCAGCCACAAATAGAACCCAATTCTCCTATTTTCAGATGGTATAAAATTATCGACTGATAAATACTCAATCCAATCTTGACCGTCAACAGACATATAGCACAATATTTTGTCCATATTTACTTTTACTTTAATATAACAATAATTTTCATTATTTTCAATCAATTTATCTTCCTGATGATCTGCAAATGTTTTTACGACGTTTATTTTATCATCCGCTGAAAAACCAATTTGACCCGTTTCTCCCATTCCAACCTCACTCCCCTCCTTATCAACTATTCCTATATCCGATCACATAAATGCACGCATAAAATACTAAACAATATTGAAGACCACCATAATTGCATACCGAGTACACTTAAGTTTAATTCTATTTTCGGTATGGCATTTTAGTAAAGACTTTACTACTCCGATAAAGTGATCATAGAGTAAAAATGAGCTGTGCACTGACTTAATGTTTTATCGTATTTGCTATTATTAAAATGAATAGTTATATAATTTGTATTAAACATAGTTTATATTATATTCATATATATTGTTATACTTCTTGCGAACACAGCAAGAAGTATCCGTGTTAGTGCTTGCCGATCAGATGAATTTGTAATAGTCCTTATTTTGTAGGTTTCGACAATAAATCATCATATCACCGGCATTTTATCATCGTCTTGCCGATTGGCTTTATGAAACGGCTTTGCCGGTAGAAATATCTTCTAATTTATGAATCCTGATTATACTTTTACTTGTTCAACTTATCCAATCGGGATATGCTGTTCGGTCTGACCGTCCCAGTCCAAGTACTTGAAATGCTTATTAATAAATGCTATGTTTATATTGGTTCAAGTGATTTATTACGATGAAATGAGGGCGGCAAAGCCGCAGATGGGGTACGGAATGAATATTTTCGGGTTTTTAAAACTTATGGGCGGACTGGCTTTGTTTCTTTATGGAATGAATGTGATGGGGGATGGGCTGACTCGGGCTTCGGGCAGCAAGCTGCAGCAGCTGCTGGAGAAGCTGACTTCTTCCAAAACCAAAGGGGTACTGCTTGGTTTTGTCGTAACAGCAATTATTCAGTCTTCTTCCGCTACTACGGTTATGGTGGTCGGTTTCGTCAATTCCGGCATAATGAAATTGCAGCAGGCCATCGGGGTTATTATGGGGGCTAATATCGGAACCACGGCTACGGCCTGGATATTAAGTCTTACCGGCCTTCAGGGCGATAATTTTCTGATTCAGTGTCTGAAACCGTCGAACTTTTCTCCGGTGCTGGCCGTGATCGGCGTGATTCTGACTATGTTTGCCAGATCAGCAAAGAAAAAAAATACCGGCCTGATTATGGTCGGTTTTGCGATTCTGATGTTCGGGATGGAAACGATGACCGGATCGGTTGCTCCGCTGGCGGACGTACCGGCATTCCAGCAGTTGTTGATTGCCTTTTCCAATCCGGTGATCGGGGTGCTGGCGGGGGCGGCAGTCACAGCCATTATCCAGAGTTCTTCCGCCTCGGTCGGTATTTTGCAGGCGCTTTGTCTGACCGGAATGGTGAATTTCAGTACGGCGATACCGATTATTATGGGGCAGAATATCGGTACTTGTATTACGGCGGCCCTCTCTGCGATCGGTGCTAATAAAAATGCTAAGCGGGCGGCATTGATCCATTTTTATTTTAATCTGATCGGGACGATTGCTTTTATGGTGCTGTTCTACGGGCTGCATTCGATCATGGATTTTGCTTTCCTGGACAATACGGCCAGTGTTACCGATATCGCGGTTTTCCATAGTCTGTTTAATATATTTTCTACTTTGTTACTGCTTCCGATGTCGTTTATGCTGGAGAAGCTGGCTTATACTACCATGCCCAGGTCGATGGAAGAAAGTGAAACGCTTTCCTATGTGAAGCTGGACGAGCGTTTTCTTGAGACTCCTCCTTTAGCGGTATCGGTATGTCGGAATGTCACGGTCGATATGATGGAGACGACGCAAAAAGGGCTGACCATGGCCATTGATTCCATTAAGGATTTCCATAATAAAAAGGCGGCGGAGATCATCCGGCTGGAAGACGTTGTCGATCAATACGAGGACAAAGTCGGTACTTATCTGGTGAAGCTCGGTAATTATAAGCTTCTGGATGCGGACAGCCGGCTGCATTCGCTTTTGCTTCACAGCATTGCTGATCTGGAGCGGATCTCTGATCATTCGGTTAATTTGATTGAGTCGGCGAAGGAGATTGCTGAAAAGAAACTTTCATTTTCTGACCGGGCCCAGAAAGAACTGACGGTTTATTTTGCCGCATTGAAGGAAATCGTCACCAAGACATGTGACGCGTTCCGGAATCTGGACATTGAGCTTGCTGCCGAGATTGAACCCTTAGAGGAAGTGATTGACCGGCTGACGGCTCAGGTGAAAAAGCGCCATTATAAACGGCTCAGTAACGGGAAATGCTCGATACAGATGGGTTTTATCCTGCAGGATATCCTGACGAACTGTGAACGGGTAGCCGACCATTGTTCCAATATTGCCATCTGTCTGCTGCAGATGGAAGATCAAGACCTTTATGCCCATAATTATCAGAATACTATGGACAGAAAGGCCCGGCAGAACTTCAACGGCATGTATCAAGAATATCTGAGGCGGTTTGATTTGCCTTAAAGGCGGAATAAATACTGATGCATCTGTGTTTCCTTAGGTTTCTATAACCGGCTAGGCTCGGAAAAAAAAGCTTTCAGGAACTTGCACAGATGTTCCTGGTCGCTGCAGCTCATCGTTTCGATGGCCGAGTGCATGGCAAGAAGAGGAATGCCAATGTCAGCGGACCGCATCGGAAGCGCGGACGAGAGGATCGGGCCAAGGGTGCCGCCGCCGGGGATATCGGAACGGATGTAGGTAAAGCGGCAGGGAATGGCATGATTTTCAGCAAGGATCTTGAGTATGGCCCAGGTTTCGGCATCACCGGCATAATTTTGTTTGGATGAGCATTTGACGGCTACGCCGTCGCCCAGCCGGATTCCGGAAGTGGGGTCGTATTTCTCGGGACGGTTGGGGTTAACGGCATGGGCAGCATCGGCTGAAAGCAAAAAGCCCCCTGCTATCGTTCTTAAATAGGCGTCTCTGGTAAGACCCAGTGAGCTTCCGATGCGTTCTAAGGTAAACGGCAGAAGGTTTCCGGCACCGCCGTTTTTGCTCAAGCTGCCGATTTCCTCATGGTCAAACAGCGCGATGAGATCCAGCCCGTCGCTACGGCGGCTATCGCCATCTGTCATAGCACTGACGGCGGCCTGCACTGACGACAGGTTATCTAGGCGCGGAGCGGCAAGCAGTTCCCCTTCCATGCCGCAGATGATTCCTTCTTGTACCACATATAGTCCCAGATCGTAACTGATGATGTCTTCTTGATTCACTTCCTGTCCCCAGGACCTGCTGATCTCTCTGGCCAGAAACTGGATAAAGTAAGCTTCCTTATAGTCTGACTGTTCTGTATTGGCTTCTGTATTCGCTTCTGTTTCCTGACCCATCGCTAAACCGGCTAACGGAATCAGGTCAACCTGCAGGTTGAGTTCGCTGCCTTTGTTGATCTCCCTGCTCATGTGAATGGACAGGTTGGGGACGATGAAGAGAGGCCGGCGGCAATCCAGATAACATGTCAAGGGACGGCCGACGGTGCGGTCATTTATAATAACGACTCCTGACATCCCTAAGGGACGGTCCATCCAAGTGTGGTTGATGAAGCCGCCATACCCTTCTGCATTGAGGCGACGGTAACTTTTGTAAGGATATTCCGCCTCAGCTTTGATCCGCAGTCCCGGCGAATCCACATGGGCGGATAGGATCCGGGTCTGGTCATCTCCGGTGAAATCTTGATTTACCCGGAACGCAATCAGGGCGGTCCGGAAGGGTGCGACATAATAGTTTTGCCCCTTCTGGAGCTCCCAGTGCTGATCCCATTCAAGCTTCTGAAACCCGGCATTTTGTAACTGCGCCTCCGCTTCCGCCGCCACATGGTAAGGGGACGTTCCTTTGCTGATTAACTTGAGTAATTGATTAACGTTTTCGTTCATGCTGTTATCCTCTTTAAATTCATGACTTCTTTTATGATATTTAATTAGTGGCATTCTTTACTCCGATTCAATTTCGTTGCATGTTCAGAAATCGCAAACATTTCATTGAATCATATATTTTATTTGTCCTCTAAAACCATAGTTTACCATATTAATTGATAAGATAATATACTTTGCCTGAACTTTTTCACTTCACGCTGATTATGATATTTTTCTTCCCCTTTTTACTGGTGCTTTCATATCCCAGATAGGCAAATTTACCGAAGCCTCTGGTGGTAACCACGTCGTCGGGCTTCAGCAGCGCGCTGCAGTTATCACAGGAAAACCCGTTCAGGAACACCTTCTTCTGGCGGAAAAGCTCCAAGCTTTCCCCGCGGGACAGCTGATAGGTTTTAGCGATTATGGCATCAATCCGCTCAGACGACACTTGGATCTTCTTGCTCACTGAATACGGAGCCGCCACATCCTGCGGTGCCTCGGCAATGCGGCATTTTACCGGGGTATGTTTAATCCGTTCCAGCTCTTTAACAATAACGGGCGCGATTACCGTAGTGCAGAACACATAACCTTTATTCTCCAGAATAATAATGTCACCCAGCGTACTCCGCTCAATGCCCAGATTCATCAAAGCCCCTAAAAAATCCCGGTGCGTCAGTTCATCGGCAAACTTCTGCCTCAGCGGGGCCATCTCCACACACGTAATTGGGAAATCTTCGGCATATCCCAGTTCTTCCTCCCGGCCGAAGCGGAGCATGTTTCGCTCGCTGTCCTCCCTGCCGCCAAATAAAACCCATCCCGCCTGATCTGTCGCCTGATCAGCAAGCCGCAGTCGATGAAATACATCTTGCTCTGCCAAGCTTAAGAATGTGCTGAAAACAAAAACATGGCCGTGGTGGCATTTCCTTGCCATATCTTCCAGCCGCTTTTTAATCAGTTCCTCTTCGCCCATTTCCGATGCTCTTTTCTAGTAAATATTTAATCATTTAAAAGTTATTGTCCAAAAATATTCTAATCATTGAAAGGTTATTGTCCTACTGCGGAAAAAAATCATAATTTGTATTTGCGCTCTCCGCTGCGCTGGCTGCATTCACGAACACTATCAGCACATCCGGTTCATAACCGGCATAGTATTCCGCAAAGTTCCCGCCAAAATACCGCATGTCTAACTCCTCATAATTGCTGACCACCAATGGCAGGTAGATCGCCGATGACCAGGCAAACGAATCGGCAACGGCCATTATCTTCAGCTTATTCGGCGCCGATCCGTTATAGTATTTCCGGTTATGACCGCCATACGTATAATGATCATACAATAAATTGACAAAAAAGTCTTTCTTATTTTCCTCCAAATCGTATACTACGTCAGCAAACTCCCCCTGCCGATCAATCCCCAGCATCGGCACGGTAAGCCTGATATCGGTCTTAAACTCCGGCCAGATGACCGAAAAATCATCGACACCGGCATACCGACTGCCTGTCCGCCTCCCGGTCGGTCCCAGATACCAGTCTTCATAAACCTGGATATGAAACTTGTCGATGTCGACATAATGGGAATCGACCGGCTCCATGATCGCTTCCCGGACCAGATAGTCCACTATCTTAGTATAAGCCCAGAACGCTGTCTCTGTCCGCCAATGATGATCGGTCACAAAAAAGGCTTCGGTATGATCGATCCCGTCTTTTTGCATCTCCTTGCGCAGATCCAGCACCGGGACGGCTTCCTCTTCAAGACGGCCGATCAGTTCGTCGGCATTCTGATTGCTGTAATCGCAGTATCCGGGCGGGAGGATGTCCTCTGACTCAGGTATCTGGCAAGGGGCAAGCACAAACAGAAAATGCTTTTCTTTTTCCGCCTGCCGGTCATAGAGCTCCTTCATCTGCGCGGCAGCAGCAGCCGTTTCCTGCGGTACGCTGATTTCCGTCACATGCCCGTTATCCAGCTTGACGATGTCATTCATATGACGCTGCCCCATAATCCCCGCCATAAAGCCGTTCAGTTCGATATAATCGCCCTTATTCCTAAGGAAATTACCCTCGTAGCCAAGCATGTTATCATATACTTCATTGGCCTTATCCAATATCAGGTTCACATCACGGCTTTCATTTTTGATAAAGGAACCGATATCGACCATCGATGGAATAAACAGTACCGCCGCAATATAAAAAACAATCCCGACAAAAGCCACCGCCACCAGCTTTTTCCCCAGCATATTATTGTCAACGGATGAAATTAACGAAGCCAGAAATTTTTTAATCATAATCATATCCTTATAAAGTACCGTCTTTCTGTTTTAATACAGTCTTTCTGTTTTAATATAGTCTTTCTGTTTGAAGTGCAGTCTTTTGTAAATTACAATAGTTAATCAGTCTGCTTCTAAAGAAACATGATATTATCAGCATTTCCCTGTCAGAAATCAAAGTAAATAAAGGGATTATGCGCTCCGAGAACAAGGAACGAAACCGCCCATAAAAAACAGAACAGATAAAACCCCGCCCGCAGGACGTTGGTTCCCAGGCGGATCAGCACTGTCCCATGGCTGTCGATATAGGAACTGAGCCTGGCCGGCAGCCTCGTACAGCACAGCAGGCCGGCAAGCAAAAACAGCCAGTATTCCCGGAAACCCATAATCACATAATCGCAGGATAGCGGATTGCCCTTAGCCGCTACCATCGAAAGCCCGTAACCAAGCGCTTCCCGGATTCCTTCTGTGCGGAAGAGCACCCAGCCGGCCAGGACGGCAAGCATCGTAAAGATGCGGTAGGCAAACTTTGCCGCCATGCTTTTGCATTTTTGCGGATAGCCGGTAAGTTTCTCAAAAGCAATCAGGACAAAATACAGCAGGCCCCATAGCATAAAATTCCAGCCGGCCCCATGCCATATCCCGGTCAGGATCCAGACGACAAAGAGGTTGAAAACCAGCCGGCCGCTCGTGCTGACCCGTGACCCGCCTAGCGGAAAATAGATATAGTCCCGGAACCACTGCCCCAGTGTCATATGCCACCGCCGCCAGAATTCCGCGACCGAAGCCGATAGATAGGGGTAGTTAAAATTCTCCGGAAAACGGAACCCAAACATCAGACCCAGGCCAATGGCCATGTCCGAATACCCGGAAAAATCAAACAAAATCTGAAATGCATAGGCAACTGCGCCGAGCCAGGCATAAATAACCGAGCGTTCCCCGTCCGGCAGGCCGAAAGCGTGGTCGGCGATCAAGGCCAGATTGTTGGCCAGCAAGATCTTTTTACAAAGACCGATCAGGAATCTTCTTACCCCTTCGCTGAAAATCTTAAGGTTGATCCCTCTTTCTTGTAGCTGGGCCTCAATATCCTTAAAGCGCACGATGGGGCCGGCAACCAGCTGTGGGAATAAGGCAATATAAAGGCTTACATGGATTACATTGCGCCGGACCTTGCTGTTTTCACGGTACACATCGACAACATACGACATCGCCTGAAAGGTAAAAAAAGATATCCCGAGAGGAAACAAAAGGTTGAGAAGCGGTATTTCAAAACCGATATGGTTGAGATTAACAATCAGAAAATCCAGATATTTATAGGTAAACAAAAGTCCGAGATTGCCGGTAAGACAAAGCACCAGCAATATCTTACAGAGCTTCTCCTGCTTGCGGAAGTGGTCGATCAGCAGCGCCAAACAATAGTCAAACAGGATCAGTCCCGCCATGATGAAGATAAACTCCGGTTCGCCGCTGGCATAAAAGACCAGACTCATAAGTAAGAGAAAAAAGTTGCGGTATGGCTTACGGATCAGATAATACCCTGTCAAAGTAAGCGGTAGAAATAAAAATAAAAACAAATTACTGGAAAATACCATCTGATAACCCCTTATTACATTAAAACACGGCATGATTACGCTGCTTCTGCCGAAAACCGTTACTAATGTCAGCAAATAAAATATCTAATCTGGCTTAACATGTCCACGTTTCATTTAATCATGTGAATCTTAAGAAAACGGGGGGGGTTATCTTAATTCTTTCTTAATATCAAACCTTATGAAGGTATTGAGGGCGCCGGTCAGATCAGGCAGTCCATGGAGTTCTGCCTGGCAAGCTGTTTTTCCGCCAGGTCGGCTATCGTCACCCCGTCTACGACATGATTGATAGCCGTATTCAGCTGTTTCCATACATCAAGAGTCTCACAGGTATCACAGCGCTCACATTCGTTGGTATCACCTTCGAGACAGGCCACGGGGCACAGGCTGCCTTCCGTCAGCCTAAGGATCATGCCCACCGTAAAGCAGCCGGCATCCTTAGCAAGCTTATAGCCACCCTGGGCGCCCCTGGTGCTTCTCACATATCCCGCCTTATTCAGCACGCTGATGATCTGTTCCAGATATTTTTCGGAAATATCCTGTCTTCTGGCTATCTGGTTGACCTTGGTGTATTCGCCGGTATTGTTGACTGCCAGGTCTACCATGATCCTGACTGCGTAACGGCCTCTTGATGAAATCTTCATTGTCTGTCCTCGCTTGTTTTATAATGGAGATATGGCTTACTATCGCAATGTCCTGAAATTCCTACTTGGTTACTAGGTTTTGTATACTATGAATATACACCAATTATTCGGTGCATGTCAATATAATTCGCCGGATTACTGTTCCTATCGTGTCATTAAGAAAAGAGAACAGGGGGAGGGCTCCCCCGGCTACTCATTTCTAAACTTAATGACATTGGCGGCGAACAGTAACAACGAAGGCGAACAGTAACTTCGCCGGGCGATTAAGCATCCTCTAACTGATCAAAGACGATCATAAATGCTCCCAAAAAGATGGCGAAATCGCCTAAGTTGAACACAATCTTGCGCAGTCGCTTAAACGGGACGTTGAAGCTTACGTAATCCACTACATAATTGCGCCGCAGCCGGTCGCCGGTATTGCTAAGCGCCCCGCCCAGCAAAAGCGACAGGCCGGCACGCAGCTTCCCCTTTCTTAACAGCGAAACCAGAAATACCAGTGTCAATACGGCAGTGAGCAGCAGCGACAGCATGGCGGTAAGATTCGGGTATTTATCTCCCAGATTCATCGCCATGCCGCTATTATGACTTTTTCTGATGAGCAGCGGACTGTCCGGCCGGCCGGACCTTTTATCCCAGTCCGATATTTTTTCGATATGGTTTTTGACTAGGGTGTCCAAACCAAAGATTCCCATAACAATCATCCAGTATTTCATTGTCATTTCCTCCCAACTTTACAATTCGACTGACATCGTGACTTAACCATGTGTTTAACCGTTATTCCGTAACACAATTATACCCGATCTTCCGGGAAAATGCCATGATCTTATCCGTCAGCTAAGCGGACCCGATAAGCTAGTTATATGCTCTTTTATCAGCTCATAGTTTTTTAGCAGCCTTGGATCCGTGGGCGCATGCTCCAAAGCCAGGCCGGCATGGGTAAGCGCTTCCTGATAGTTGCCTAAGCGGTACAAGGCAATCGCCGCCAAGTCATTCGGGGTAAAATCCCAGGCATAGCCCTGATTGACATAGACGCGGGATTTTTCCTTTATTTTCAGCGCCTCGGTTGCCATGAAGAGGGACGTCGCCCAGTCACTTATCGTATAGGCCAGCTTGGCACATTCTATATAGGGCTCGCGCATATAAGGGACTTCGGCTATGGCCCTGAGATACCAGCTGTAAGCCTCGGTATGCTGCTGCAGATGGACATAGCTTTGAGCAATCCAGCGCATGGCGGCGCAGCGCTCTTCGCGCCACAAGGCGGACTCCAGCTTGAGATAGGCTGTCAGGGTATCGATGCAGTTATGCCAGTCTCCCACATACATATATTCGCGGCCCAGATAATAAGCCATTCGGTCGTCCTGAGGATTTTCCGCGACACCGAGCTTAAGCAGGTTCATATACGAGGACCGGGACTTCGTACTGTCGGGATAATGATCCAGGATGATTTCAGGCACAAATATTTTGTTTTCCGTAAGCCCCGGCGTGGCCGGGGTAAACCTAAGGAACTCATGCACCGGGCAGCTCCACCGATAATGCTCTTTCGCATGTATCTTGAAATAGGTAAACTGCGTATGGGGCGTCCCGTCCGGATTGATGCTCCAGTTATATAAATAGTTGACCATGGTCAGCTCAGGCTTCCACACCTCTTCCAGAATCTTTCTCCAGCCGGGTCTGAACACTTCATCCAGGTCGGTACATACAGCAATATCGGCATAATCGGGCACATACGAAAGCGAAAGGTTTCTGGCCACATCAAACCGCCACGGATCGATCTTTTCTTCGTAGACCAGGGCACCTCGTTCCCGTAGTTTTTTAACCGTATCATCTTCCGAGCCGGTATCCGTCACCACGATCAGGTCGGCTTCCTGCATCGAGTCCATCCAGCGGTCAACAAATTTTTCTTCATTTTTACATATCGCGTATACACAAATAAAATATTTTTTTTCTGGCACGCTTCTACCTCCATTTGTAAATCTTCTTTATTTCAAACGTTCCTTTTATTTCGGACGTTCTTTTTATTGCTAATATTACTTTTATTGATTTGTTATTGTTTTGATTTCTGTCTGGGCTTCCGGATCTGCTTTTGCGGTTATAATATTTA
This sequence comes from Lachnospiraceae bacterium UBA935, assembly GCA_002293525.1. Classification (GTDB taxonomy): domain Bacteria; phylum Bacillota; class Clostridia; order Lachnospirales; family Lachnospiraceae; genus UBA935. The sequence goes on from DBDJ01000021.1 coordinate 34,202, forward strand.
AATTATTGGCTAGCCGCATATCCTCGGGGCTGATTTGACAGGCTCTTTTGGCATGCTCCAGGGCTTTGGGGATAAAACCGAGCCAGTAGGCCGCTATCGCGGCAAAATCATCCAGCAAAAAGCCCCAGGACGCCGTCTCGACCAGATAGCTGTTGGTAGATGCCTGGATTTCCAGACCTTTTTCGGCGGCCCAGAAGGTCAGCTGCCAGTTTTCTTTTTCATATCCCAGTTTGGCCAGTTCCAGCCATGGCTCACGTACCGCAGGACATTCTGCGGCGGCCCGATATAACCATATCAGTGCCTCCTCACCTTTATTCTGGCCCTGAAAAGACTTGGCGATGAAGCGCATGGCGGCGCTCCGCTCCTCGGGCCATACCGCGCTCGATATCTGCAGGTAGTCATGCAAAGTGGCGATTGCTTTGTCAAACATCTGCCTGAAGAAATATTCCCGTCCTAACCAGAACCTGGTCCGGTCGTCCTGGGGATTTTCTTCGGCCGACATCTCCAGTAGCGGCAGGTACTGACCGCGGGACTTCGCGGGGTCCGGCTTATGGATCAGATACAGGTCATTGATGACGACCGTCCTGTCCTCTTGTGTCCCGGTATACTGAAGCACCTCATGGACCGGATGAACCCATTGGAAGCCATGTCTTTTATGGATTTTTTCCATATAAAATTTTTTCTGGTAACCGCTTTTGTCGCTGTATTCCCAGACAAACCAGTAGCGGGCACGGGTACAGGTTTCGTCCCAGGCATTTTCCAGCTTTGCCCGCCAGCCGGGTTCAAAGACCTCATCAATGTCATTGGACACACAGATATCGGCATCCTCGGGAATATGGCTCATCGCGGAGTTTCTGGCGGCATCAAACCGCCAAGGGGTTATCTTCTCTTCAAAGACCATGGCTCCCCTCGCCCGTAACCTGGCCGCCGTATCGTCTTCGGAACCGGTATCGACCACGACCACCCCGTCAGCCTCGCTGACAGAGTCCATCCAGCGGTCGATAAAAGTGCTCTCGTTCTTACTGATCGCATAAACATATATTTTATATTTATTCATCTTGGAAATCTCCTTGCAGAAATTACAGAAACTGTCTAATAAAATAATATGCTTTAGAATTCATATCGGTACCCCGGCAGCACCGCAATAGGAATGACTTCGACAACATGGTACCATTGCCGAAGTCATGCCGATAAATCTCACAGCTCCATAATCACCATCTTCCCTTTTATAACCGTCAGGCTGACGGATGACAGCAGCCAGATACTGAGCATGCTTCTGTCATAACCGGAGGGAATATCCAAAACCAAGTAATTATTGTCGATCAGCGCGGATCTTTCATCACGCGTAAATAGTCTTTTCGACTGAAAGACGGTATTATTGTGAGAAAGCCTGATCTCGACCGTAACGGCCCTGGCATAGCTGTTCTCCAGCTCGATATTATATAAAATCTGGTATTTCTTACCGGCAGGAAGCAAGATGGATGTGGAACACTTGTCACAATACAGGGCAAATTTGCTGTCTAAGCCGGTATCTTGCTTAAATTTCATAGCTGTGTTCCCCTGCCACGTACCCCCGGCGGAAGCCGCTGTAAACACCGACACCGTCGGCGGGGGGACTGCACAAGGGTAGTCCGGATAGCACGGGTCTGGAAAACGGGGATCCGGACAAGGACAGTCTTGATTATACAGGCTGGGTCCTATGTACCTGGCACGCTCTGTCCAATACATCTCATTTACTGCTTCCAGCCGCAGATAATAGGCCTGCTCCAGATGAATCGCATTAATTATCGTCTTATTGATGGAACGGTTGATCGACAGCAGTTCTTCGATTCCCCCGGAAACTTCGACTTCTTGGATCTTCTCGCCTTCGGCGTTAAGGATATGGGAAAGTGCCGCTTCAACCAAGGCAATTGATTCGATCATGTCACTTAAGGACTGTTCCGTTATGTAAGGCGCGTTTGATTGATTCGTAACGCCGTTACTCAATTTATTCGGACTCATGTTTCCTCCTTACATTTAGCTACTCCTTACTATTTTATTACATAGTGCAAGGATTCATGCTTATGCCCATAACAAAGAGTATATACAACAGGCAGCTTCCGGTAACGGAAGCTGCCTGTTGTCATCATTCCCAGATTGAGGCAGCTTCCGGTACCGGAAGCTGCCTGTTGTCATCATTCCCAGATTGATCCGCCTCTATTCGGTCAGCACACTGTCCGCAAAGAGCTCCAGCTTTGCCTGGAACATGATTTCCAGTCGGGTGGCTGCATTGATCAGTTTATTGACAGAGTCATTAACCAATAACATCTGTTCCGGTGTTGTTGAGGACATGGCAATAATTGCCTGCATCTTTTCTCCTTCCGCATTCAGAATATGCGAGAGTGCAGTTTCCTGTAAAGCAACGGATTGAATAAGGTCGGTAATTGCCTGTTCGCGGCTTCCCGTTCCAGGGGTAATAATTGGCATTCCCATAAAATTTTATCTCCTTTTCTTTGCAGCCTTTTTGACTGATATTTATTAATATGATGTTGATACTACGGATTATTAAACTGGTGCCACATATGAGTTAGGTCCCGCAACCGCTTTCCCCAGACTCAGTTCGGCCAGGCCGGTACCCAGCAGGCTGAGCTGTAGCGGGATTTCCGTAACCGTATCCACGGTTGCCGACTGGACATTGGCATTGATCGTTATCACACCGGCAAGAAGCCCGAATGCCGGTTCAATCAGATCCAAAGCCGTATTTACCAGATCATTCATAGCTTCCCAGGCTATATTGACAATACTTGTTTGATCGCCGAAAATCGCCGGTTGGATCACAGTCGAAACGATTAACTGTAAGGCGTCGAGTATCGGGGTGAGTGCTGAAGCCGGGATCGCGCTCAGGGTATCTGTAAGTGTAATCTGTAACGTTGCATCTCCGCTCAGTAATTCAGCCACTGTCCCTGAAAAGCTCACCGACAGCCCGCCGCTTATTAATAATGCGGTTATATCGACGCCGCCGCTTATGGTTACCGTAGCGGTATTCAGCAAATCATTCAGGGTGCTGCTCAGCAGGTTCGTCAGATAAACGAGAAGCTCTGTCTTACCATCTTCCAGCATGCTGACAATTTCCGTCCCGAACAGAATCGTATTGGGTGGTAAGTTATTCAATGTTCCGCCCCAGAACTGGGCAAGGTCTACAACCAGGCTTCCTGCGGACAGATCCAAGGTCACGCTGCCGCCATCCGGATCTGAAAGATCACCCGGAATCACAATCGGTTCTGACAAGATCGGTGCTAAAGCCACGTCCGGATCAATCGTAATCGATGTGACGATATTGCTGGTCCCTACCGTGATTCCCGGAATGACGCTTACAGCCGCTAAAGCAGTGCTGATAGCGCTGTTAATTGTGCTGGTAATGGTAGTGCTGATGCCGTTCAGCGTGTCGGTAACCGTCGATAACACTGTATCAATCCCGTTCGTCAGGCTGCCGATCAGCGGTGATGTCAGTTCCAGCCCGGCTCCGGCAATATTATAATCCTGCACTACCGTATCCGGATCGGCACTCAGATCCAAGCCTGCTTCTCCCGTAATCGCCCCCAAGGTAATATTAGCGGTGGAAAGAATGTCGTTTGCCTGGCCGGGAATCAGCTGCATCAGATCCAGCTTGGCATCCGCCGGATAAGCACCCGTGCCGTCAAGGCTGACAACACCGCTATCGCTTACCGCGCCGGCATAGGCTCGTGAGGCGCCGTTTACCGAGGCTTGCGCATATTGATTGACCAAGCCGATCTGGAGGAAATCCACCAGATTGAGCGGCACGCCGTTCAAGTCAAATACCTGGTCCAAAACACTGAAATCGGGCTGTGCTGCATCGCTTACTTCCGTACCCGGGGTCACGCCATTTACATATGAGGCCGATGCCCCCTCAAGTCCCGGGAGATTGCCCAGGTCATTTCCCAGCAACGTCCCGCTTAAGAACTGCGCGGCAGCGTTGGAAGAAGCTGTGATCGTACCCGGATCTTCGTAGGTTGCGATAATCGTTCTCGGGTCGGTATCGGTTGCCGTGTCAAGCAGGTCGTTAACATTGGTAATGGTAAACCGGCCTGTGAGGGTTCCGTCGGTAAGGTCATAGCTTACCGGCGTGAAGCTGACCGCATAATCCGGAGATACTTGGGCCGTTGCCGCCGCAATGGCTTTGGCGACAGCTGCGTCCCTGGCCGTGGCATCACCGACCGGCACGTTAATGGCAACAGTAGTTACATTTATTTTATTTAGTTCATCCTCTGGCGTCGTCGGCACATACGTGGATGTCACGTTAATCGCTCTGTTTTCGATATCGCTCATCATATCAGACGGATCATTCGGATTGGTGACCGTATATTTGCCATAGAGGATACCGTTAACGGGATCATAACTGTCCCTGGCAAAGCTTACGGTATAGGCCGGCGATACTTGAGCGGCGGCGGCGGCGATGGCACTGGTGACAGCCGCATCGCTTGCCCCTTCGCTGTCAAGCGGTACCGCGATGCTCACGGTATTGACGTTAATTTTAGCAAATTCGTCAGCTGCCGTTGACGGCATATACGTGGTATAGACGAGTATCGTTACCAGTTCGCCGAGCGCCGTATCCAGCGGGTTGTCGTCTTTCGTGACCCGGTATCTTCCGGTCAGGAGCCAGTAAGCAACGGAAACAGCTCGGGCAAATACCGGCTGGACTATGGTTCCGCTGGTGTAATTTTCTACTTCAAAAGTAACGGTATAACCCGCCGCAACCTGGTTCTGAGCTGCATTGATTGCCAGCGCTATGGCATCAGCTTCGGCAGCAGCGGCGTCTAGCGGGATATCGATGATGACGCTGCCCACGTCAATATTACTAAGCTGCGCCGGTGCCGTAAGACCCGGCTCCGGTGTAACGGGCGCGTCAACCGGGAAAAGTTCCAGTTTGGTCTGGAACAGCATCTCCAGACGGGCGACTGAATTAAGCATCCTATTTACGGAATCGTTAAGTTCCATCAACTGTTCTGTTGTTACGTCAGGCATCTGAATGATCGCCTGCATCTTTTCTCCTTCCGCATTGATAATATGCGCAAGTGCAGTTTCCTGTAATGCTACAGATTGGATTAAGTCTGTTATTGCCTGATCACGTGTTCCAGTTCCTGGCGTAATTATAGGCATTCCCATAGTATAGTCTCCTTTTCTTTTCTTTTGGATTTTTTATTCCTTGGTTCAGATATTAATAGCAAATATCTAGCCTCATAATAATAATATGTAGAAAAGAATTTTTTGTGATGTATTGATAATACTATGGAATTTGGCAATGATCTTAATATTAGCTCATTAGAGTATATTAAGATCATTGTAGATATTGGAAGAAACGGGCTTAGAGATTTGTCCTGGGAGAATTATTGCCATTCATGGGCTTTTGGGACAGCGAAATTAATTCCAATTATCTTATTTTACTAATAGAATCAACTAACATATCTAGATTTTTCCTATCACTCAGTAATAACGAATGTAACAAAAAAATAACACTTTTATTAGCTGATTCCGCAATCGGATAACTTAGCGAGCGCCAATATTCCTCATCTCTTGATATATTACTTAAATATCGCTTATTTCTCCAAGGGCAAAAAAGTGGACTTTTATGAATAGCCGGATAAAAAGCATGAAGATAGAAAGACCCTAATCCGATTTCTTGCGATAATATCCGAGTCATTTCTTCTGCATTGATATTTTTGAATACTTTACTGTCAAACTTAATCGGATATCCGTAATATGTTTGATAGGTATTGTTTTCATATGATTCAACTAATGAAATACCGTTAATCTCTTTTAATTTATTTGTCAAATATTTGGCATTATCGTTACGCAAGCAATTCTGCGAGTCAACATATTTAAGCTGCTCAAGTAAAATAGCCGCTTGAAACTCTGATAAATTGTAGTTTGTGCCATGAATACTACCCACAGCCTCCACTTCCATGTCTCCATAATTAAAATTCCTATGATCAACATATGCTCTGGCATCACACCGGAGTTGCTGTATTTTCATATAAAGATCATAATTATCAGTAACGACTGCTCCACCCTCGCCGCTAGTTAATATTTTACCTTGCTGAAAACTGAATGTCCCAATATCCCCGATAGTTCCGGCGTACTTATCCTTCCATTTGGAGAAATGAGTTTGTGCGTTATCTTCAATTACTTTTATATTATATTTTCCGGCAATGTGCATAATCTTATCCATATCTGCCATTGTTCCGCATAAATGAACTGCTATGATCGCCTTCGTCTTATTGCTAATTGCTTGTTCAATTAAATCTGGATCTATGCAATATGTTTTGGGATCCACATCAACTAGCACAGGCTCCGCATTCACATTTAGTACCGCTGTTGCTGTAGCAACCCATGTCAATGCCGGGATAATGACCTGATCTCCAATTCCAATCCCCAGCGCTTCCAACGCGCACATTAATGCGGTTGAACCACTGGTTACAGTAGTACAATAGGATATCTCATTTTTTTCGGCAAAGGTTTTTTCAAAGATTCTATTATAACTTTCATGTCCGGACCAATATCCAGTTAATGCCCAGCGACGATTGCGTATTACATTTTCAAGAGCTAAAAGCAAATCATCATTTATTATGGGCCATTCTGTCCACGTTGTCTCCTTTTTAGGCATCTGTTACCTCTCTTTCACTTAATCGCAATCTGCACTCCCCATATCTGCTAGCTTTCTTGGATCCTTATAGAAAAGAATAATCATAATGAATGCCATAAAAATGCAAGCAGCTGAAATCCCTAATACCCATGTTACTCTAATAAATTCTTGATCTACCATCCATCCAAATACAATAGGAAATAAAAGCGACGGTGCAGAACAGGTATGACTGATTCCGATATATTTTGATTTATTTTTATTTTTCGTTGAATCAATCGGAATATTTATGACAGCGACTTCCTGAAATGCCATTCCCAGAACTATGATTGAATAAATCACAAATATCATGACCTTACTTTGATTCATCAGCAATAATACTGTTCCAAAAGAATGCATCAATGTAAATACTATTAGTATAAACCGAAATCCTTTTTTATCTCCTATTTCCCCCCCCACAAAGCTGCCTAATCCAAATATTATGCAATATAGAATGGTTAGTTTTATCGTGTCCTCATTTGAAATACGCATAAATTCAATTACATAAACCAAGGAAAAAGTTATAATACATATGCAAAAATTACACAAATACTTAATCAAAATAAAATTCCTGAAATTTTTATCTTGTTGTAATACAAGCTTGCAGGATATAAAATATTTCTTTAAAGTCAGTCTTTCTTCCTTATCGTATTGAATTTTTACCGGTTCTTTCGTAAATAAGAAAAACTGTGTGGCAACAAAAGCAAACAGAAAGAAAACTAAAAAACCGGATTTATAATAATCAAACACTGATAAACGCTTATTAAGTGTACTCATTAATGGATATGCACTGGCACTCACAATATATCCGAACGAGAATACGATACCCCAAAGCGTGCCCCTTTTTTCCTGCGGTACAACAAAAGAGACATAATTTTGATAGGAAACACTTTCAAATGATAATCCTATGCTGCTTATAATAAGCAGTACATAAAAAACCGGAAGAAATTCATTGATATTATTTTCATTTAAAAGCATATAGATGAACAAATAAGGGATAAACACCCAAAAACACGACAAGTAAAGGACTTTTTTCATGTTTTTGTTTACCTGAATTACCGAACCCCACAAAATGCATAATATCGACTCGCAAAACGTGAATATAGGTACAACCGAACCTATTAGCAGATTACTGGCCTTAACTTCTTTTAAGAAATAAATCAAAGAAGTTTCCGGCAAAACCATAGTCGCTCCAAACTGCCATAATACATTAACAATAATAAAACTTATTAAATTTCTTCTGAAGTATGTATCTTTATTAACTTTATTCATTTACTTTTTCCTCTTTTATGTCATTTACGTGATACCCTCATTGCGTTAAAGATGTTTAATAAATTCCTTAATAGATCTAATTCTTGTTCGGCTCCTAGATTGACGATATCATATACTTTCCAAATAGCAGTTTTATTTTTTAATTGTCCTATAATGCTCTGGTAATTATTATCAATCAATTCGTCCCTTAAATAAATCAGCCTTGCATTTTCAAAAATACTTACAATCTTTTTGTACTTACTTAAAAGTTCGTAACAGGAGGAGTGATTAAAATTCTTCTCAATAAAATATTCCATTTTCTTATATAATCCTCGTTTATGCTCTGCCAATAGGTGAAATGTCCTATAATCAATAGTAAAATTGCCCTTTTCAAGTTCAATTAGGTTGTCTGAAATCATTTGATATACATCGATGCCATATTTTGCAGAACTGCCCATTTCAATAACAACATCTTTTCTCAATAAAGTCTCGTCAGCAATACCATTGATATATTTGCTTAGTTCTTTTACAAATAATTCACACCTTGCATTATATGGATCAAATAAATTGTATAACTTGTTTAAGTAAACTGTATGCATTTTTACCCAACAAAAATCGTTGTCATATTCACTCTTTCCTTTTTCATAAGCATCTCTGAAAGTCTCAAAGGGATATTCATAACTGATAAATCTTTGTCTTATGTCATAACCCAATCCTATTAATACTTTTTTTTCTAAGTTATAACCATATATCAATGTCTGGTGCATATGATTATATTGCTGATATGCTGCTCTTCCGGGCAAATAAAATTCATTTGTATAAATAGTGGCATAGTATTTTTCCTTGATATTATTTATTGTAAATTGAATAATATCATCAACCTTCTTCATCTCATCCGAGGATAAATCTTTAATATCCGCTATGTCCTCATAGAAATAGTCTTTCTCAAGCATATCTACCCATAAGACCCCTGTATTATGCATAATTGAATACAATTGAATAAAATGTTCATTCAGCCATGGGCAGACATTATTGTTCCATAAAACTGTACATAATGGATAATTAAAATGAAGAAATGTCGTCACTTCTTTTTGAATTTTGATGGGGAGTACCATCTCAAGTTCTTTATTCATATGTTGTCACCTTTACTAACACTATTGTTGCTCCAATATTTTTCTAGATTTTCGAATATAGAATTCCAGTTAAATGCCTCACAAAATTTTTCTCTCAGATTTTCGTTAATTTTCACAAGATCAGGGTCATTAACAATAGTCAGAATCTGTTCAGTCAGAGACAAGAGTTCAGGGCGTAGTATCTCTGCTTTTTGGCCAGCCCTAACAGTCTCAGGCGAGTCAATCAGGATATCATCCAAATATGTTATATCTTTCTTTACTTTAATAACGATACTTGTTTCAGCAGAAACATAATCATTATAAAAACCGTTGTCTAATAGGAACGGTTTTTTACCCATTGCAACAGAGTATAATACGAATGGCGAGAGTTCTCCGACTGAGTTTAAGTTAATATATACATCAGAATCTGCCAACGCAGCCAGATAATCTTCCTCTTTATTTACCGATGTATACATCACTATATTATCGGTGTTTTTAATAACATCGATGATTTTCTTTAAATAATCATTCTGTTTTTCATATACCAGATCAATTTTTCTTCTAACTAACTCGTTCAGGGAGTCATTATAAATAAAATTATCCTTGTATTCGATTTTATCTCCAAACAAAACAATCTTTAATTTTAATTTTAAAAGTTTAAAAATTTTTACTATTTCTAACAGATTGGTTGAATTATTAACAGTAAAATCTGCCCATAAAAACTCTATTTCCTCTTTTGGGGGGCACATGTTATTATATTTATTTAGTAAGTCAATATCTATTCCGATCGGCATAAACGTTTTTTTATGTTCGCTATCCTCGAAATCCTGTTTGCGTTTACTGAATATTTCTCTATAACTTGATAAGCATTTATTCTTTCTTGCGGAAAAAGTCAGTAGTTCCTCCTCTTCCCATAATATCCTACGGCGTAAAGAACGTTCAGAATCAACATTTAAAGAATCCATAAAACAAGGTATGTCATCTTCAATCAAATTTAAACTATGATCTCGGAATTCTGTCAGCAAGTCACATTTGTTTTCATCCGGCTGCATATATAATTGATTAAAATCCAATGCTTTAAATAAATCTATATCAATATTTATCCCGACAATATATCCTTTATTACTAGCAGTAAGAGCTAGTCGCAAAAAATAATACTGGGTTTTAAAAAAGTGAAAATAGTTGGAAAGATTAAACAAAATAAATTTAGGAACTGTAATTTGTTTCTTAATGTTACCTTTCTCATCAATAAGTAATACTTTGTCACTGATTCTACAAGCTTCTTTAATTTGGCAAAAAAACAAACCAATACTGACATCTCTATATTTGTCAGAAATTACACTGCAGGAAAAGGTTTTATCTTGATAATCTGACATGATGCCTAATATGTTATCAATCTTGGGGCTTGAAATTTTGCTTTCAGGTATAAATGCCTTTACTATTTTTTTGCTGTTAATAAGGTATTGATCATCGATCCCAAATAGAATCGTATCCCATGGTAATTGATTCATAAGCAAGCGCACATTTTTAATAGAATGAATAATTCCTTCTTGATTAATGATTTTCCGTTGCAATCTGATATGTTCATTAGACCAAATTATAGTTTCTTTTATATAAAGTTCAATAAGCCAATGTTGATGTTTTGCCAATAACAGTTTACAGTTATTACTAAAATCCTTATTTCTTTCAGTTCGGTTTCTAGTGCCAATTAAATGGTAAACACATAGATTATGATTCATTTTTATTTTTTTTCCGGCTTTCCATAATCTAAATCCTAATTCTACATCTTCGTTTCCCCACCTTGTACCAAATTCGATGTCAAATCCACCTATTAAGTCAAAATTATATTTAGAAATGCTAAAACATGCCGAATATAAAATCTGCCATCCCCCCAAATAGTACATTCCCGTTTCTTGTTTGTAACGCTCTGGCGTATATCTCCCATCTAAAATACCCGGTATGTTATTAATCATAGTAAACTGATCCGTTGCTAAAAACTCGCTAATCTGTTTTTTTTCATACTCGAATATATCAATTCTGAATCCGGCAGATATCAATTCATCGTCGTGCCGCATTTCATTTTTAAATAATGTAATCATATCTTTAGGGGGTAATATATCAGCATCAAGAAAAATTAAATTCTTACCTTTTGCATATTTTGCACCATAATTTCTATTACTGCTTCGATTACCCGAATGCTGCCTTGGATAATAATGTAAAATAATCTTATCCTTGAATTTATTGACTGATTCTTTAATTGATTTTTCAGATCCATCATCGACTACAATAACTTCAAATTTATCTTTTTCATAATTTTGTGCCGTCAAAGCCGCTAACAGCAATTCTATGATATCATATTGATTATAATAAATAATAATTATTGAATAATCCATTTTTACCCCTGTAATTCCCTATTCAGCATAGTCTTACATCAAAAACTTGCCTGTCGATTTCCAATTGTAACAGATGAGGTTCATACTTACGATTATTGTTGATATCCAATATCAGCAAATTTTTCTTATCAATCACTATGTCTATCTCTATCTCTTCATGGCTTTTTAGAAAAACTTTTTGAAATGCCATTAATTCTTTTCTTAAGCCAATACAGGAAAAAAATAAATGTGAACCCCATATTTGTATCACTTCTTTCCCGTCATACTCACCTGTATTAGCAATTTTTATGCCAATCTTTAAATTGTCTTCTTTTTTTAGCATCTTAGGTACTTGAATCCGCACATATCGAAATTTTGTATAGCTCAATCCATAACCAAAAGGATAGAAAGGGTCATAAGTAGCCGTATTTCTAGAATTATAGAGTGACGGGAGATTTCCGGTTGACTTCGGGAAAGTAACCGGTAATTTCCCTGACGGATTAATTTTTCCCAGCAATATATCAATAATTGCTTCACCGCCTTGGGTTCCCGGAAAGCAGCTCCATAAAAACGCGTCTGCTTTACTGACCGCATCTTTTATTAGCAATGGACGACCAGTAATACTGACAATAATAATATTTTTATGCCTCAAACTTGTCTCTTCCAGCAAAAGCTGCTGATCCTCTGATAGAGTCAAGTCAGGTAAATCACATCCTGATTCAGCGTAAGGCTCTTCCGTCAAAAATAAAATTGTATAATCTGCCTGATTTCTGCTTTTTCTTAATTCATTTAAGTCTTTCATAAAAATAATCTGACTTTCATTTAACTTGTTACGAATGGATTCAATAAAGGTATTTCCCGAACGGATACTATCTTCGTCTACTAAATTCCATCCCATAGTCCAGCCGCCGCATAAATGTCGACGTGTTTCTGCAGCTTCTCCGATAACCAAAACGGTTTTGATTGGTTTCTTCAATGGAAGAACGCCGTTATTCTTTAGCATAACAACTGATTCGGCGGCTATTGTATAGGCAAGTTTCCTGCTTTTTGCACTTCCTATTTGTACTTTCTTTTGTTTTTCTGCTTCAAATAAGCCGAATTTATATTTAACGGAAAGAACTCTTTTTACTGATTGATTAATTCTCTCCATTGAGATAAGGCCTTTTTTAGCAGCATCAATCATGATGTCAATAATCTTAAGATCATCAGGTACCATATTCAAGTCCACACCTGCATTAAATGACCTGACAATGGCCTCCTGAACCGATTCCGTTACTTTATGGTAAGAATAAATTTTGCGAATGTCAGCCCAATCAGACACTATTAACCCTTTATAGTTCAACTCCATACGCAGGATATCCTGCAAAAGCCAACGGTGCATATGTACCGGGATCCCATTGACAGATCCACTACTGAGCATTATCATTTGCGTACCGGCTTGGACAGCTGCTTGAAAAGAAGGGATATGTATTTCTCGAATTGTTCTTTCTGAGACATCTGATGGCTCTCTATCTTTTCCCGCAACGGCTTCACCATATGCCAAGAAATGCTTTACACAGGCACTGATTCTCGCTTTATCATGAAAACCCGCGACATAGTTTCCAATAAACTGAGATGCCAGATACGGATCCTCCCCACTGCTTTCATATACTCTGGACCATCTGGGGTCTCGCGCAATATCAGCATTTGGCGCAAAAACAGAATGCATTCCAGCATATCTTAACTCTTTTGAAGTTTCAAGTGCTTGTTGATATGCCCAATCCGGATTCCATGTGGCAACCATTCCCAGATTATGTGGATAGATGGTCGCATCAGACAAATAGTTAAACCCATGTATGGCATCCAATCCATGCATAACAGGAAGTTTAAGTCTTGTTTTTTGCGTAATTGATTTTATCTGATAATAAACATCACGCCAATCATCAATGTTATTGTCTTTAAGTAAACCAGTGCCTCCATAAAAAATAAATCCAATGTTATAGTCTATAATTACTCGTTTCAATGCTTGCTGATTTAAATCTTTATTGATATAATTCCATACTTCTTCTCTTTCATCAGACCACGGTTCTTCCATTAACCTATGTATTTCAATCATGTGAAGCTGGCCAATCTTTTCTTCCAATGTCATCGAAAAAATCAAATTATCCACTTTTTTTTCCATATTTTCGTCCATAGGTCATCCTCATATCTACAGTTCAAAATCAAGACCATCTTCCGTCAGTCCGCTGGTGTGATTACATGCTTGGCATACATCATATGCCCATCTGTTACCCATAAATAAATTTTCCCTGAATATGCGATATTTTTTACTATTCCATATTTCCGATAATTCTTCATGTTTGACATTGCCCATAACATGTACTTGGCAATAATCATTAAAACAAGCTACTACATTACCCTTGCTGGTAATTATTACGAGATTCTCCGGAACTAAACATGGTCTTTTATTATCCGCCGTTATACCCAATCCCCATAATATCCCTCCTCTATTAACAAGATTTAATTCTTTGCTTGATACATAAGTAACTTTATTTAGTACTGCTGATTCCAATCGACCATATACCTTGTAAAAACTGTGATCTTGTCCTTGATGATTGGTTATAATAAATTGATCTACCCCCAGTTTCACTAATAGCATAAGCTTATTGATATCTAAATAATCACCATTGGAATACAAAAAAATCTTACTTTTAGGCAATTGCGCTTTTGTCATTGTCACATATTCAAATAAATTGGCGCACAAAAGCGGCTCTCCATAAAAATGATAGGATATTCGTCCATCAAATTCAATTTTATTTAAATCATTCAATATTTTCTTAAATAACTCTTTTTTCATTTCCCCATATTCTTTTCTTTGCATTATCGAATTAGGGCAATAAACGCATTTACGGTTGCACATTGTATTTATTTCTATTTCAACCATTCTAAACATGAAAATCCTCACTTTGTGTTCATAATCCACTCAACCAAAATATCATATTGCTTTGACAGTCTGTTTTCTTCTGTTCCCAAAGGAGTCTTAAAAAAAACAGCAAATTGGCTCTGCAATCCATATTCACCTTTTTTCCATGCATAATAAGTTAAGCGAAGCAAATCTATAACCAACGGTGCGGCAAGAAAGGAATCTATACCCTGCCATGTGAAGCTCATATTCATTTTGGCTCCCCCGAACCCTTTGAACAAAACATAATCCCAGGCAACTTTGTTGTCTCCCATTGATTTCATGTAATCAATTCTTACTTGTTGTTCCGGTTCATAACCGATACACTTTTGCAGTACTGCTTTTTTGGAAGTAATTTTCGCTGCTTTATTGTCTTGATAATTTAATACTTTTCCATCCAGGTTTCCTAAAATATTAGTTCCATACCACATGTCGATATTTAGGTTACGTATCGAAAACATTTCACTCAAAATAGTCTTGAGCAAGGTTTCGCCTGTTTTTCCATCTTTTCCAGCAATCGGGATTTTTCGTATTTTTGATAACTCCTCCAGCGCCTGTATGTCAGCGCATACAGAAGGTGTGAAATTAATATACGGAATACCCGCATCTATCGCTGCATACGCATAAAGTTGACCCGATGTAATATCACTTGCGTTATTCACTAACGCTTTTTTAAAATTATCCAATGATTTATGATTATCGCTTAGGGTAATTATAGATTCTGTTGATGCAACATTTATCATTACACAATCATCATTGCCTTTAAATAACCGTAAATCTTTCTCAATATATTCCAATGCCTGTAATAAAGTGCTGCATTCTCTCACTGCTTCCTTTTCATCTTGGATAATATCTGTCATCGCACTGTCTTTATTAACGCAAATACCTTTATAAACCTGCGCTTTTTTTAATAAATCCTGCAACTTCTGATCGTACTTAACATGAAATATGTCATTATGATCCGCCGCTATCGCTGATTCAACTATATCATCTGCCCTTACATCAAAGCCACCGAACTCCATATCATTGATGTTCACCAGAGAATAATCCTTAAACAATTCAGTATTAGTCAATAAAGACTCGACTTTTTCTCCTGATATCATACTCTTATAAATACCCATCATCATTATCAATGAAATACTGCCTTTTACTCCAACAATACATACTTTCATAGCATCCTCCTTATGAATTATTTACTTATTTTAATCCGCCAATGCCGTCTACGACTATTGAAGGCCAATTCCTCATTTCTAATCCGAATTGTTCTAAAAAAGCAAAAAAGCATCTTTCTATGCCAAATGCGGCACAACCGGAATGAATAACATTACCATGATTCATAATATTGAATCCTTTTCCCAAATAATCTCTATGATTATTAATGGAACCTATGGCAATTCTGTTTGATTTTCCGTTTATTCTTGCATTGATCTCCACTTTTAGAGAAAAATTTCTTTGAAACATACTCTGCGTAGAGAATTCTTTCGTAAAAAATGGATCATTAGCGATAGCCAAATAATAGTTCATTCCTATTTCTTTAAAAAAATCTTCACACTTAACAGTGATCATTTTTATAAATTCATCTACCATCCTCTCAGTACCTAAAACTATTATTTCACGCATGCTGAAATCTCTCAGTCTTTCAAAAGAATGCATGCTTTTAGATTCATATCGAAAACACTTTCCTTCTGCTCCAATTATTATCGGTTCTTTCTTCAGTTCCAGATCTTTATCTTTGTATTGATTATAAGTATGAAAACAAACCGCTGAGGAATTAATTTGATCTGTTATAAATAATTTTCCTATCTTGTTCATTTCAACTTGCTCTTTCACTTTTTTAGCACTCTCAGAAAAAAAATCTATCTGATCAAAATCTTCATTTAGTCTAGACACAAAATTAATACTTTCCGGACGCGATACTAAATATTTTATTCTTTGCATCGTTCTAACCGATATTAAGGTCGGATATTTGTGTTCAACAGCACCTATACTACTACCTATTTCCTTAATTTTTTGATTAAAAAAATCAAATAACTTCAGGCATATGCCCGTATAACACATAACGCCATTATCCTCCTGAATTACCTGTCCAGATTCCAGAAGCTGATTCCAAACATCAGTATTGTTTGGTACAATTACATTATTATCGGAAACAATAGAATCTCTTAAGTATCGATATGACTCTATTTGCCGATCAGTCATTTCATTAATCATATTTATTTCATTCTGGTCTTCATTTTCCAAATTAAATACAATGATATTTTTTTCAGTGAAATCAAATTCAACAGAAATAATATGTTTAGAAACATAATTTATTCGATCAATAAAATCCTCTTTCTGTTGTTCATTTAACACTAAGTCTATTTCTTTTTTATAGCTGATCATTTGTCTCAAAACCTTTCTAAGTATTACGCAAGATCAATCATACCCACATCTTATCCTGATTATAGGGATTTTCATTTTCTTTCAAAGAGTTCATAAATGATAGATTATGTTTTTCTTTTTCTTCCTTACTAAAAAAACAAGTTGCTATATTGCCTATCCATTTTTTACCTTCTTGCGAAATATATAAAAAATTCTTGTCCTCCAATAAATAACCTAATTTTATCAAAGCGTGAATGGTATCTTTATAAATATCAATGTCGATGATTTCAGATTTCCTGATTTTTAAATAGAGCGGGAAAAAAACCATTTTTTTACGATTTTTTTCTTCATCCGGAACCACTATCCCGCACTCCAGAGGGTATGCTCCCTGCATAACCCTCTCTAAGTAACTTTTTATATTCGTTATGTTTCGAAAGTTAACGCCACTTAAATAACTTCTTGCCGACGGCCCAATTCCTAAAACATTACCTCCATTAAAAAATATATCAACATGAGCAGGGCAATTATTTTCTTTCTTTGAATATGTAAACGCCATCACCTGATTGTATCCTAATGAATTAAAAGTATTTATTACTCTTTCTGTCATTAAATTATTGTTGTGATCTGTAGGCTTCCCATCGAAATAATTGCCTTTATCAATCATCTGCTTTAATCTGGTATTGGGAAAAATATTCAAACTGTATATATCAATATACCTTGGCTCTAGCTGATCAATTAAACGGATATCCATTTCTATCTGGTCAATCGTTTCACCTGGCAAGTTATACATTAAATCCATAGAATAATCTTGATACCCGGCTTTCTTGATTTGCTGAGTCATTTCGTAGATTTGACCTATGGTTGTTTCAATATTTAACTTCTTTCTTAAATGTTCATTAAAAGTCTGTACTCCAATACTCAGTCTTTGTATACCGATTTCCTTATATCTTTCTATCTTATTATTTTCCAGCAAGCTAACAGCATTACCCTCCATAGTTATTGAGGTGCATTCTGTACAATCAAAATTATCTTTAATCTTCTGAATAACCATCTGCAATAAATGCGGCTCAATTAAGGAAGGTGTTCCGCCGCCGAATTGAATCGCCTTTACCTTCTTATTAACAAAATACCGAAAACTGGAATACATTTCCAGCTCCTTGCATATCGCAACAAAATACTGACGGATAGCGTTCTCATCATATTTGCTTACAGATTCCTTATAATAAGAACAGTAAAAGCAAAACCTATTGCAAAAAGGTATATGAATATAAACAACAAGGTTTTCTTCAGACTCAAAATCATTCCGCTCAATATTTTGCAGGAACTCCGGTATATTAGGCAAATAGTCTTCATATTTGCATAGCTTAGGATAAAAGAGTACCTCTGTCAGTCTATTTCTAAATTCATTGATAATCATGCTATGCCCCAATTTTTCTTTCTAATAACAAACTTATTTTTTCGATAGTGTCAAAATTATCTAACGAATATTCCTCATTCTCCAACGTCAAGTTGTATTCTTTTATGAGAAAAGTTACTAATTTCATAATATCTATTGAATCGATAACACCATCTTTAATAAGTGAATCTTCATAACCAATCTCACCTTCGCCGCTCAGAAAATTGCTTATCACATAGTTACACACTTCTTTCTTATAATCCCGCATTTTAATCTCCTCCATTCTTATTTTGATTATTCGTATTTTGTATTATTCTTATTTATCATAATTCCCATCTTATCTTGATTATATGGATTGTCATTTCTGACTACCGACTCAAAAAAAGATGAATTATGTTTTTCTATTTGTAAATTACTAAAGAATAATCTTGATATATTACCGGGCCAAATACACCCTTCATCCGTCAATTCAAATGCATCTGCGCTTTCCTTAACTAAACCTTCCTTTATTAAGAAAGCAAAATGTTCTTTCCACTTTTCATAGTCATTTTGCTTGGAATATTTCAGTAGGTTGGGGAAAAATACTGTTTTTCTGTCTGCTTTCTCATCTTCTGAGGCATAATTGCCGCACTCAATCGGAAGTATCAACTTGCTGATATAACGCCGATAATCTTCTATAGTGGAATAATTTCTAAAATTTAAGCCATTTAAATAACTTCTGGCAGAAGGACCAATGCCAAGGACATTGGCACTGAAAAAAAGTCGTTCGTAAATTGAGGATTCCAATCCATTTCTTGTAAATGTAAAAACCATAGACTGATTATAGCCGCTATCTAGCAATACCTTTTTAGCCATCTGATAATACTCAATATTTTTTTTATCATCCGGAAACTCATCAAACACCTTTCGTTCATCGATAATATTCTTAAAATACGTATTAGGAAAAATATTTAATCCATACAAATCGATATATTCTGGTCTTAAGGCAATACAATTTTTAATGTCATTCAATAACTGCTCTTGATTCTGATCGGGAAGATTATACATAATATCTACCGCTATTTGGTGTATTCCCGCTTTTTTTATTTTATCCATAGTTTCATAAATATCTTCTACTTTAGCGTTAATATTGAGTTTTTTTCTTATAGTCTCATTAAATGTCTGTATCCCAAAGCTTATTTTAGTGACACCGTATGACTTCAATTTGATCAGGCGATCAAGTTCGTTTAACGATGATGCATTGCCCTCCAGACCAATAAATTTACATTCGCTAGTGTCAAAGTATTTATGTATAGCACTAATTAATTTTGCGATTAATTCTGTACTAATATCAGAAGGTGTGCCGCCACCGAATTGAATAGCCTTGACCTTTTTATTGCTGAAGAAATTATATTTTGAGTATAAACGCAATTCATCAATAAAATAATTCACTAATGTATTTATCTCTTTTTCAGAATATTTATTCGTTTGTTCCTTATAATAAGCGCAATACAAACATAAGTTTTTGCAGAAAGGTATATGTATATAAATCAGTAATTCCTCATTTATTTCAGTATCCAGATAATTTAGAGGTGATACAAATTTTTCCGCTTCATCTATCTTATCAGTATATTTGCATATCTTAGGATATACATATAATGGTGTTAAACTTTTGCTATAATTAACTGTCATTTCGTCCTTCCATTCTAATTGTTCTTATATTTTTGAACAATAATCAAATAACACTTAAATACTTGCCTTTAATGCTAACACAAAACAAAAGTTTTGTCTCGCAAATTGTTTATTTAACAGTTTTTTTGTATATTTAACTGCTATTATCAGTCCCCTTTCTAATTCACCTAATAATTAATTACATAACAAATAGTAAAATTAAAAAAACCGTAATTGAGAATAAATACTTCATCTTACGGGGGCTTCCTTTTAAGGAGCGAGATCGACAGCGAGATTAATTCAAAGAGAATCTTGTCTTACCTGATTGCCATGCTATAAAGAATCTTGTCTTACCTGATTAGCTATGCTATAATTAATTATCATTTTCATATCGAATATCATGTTTTTCATGATGACATGGAATTTTTTAGGCTTATCTGTTACAAAAGTAATAGAGTAATAGATTGAAGGATTGGGCGGTAAGTAACAAAAATCTAAATTAATACCAAGATGAGGATTATCGAATGGATAAATATCAGCAGATTCACGAAAAACTAAAAGAAAAGGGCATCACTTTTAATCCACCACTTTCCTTAGCGGAAGTAGAGAAGTTTGAACAATTACATAAAATAAGTCTCCCGGCTGCTTACCGTGACTTTCTATTAAAGGTTGCTGACGGCGGAACGATGATCGATGACTTCCCCTTAATGCCGTTATATCAATGTAAAACTGATGATTCCCTTATTCATAAGGACTTCCCTTTGACTGACTATTGGATTTGGGAGGATGACGAAGATGCTGACCCGGATAAAATAAACGAAGTTGATTTTGGCAACCTGACCCTGATCGATATTGGCGATGGCCAAACTTGGAACCTGATTCTATCCGGATCATGTGCCGGCGAAATGTGGTTTTTTACAGATGTAGGCGTACAGCCGGCTTGCCCAAGGCGTGATTTTCTAAGTTGGTTTGAATACTGGCTGGATGGAGGGGATGATTATTTTTCTGATTTCGCCTATTAACAATGGTTTGAAAAAGATTGTAAGGAATTATGAGGAAAGGAAGGAAAAGGAAATCGGGACGGCATCCATCGGATAACCGTCCCGGTTTTTCTTACAGATATTTCCCCTATGATACTACGGATTATTTCGCACTTCGTGCTCCATAATCCGCAACATTCGAAATCCGCCCTAATCGGGCTGCTTTCTCATGTTGTGCGGGTTCCAATGTCATGACCTTTGAACCCTAGTATCATATTACGATTCATATACCGCAAAATTATCAATTACCAGCCCCATCGTATGGATCGAACTCGGATTGGACTTGGTCGATATCCCAATCCGGCAATTCTCCCCGGCATTGGCCGGCACGGTGAAGGTATAGCTGAACTTACCCTGCTGCGACGGGTTATTCTGGGCGCCGGTAGCTGCTAAGGTCTGTGCCGACGTGCCGCTTAACAAGGTATTTCCGTTATATACGCCCAAAGTATAATAGGCGACGGAAACGTTGTAGTCAAACTCTACCCGGTAGGTTTTTCCTGCCTTCAGTTCCAAGGTATTGGGCGTCGTAACCAGGAAGTTGGTGTAGGCCCCGTCGTTATGCGCCTTGAGTGACCAGCGGCCATCCAGCACATAATTTTCCAGCTGCTGCGTATTGACTGTCGTACTGCCCAGGTCGACGGTTGCCGGAGCTTTCTCTACGAGATGGGTGTGGTTATTATCGCCGGTACGGGCGTACACGAACGGTCCCCATTGCTCATAGATGTTTTCAAAATCAGTAAAATAGTAGGCATTCGTCGGCGCATTTGCCTTCGGTGTATAAGGATGATGCCAGACACGCGCATCGTCCAGATAGACTTTGACATTGGTGTTGCCGAAATTCAGCCGGAAGGTCGCCGTCGTGCCGGTTGCCGTAAATTCCACGTTGAGACGTGACATGTACGGGGTAGGGCTGTTCGTCGCATCACCGGCCGCGGTACTGCCTTGATACCACTTATTGGTAAAGTCCAGGTTCTTGTGAGTGGTACGGTTAAACGTGGTAGTCGCCAGCTGCGTGGCACCGTTCAGCACGCTTAAGGTGACGTTACGCTTATCGGTTGTGGCCGGGGCTCCGCCGGTACCGTTTCCGCCCACCTGATACCAGATTGAGGCGGTATAGGTCTCGCCCGGCGTCAGGTTCTTGATGGTGTTCTCCACGCCGACTTCCGTGCCGCTAGTCTGACCGGCAATTTCCATTCTGCTGTTGCCGCGGTTGTCCGTCGTCATGGCAACGTTGCTGCTGCCGGATGTGACTGTCCATGCACTGTACCCATGAGTATCAAAACCAGGATCGGCCAGATAGCCAGGGGTAGCGTTGGCGCCGGTCGCTGCTGTCGCACCGAAATCGCCTGCTGCCATCGGGGTCTTGCCACTGTTGGCCTTGTAGATGACATACGGTACTTTCCGTCCCAAGGTATTGATATTGGGGGTAAAGGTATCGCCGCTTACGGTAAAGCCGGTGGTCACCTCGACCGGACCCACGTCGGTCAGTTTGTATACTTTTACACTGCTGTTGGTAAGATTGCTGCCCCAGCTGTCAGGGAATGTCCAGCTCGTCTGGCCGCCGGAAGCCTTGCCCTGCCAATAGTAGATCTTTTCTTCGGTAATGGGGCTCCACGGGATGAACAGCTCACTGGCTTCCTTACGGGAATAGGTGCTTCCGGATGCTGCGCCCATGACCGCTACCAGGTTGCCGTCAGGTGAATAGACCCTGGTCTCGCCGCCTAACGCGGTGGCGGTCGCATATGCGCCGGCCTTGCCCGCTACCGTAGTGAAACCGGTGACATTGCCGTCGGCATCATAAGTATATTCTCTCGGAGCGCCAAAGTTGATCCGCAGGTTGTTATCTGCCCAGGAATTGACCGGGAAGTACTGCATATACTTGGACGCCAGGTTCTGGTTATAGAAGACTTCTACGCCTTCCGTAATGCTGCTGCGGCTCTGCCATGCGCCGATTCCCGCCTGGTTCGCGCCACGAAGGATGGTGCTGACCTTGGTGCTGGAGGTCGGGAAAGCATCCTTGGTATCATTATAAATATAACGGAAGATCTGGCTGCCGTCGCCGCTGGTCGGGTAATAAAGGTCGGTTCCCCAGTGGGTCCAGATGACATTCTGTTCCATCGGTCCGGAGAATTCGGTGGCATTGATCCAGTTAAAGCCGTTCAGGATTTCGGACACCTGTTTGGCCCGCCAGTCGGAGCCGGAGTAAATATCGACATAAACCATATCCAGGCCGGAGCCGTCGCTCGGCTTGCCGGTGTAAGCACCGCCGGAATCACGGCCGCCCACTTCATCATATAGGATCTGGAAGCGTTTCTCTAGTTCACCAGTCATCAGATCTTTGGTCTGATCGATCAGGATCGCCTGATCCAGCCAGCCCCAGCCGTTGCTTGAGGTATAAACGCTTGACGGCGGTCCGAAGAACGAATCCTTCATATATTCGCCGACATTGACATGAATACCGACCCTGGCATTGATCTTATGTGCTTCGCTGATCAGGGTGCGGAAGTCGGTTGCGCCGCCCTGACGGATACCGATGTGGCCGCCGACATCGGGGTGACTGTCATCATGCCCTTCGCCCTGATAGCCTTTTTCCAGGATCATCTGGCCGAAGCCATCGGTATAATTAGCCAGCTTCTTGGCATCATCCAGACCGCGCAGGAACGGATTCTGTGCCATGCTGACAAAGTTCATCGATACATAGGTATAGTAATCACGGATCTCACCCGCACCGGTAGGTACTACCGCATAATCCCGATAGAGATTAGCCGCGTCCTGCCAGTCGGCTGAACCGCTGCTGTTATTGTCATCAGCCACCACAATCGCGAAAGCCATCTTCTCCAGCGGCTCAAACTTCTGAGCTGCATAAGATCCTGCGCCATATGAGGCAGTATTGGTAGCATAGGTCCACGGGCCGTTGCGCAGCGTCATCGTCATCGGATTGCCAGTAGAAGCATCAGCCTCCAAGATGCTGATGATATTACGGGTAGGCGTGTCGGGACTGTCATTCCAGATTCCGGCCGCCACCGTTCCATTAGAGATAAAGCCGATCGAATACATATTGGAGCTCGGGCCTCTCCCTGACATGGTGTTGAAATAATCACTCATATTATTCCATGATCCGGGATTGACAAAACCGGCCATTTTGACGTTGGTCGTCGTGCTTCCTAACATCCCGTTGGCAAAAGCGGCGAAATAGACATCCGGCATCTCAACGGTATACACGCCGGCGTTGCCTTCCGGCAGGGTTACTTCGCAGGTAAGCGCCGTCCCCTCCACCGTATAAACAAAGCGGAATTCTATGTAATCATCCGGTACCGAGACATCCTCCATGGCATACACGGTGTAAGTCAAAGTATCGTTGCTGCTATTGGTAGTGGAAACATCCGCGCTTTCCACATAGGCAAACCATTCCTCACCGTTGATTTCCAGGGTGTAGGCATAGTCTTCATAACCCATCAGCTTCTTGTTGCCGTTCGTCAAAGTGTATTCATTGGGTACCGGATACCGGTTGTCCATCTGCACCGTCATCGCCGAAGATGCGATCGTAATCGGATCATAGGCCGGTTCCATGCCCGGTTCCTGAACACCCACAAAAATAGTTTCACTGACACTGTCGGCAAGATAAAGGGTCTTTGCTTCCTTACCGGACATAACCCCTACCCGGCCGGCGACACGGGGATAATAAGCGCTGGTAATCCGCGCCGTTCCGACGAGCTGTTCTTCGCCGTCTCCGCCCGTCACCCAGAGCTTGACCGAGTTATCGTTGGCCCGCATCCGCACGGTAGCCCATTCTTCAGCTCGCAGTACCGGACCGGTACCGATAGCCACACGGGTCGTATTTAGATCATTGGCATCTCGCAAACTCCAGGCCCTGGTAGCGGCATCATAATACAGAACCGCAAATGTCGAACCGGATTCATGATGGAAAACCACACCGAAGTCACCGGTGGATTTCACCCTCCTTTTTGCTTCCTTCTCCGGGTCATTATCATCAACCACGACATCCGCATAGGTATAAATAACATCTTCCTCAGGTACCGGCTTGATCGACATCTCCAGGTTAAGATCCTTAATATAACTGGATCTGGTGTCAATCACACCCGTCTTTGCCGTTCCGGCAAATTCCAGCTCGACCGCTCCGCCACCGGGTGCTTCACTGTCGGCTGCATAGGTCGCCGGGTAACTCGAAAGCGTCTGGGCATCAATAAACGCTGGTGCTGTTCCGGCATAATCGGACTGATATTCTTCCGCTGCCGGTGCCTCTTTGGTTACCGCGAACTCATCCGGCAGATTGTCCTTATCACGGATCGGTCCGGCATACATATTATCAAAGAAAAACTGCTGACTGGTAAAGAAGGACCGGATTCCGAAGCTTCCTCCCGTCGGTGAATAGTAATTACTTTTCTGATTATCAATTACCAGCACATCGTCAAACCACACCGACACCCGGTCGCCATATACTGCCATCCGCAGGGTATGCCATACACCGGGCGAAACCAGCCCGCTGGGACTGTATTGCGCCGTCAAGGTGCCGCCACTGTAGCCGGCCTGGCTTTCACTGCTCCAGATCGCCCCGGAGCGGGCCATTTCCTGGAAATTTGTGCCATTCGTCCTAAATAACAAGGCCATCCTGATCTCGTCCGTATACTGATCCGCATTCGGCTTCCCCGCCTTAAAACGAATCGCATATTCGCCGTCGGTAATATTATCCGGCATCGGCACCGCCTCGATCCGGTGATTCCCCGTGTCCGTAAAGTTCATTTTCAGCGCTTTATCATTAAAAGCACTGGGATCTGTAACCACTTCCAGATTGCTTCCGGTCGGCACCCCCGAACCATTGACCGTCCGCCAGTCAGAAGTACTGTCTAACTGAGCCTCATTCGCCCCAAACGTTGTATAGAAGGCCGAAGTGGATCCCCAGTCCTTCTGCACCATCAATAACGCTACATCCGAATAAACATATTCATTGCCGCCAAACTTCACGCCGACTCGGTATTTATTCCCGTTATTCGCATAGCTGGCGGTATTGCTGACCGTATAAGACGCCGCATTCGCGCCGCTGATATTCGTCCATGCGCCATTATTCGTGCTCACCTGCCACTGATAAACCGGAGCAGCCCCAACTGCCGTAACACCAACCGTAAAAGTAGCACTGCTGCCCAACGCCGCAACTGTATCCTCAGGCTGAGTCGTGATTTCCGGAGTAGCAACAGCACCAATCGTCAGCTGCGCTGCATTCGTATAACTTACATTAGTACGCGAATTCTCATCCGTATTAATCACTGCACAACGATAATAAGTCCCGTCATTCACCGCACCAGCCGTAAAGCTATACTCTGCTCCACTCGCCCCGGCAATATCCGTCCAATTCACATTGTCCGTACTGCTCTGCCAACGGAAAGACAGAATCCCGCCATTGCTGGCCTGCGCCGCCGACACGTCCAAAACTACCGCTCCGCCGTCCGCTGCACTGACATCACTAAGCGCCGGAACCACACTGGCCGCCGCCCCGCCAGTCCCATAAGGACTAATGCTGACCCAGTCAATCTCATAATTCTGCGCATAACTTCCCCACGCAGAAAATCCCAGATATCCTTGCTTGTCCCTGATCCGGTTCATAACCCCGCCCAGGCTCTGTCCCGGAGAAGCTGCCGGCGTATAACTGTTCTGCGCTACCAGCACCCCGTCAATATAAAATTCCACTCCCTCATCATCCAACGTCATACTAAGCACATACCATTCATTCGCCTTCAGATAGCCCTTAGCATAACCGTTCTGCGTCGTCAGGTTGGTATAACTTTCCGCCGACCCTGTATAAGACTTAAACTCAATATTATTATTATTATAACTATGAGCCGAAAGCAAACCGATATTCGCTGCGCTCGGCGTCGCCGGTGTCGCATTCGTACCCCGGTAAGCCATACCCAGCACCGGATTGCTCGTCGTCGTCCGCATCCGCGCCGTAAAAGTAAAATCTTCCATCTGCGGCCACTCGGTATTATACATCGCCACACCGTTCCCCAGATTACTAAGCTTCAGCACCTTCTTCCCCAAAGCCGCATCTGTCGCCAACGAAGCACTTCCACCGCTGCTCCTGGCCGAATACCAAGTCCCCAGCACATTATCACCAAAGTCAGTAAAAAACGTGTCTCCCGGAGCACTATTGGGAACGCCGGGATCGGCTGCTTCATTTCCGCCGTCACCGCTATCCTCCTTGTCGCCAGCATCCGCTGTTTCTTCCTCATCACCGGTATTTTCTGTTTCTTCCTCGTCGCCGGTATTCGCCGTCTCTTCCTCATCACCGGTATTTTCTGTTTCTTCCTCGTCGCCGGTATTCGCCGTCTCTTGCTCATCGCCGTTATTCGCCGTCTCCTCTTCGCCTACATAGGTTCCAGCTGTGATACTTTCGTCATCACTGCTTTCTACTATGACAGCGTCCTCAGCCGCATAAACTGCCGGCAACAGATTCATTGGTATTGAAACTGTCATAATCAGGCTCAGTGCAAAACACAACAAGGTCTTCACCGTACTTCTCCTGATTAGCCGCGACACTCCAGCATGTTTCTTTGCTTTTCTTTCCATTCCTTTCTCCTTCCTTAGTAATCGCAGACCGGCTCTGCGGCCTACACCATCTTGTGCACCAACTATACTTCCAGCGTGGAATACCGAATCGTCATATTGCCCAAGCATCATCTGCTCAGGCGACTTACGGAAGAAAATTAGTGCATCTTAGTTTCTCACCAACGAAAACCTGGTGATGGGCGGCCACGGATGGCCGCACAAGGCAACACGCGCCACGGATGGCGCTGGTTGCCGGCACGGAAACTGCCAAAATTGAGGGTGAGAGACTTAGTTGCACTTATTTTCGTGAGCCGGAGCCGGAGCAGATGATGCTTGGGCAATATGGCGATGACGCATTAACCAACATGGCAACACGATGCATTAACCAACACGACACATCCCCAGCAGCACCCGCCCCGGCGCCCCAGCACTAATTCTCCAGATTCGTAATCCGCACCCAGTCAATCTCATAAGTCTGCGCATAACTCCCCCACGCAGCAAATCCAAAATATCCTTCGCGGTCCTTGATCCGGCTCATGACCCCGCCTAAGCTTTGCCCCGGCGAACTGGCCGGTGTGTACGAGTTCTGGGCCATCAACACATCGTCAATATAAAATTCTACACTCGAATCATCCATCGTCATACTAAGGGTGTACCATTTGTTAGCCTGCAGGAAACCTTGTCCATAACCGTTCTGCGTCGTCAGGTTAACATAGCTCTCCGCCGTCCCGGTATATGACTTAAACTCAATATTATTATTGTTATAGCTTTGTGCCGTAAGTAAACCCAACGTAGTCGCACTCGGCGTATTCGGTGTCGCGTTGCCGGCGCGGTAAGCCAATCCCAGTACCGGATTGCTTGTCGTCGTGCGGATCCGTGCGGTAAAAGTGAAATCCTCATACTGCGGCCATTCGGTATTATACATGGCTACGCCATTGCCCAGATTGCTGAGCCGCAGCACGTTCTTGCCGAGAGTAGCATCGTTCACCAGCGCTGCCGTTCCCCCGGCTGCCCTTGCCGAGTACCATGTTCCCAGCTGGTTGTCACTAAAATCAGTAAAGAACTCATCTATTACGACCGCTCCTGTATCTATCGTGATGACATAAGTCACTCCCTGTACGGCGTTTATCGTTATAGCACCGCCGACAGCCGTCTTCGGGACTCCGTCCACCAGCACTCCCGATGTCCTGAACCGGTCATTGCTCACTACGATACTGCCGGTGCTGTGAGCGGTAATCCGCGCTTCTTCCAACTGCCTGCCTGTCCATTCTATATCCACCGTATGACCGCCGATCGAACGAAGGCCGCTTACTTCGCCTTCTGCCCACGAAGTCGGCAGGGCCGGCAGCAGATCCAAGGAACCGCGGTGGCTTTGCAGCAAGGCTTCCTGAATCCCGGCGGTATAGCCGAAGTTACTGTCGATCTGGAAGCGGGTATCGTGCATCCCGAACAGGTTGGGCGGTAACTGGCTCTGGCCGCTGCCGCCAAGGAACATATTGTTGATCAGCTGGTTAACGCTGGCACTGTCCTTGGCACGGGCGAACAGATTGATTTTCCAGCCCATCGACCAGCCGGTCGCGCCGAGGCCGCGAATCTGCAGCGACTGCAGGCCGGCATTAAAATCCTGGTTATTACTGCTTGCCACCAATTTCCCGGTAGCACTGTCAATCGTATATCCGTCCATGATACTGGTACCCGGATACATGCCGACTACATGGGACATATGGCGATGGCTGCTTTCGCCGCTGTTTACTGCTGAATTACGGCTGAACGAGGTCCACTCCAGAACGGATCCGTTCGTACCGATATTGACCGGCCTGTAAAGATTGGCCAGCTTTTCTTCAATATTAGCCTCAAACAACGGGTCATTGATGCTGAGCTGATCCATGCAGTCAAGGGTCAAGGTAAACAGCTCCCAGATCAGCTGCTGGTCATAAGCAGTAGCCACTGTCAGCGGCCCGTGTTCCGGCGAATAACTGGGCAGGGCCACGTATTTACCGGCCCAAAAGCCATCGGTCGGCTTGTACAAGGCTTTGGTCCACATTACAGCCGCCTCGCGGATAATCGGCCAGTATTCATTCTGGAAAGTAGTCTTATCACCGCCGTACTGCAAATACTGATAGAGATTCTGCGCCATAAAGGCATTGGCGGCCGGCGACCAGCCCCAGCTCCAGCTCGGGCCGGGCGTGGTCTGCCCCCAGATATTCGAACTGGTATGTACCGTCCAGCCTGCGCTGCCGTCAGTGGCCTTCCATGCCCCGGCAGCGGTGCCGGACGGATAGCTGTATTTCTGGGCAGTCAGCCGACCGGTGGTGCGCAGCCCGTCAACATAATTCATGAGCGGGTCAATCAGTTCTACCAGATTGGCTCCGCCGGCCGGCCAATAGTTCATCTGGAGATTAATATTCATATGATAATCGGAACTCCAAGGCGGGTTATTACCGCTGTTCCATACCCCCTGCAGGTTAGATGGCAGGGTTCCGCCCCTTCCTGACGAGATCAGTAAATAACGGCCATATTGGTATAATATCGTCTGCAGCATCTTAGCCGACGTGCCGGAGGTATCGGTCCGGTAGGCTGTCAGGGCTTCCTTGGTAGGAAGATGGTTGGTTCCGCCAAGATCAAGCTCCACCCGTCCAAACAGTTCCTGATAGTCGGCAACGTGAGCCGCTCTTATCGCGGCATAGCCGCTGTCGGTATAAGAAGAAACTTCATTCTTTACCCGGTTCGCCAGTGCGGAAAGCGTCTCGCCGGTGCGCCATGTCCAGCCGTCAAAAGCATTATAGTCATTGGCTGACCCTAGGCTTTGCCCGGAATCATCCCGGTAATCCGTGGCGGCGTCATAATAGATCGTTATCGAGGCGGCTCCTCTGACACTCACCTCCGTGCTCCCTGTCGTCAGGGTACCGCCGCTCTGCGTCACTTTAAAAGCGGCGGCGTATCGCAGGCCGTTGTCCTTCAGATCACCGGTCAGCAGAACCGTATCCCCTGATGCCGTGACCGCCGGAGCCGCTGCTTTATAACTGCTTTGCCCCGGTCTGGCCGATACGTCCACATTAAGTTTGCCCGTTCCTCCGCTGGCCGTCAGCCTTACGGCCATGACATCACCAGGATAGCTGGCGATATACTCACGGGTGTACGTGGTGCCGCCGATTTCATAACTGACAGTCGCGGTACTGTTTTCCAGATCAAGTGTCCGGCGGTAGTTATTGACGACCGACTCGCCGCCGGGGAAGTTATAGTCTAGGGTCAGGTAGCCAAAATTCTTATAACGCCCGAAACCCAGATAATTACCCTGAATCGTATTGGTCGCCACAGAACCGGAACCGCTGGTATTGGTTCCTGTTTTCAAGGCGTTATAAAGCGAGCTTTGGACGGGGTCACCCGCCCCATAACCATAATTATAGCTTGACTCGCCTGACGGAACATTGCCGCGGTTGCCGTCGGTATCTAGTTCCGTACCGCCCGGCCCGCCGCTCCACAGCGTTTCTTCGTTGAACTGTATTTCTTCCGACATTACCCCGCCGGCGATCAGGGATCCCATCCTTCCGTTACCGATGGGCAGGCGGTCTTCCTTGTCACTGTTTACATAGGAATCGCTCAGCCACGGTCCGGTTGCCGGCTCACGGTACCACAAGGACAGTTTGCTCGCCGGTGCGGCAGCGGATCCTGCCAGACGATAAGACGGCGGGTCTCCGTTAAGATTCCGGCCATATACACGGATCTCCGATATAGCCACATCGCCTAAGCTGCCGGCCAGACCATGCGCCGGATTAATACGCAGATAGCGAGTATTAAGGATTTCCGTAGGTCTAATGCTATAGGTCTGTGTGTAAGCCCTGTCAGACCCCGAAGGAACACCCGTCGGCTGGATCAAACTGATATTTGTCCAGGACTGGCCGGCATTGTCCCCGGTGACTATGACAGTGCCGGTGCCGGTTGTCCAGTACGAAGCCGTATTGGGATTTGTCGCAAGGGCTGCCGACGTGATGGCCTTGTTGGAATTGTTCGGGCGCTTGTCAATCTCAATCCACATGACGTCTTGCACCGCTCCCAGATCCAGTTCGATTACCGCATCCGTGGCGGTGTTATAATTACTCTGCCAATAAGTAGCTGCAGCACCGTCGACCATGCCGGTAATCAAGCCGTCGCCGCTCATCGCATTCGTGGCGCGGATGCTTGCCACCGGTAAGCGCACCGCAGCACTGGTGTCGGCCGTCCCGTAGGCCTTGATTTCACTCAGGGCGATATTGACGGCACCGGTACTGCCGTTCCGGACAAATATCCGCAGATAACGCGTAGTCAGCTCGCTGGAAAAGCTTAACGACCTGCCTTTCGGAACACTTCCAGAAGCCGCAAAATTACCTGCCGAAACTCCGGTCACTTCCGTCCACAGATTCATGGAAGCCGAGTCAGCCCAGCTCGGTACGTTGGCATTATAAGCTGCCGATGTTGTGGCTGTATTGATCTCACCGTTAGGCCAGCCGTCAGTAAATTTGGGGGTTTTAGGTATGTAAACCGTCACTGTATCCGGAAAATTAGCACCGCTGGTACGGGCATACAGGTTCAGATCGCTTACTGTCCGTTCGCTGCCCAGGTCTATATCAATATAGTGGCCGGTTTTGGCCGCGTTCAGCTGGCCTTGTCCTGAACTGCTGACCCAGACATCGTGCCAGTGCGTGCTATAGTTATTGTCGAGCAGGGCCCGGTAATATCCATTGCCTTCATTGGTTGCAAAGTTACTGACCCGGGCATTGACAATTAGCAGCTCGTCACCTTCGTTACCGGCTGCTGCATTGATATCCGGGATAGTTTCGTTCTCTTCTTCTTCGGTTACTTCTTCGGTCATGTTTTCCTCAGCTTCATCTTCGCTGTTTGACTCGTCACCGGCAGCTTCCTTGCTGGCTGTTTCCTCGTCGGAAACTTGCTCATCGGAAGTTTTCTCTTCGGAAGTTTGCTCTGCATTCGCATCCGAATCGTTTTCCGCTGTCAGCTCTAAAGCAGCAGCTGCATAAGCCACAGGCAACTGATTTGCCGGTAATAACGTAACCACCATAATCATGCTCAACACAAAACAAAGCAAAGGCTTGACAGGGTACCTCCTTTTTGTTTTTGGGTTTAAGACTGGTGTTGCTGTTTTCCGTTTTAGCATGCTTCTCTCCTTTCTTAAGTAATAAGTGACGTGAAATGCTTAATATATTCATTTGTAATGTTATACATCGTTATTTTCGTTGTAATAATAGCAAATTAATTATAATATTCTTTATGTTACGTCATTTATTTTCTAATTCTACAAGATATTTATCTCAGAACTTGCGATAAGTGTAGCAAAATTAATATCAGTAATATCTTTAATTAACATATGCGCTATGTCATAATATGTCATAAATAATTATAACAGATATACATGCCGCTTACAATCATTATTAGAAATAAATTAAAATAATGTTTATCAATATATATAATTATAAAATCATACATTAAAGAAACTACTTTTTTGATATCAAGTGTTTATAAAAAATAATACTATTCTTTTTGATAATTTATTTATTATTACGATAAATTAAAGTAGCGTGATCAGCCATATAAATAGTGAATAAAGTTATTTTTTATGACCCTTCCTATATAAATGCTGATTTCAAAATAACCTGACGCGTTAAGAAGATGATTCCGTCTGAGACTGCCAAAGATACTGGCACGATGATATTGAGATAATTTTTGAAAGATGAGAAGTAATGAACAAGCAAAATTTGGAGGCTCCGGTATTCAGTTCCCAGGGAAACGCCGATTAGATCAGCATGTCCCTGGAATTGACAAAAATTGCTATGATGCCCTGATATAATTCCTCCTTGTCTTAGCAACAGCCGCCACCAAGAATACCAAAATTATCCCTAGCAAATACCAAAACCACGGCGCCAGCTCTTGCCAGCTATAACCATTTTCCATCCCCCCCGCCAGTTCAAGATAAGCTTTTTGCGGCAGTACTTGGATAATCGCTTCCAGTGTCTGGTTGCCCTTGTCAAACGAATAAAAACTACCTGCCAAAATCGAAGTCAGGATGGAAACCATCGATCCAAGCATATTGGCAGAATCACTCCTGTCGATAAAGGCATCAAGAAACAGGGCAAACGCTGTAGACAAGGCACATAATAGAAATATCAGCAAAAAAAACTGAAAAAATGAGAAGCCGATAGCAACCCCCGTCAGAAACCTGATCAGATACAGGATTACCAATGTCGGCACAAACAAGATCAAAAACGTATACACACAATGGGCACCCAGATATCCGGCAAAAGATACCGGAGCGGCCGCAACCCTTCTGATTTGTCCGTGTTCCCTGTCCTCCGCAAAAAAAAGCATCATCGTAGTGCCCTGCATCAGGATAAACATGATCAGGAAGCCGACAATAGTAGTACCGACTTTCCTGCGTCCGGACCAATCCGGCTGGTACTCCTCAGGATCGGCAAGCAGGTCGGCCAACTCCTGTCTGAACACATCGCTCTTGATGGTCTGTATCTCATATTCCCCCGAGGCTTTACGGATTACTGTCGCGTCATACTTCCCTGATACCAGGTCCGACAGCGGCGGGGCTTTGTCAAGCCGGGTTACATTCAGATAGGGACTGGTCAGACCGTCCTCACGCTCCGGTGCAACCAAGGCAATATTCCCGATGCTGTCCGTTGCCAAGGCATTCATAAAGACAGCAGCAGCAACCGCACCAGTGATCATTGCCACCACAAGGATGACTCTCGACTTATGCTCCAGCATCCGTTTATAGTTATTTCTTAAGGTCGTCCAAAAAGCAATCATATGTAATCCTCCCCTTTAAATAGCTTTGCACTGATCCCGACTGCCGCTGCGGATAACATGACCATGACCCCGCAGGCCGGCAGATACATGGAAATATCCCGGTTATATATGATCTGCATACAGGCCGAGAAGATCCATTTAGCCGGCGACATCCAGCTAATGGCACTGATGGCTTTCCCAAAGCCGTCAAGCGGGAAAAACAATCCCCCCAAGACCCCGAACAGAGTGAGAATAATGCTCAATAGCTGATTGGTACTGTTCTCGCTCCGGAGCACGCAGCAAACCATGACACCCAGCGCCGAAAAGAAAAATATCGCCAGCAGCATCAGCAGGTAAATCAGCCCAAAATACCCGCCCCCGTAGTTTACGCCTACGACCAGGTACAGCACGGCTCCCACCAGCGTAAAGGTCACCGAGCAAAATACAAACGTGGCCAGAACCTTTGAAAAGTGAATAAAAAACGGCTTGACCGGGGAATAGACAAGCCTCATGTTAGGGTTTTTGACCCGTTCTTCCATGAAGCCGTTTGCGGAAAACGTCGCTGCGTTAAAGATAATATAAATCATCATGGCAATGCCATAATAATCGTAGGACGTGACGGTGCTGCCATAGCTTGCGCTTGTCAAAAACCCCATGACCAGCACGAGAACAAGCGGGAAGACAATGGCATAGGCAAGCCACATCGGATTGGTAAAAAGATTAAACAGGTCCATGCCCAGTA
Organism: Lachnospiraceae bacterium UBA935; assembly: GCA_002293525.1. Classification (GTDB taxonomy): domain Bacteria; phylum Bacillota; class Clostridia; order Lachnospirales; family Lachnospiraceae; genus UBA935. Next base: position 69,093 of record DBDJ01000021.1, read on the forward strand.
TTTTCTTAAAATTATCCATACGATACCTCTTACTGATAATTCGCTTTATCGAATGAGCTTCTTTACCGAACCTGCTAATCACGAAGCGACTTGCCGGTCAGATGAAGAAACACGGTTTCTAAGTTTGCCGTCCGGCTGGCTATGGCATTGATTCTTACCGAACCGGCTATCAGGGTCGTAATGATCTTATCAAGGGTTTCCGTTTCCTTTGCCGCTGCTATGGCAATCCGGCTTCCGTTTATTGCTACCTCGTTGATCCCGCCTATCTGATAAAGCAGCGCAGCATCGGGACACTCATCATATGAGGCATCAATCTCATAATGCCGTTCCTTGTCAATCCCCGCCTTCAAAGCTTCCTTGGTTCCCTCAGCAATGATTCTGCCTTCGTCCATGATAATAATCCGGGTAGCGATTTCCTCGACCTCTTCCATATAATGAGTCGTATATAAAATGGTCATGCCCTCGTCGCGAAGCCGCCTTACGCCTTCCAGGATATGGTTGCGGGACTGCGGGTCGATGCCGACGGTCGGTTCATCCATAATCAGCTGCCGTGGCCTGTGAGCAATGGCGCAGGCAATGTTCAGCCGCCTTTTCATTCCGCCGGAAAAAGTACTGACCTTATCTTTCGCTCTGTCCATCAATCCGGTAAATTCCAAGGCATACCGGCAGCCCTCGTCGAGCTGCCTGCCTTTTAATCCGTACAGTGAGGCAAAAAATCGCACATTCGTAAGTGCCGGTAAATCCTCATACAGAGCCAGATCCTGCGGAACAATGCCAAGATTCTTTTTGTATGCGGTCAGATTGCGATAAATATCTGCCCCGCAGTAACTGATGTTACCCGATTCGCATCGTAAAGCCCCGGTGATAATATTGATCGTCGTACTCTTCCCCGCACCGTTCGGCCCGAGAAAACAGAGTATTTCTCCTTGAAGGACTTGGAAGTCGATACCGCAGATAACTTCTTTATCACGGAATCTTTTTCTCAGTCCGGTTACTTCCATCATGGCACTCGAACCGATGGTACTTGCATTTATTGAACTGTTATTTACTGTATTTGAATTACCTGCATTCATCGTCAGTGTACTCATAATATACCTCATAAACTGCCATATCCTGTTTGCTGTTGCACTAGATCCCGTTACTGATCAGCTCTTTCATAATTGATTCGGTTCTTTCCTTCAATTCGTGGCGGTTTTTATTGTACTTGTCCATTTTTTTCTGAGAAACGATATTCCCGTCAACCATGAACAAGACCCTTTCTGTCTGTGCAGCGACTTTTGCATCATGGGTGACCAGCATGATCGTCGTCCCTTTCTTATTGATATCATCCAGCAAGGACATGATTTCAGAGGCTGCTTTGGAATCCAATGATCCGGTCGGCTCATCGCCAAAAATAATGTCGGGGTTATTAATCAGAGCCCGGCATATCCCGACCCGCTGCAGCTGGCCCCCGGACGCCTGGGTAATCGTATTGTCGGCAATTTCTGATATCCCCGTCATTTTAATCAGGTCTTCCGCCTTTTTATTGATCTGAGATTTATCTTCCTTGCCAAGCATCATGGCCGGAAACATGACGTTGTCAATGACGGACAAATTCTTAAGGAGATTTATGTCCTGAAAAATAAAACCCATATTGTCTAAGCGGAGCTTTGCCAGTTCTTCCTCTTCCAGTTCGCCGATTTCACGCCCTTTGAACTTTACATTGCCGGAAGAAATACGGTCCATTCCGCTGACATTGTATAAAAGTGTTGATTTGCCGCTCCCGGACGGACCCATGACCGACACAAACTCGCCCTTTTCAATTTTAAGATTAACGCCCTTTAGTATATGAAGTTTATTGGTTTTGGTAAGATCCACTGTCTTGTTTAAGTTTTCTACTGCCAGTATATTGTTCATGATTGTCTTCCTTTCAGAAATGATTTGGGGTTACTTTACTGTTTATCCGTTTTCCTTCCTCTGGATATGATTGGGGGTTACTTACTTTACTGTTTATCCATAACGGCTCCGGGCCATGCTGCTTCAATCAGAGTCAGCTCCTCAACACCACCGATAGATCCTTCTGGGCAGCAATTTTGCAGCATACGGAAATGCTTAAGCCGACAATGGCAAACAGCATCACCGGACATAAGATCCAAGACTGCCATATGACACTGACCAGGTCGATCCGGGATGCCCCCATCGACGACATGGCCAGACCCAGCAGAAGCTCACCTAAAAATTCCGTCAGCAACCCGCCGATCACAATGCCCAAGACCAGCACGGTCAAGGAAGCGGCCATATATTGGTGCCTGATGTTTTTTAGGGTCAGTCCGAGACTGCGCATTACCGCATTTTGTGACATATCCTTTGACAACAGCATTTTTAAGAACAGGACGGTGATCAAAACGGCCACCGCGAGCGAGACTGCGGCTCCTCCAAAGACTGCCATCCGCATCTGGTCGATCATATTCCCCAAGGACTGAAGCGTAAATTCCTGGACGCTGAAAACACTGGCGCCCGGGTAAGCCTCCTTTAGAATATCGATTTTGGATAACAGATCAACACCCTCTTGCAGGTCAGCATAGACGACATACCAGAGAATGGCATCTTGATTTAAAGGAAGGCCGGGATGCGCCTTGGCAGTTTTGCCGCCGTGTGAAATATCCTGATAAATCCCGCTTACGGTAAGTTCCCGCACTTCCCCGTTTACGCGGACCTCCAGCCGGTCGCCGATTTTCTTGCCAAGCTCATCTCCCGCTACCTGAGAAAGCGCGATTTCCCCATTGCTTAAAGGAGCGCTTCCCTGTATATAATTAAGCGGAAATACGGTGAAATCCCCGGTTTCAATATTGAGGTAATCCCATTCGTTTTCCGGATTCCTGATCTGGTAAGAACAGGTTATCAGCGGGGAAAACATCTCAATATCGGGATCATTCGTAAGGGCTTCCTGAAGCTCCAGGAAATCCTCGGTAATTCGGTCTGTCCGGCTTAAGTCAATCCTCAGGTCCGACTTCCCGATCCCTAAGTAGGTACAGGTGTCCGGTGAATTAAAGGTATTATAAATATTAACCGGAAAGATCAGGATAAAGGTACATATCGAAAAGATGACGACCAAAAAGCGGTACAGCTTAAAGCGTCTCCCGATGTCCCGGATGCCCATATAGGTATTGGTACTGAATACTTTATTTTTAAGTAACGCAAAACGGTACTTTTTATGTTTTTCACGCTTGTCAACTTCCGCCAGCAAGGCTTCCACTGCCGAAATCTTGTCCATTTTCTTAAGCATGCGGCGGCAATAAAGCGAAATCATGACATACACCAGAACCGGTGCCAATACCGCCAGCAGATAACTCAAGCTCCCTGACAGGTCTGCGGTCAGATAAAGCCTCATATTACCGGTAAATACATCCATGACCGCAAAGGAAAGCAGATAGCCGGCCACTCCGGCCAAAATGGCCATGATACAGTATTTGTTCCGGTAGATCTTACGGATGTCTTTTTTCGAGATACCGATCGCTTTCATGACCCCGATTTCACGGATGTCTTCCTCCACAGCGGCCTGGAACATCAGCTTGATACAAAGCATGGAAATTACCACGATCATCATGCTGATCAGGATCATAATGAGGGCTATGATGGCATCGGACATGGCCGACATCAGCATAAACATCCGGCCGATCAGGTTGGGACCGTTCCCCGGAAGCTTGGCATCCACATAGTCGGTATGTACCGCCATCAGATCCGCTCCCGGTACCAGCTTAAACTCAATCAGATACTCTGTTTCGGCCGCTTGCGCTGCATATAACTCCTCATAGTCAGCCTGGTTCAGCACAAAGCGTTTCGATCCGGCAAAAGTTGTATTCATTTCCGAATCCCTGGCATAGTCGGATATCGTAAATGACTTTTGATATCCGTCTAAGCTGACGGTAAGGACGTCGCCGACTGCCAAGTCATAAGTCTGCATATAATGAATGGGAACGGCGATTTCTCCTGGTTCAATATTCAGTTTTTCATTGTTGAGATCTAAAATAAAATCAAAATTCTGATTTTGGACGACAAAGGATATGTCCTGAACCGTATCGGCAAATGACTCATTGTTCCGAAACGTAATATCCTTTCCTTCCAGATTCTGCAGTACCATGGTTTCCTGCATCGCGATTGTATCCTGATGCGTTTCGACAAAGCGGTCGATTTCTGCTTGGTCAAACTCGCCCAGATGCATCTGGATCAAGTCGGAAGGCACTGCCGCACGCTGCAGATCAGCAATGGAATGTACCAGATTGGCTATAATACTGATCGCACTGGATAATAATAGTGACGCCATAGCAATAAACAAAAAAACTGTCGCTGTAATTGCCTTTTTTCTTATGTAATCGTTTTTTACAATTCTTAGTAGCATTTTCTTCTCCTTGTTTTTTATTATAACCCTAGTAATTACGGGGTTATTTCTTGTTAAATGCCCATTGATTGCTTACGATCCGTACTATTAAAGACAGCTTACTTTATATTACCGTCCTCGTCTGCAACTGTCAATAATTAACAAATCCCCAGCAATAGGCTTCCGGTTTCAGTGCAGCAGGCCCATACTGTATCGGATATGGGATGCCACTTCGTCGGCACATTCATGAATATACATATGACCAGCATTGTAGATCGGTATCGTTTTTATTTCCGGCACAAAATATTCTTTCCATAAATGAATATTGCGGACGTCCTCCACTTTATCTTCCATTCCCCATAGTAAATAAGTAGTTCTATTGATTTTCTGATACTTTTTTGTGACGCAAGAGGCCAAAACATGGTAATCCGCCTGAAACACCGGCAGCATGCTTTCCATCAATTCACGGCTGTTTAAGATGTCTTCCGGCATCGCGCCATAATCTTTTAACTTTTGAAAAAGCTCCTCCCGGCTCATCGTATCGTAGCCGCGGCCGGCGAAACAGCAGGGGGCCGCGGAAGCAGACATCATCAGCGCCGCCGGGAGGATCCTGGCGCCGGAAGTGGCCATCTTTTCCAGAAGCGAAAAGGCAACGACACCGCCCATGCTGTGTCCGAAAAACAGGCTGTCCGGTCTGATGATCTTAGCGACATCACGGTCATATAGCGACACCAGTTCATCAATGCTGCTGACCAAAGGAAGGTCGGAACCCAGGTGGCCGGGAGGATTGGCCACCCAGACTTCCATATCGGTATCTTCCAGAGCCTTGACGAGCACTTGAAAAGAGCTGGCGTAGCCGCCCAGATAGGGAAAGCAGATCAGCTGCCCGCCTTCCCCTTTTTTCAGTTGGCAAAAGGTTTCTGTTTTCATGCTGTTTCTCCCACCCCGCTTGCCGGGATCCTGCGGTATTCAGGCAAAGTATGAAGCGGCACTTGGATATTTCGTTTCTTTATGATGAAATAGGTAATCCCGCACACCAAGATAAAAAAGACAATCTCGATGATCTGAACCGGCGCGTTAAAATAATAAAGCTGAAGCGAAGCCCCTGATGAAATAATGCCGAATAAAAGCAAATAAAACAGTAGGTTTCCCTCGGTCAGGTTGTACATATAGCTGATAAAAATATAGAGAAAGACCACCTGGATGATATACAAAGGATAAAGCGCTACCATTTCAAACGAAGAAATGGCATATCCCGGCAGGGTGTAAATACCCATCATGGCTCCGGTACAGACCGCAGCTTTGATATTGCTGCGAAAAATCTTCTGTAAATACGGCAGCAGGAAACCGAGCCAGCCGAGCACGCCGCCCAGGATACCGATCTCAAGGAAGAAATTGCGGATGATTTCCCGGACCATCTCTAACGGATTATAAATGAGCTCCGGAACGGCAACACCAAGAAGAATCGCACCATAGCGGACAAAAAGGAAAAAAAGCACGGCGATTCCCAGCACGATGGCAAACCAGTAGAGATCTTTCTTGCGCGGAATAAATTTTGCGAACAGGCCGCCGATTGCTTTTAATCCACCCATCATTCCGTATACAATGACTGCCGCTATATTCGCGGAGAACAGGGCAAGGATTACCAAGGGGTTTTCAAACGACATCGCTCCGAATATCCCGGAGAAAAAATCATAGAACAGCATAAAGGCGGCTGCCAGTCCCCAGCATAATCCATATGTGATGAAACAAAATACCAGTAAATACTTATTTTTCATTCTGCTTTTCCTCTCTTTTTCATGTTTTTTGGCATGTTTATTTGCATGATTTTTGCATGTTTCATTTGCCTGTTTCATTTGCCTGTTTCATTTGCATGATTTCTCTTGCATGATAATGTAGTTGCTCTTCCTCTTTGGCCGACAGGTTGTGAAATTCAATGATCAGATGATCGGCGTCATAATTCACGAGAACGGTAATCCTTGCCAGGTACTCTTCGCCTTGGATGTCGGCAAATGCCGCCTTTTCTTCTTCCTCCGCAGCACCCTGGAAATTGTATAAAACCGCATCAAAACATTTGTTACCGGAAGCGTTTTCCGCTCCGAAATACTTGCCGAGCATGTCCGTAACGGCCGGATATTTCCGCTTCAGTTCTGCATCTTCCAGCAGGCTGACGAAGTTAACCGCGCTGTCTTTGCATAACTGGACGGCCGGTTCCACCGGGATCCAGTGATTCTTGTCATAGAGGACCGGAACCATGGCGAGAAACTCACCCACGCAATTGTAAAACTGTCTGTCCTGATAACTTCTCCCATAATCGACGAGGGCAAACGGAATCCGCTCCAACCCGGTATAGTCACTGATCAGTCCGGCGACCGTCTCAAAGGCATGCCGCCAGATATCGGCCGGTTCGACCGTCGCAAGGGGCAGGACCAGTTTGACCTGCCGGCCCGGCTCCGGCTCGCTTTCCGCCAGCCGCTTCATCAGCTCCTGGTTTGCCGCGCTCCATTCCGCCAGCCGGAACTGTTCGACGAGATACGATTCGGCGATGGCCGGTCCCCTCCCCAGCAGCTGCACATAGTCGCTGTAACGTTCCGGAGGCGGCAGCCGGTTTTTCCACAGGCTTTCTTGAAGCTGGTTTTTCAGAACCTGGGCACTCAGCCCGTCGAAAATAAGGTGATCAGCTCCCCAGATCAGCAGATGTTCGTCCGCTTTTAGCCTGAGGACGGCCAGGCGCCACAATAGCCGTCCGGATGCATATGGCGTAAGCATGATCTGCTGATACAAACCGCCGATAATGGCCGTCTGCGATGCCGGAACATACTTGGAGATATCCCGGTAGGCCAGATATTCGCCGAGAACCGGTGCGGCCTCGGCCAGCTCATATTCCAGCCAGCCAGAGTCATCGTCTGTTTCCGGCAGCGCGCAATGAAGCAGCTGGTTATTACCGATGACGGCGGCTATCGCTTGCCTGACCTGATGCTCGCTTGCCGCTCCTTCAAGATGACCGACAAACCCGCTGTAATCCGAACCGTTCCGCCGATGGATCTTTTGGATCGGTGCCAGAGAAAATCGCTGTTTTGCGTCCAGCATCGTGATCAGGTCGGATACTGCCGGCACATCAGCAACGATCTGGCGGATCAAGATACCGGCCTGGATTTCATTGAGCTCAAGCCGTCCTTCCGGTTCCTCTGGTTCGGCGGCCGGCGTCTTTTCCTGTAGCAGGCCGGCCAGTTTCGCAGCTGTGGGACATTGGAAAATATCGTTTATTTTTACCGTAAATCCTTGGTCGGACAGCTCCTTGGTCAGGGCGATCGCTTTGATTGACTGTCCGCCGCAGCGGAAAAAGTCATCGTTATTATTGAGGACAGCGACATTGAGGATCTTTTTCATCGTTTTGAGGATCAAGGCTTCCCGTTCATCCGTCCGTTCATCCGTCCTTTTCTCCTTCTTTTCCGTCCTTTTATCTGTTTTTTCCTCCGCTTCATCATAGCCCGCTATCACCGGAAGCGCCTTTCGGTCGATCTTGCCGTTATGATTCAACGGGAAGGCCTCCAGCAGCATATATTGCGAAGGGATCATATAAACCGGCAGCCTGCTGCTCAATGCTTCATGCAGATAGTTTTCATTAAACCGGTCTTTCTGGCTGTAATCGCTGACGGTATAGTAGGCGATCAAGGACAGGGTTTCGAGTCGGTCTTTTTCGGTCACCACGAAGGCCTTGCGGATCCCCGGAACATTTTCGATCTGCCGCTCAATCTCTCCCAGTTCCACCCGGTGACCTCTTATTTTGACCTGAAAATCTTTGCGGCCAAGGAAAACCAGTTCCTTTTTGCTGTTCCACACCACCCTGTCCCCAGAGCAGAATACCCGCTCTTTGCCGGCAAGGGCAAACGGAATGAACTTGGCGGCCGTCAGTTCTTCCTGATTTAGGTAGCCCTGCGAAACCGCCGCACCGCCGATATACAGTTCTCCGGCCACATTCAGCGGGGCCAGCTGCTGCCTGTCGTCAACGACATAGACTGACGTGCCTGTCGCCGGATAACCGATCGGCACAATTGATACATCTTCCACATCATCCACCGGGTAGCCGGTAGCCATAATTCCCGTTTCCGTAGGTCCATAGCCGTTGATGATCCGGCCTTTCCCAAGGACACGGACGGCTTTCCGGGCATGATGCAGGGACATTTGCTCCCCGCCGACCAGGATCTTCCGGATTCCTTTCATGGACTCGGGTTTCCAGTCCACCAGCATATGAAAGAGAGCTGTGGACAGGCACATTAACGTGATTTTTTCCCGGATCAGGAATTCCGCCAGCGCGGGAATATCGATTGTAAGTTCCTGCGGCACGATCACCAGGGTCGCTCCGTTTAGCAGCGATGTATAAAAATCGAACATCGAGGGGTCGAAAACATAGTTGGACATCTGCACAACCCGGTCATTTTCCTTGGCATTGATAAAATTATTATATTTCACCACCCGAATGATATTTTTATGCATTACGCAGGTTCCTTTTGGCCGCCCTGTGGAGCCTGAGGTATAAAGAATAAAAAGCAGGTCTTCATGGTGGAATTCCGGTGGCGTATAAGGGGATCCGACACCCATGTCTTGATCTTGGTCCAGACGGTTTTCTTCCACATCGATCAGATAGGCACGGATACCCGGACCAATCCGCCCGGCGAGCTCCCGAGAGGTAATGACGATCTTGCTTTTACTGTCTTCGATAATATAGTCAACCCGGTCTTGGGGATACTGCGTATCAACCGGAATATAGACCGCTCCCAGCTTCATGACTCCCAGCATGCCAAGAACCTGCCGATAGCCGCGCTCTAAGAAAAGCAGGACATCATCCCCATAGCCGATGCCACACTGCTGTAAGCGCTCGGCCAGCTGATTGGCCAGGTTGTTTAACTGGCGATAGGATAAGCGTTCCCCTTGGTCTTCAAGAGCCGTTTTGTCAGGATTATCCCTGACACTTTGCTCAAACAGGCGCAAGATGGTCTGCTCCGGCGGGCCTAAGCTTTCCGTCCGATTGACCGTATCCGTCAGCCATTGCCGCTCGGTTACGGTAATTAGACTGGCATTTTGCAGTTTTTGGCCGCTGTCAGCCAGCATCCAGCCGATCACATGCTCAAGGCGGCTGCCCATGAGACCGATGGTTTCACTCCGGAACAGGCTTTTCAGATAATCGATGTCAAGCGTAAACTGCCCGTCTTTTTCTTCCAAGGTAAAGGTAAGGTCATATTTGACATCGACTTCCCCGTTTTCATAAGGTATCAGCTTAAGGCCCTCGATCTTTGGCTCTTCGGTCCCCATATTGACATAATTAAGGGCTACGTCGAACAGCGGCTTCCGGGAACTGCTCTTAGGGATGTCAAGGGCTTCTACCAGCGCGTCAAACTGGCAGTCCTGATTGTCAAAAGCCTGTAATATTTTTTCTTTCATATATTGCAGGTATTCTGCCACAGTGAGTTCTTCATCGATCTTGCTTTTTATCGCCAAGGTATTGACGAACATCCCGACAACCGGCTCCAGCTTTACATGGTTCCGGCCGGCGACCGCCGTGCCAATCACGATTTCGTCTTGGCCGGTATAGCGCCACAGGAGGATCTTAATGGCGGCCATCAGCAAAATAAACGGGGTAAGGCCCTGCTGCCTGGCCGCTTCAAAGATCTGGCTGTTAAGGCTTGGAGTAAATTCAAAATGCCTGGTCCTGCCGTCATAACGCATGGTTTCGGGACGGTCATAATCGGTGTATAACTCCAGTACCGGTATCGTGCCGGCAAACTCTTGTTTCCAATACTCTAACTGGCGGTCTGCCTTCCCGCTCCGGAAATAATCATTCTGCCACTTGGCAAAATCCTTATATTGCACATCCGGCTCCGGAAGCTCCTTACCTTCATACAGCGCCTGGAGCTCCCTTAACAGGATGGCCAGCGAGCTTTGATCGGCAATGATATGATGCATGTCCAGGATCAGAATATGTTCCTGGTTGTTTAAGCTGATCACCATGACCCGCAGCAGTGGGGCCCGGCTCAGATCGAAAGCCCGGATCCGGCTACGGATTTCCTGCTCGATATTTTCCTTGATGCCGATGGAAAACTCTACCTCGAAGCTGACCTTTGGTTCGATGATCTGGACGACGTCGCCGTTAACCATCTCAAAGCGGGTCCGGAACGCTTCATGTCTTTGTATCATGCGGGAAAAACAGCTTTGCAGTTTTTTCTTATAAATCACGCCTTCAACCAGGTAAACGGCAGCCAGGTTATACGGCAGGGCATCATCGATCACTTCGTTCATGACGTACATCCGTTTCTGGGCACCGGAAGGCTCGTAATATTTCTGGATTTCCAGTCTTTTGATCACATCTTCCGAGCAGCTGCTTACATGCTCGCGTAGATATTTTTCCATCCGCCCGAACCGGGAATACTGGAACACATGGGACAGCGGAAAATCAATCTGTAAGCGTTCCTTTATTTTAGCGGATAGCATGATTGCGTCCAAGGATGAGCCGCCTTTTTCGATGAAGTCGTCATTTCCCCCGGGATCGGTGATTCCCAGCGCATCTTTCCATAGCTCTTTCAATACCGATGCGACAGCTGCTCCGCCCGGCACGGATGACACTGCTGCCGCGGACGACATGGGCGCCGCAGGAGTGGTTGCCGGATCCGGTTTTTGACCGTTTCGGGTGCCGGAAACCACATCGCTTTCGTATTTCTTTTTATCGAAGACATAGGTCGGCAGCGATATCCGCCGGGGCGCGAATTCCTGATTCAGCTTGTCCCAGTTAACGGCAATGCCGAGGCACCAGAGTCTTCCGATCAGGGCACTAAAACAATGCGCAAATGGCAGATAAGAAGAGTCGTCCGAACCGATCAGGGTCAATACCTGCTCTGAGCCGGGCTCCGGCAGACACTGAGAAGTTATGCTGTTTTCAAGTTTATCGGATGACAGTTTTACGGTAACGGCCTTTTCCAGATAGGCCTTAGCTTTTTTACCGGCTCTTTTCATGACCGGGATCTGTTTTTCTTTTATCTGATAGTATTGATATTTTTCTTCATAGGAAGAAAGCACGCCAAACCGGTGAATCATATCGACGGCGTCTTCGATCCGGAGCGCTTCGGCACAGACCATTGCGGTCAGCTCCGCTACGCCCTCTCCCGCCAGCGCGGAAGGGTTGATCCCGATTGCCTGAAGTGCCTTAACGTTGGCATATCCCCAGGTCAAGGCAAGAAAAGCCGCGGTCTTTCCATCGGCACCGGCAGCAGTTGTAGCTGGCGACGCGACTTTTTCCGCATATTGAGCCGGTATTATGGTCATGACATCGGCTACGGCCTGGCGGTAAACCTTGAACAGGTAGCCGGTTTCTTTTTCTTCATGCCAGGCTTTCCAGGATGCCGCCGTGTCTTCCGGCTCCGGCAGCAGGTACACCAGTTCGGGCTTGTCGCCACGGGTATTGGCCTTGCTGCCGCTCAGGACTTGGAAGTGATTGCCGGCCATGCCGGTGCGGTCGGCGATGACCGCTTTTTTATATTCCAGCTCTCTCCGGCCCTTCTGCAAGGTCCAGGAGGCATCCGCCAGATGGATCCAGCTGTTATCTTTTAAATATCCGATAACCTGATGCAGTGTATTGTCAAGCGCCTCTTGGCTTCTGGCCGAAAAAGGCAGAATATACAGTTGGTTTTTACTATCCATGCTCATACCCCTTGTCCGCTGCGCGGACTTATGAATCAGTCGTGAAGAACAGCTGTGCCATTGTCCGCTGTGCGGATCTTGGAATCAATAGTTGAAAGCGCATATGATCTTACTCAGCTTCTTCCAGAATGACATGGGCGTTTGTTCCTCCGATCCCGAACGAACTCACGGCCGCCTTCAGTTTTTGCTTACGCTGTTTCGGTTCCTGAACTTCCGTATTGACATAAAAAGGGCTGTCGTCCAGGCTCACCTTGGCATTGGGCCGGCTGAAATTTATCAGCGGCGGTATCCGTTTCTTATTTAGGATTAAGACGGTCTTAATAAGGCCGGCAATCCCAGCCGCCGCATCCAGATGCCCAAGGTTAGCTTTCACTGCTCCCAGTGCGCAATATCCCTTTTGATCGGTTGACCAGGCCTGCTTTACGGATTCTATTTCAATCGGATCTCCCAGCGCTGTTCCGGTACCATGGGTCTCCAGATAACAGATTTCTTCTGGTGCTGTCCGTGCCTTGCGAAGAGCTTCTTTGATAACCGCAGTTTGGCCTTTCACGCCAGGCGCGGTGTAGCCGATCTTGTCACAGCCGTCATTGTTGACCGCTGAACCTTTGATCACTGCATATATGTGATCCCGGTCTTCTTGTGCCTTGCTAAGCGGCTTGAGCAGGACGACCCCGCAGCCCTCGCCGGGAACCGTGCCGGTGGCATCCTCGGAGAACGGCCGGCAGTGCCCGTCTTTGGAGAAGATCATTCCTTCATGCCACAGATAGCCTTCTTTTCTGGGATAGGAAAGGCATACGCCGCCGGCAATCGCCATATCGGACGCGCCGTTATGCAGGGATTCGATTGCCTGATGGACAGCCACAAGCGAAGTGGAGCAGGCGGTCTGGACATTCATGCTGGGGCCTTTTAGATCCAGTTTGTAAGCTATCCGGGAGGTCAGGAAATCCCGCTCATTATAGGTAATGGCTTCAAAGCCGTCGATAATGTCATCTTGGGTGTTGATAAACCTTGTCATCCAGACCAGATTGGAGCTGCTGCCGGCAAACATGCCGATCTTGCCCTCATACTCGTAGGAGTTATAGCCGGCATCTTCCAAAACTTCATACGTGCACTGATGCAGCAGGCGAATCTGAGGATCCATCATCTGAGCTTCTTTATCGGAATAGTCAAACAGCTTGGCATCAAAGCAGTCCGCGCCGTCTAAATAGCCTTTGGCTTTTACGTAGTTATCTTTATATAGGAGGGATCCGCCAATCCCGCTGGCTAAAAGCTCTTCTTCGCTGAAAACCTTGATGCTTTCTTTGCCGGCCAGAATATTCTCCCAGAATGCATCCGTATTTTCCGCATCCGGGAAGCGGCAAGCGATCCCGATTACGGCAATATCCTGATGACTGTCCGTTACCTCCGTTTCCGCCCGGTCGGTTTCCGGCTCCGGCTGCCTGGACAGGAAACCGGTTTGGGGATCGGGATCGTCGCTAAAAGCGTCGTCATCAAATTCATCCGCTCTGATTCCGGCTCCGGTTCCAGCTCCGATTCCAGTTCCGTTGCTGTTGCCTTCCTGCCGATTGATTAGTTGAAGCATACCGGCGACAGTTGGATATTCAAACAGCTTGATAACCGGAACGGCAATGCCCAGATCATTATTGATCTTATTGTTCACCATAATCAGAGCCAGGGAATTACCGCCGGCATCAAAGAAATTATCATGGACTCCGATCGAATCTTTGTGCAATACTTCTTTCCATATGTCCAATATAAACTCGCTCACCGACCGGGAAGTTGTTACTGTCCCTGTCGTTTCTGCAGCAGCCTGATTCCTGTCGGCTTGGTTCCTGTCGGCTTGGTTCCCGCCGGCTTGGTTCTGGGCGGCTTGGCTCTGGACGGTTTGGCTCTGGTCGACTTGGTTCCCGCCGGCACGATTCTTGTCGACACTTTTTTCGTGGTCAGGAACTATCAGGGCGTTTCTGTCTAGCTTTCCGTTTGGAAGCTTGGGCAGCTTGGGAAGCCGGATAAAGCCGGACGGAGCCATATAGTGAGGCAATTTGGCTTCCACCCAGTCGCGCAGCCATTTATCGTCCTGCGCAACTGCGGCATCCGCTTTGAGGCTGTAGAACAGCAAGAGTTCTTTGTTCTGCCCATCTTTGTTCTGCCCGTCTTCGTCTGCTACCTTTGCGACAGCTTCAGTAATCGCGGGATGTCTGATGACGACATTTTCGATTTCCCCCAGTTCAATCCGGTAACCCCGGATTTTTACCTGGTTATCCAGTCGTCCGGATATCTCCGTTTCCCCGTTTGCCAGCATCCGGCCGCGGTCGCCGGTCTTGTATATTCTCGTCCCCGGCAGCTCGTCGATGGCTATGAATCTTCTATCGGTCTCGTCGGTATTGTGATAATATCCTTGCGCCAGTCCTTCGCCGGCAATGCCTATCTCACCATAGACCCCATAGGGCTGCAGGCGGTTATCCTTGCTGAGGATAAAGATCTGTGTATTGGCAATCGGGTGGCCGATATTGACATAGTCTGATGCGGTCAGGTCTTTTGTCGTTGACCAGATCGTCGCTTCCGTCGGCCCGTACATATTGTAAATCCGTCCGGCGGATTTCCGGCGGATTTCCTTGAGCATCGGAAGCGGATAGTTTTCACCGCCGCTTAAGATGCCTTTCAACTGATTCAGGGCCGGTTCAAAAGCTTTGTGTTCAATAAATACCTTGATCCGTGAGACCGTGCTTAAAATATGGGTCACATCATGGCGGAGGATTTTGGCAGCCGTCAGGGCAGGGTCGAGCTGTTCGGCTTCGGTAGCCATATAGACTGAGTGTCCCGTGCACATCGGCACGATTGATTCAAAAGCAAAGATGTCAAAACATGGCGTGGTTATGCAGATCACCCGGTCTTCTGGCGCTGCAAATAGCTGCCGGTTCATAATGTCGCTGACAAAGTTGATGACGGCCCGGTGTCCTACCATAACCCCTTTGGGATTGCCGGTCGACCCAGAGGTAAACATCACATAGGCCAGCGGATCTGCCGAACAGCTTATTTGCGGATTTTTAACCGTTTCTTCATCCGTCTTTAAAGCAGCACTGTCAATATAGACCCCTTCATAGTCTACTTTGTCGCGGTATTCCGGGCTTATTAAGACCGCCTTCGGCTTGCTCTGGCGGATCATATAGCATATCCTTTCCTGAGGAAATCCGAAGTCAATCGGAACATAAGCCGCTCCGGTCTTTAATACCGCCAGCATCCCGGCCAGCAACCATTCATCTCTTTTGCCCACAATACCCACGAGGTCTCCCTCACCGACCGGAACTTCCAGCAGCCGATGGGCAATCGTATTGATCTTCTCATTTAACTGCCGATAAGAAAACTCTTGGCCATCTCCGTTGATGAAAGCAATCTTCTTGGGATGCTTACTGACGTTTTCCTCGAACATCTCATGGAGCAGAACATCCTTTCTGGTCGTCAGTGCCGTTTCTTCAAACTGCCGGCCAAGCGAAGACAGCTCCTGATCGGAGATGATATTCAGCAGGCCCAGCGGGCTGTGACAGTCCGCAAGGATGCTCTTCATCACGGTGGCAAAGTTCTCCATCAGCCGCTGTACACTGTCCTCGGTAAACAGATCGGAGGCATAGTCGATAAAACATTGAATCTCCTTCGATTTTTCCTGCCGGCAGGTTAAGACCATGTCATAGTCGGCGGTCTTGGGGTCATAGTCAAACGGCCGTGTCGGTTTTCCGTCGATGCTGATGTCATGGACGGTCATGTTCTGATAATCAAAGCATACGTCAAATAAGGCATTGCGGTTAAATTCCCGGCGGATTGCCAGATGATCCACCAGCTCGTCGAACTGATAGCTCTGGTACTTAAGTGCTTCCATCACCTGCTCTTTGACCTCACCGAGAAATACGATAAAGCGCTTTTGTGCTTCTGGCCGGTTCCGCATTGCCAGCATGTTAATAAACATCCCCATCATTTCGGCGACTTCTTCAGTATTCCGGCCCGCTACCGGGGTTCCGATGACGATATCCTCCTGGCCCGAATAGCGGGACAGCAAGACATACCATGCGCTCAGCAAAGCCATATACATCGTCGCGCCGTTTTGCTGGGCAAACTGCTCAAACTGCCTTGCCAGATCGGCTTCAATGGTAAAATAATATCGGTTTCCTTGAAATGTCTTTACGGCCGGGCGCTCCCGGTCAAGGGGCAGCTCCAGAACCGGAATCCGGTCTTCAAACAGGCCGGTCCAGTAACTTTTGGCCGCTTTCGCTTCTTCCGACTCAAGATATTGGTTCTGCCATGCGACGAAATCTTTATATTGAAGCCGCAATGGCGGCAATTCGCCGAAATACAGCTCATTAAAGTCTTTTTTTAAGATTTCCACCGAGGTCGCATCAGCAATAATATGATGGACATCAAACAAAAGCACGGAGTGGCCGGTATCGACCGTGATCAGCTTAAGCCTCCAAAGCGGCGCCTGGAATAAATCGAACGGCCTGACGAATTCGTCCATCAAGGCATCGATATCCTGCTCTTCTTTGAGCAGCCGGCGTTCAAAGCTCAGATCAGCAGTGATCTGGTCGGCAATGACTTGAACCACTTGATAGCCTTGAATAGCAAATGATGTCCGCAGCACTTCATGTCGGCTGATCAGCTTCTGCACTGCCTTTTGCACTTTACCCTCATCCAGCTGTCCTTCAATTATGGTCGCCGACGGAAGATTGTAAGCCAGGTTTCCAGGATCAAGCTGATACAGGCTGAACATCCGCTTCTGAGCCGGGGATACGCAGTAATATTCGGCTTTGGGAACCGGCATGAGCTTATTCTGCGGGCTGTCGGCGTAACCTGATGTGGCAAGATACTGTGCCAGTTTCTTGGGTGTTGTCCGCTTAAATATCTCTGATACCGACAGCTTTACTCCCGCTGTGCTTTCAATCGCACTGACCAGGCTGATTGCTTTCAGGGAGTCGCCGCCCAGTTTGAAAAAGTCCTGGTCGGCCGTCACGACATCGTAGCCAAGTACCGACCGAAAGGCATCGATTACCCGGTTTTCCAGTGGTTGATGTATCATTGCCGCCGCCCCGCTTCCTGCCGCCGTCCATGCATTTGCCGCAGCGCTTCCTGCCGCCGGCCAAGTTCCTGCCACCGCCGGGATCGGGTCTGCCGCTGCTTTCCGGGCGGCGTCCGCACTGCCGGAGCTATCTACGCCGAGCAAAATCGGAACCGGATAGTGCTTTTTGTCAAACCGGTAGCCGGGCAAGGAAATCTTGTTCCGCCGCTTATCACCCATGAAACGCTGCCAGTCGATCGCTACGCCGGCCTCCCAAAGGCTGCCGAGCTTTGAATAAAAGTATTCCCGGTCCGGCTCGTTTTCCCGGGCATGGCGGATCAGGCTGATAAATGTATGGCTGTCCTTTTTCTCTTTATGCTGGATCGCAAAGGTACATAATGACCTTCCAGCGCCGATTTCCAGAAAGGCGGCTGCTTCTTCCTGCAGCACGGTCGTAAGGGTCTGGGTAAACTGGACCGGACGAACAATATGCTCGCTCCAGTATCCAGCCCGGCACATCTGACCTTCGTCGGCCCACTGGCCGGTAAGATTGGCAACCATCGGAAATCGAGGTTCATTCATCGGTAACCGGCTTAGGACTTCACCGAACTCCGCGGCGGCCTCTTTCATCAAAGGGGTATGGAAAGCATGAGATGTCTTAATAACCGAACATTTCAGCCCTTTTTCCAGCACTGTCTGTTCAAAAGCCTTGATCTTTTCCTTTGTTCCACCCACCACACAGCGGTCCGAGGTATTATCAAGAGCCAGCGACACCCCGTCGGGAAGCATGGCTGCTACCTTGTCGGCGGCGGCCATAACGGCCAGCATCGCGCCAGGCTGCTGCTTCTGCATGATGTCGCCTCTGGCCCTGACAATCTGCACCGCATCCGCAAGGCTCCATATCCCTGCCACAGCCGCGGCCGTCACTTCACCGATGCTGTGCCCGACCAGCGCATCCGGCTTCACGCCCAGCTCCATGAGCAGAAGGGCCAGCGAATATTCGGTAACAAATAAGGCAAATTGGCTGTATCTGGTCTCATTGACCAGCAGCGGATCCGCATTGCCGTAGATGACGTCAAAAAACTCCTGCCGTTCGTCTTCCTTTAAACAGCGGAACACTTCATCTACATAACGGCGGTACTGCTTACCGGCATAGCAATCATCCGCATCGTATAAACCCCTGCCGATGCCCTGATACTGGCTGCCCTGACCGGAAAACATAAAGTAGATCCTTCGTTTCTCTGCTGCTTTTGTATAGTCGCTGTCCAACACTTCTTCAATCAGTTCGTCAAAAGCAAGACCACTTTCCATATTTTCCTGCACTACTACTGCTTTTCGGTATATAAAATGCTTCCGGCCTTTCATCAGCGTCCATGCGGCATCGGATAAATTGACACGACTGTCGGCAAAAAGGCTTTCCAGCGTTGCTCTGATCTGCGCCTGTAAGGCTTTCTCTGTCCTGGCCGAAAACAGGAGGAGGCTGATCTTGTCCGGGCTATCGCTCGGCTTTCTTTCCGGTGCTTCTTCCAATACCATATGGGCATTGGTGCCGCCGACCCCAAACGAATTGATTCCCGCCCGTAACGGGCCGTGGCCATTATTGTCCCACGGCTTTCCGATATTGGAAATAACAAAAGGAATCGCCTCAAGATCAATCTTAGGATTCGGGACGCGGTAATTGACGGTTCCGGGAATAAAACGGTTTTTCAAGCTTAAGGCCACCTTGATCAGGCCGACGGCACCCGCCGCCGTGTCGGTATGTCCCACATTGCCTTTTACCGAACCCAGGGTACAGAACGCTTTTTTGTCTGTGGCAAAGGCTTCCGTCAAGGATGCCACTTCGATCGGATCCCCCAATATGGTTCCGGTTCCATGGGCTTCCACATAGCCGACGGTTTCGGGATCCACGCCGGCACGCCGGTAGGCTTCCTGGATTACTTCTTTCTGTCCTTCGACGCTGGGTGCCGTAAATCCGGCCTTCTGGCTTCCGTCATTGTTGACGGCGGAACCTTTGATCACTGCATAAATAGGATCATTGGCTGCCAGCGCATCTTCCAGCCGTTTCAGGACGACGACGCCCATCCCGTTGGAAAATACCGTTCCCATGGCATCGGCGTCAAAAGGTCGGCAATGCCCGTCAGGAGAAAACATCAGGCCTTCCTGATATGGATAACCGCCGCGGTTGCGCAGCTCGATGGTGACGCCGCCGCTAACCGCGAGATCGCATTCTTTGGCCCGCAAGGACTGACAAGCCAGATGCACGGTTACCAATGTCGTCGAACAGCCTGTCAGCGCTGAATAGGCCGGACCTTTACTGTTAAACTTATAGGCCAGGCGGGTCGCCAGAAAGTGATTGGTGCTCATGGTAAAGGCCTGATAGGCATCACTATAGCTGCCGCCGTTATTGATCATTTCATGATACCAGTGGAAATCATCGGAGCCGCCGATAAAGATCCCCATTTTTTCTTCTGTCGCCCCGGGATAATAGCCGGCATCCTCCAAAGCTGCCCATGCTCCTTGATACAAGACCCGCAGCTGTGGCGACATGCGGTATATTTCACCGGGCGTATATCCGAAAAATTCCGCGTCAAAGTACTCAAAATCAGAGCTCAGGCCCCTTGCTTTGACATAGTTGTCTTGTTTCAGGGCAGCTTCGTCAACACCTAAGGCCAACAGTTCTTCGTCTTTAAAATAATGAATGCTTTCGGTCCCGGCTTTTAAGTTGTTCCAGAAATCGGCCAAGTTATCGGCCCCCGGAACATCAACGGCCATGCCGATTATGGCAATATCAGAAGCCCAGTTGACGCTGTTTTTACGGAAGTACTCGTTCCGGTTCCCGATCTTAGTCTTTTCCTGTCCGGCCATATAATCCGCCAGCAGCCTGACGGTCGGATACTGAAACAAAGCGGTAATGGATAAATCCGGGCGGAAAGCCTTCTTCAGCCGGTCGTGCAAAAGGATGGCACTCATGGAATTGCCGCCGCTATCAAAGAAATTATCATCAACCCCGAACTGGTTATGATCCAGCGTCTGCTGCCAGATCCCCGCGATAAGCCGCTCTGTCTCCGACTGCGGAAGCTCTTGGCCGCCGGCCGCCCGAAGCTTATGGCTCTGATCGGCAATCAGGACTTTGGTATCCACTTTCCCGTTACTGTTAACCGGAAGTTCCTTAAGGCGGACAAAAAAAGCCGGGAACATATAGGCCGGGATCCGGGAACTCAAAAATTCCCGGAAGCGGGCCGGCGGAATCTCTTCTTCCGCAAGATAGTAAGCACATAATACCGTAAGCTGACTGGTGTTTTGCTTGGCAACGACGACGGCCCGGCCAAGGCCGGATACTGTCCCAGTGCCGCCTCGATTTCGCCCGGCTCAATCCGGACGCCGCCTATCTTGACCTGAAAATCCAGCCGCCCCATAAACTCCACGGTGCCGTCTGCCCGCAAGCGGACCAGATCCCCGGTACGGTACATCTTCTGAAACCAAGACGGATCCTGGGTCTTGTCGTAGAAAGGGTTATCACAGAACTTTTCTTCCGTCAGACTTTTTTTGTTAAGATAGCCGCGGGCCAGTCCGACCCCGCTCAAGCACAATTCACCGGGGACACCGGCCATCTGGAGGTGCTTGTTTTCATCGATGACATACCATCTGATTTCATTTAACGGCCGGCCGATGGAGATATTAGCCACATTCTCATATTCACTGAGAGAATAATGTGATGCCCACATGGTACACTCGGTAGGGCCGTAAAGATTTTCCAGCTTTGCGGAAAGTCTCAGGCTTAAGGCTTTTTGGACGACATCCGGGGTGACTGCTTCTCCGCCGACAAAGATCCATTTAAGTGAACGCAGCCGTTTTTCATCCCCTTCTTGCAGGATATCCAGAAACAGCCGGAACATCGTCGGGACAAAATTAATATGGGTGACCTGATATCGTTCGATTTCGGCAAGAATCAGTTGCGGATTTTTCTCCCCCTCATGCTCCATGATGCAGAGCGCGCCTGCTCCGGCAAACCAGCCATATAGCTCGGTACCGGAGATGTCAAAGGAAAACGGGGTCTTGTATAGATAGCGGTCGCCGGCGGCAACCGGAAAACGCCGCTCCAAGTCCAGAATCGTGTTGACTACGCTATGTTGCTCAATCATTACGCCCTTGGGCTCGCCCGTCGAACCGGAAGTATATTCAATATATGCCAGGTCATAGGGACTACGCAAGACTGCCGGATCGGACGTTTCGCCGTCATAATCATCCATCTCTTCGGCCAGGATCACATATTCCTCCTTGCAGAAACGATAGTCCAGGGCTTTGGAAGTAATCAGTATCGCGATACCGGCGTCCTTAAAAATATAGCGCTTCCGCTCTTCGGTATAATATGGCTCAATTGGCACATAGGCACAGCCGGCTTTCAATACCGCTATTATGGAAATCACCATTGCCTTCGATCTCTTAAGCTGGATCCCGATCACTTCATTCTCCCTGCTTTTATGGGCCAGGATGTGATGCGCCAGCCGGTTTGCCAGATCGTTCACCGCGTCGTAGGTCAAGCTTTCATGGCCGTAAAACAGCGCCGGCAGCTGATGATATTGCTTCACCCTGTCCTGAAAGATATCGATGATATGAGCGGGCTCATAGGGGAAATACGAACTCTGGTTAAAGGTATGCAAGAGATCGGTTTTCTCGTTTTCCAGAAACAGGTCGTAAGCGGACAGCGGCAGACTGCTGTCCGCAGCGATGGCCGCTAACAGCTTCCGGAAGCGTTTCCCCAGGATGTCGATCGATTCATCAGAATATAGCCCGGGTTTATACTGGATTTTGATAATGTCCCGCTCTGCTGTCTTGCAGATTAACACCATCATATTGCCGGGGAAAGTAATATACGGAAAATCATATTCTTCCGACTTGACCCCGTTCCAGTCTGACGGGCTGAAGCGGTTATATACAAATGAGATATCAAAAATGGACTGTGCTCCGCTATAGGTATCCGCCGTGTTTTCACGAAGGATCAGATTGTTGGGGTAGCCGTTGTTCTGATAGGCACCGATCATCTCTTTATACAGCAAGGCAACTACCTGGCTGAAGGCCGGGTCGTTATCTAAGTCGCAGCGAAACGGCAAGGTATAGATAAAGCAGCCTGCCGCGTCGGCATATTGCGTCCCGGGCCGGTAAGAAATCGGGCTGGAAACGGTAACATTTTTTTCATTGCAGCATTTCCCCATTAATACCATAAAAGCCGAGAAGCATAAGATAAACGGAGTAACACCCTCTTTATGCGAAGCTTTTTCAATCGCCGCCATCAGCTCGGCCGATATTGCATAAACCCGCTCTTTGCCGAGGCCGTAATTATCCTTGCCGTCAAAATCCCTGGGAAAGTCCAGGGGTTTCATGTCCTTCACCTTCGCTTCCCAGTATTGCCGCTTAGACTCATATTCCCCGGCGGTTAATTTCTTATTCTCCGTTTCAAGAAAATCAAAGAAGGGATAATTGGCCTTACCAGCTTTCCCTGTCCCGCTTACCGGCTCCGGCTTGCTCAGTTCCGGCCTGCTCAGTTCCGAATAAAAAGCGGACAGCTTGCTGATCACCAGGTCAATCGATATCCCGTCACTGACAAGATGATGGATAACAAGGAGTATCACCGATTCCGTTTGGCCATTGACAATCAGGGTGAGCCGGAGCAGCGGTGCCTTAGCCAGGTCAAATTCACGTTCCATGGCTTCACGAAGGATAGCCGGCACGTCCTGCCGACCTGCTGTATTATCATAGCAATCGACCTTGGCCTTGGCGGCTTGGTCTTCGATCATCATCAGTTTATTGCCTTCCAGCACAATCCGGCTACGCAACGCCGCCTGCTCGGCAATCAGCAGGTTCGCTGCTTTTTCCAGTGTATCTTTATCCAAGCCTGCTTTCACCCGGATCAGGGCAGAAATATTATAGATATTTTTCCCGCCGGTCTGGCATTCAAAGTAAATCCCTTTTTGTACTTGTGAAAGTTCTGTTCTCCTGTTTTTCATATCTTTACCCCTTGTCCGCTCAGCGGACTCAAACCAAATAATGCCTCACCCTACTACCCATAAGCCGCCGATCTGTATCGTCAGCACCGTCAAAAACACCTGATAGGCCACATCCATAACCAGATTAGCAATACTGTTTAAATCCGCTTTATGATTTACTTTCATTTCATGAAAATGCGTCCATAAACCGCCGATTCCGTACATATACATGCTCACGACTGTCCCCAGCCAGAAACCGCCCCTGAACCAGATACACATTACCCCCATGATACCCAGGCCAAGCTGCGTAAAACCGTATTTAATCTGAAAAGGCCCCCCGGGCCAGCCGATATGTCTGGCATTTTTCTCGGCAAAAATCATATTGGCAAAAACACCGCCCACCCCCAGCACCGCAAAGGTTACCACAAACTGATGCAGCAGCAGAATGGTACTGATCTGCGAAGCATCCGTAGGAAATCCGCTCAGAAACATATGAATCAATGCCGTAACAATTCCCATGCCCCAAAAAATTAAAAATGTCATAATCTGCCTCCTGCTATATCATGCTTTTCTGAAAGAAACGGCTCAAGACTTCATTCTGTCCGGCCATAATATCATATTGGTTTTCAAACACCTTGAGAATATCCCTGATTCCGCCAGCAGCTTCGACCGGCCCGGCGGTAACTTCAGGCAGTACCGCAGCTTCCATTGGCCCGGCGGTAACTTCAGGCGGGTCAACGGCAGTTTCGGCCTGCACTTCGGCGGACTCTGCCGGATCTACCGGTGTTTCGGCCGGCCCGGCCACGGGTTCCGGCAATAATACTGAGCTGCTTTCAACAATGTGACAGGCCACTAGCTGCAATGTGTTTAACGTGGTAAAGAAAACATCCAATGGGATCTCCACTTCAAAGTTTTCGTCAATTTGTCTGGCCATCTTCAAAAGCAGCATGGAGTCCAGACCATATGTAAGTAATTGCTCATCCGCATCCATGTCCTCTATCTCCATCCCGGATATGCCATGGATCACATCTTTCAGCTGTTCTATTATTGCGTATATTCTCTTTTGATACCCTTCGGTTTTGACTAATTCGGTTGACATATACATGCTCCTCTTTTCAGCTCATTCTTATTTTTATCTGCCGGCTCATTCTATTTCAGACCAATTCTTCTGAAAACTGCCGTAATATCGTTTTCTGGATAAGCATTTGCTCCTGCTGTTTTTCTATCAGCCGGTTCAGGCGGTCAATATCTTCTGCTCCGCCGAAAGCTACCTTATTGCCTCCTCTGTTCAGAGGAGCTTCTTTCCAGAATACTTTTTTATCGTACAGATAATCCGGCAGATCCACTTTGCGATTCTGATAGTTTCGGTGGAAGCTCTTAAAGTCCAGATTGATTCCGGCCAGATATAACTGTTTCAAGGACTCCAGAAACTGTTTGTAGCTGCCGACCCCGTTTCGCAGGGTGGGGACAAATATAGCCCCTTCCTCTTGGATACACTGGCCGGCCAGTCCGCATAAAGTGGCGGTTCCGCCTATTTCGATGAAGATCGTGACGCCTGCTTTCGCCGCTTCTTCCATGGCCTTTTGGAAATCAACGGTACTTTCTAAGTGAGAAGCCCAGTAATTCTTATCCTCAAATGTCCGGGGCGGCTCTGTCTTTCCGGTAACGGTCGAAATTACCTGAGCAGCAGCTGAGCCGCATACAATATGATCCAGGCTGTCTCCATATGCTTCTTTATAAGCTTTCATCACGACCGAATGGTAAGGATAGCGGATGCCCAAGTCATTGACAAAGACCCGGGAATTCCGGTGAAGCAGCTCAATGACCTGATCCACCTCTTCACGAAGGCCGGAGATGGTAACATTTTTGGGGGCATTTACTGCCGCCAAAGAAACGTTTGTACAGCCGCTCTCAGCTATGACAGCCCTCATGGCGGCCGCATCCGCCAGGATGCCCGCCATCTTGCCGGTGGGACTGGCGCTTGACATTACCGCGCTTCTGGCAGCAATCATTTGGGTTGCGTTTTCAAAGGTCAGCACTTTGCCATAGCAGAGAGCGGCATATTCGCCCACGCTATGCCCGATTACATAATCCGGGGCGATATTCATGTCATCCCAAAGTGTCGTCAGCGCATATTCCAGCGAAAATATGACCGGCTGCGAGTAGGCGGCCTCGGTCAGGCTTTCCTCCTTGGTGCCAAACAATGTTTCTTTTACGGATACTCCCAGCAGTTCCTTAAATCTGGCGTCACATTGGTCGAAAACGCGCCGGTAGTGACGGGACTTTTCATAGAATTCCTTTCCTGCATCCAGATAAAGGGAACCCTGGCCGGTAAATAAGAAAGCGATCTTGCCTTTCTTACGGTTTTCTCTGCCGGTAGCCAGTTTAAAGGCTTCCTGGTTTTCGATAAGCAAATTTATTTCTTTCAGAATCTGTTCCTTGCTGCTGCCGACTACGGCCAGGCGGTATTCGTTTCTTGCCTTGACAACATTGGTACTGTAAGCAATGTCAGGGAGCTTTTGCTCCGAAGCCAAGATATGATCCCGGATTCGGACTGCCGACTGCAATAAGGCGTTCTTTTTTTTAGTCGATATTGTGATCAGATGCTCCGGCATGACCGGCTTGTGCTCGTCGGGCGCATCTGGTTCTTCCAGAATCAGATGAACCAGGGTTCCGCTGATGCCGAAGGTGCTGATTCCGGCCCGCCGCTTGCCCCGGCCGGGAATCCAGTCTGTCATTTTGTCAACTACCTTTACCTTGGTCCAGTCAATATTCGGATTGGGCGTCTTAAAGTGAATGCTGGGCGGCAGCTTGTTATGCTTAAAGGAAAGCAGCACTTTGATTAAGGCAGCCATCCCCGCCGCCGCCTCAAGGTGACCGATATTGGACTTGACGGAGCCGATCAGGATGGGCTTACTGCGGTTTTTAAACACTTCCCCGATGGCTTGCGCTTCGATAAAATCTCCCAGCGTAGTACCGGTACCGTGAGCCTCGATATAGTCGATTTCTTCTACACTCAGACCGGCTTTTCGCATCGCAGCTGCAATCACGTTCTGTTCTGCCAGACCATTGGGTGCGTAAAATCCGTTTGCTTTTCCGTCCTGGCCGACCGCAACGGCCTTGATGAACCCTTCGATACTGTTCCCGTCTTTCTTGGCATCCTTGGCCCGTTTCAACACGACGACACCACAGCCTTCCCCTCTTCCGAACCCGTCCGCGGAGGCATCGAAGGTCTTGCAGCATCCGTCCGGAGCTATCGCCTTCATCTGCGACAGACCCACAAATGCCGAAGGATTCAAGATCAGGCTGGCCGCGCCGACAACCGCCAGGTCGCACTGGCCGCTCTGCAGCTGATCGACAGCGATACTCAAGGCTGCCAGCGCGGAAGAACAGGCCGTGTTGACACAGATTGCCGGTCCCCGGAAATCATAAAAATAAGATAGCCGGCCTGCCGCCGCATGCGATGTCACGCCAAACAGCGAATAGCTTCCGATGTCCTCCAAATTGCCGGTGAAAACTTCCCGGTTAAAATAATCAACCCCGTCAATCCCGATAAAAACACCGGTTCTGCTCCCTTGTAAGGATGCTATGTCAAGCTCTGCGCGTTCCAGGGCTTCCCAGCTGACTTCCAGCAACAACCTCTGCTGCGGATCGATAGAAACCGCCTCTACCGGTGATATTTCAAAATGATGATTGTCAAAAGCCCGGATGTCGCCGTCCAATAAAGACGCCTTCCAGGAACTGGCCGCAAACCGGTCGGCCTTGATGTCACCGACCGCACAAAAACCTTGCCGGAGCTTCTCCCAGAACAGCAGGCTGTTGTCGGCACCTCCCGGAAACCGGCAATGATAGCCGATTATGGCAATTTCTTGGTCTTCTTTTCGCTGCTTCAGTTCCGCGTCCAGTTCTTTAATCTTTTCGCTGGCCCGCAGCAAGGCTGATTTATATTTGCTGATTTCATCCGATCCCATATCATACCTCTGTCAGTGAGGCGATTTCCGCTAAGATATCATCAACGGTATCC
This sequence comes from Lachnospiraceae bacterium UBA935, assembly GCA_002293525.1. Lineage (GTDB taxonomy): Bacteria > Bacillota > Clostridia > Lachnospirales > Lachnospiraceae > UBA935. Next base: position 96,194 of record DBDJ01000021.1, read on the forward strand.
GTCTCTATTATTGTTTCTGATGACGCTTTGGCTTCTGATGACGCTTTGGCTTCTGATACTTCTTTTGTTTCTCCTCCTGCTGATGTCACCTTTGCTCCTGCCGCTGACGGCACCTTTGTACCTGCCGCTGACGGCACCTTTGCAGCTGTTGCCGCAGTTTTGCCGGTATCCTGGCCGGTCAGGTCTAAGACTTCGTTCAATATGTATTCCACCAGCTTACTGATTGTCGGGTAGTTGAAAAAGGCGGAAATATTTAACTCAATATCAAGTAGCTTATTGACCGCCGCCCGCATCGAGAAAATCATCAGCGAGTCGGCACCTTGCTCTCTCAGCACCTGATCGACCGAAAGCAGCTCGGCTTTTTCAAAGCCCATGATCTGGGAGCATATTTTCTGCAGCTCTTCCGTCAGCAAAGCTTCCCGTTCGGCTTTGGAAAGATTCCAGGAAAATTCCAGGACCTGTCTGTCGGCAGCTTTAAAATCCGCGGCCTGACTGCTTTCATCGACCGTAAGGTGCGACAAAAAGGCGGTTTTTCCGGCTCCGTCTTTATAATAATCGGTCAGCTTATCCCATTTCCCTTCCACAACGACCAGATTGGTATAGGGCTGATCAATAAAGTCTTCGATAATCTTTTTGCCCTGTTCCTTGGCAAAAGGCGTGGTGCCCATTTTTTCAAAGCGGCTCAGCACGATGTCATTGCCGGTCGCCATGCCCTCCGCTCCCCAGGCTCCCCAGCAGAAAGCAAAGCCCGGCCGGTTTTCCATTTCCAGATAGTAGGCAAAACAGTTCATAAAATAATTTGCTGCGGCATAACTGCCCTGACCCATGTTACCGATGACGCTGGTAATGGAGGAAGTCATCATAAAGAAATCCAACGGCTGCGCTTTTAAGGCCCGGTAGAGATTGATGGTTCCGGTGACTTTGGGGTTCAGGACCATGGCAAAGTCATTCCAGCCGGAACTGATCAACATTTTGTCATTCAAAACACCGGCAGCATGTACGACCCCTTGGATTTCCGGCATCGTTTCTTTCAGCTGGCCCAAAGCCGCGGTAAGCTCATCCTGTTTACAGACGTCCGCAAAGACGACCCGGACCGTTACCCCTTGCTCTTCTAACTGGCGGATCTGCTTTGCGGCACTGGTAACCGGTACTTTCCGGCACAAGAGAATAAGGTATTTCGCGCCTCCGGCAGCCAGCTGCTCGGCATAGGCCAGACCGACGGCTCCAGTCCCTCCGGTAATCAGATAGGAGACATCATCCCGTATAACAATGGTCTTTTTTTGTTCTTCTCTCAGGTTCAGATGTTCATTGTGGCTGATCAGGCGGGCGGCATAGCGTTTTCCCTTACGGTAACAGATCTCCTGCCCGTCAGTCCGCAGCGCCTCCTTCACCAGCTCGTCGGAACGGAAGAAATCATCGTCGCCGTCTACGATCCCGCCGAACAGCCCGGAATATTCCAGGCTGATGACTTTTGACAAGCCCCAGATCATGGAAGCGGATAAATTAAGCTGCCGGATGTCACCGACGCGGTGAACCTGATTACTTAAAATATTGAGCTTACTTTTTCTGGCAAACCCCTGCTCCGTCATGGCATGAATCAGATAAAACAAGGCCTTGACCGGCTCCTGCTTTGCCTGAAGGGCATTCTTCCCGGCCTGGTCTTCCTTAAAGCAGAAAGCGATATGCAGGCTTTTGCTGCCGGTCTCTTCATAGACAGAACGTAGAAGCTTTCCCCAGTCTTCCTGCTGCTCCTGATTCACAAGGTAATTCAGCCGGTCTGTTTTCTGGAATCCGTCGCCCGGATTCACCGAAATGACGGCCGCGCCCTGCTGCTTCATTTTCTGGGTATAACATGCCGAGGTTTCCCTGTCATTCGTGACCATCAGGTACACCTGGTCATTGCGGAGCTTTGGCATTTCCCGGTTCTCCTCGGCAGGAAGCCAAGCCGAGTGGAAGTACAGCTTGCCCAGATTCTTAACCTCCTTCAGCAGGCTGTCGCGGTTAGTCAGTTTGGCCATCAGGTTCTGCAGGCTTACGATGACTTCCCCGTGTTTATTGTAAGCGACCAGGTTAACATAGATAATGTCGTCCTTCAGGACCGCCCTGGTGTTACACCATAAGACTTCCGATTCTTTGAAGTTGTAGGTGAATTTTTCTAAATAGTAGGGGATCACGGTACCCTTGTCCTGCCCGTACATCTGTTTCTCCAGTGTAAAAGCAATGCCGGTCTGGATAATAGAGTCGATCATTCCCGGATACAGTACATAATCGTTGAAATACGGAACGGTTTTCAGGGGCTCAAGCACACAGATACAGTCTTCTTCCCGATAGTGAATCCGCTTGATCCGGCGGAAACCGTCACCCAGGGCAAAGCCTGATCTTGTCATGGCATCATATACGCCCCGTTCTTCCATGTCGGTCCGGTAACTCAGCCCTTCAAATGCATCAATATCCGCTTTCATGTCCGGCTTGCTGTAGTCGGCATGGATCTTAAGGTCGCCCTTGGCATGAAGCAGCCATTTATCGTTGCGGGTTTGATAGTCGCGGCTGATAATCTTAAATCTCGACAGCCTTTCTTCCTTATTGATTCCGATCTGGACAAGCCGCTCTTCGTCGTCCTTTGCTGCCAGCGGAGCCCGGAACTCGATATTGCTGAGCGTACAGCTCTTGGCTTTGCCGGTGTCCTTTACTGCTGAAAGCATCATGGACAGATGGGCCGCCGCCGGGGATATCGAGGTGTCGAAAATCACATGCTCCTTCATAAAATACGGCTCGGACGCCGCAAACCGGCTTTGATATAAGGTGGCGTTATCCAGGTACGACAAGTCAATCCGCTGCCCCAGAACCGGATGGTATGCTTCGCTGTCAATCGCTTTCGTCTGCCGGTCATACAGTAGTTCACTCCAATACGCAGTCTTTTCATAGGGATAATTCGGAAGCGCAGCCTTGTTCCACTGCGTGATTCCGGCGAATATCACCTGATCCCATTGAATACCGGCTCCCGCCACATAGGCATAGGCAATTCCTTCCGCCAGCTGGATCCGGTCTTCCCGCTTGATATTTAAAGTCGCGGCGATCGAACGTTCCTCTCCAAAAGTCAGCTTGCATAAGGCGGCCAGAACCCGGTTGCTCCCCACTTCCAAGAGCAGGTAATTTTCTTTCGGGTCAATGCTGGTCACGGCTTTATAAAAGTCCACCTCTTCCCGGAGATGCCTGGTCCAGTAGTCGCTGTCTAAGACTTGGTTCTCGTCCAGTTCTTTTCCATACAGGGAGGAAATAAACCGTAGCTTTGGTGCCTTGAACGGGATGTCGGCGGCGATCTGGCGGAAATCTTCCAGGATCGGCTCCATCATCAACGAGTGGAAGGCATGGGATACTTTTAATTCTTTCACCGTGACTGCGTCTTTCACGGCCCTTGCGACAACTTGGTCGACATCACCGGCATGGCCGGAAATAACGCAGGTTTCCTTTGCATTGCGGGCGGCGATACCGACCGTCTGTTCATAGCCGGAAAGCAGCGCTTCCACTTGTTCCCGTTCGGCAAAGATGGTTGCCATCTTGCCTTTCCCCGGAGCCGTGTCCATCAGCCGGCCCCTGACGGCAACCAGCTTGACCGCGTCTTTCAGGCTGAGCATTCCCGCTGTCACCGCTGCGGCATACTCGCCGATGCTGTGGCCCATGACGATTTCCGGCGTGATGCCGTAGTTCTTCCACATCTGGCACAGTGCATATTCGACCGCGAAAATCAGCGGCTGGGCATAGACGGTCTTGCCGATCACTGCACTGTCAGCCTGATCCCCATAGACCAGATCAACGACAGAAGCCAGCAAATAGGGCTTGAACAGTTTATCACATTGGTCAAATGCCGTCCGGAAGCTCTCATCGCAATCGTAGAGCAGCCAGCCCATGTTGACATATTGCGAACCCTGCCCGGTAAAAAGGAAGACGGTTTTGCGGTCTTTCTGCATCAGGTGCGGGAACTGGGTATTGACAAATACGCCGTCGGCGCTGCCCTCTTTCAGGTAAGTGTCGATCCGGCTTTCTATCTGCTGTTTCGAGCTGCCGCAGACAGCAAAGCGGTACTCCAGGTCTGCCCTGGAAGTATTGGCTGTATAGATAATATCCGCCAGCTTACTGTCGTCACTGTTCCTTAACAGGCTGCGGTATTCCTCAACCAGCTGCCGCAGTGAGTTTTCACTCTTGGCGGAAACCTTCAGGATGAAATCCAGCCCGCGGCCGGCCGGCATCGGCGGTTTGACCGCTTCCGGGGCCCGGTATTCTTCAAGGATCACATGGGCATTGGAACCGCCGAAACCAAAGCCGTTCACGGCCGCTCTCCTAAGCCTGCCTTCGCGTTTCCACGGCGTCAGCCGGTCAATGACCTCGACCTTGATATTTTCCCAGTCGATAAACGGATTGGGCGTATGGAAATGCAGGTTAGCCGGGATCATCTCATGTTTCATGGACAGCAGGACTTTTATGACAGAAGCCACCCCGGCGGCCGATTCCAGATGACCGATGTTGGACTTGACGGAACCGATTTTCAGCAGGCTGTCATCCGTCCGGCCGGCACCATATACTGCTGCCACCGCATTTACTTCTATCGGGTCGCCCAAATTGGTCCCCGTCCCGTGCATCTCCACATAGTCTACGTCCAGCGGATGTAAGCCGGCCTTTTTAAGTGTCTTACGGATCAGGTTTTCCTGAGCCTCGCCGTTCGGTGCCGTCAGGCCGTTGCTCTTGCCGTCCTGGTTTACCCAGGTCGAGCGGATGACGCCTAAAATATCATTGTTATCACGGACGGCATCGGACAGCCGTTTTAAAAGAAGGACACCGCCGCCTTCGCCTCTGCCGTACCCGTTGGCCGAAGCGTCAAAAGACTTGCTGCGTCCGTCGGCAGAGGTGGCTTTTAATTTGGAGAAACCGATGCCGGTAGACGGCGTCTCGATCAGGTTGACCCCGGCCACTACCTGCAGGTCGGCTTCCTTAGCCAGAAGCGCCGTGCCGGCCAGATGCAGGGCGTGAAGGCTCGACGAGCAGGCGGTATCGACCGCCAGGCACGGACCTTGGAAACCAAATGTGTAAGATATCCTTCCGCAAGCCGTACTGAAACAGCCGCCGGTCAGGGAGTAGGGCCCGATCCGGGAAAGGTCGCCGGAATACAGCTGGCTCATGAAGTATTCGCTGATGGAAATTCCTACATAGACGCCGGTATCGCTGCCGTTATATTTGGTGATATCCAGGCCGGCATTTTCAAACGCTTCCCATGTGAGCTCCAGGAGCATTCTTTGCTGCGGATCCAGCGCCGCCGCTTCCTTGGGCGAGATATTGAAAAAACGGGCGTCAAAATCGGCGATGTTATAGTCAAGAAAACCGCTTTGCCGGCAATATGACTTTCCTGGCGCGCTGCCGTCCGCATCATAATACTTGTCCGGCTCCCAGCGCTCCCTAGGGATGTCACAGATCGCGTCTTTTCCGCTGATCAGCAGCTCCCAGTAACGGTCATTGCTATTGGCCCCGCCGGGGAAGCGGCTACTGATGCCGATGACGGCAATCTGGTCACTGTCCCTGTCATCACTTCCCGGTGCCGCATCCTCCGTATCCGAAGCGGTGTCGGAAACCGAATAAATATGCGCCGCCAGCCTCGCCACGGTAAAGTACTTAAAGAAATCGGCGACACCGATATTGATCCGGAATTCATCTTTCAGCTCCTGGATAAAAACTGGTATGTTCACGGAAACAATCCCATAATCAGAAAACGGCATATGATAATCCGTCACGGTGATGCGGAAATTTTCTTGAATAAAATCTGTGATCTTCTTTTCAATCATCTTCAGGGAATAACTTTTACCGGGTATAGCCGCCTTTTTCTCATGCAAGAAAGCTAAGACCTCCTCATATTCCCCGGCATTGAATTTTTCCGTAAGCCCACGCCGGAACACCTTCCCGCTGGCCGTCTCAGGGATCTCGGCCACCGGAACGACATCGCTGATGGTCAGGCCGATTTTGTCAAAGATCATGGCTGCCAGCTGGTTCTTATAGTTTAAAAAGCGGTTTTTCTCCTTGTCATTGCGGATATCGGCATTGGTTTTGACAAATACGACCACTTTTTCACTTTCATTGCTGCGGGCCATCCCGTTGCAGACCACGCACTGCTCATACTCGTGGCTCAGGTTTTTTTCGATCATGTCTTCGATCAGCGCACAGGATATTTTCATCCCGTTAGCGACTACCAGTTCTTTTTCCCGGCCGACGATGAACAGGTTCCCTTCTTTCATAAAACCGATGTCCCCGGTGCACAGCCATCCGTCCCGGATCATCTTCTGTGTTGCTTCCTGGTCCTGATAATAGCCGGAGGTCAGGCAGGGGCCGCTGACGCAGATCTGCCCCAGGGTATTTTCCGGAAGCTCGCTAAAACCCTCGTCTCGGATACTGAGCAATATGGTTTCAAGCGGCGTGCCCAGCTCCATGTACACGATGTCCCTGTCCGAGACATCGGATGTATAACCGCCCTCGATCAGGTCGCCGATTTCCAGCTTTTCGTTGGTAACATGGAAGGCCCGAGCTTTTTTCCCGAGGACGTTTGTCGTAACCATAACGGTTGCTTCGGTCAAGCCATAGAGCGGGGATACTTTGTCAACGGAAAAACCGTACGGCGCTACGGCATCGCTGAATTCTTTATATAGAGCATAGTGTATCTGCTCACCGCCCAGCACCATGCATCTGACACAGGAAATATCCCAGTTGAATCGTTTTTCAATCTTATTATATACGTTGGTAAAATGTTTCAGGGCAAACGGCACCGAAGCAATCCTGGTAGCACGGAATTCATGGATCATGTCCATCCAGACCGTCGGCTGCTTCATATACAGCTTCGAGGAAATAAAACACTGATCCAGGCCGGCCAAAAGGGGCGTAAGGTGCAGGGAGACCAGGCAGTAGCAGTGGGTCAGCGGCTGCCATGACAAAAACCGGTCCTGATCATCGATCTCATATTGCTTGATAAAACCTTCCGCATTGGCAGCGACATTGGCCTTGGTGATGACCGCGCCTTTCGGGATACCGGTCGTCCCGGATGAATAAAGGACATATAAGATATCGTCAGGACTGCTTATGTAGCCGCGGTCAGCATAGTCACCGCAAGAAAGGATGTCTTCATAGACATCTTCGATATGGAATACCGTAACGCTGTCCTGGTCTTTGATGGCAACGTCACTGACAATAACGGGATGATCGGTTTTCTTTAAGACCAGCGACAGGAGCTCCTGATTGGCATTGTTATTGGCGGCATCCAAGGGAACCGCAATATAATTACCGATTGCGCATGCCCAGAATGTATATAAGAACAGCTCAATGCTGTCGCATTTAATAATTACCTCATGTTTTGCCTGTACACCATGGTTTTCCAGCCACTCTGCCAAATAGCAGCTTCTGTTCCACAGCTCCTGATAAGATATCAGCTTTTTTACGTCCTTGGCCGGGACTACCGTTATCCCTTTGTCGGTCTTGCTGAGTTGCTTCAGTGCTTCCACAACGTTATCTGTCCATTTCACTTATGCACCCTCCTCGAATTTATATTATGACAGCGAACTCCTAATCCAGAGACGCATCCAATCGCAACGCCGCTGCGAGACTCCGCCGCTACGCCAGTTTTCTTTCCACAAATGTGGTAATCGCGTTGACATCTTTAAAGTTGTTTAAATCCAGATCGGCATTATCAATCGCGACCGCAAACTCCCGTTCCACGAAAGTCACCAGATTCATTGCGAATAAGGAATTTACCAGCCCTTTTTCAAAGATATTATCCGTGTCGTCAAACTCCTTGCCGTTCACATGTTCCCCCAAAAAACTTCTTACTTTCTCTTTTATTTTCATAGCTTGTTTCCCTCTTTCTTCCTCTTATTCTCTCAAATTCTTTTAAGCTCCCAAACAGATTTGCTCAGTCAGATCAGACATATTTATAAAAGCCCTGGCCGGTTTTACGTCCCAGCAAGCCGGCCGCAGCCATTTTGCGCAGCAGCGGGCAGCAGCGGAATTTGCTGTCCTGATAGCTTTGATACAGGATATCCAGTGAATTTACCACGGTATCAATGCCGATCAGGTCGGCTGTTTCCAAAGGCCCCATTTTATGGCTGAAACATCCTTTAAAAATAGCATCCACTGTCTGCGGATCGGAAACCTGATCCTGAATTACAAAAGCCGCTTCATTCATAAACAAGTGGGAAATCCGGTTGGATACGAAACCGGGATAATCATTTACCACCAGGCTTTCTTTCTGCAGTTCAGCCAATAACTCCCTGGCCGTCCGGATAGTGGCATCGGAGGTATGGTAGCCGCGGATGCACTCGACTGATTTTTTTAGCGGAACCGGGTTCATAAAATGAACTCCCATGATTTTATCCGCCCGGCCGGTCAGGGCCGCGATCTTCGTAATGGAGATGCAGGATGTATTCACCATGAAAATGCACTCCGGCTGACAGATCTTATCGATCTGCAGATAAACATTTTTCTTAATTTCAAAATCTTCGGTCACATTTTCCACCACCAGCTCCACATCATGAAGCAGCTGATAATCCATGGTGAACAAGATTCGGTTCAAGACCTTCTGTTCCTCTTCCAGATTCTCGTTGCCCCGAAAAAATCTGCGGAACCGGAGATCTTTTTGAATCACCGCCTGAGCCCTGTCCAGAGCTTCTTTGGTAATATCCACGACAACTGCCTGAAAGCCATATTCCGCAAAATCCTGGGCCACGCCGGTGCCGATGACCCCGGCGCCGATCACACCGATTTTTCTCATATTTCAATTGCTCCTTTGCTCTTACTTTTGCTTTTACTTGCTTTTATATACCTCAGCCAGGGGATCGATAATTTCATACCACTTCTTTTCATCCAGCCCATGCTGGCTGATAAAGGCATAAACCAGGCGCTCAATCCCAAAACCGACACAGCCCGACCGCATCCATTCCGTTTCCCCGCGCTTAATATTGAAACGTTCCCCAAAGAATTCATCATGAAAATTAAAGGAGGCAGCGGCGATGGTGCGGTCACCGGTCACATTGAGCCGGAGCTCATATTTCAGTTCCTGCATTTTCTGATTGAAGATCTTGGCCGCGCTGTCGGCATTGCAGAAAAACGGATCGCTGGCAACTTCACTATGCCCTTCCAGTCCTAATTTATCGATGATGTCAAACGTGAATTTCATATATTTCTGGCGACATTCCAAAACAAAGTCCTTGGATCCCAGAAAAACAATTTCCCTGATGGTAAAATCCCACAGCCTTTCCAGGGTGCGGTGGTACTTCGATTCATAGCGGAATGACTTTCCTTTTGATGTGATCACTTGGTTCCGGTTTTCAGAATAACGCGTATTCTGCAGCTGATGATAGGTGTGGTAGCACATGGTCGGCGGCAGGCAGTAATCGGCATTTTTGAACAACGGGAAGATATAAGGGCCGATTCCTTCTTTCTGGCGGTAGTTATCCTGAAATTCCTGATACATGTCGATATCGTTATGAAGCCGGCTGACAAACATCAGCATATGCGGGAACGATTTGAAATACCCGCATTTTTCCAGGGCTTTGGTCCGGATCAAAGTAGGATAGCGGTATTCCTGGGCCGCAAACTGGGAAACGGTCATGTTTTTTATGACATCATCCAAGGTGTCCATTAAGCGGATCAGCTGATCCCCGAAACAGACCAGGCCTTCTCCCATTTCATAGACCATCTCTTTTTCCAGGAGCCGGTCGAACAAACCCTCCTGATATGCCTGATGATGTCTTGCCGAACGCCAGATGACTTTCGGCGGCAGGGCGATCTGCTGGGCGATCTCGCTTTGGATTACCTTGTTGACATTGGTTGCTATCAGCTGCGGATCGGCCCCTGACAGCAGGCTGAGCTTGATGCCCTGAATCTGCTTTTCATCCGTCAGCAATTCAAAACCGGAGATATCGGCTGAAATGAAAAATATCCGTTTTTCCAGTTCCTCTTTGTGGCCGATCGCCAGGGCTGGATCAATCTTAATATCATAAGTCATGTCCATCGTGTTTCCTCCTTGTTTATTTCCTGTCACGGACGTTTCTGAACGCGCTGCCGGCAATGATGATTTCCTGAATCTGGGTACTGCCCTCGACGATTTCCATGATCTTGGCATCCCGCATATATCTCTGGACCGGATATTCGGAACCGCAGCCGTTGGCTCCATGGATCTGAACTGCATCATTTGCCGCCTTAAAAGCCATGTTTGCCGAAAAGTTTTTGGCTACCGAAGTCTCCAGCAGAGCTTTTTCATCCCCTTGCTCCCTAAGCTGGCCGGCCCGGAGACACAATAGCCTGGCCGCCATAATATTAGTGACCATGTCGGCAATCATCTGCTGAATCAGCTGATGATCCTTTAAGTACGCACCAAACTGCATTCTTTGGCCGGCATAGTCCAGACAGGCATCCAGGCACGCCTGCGCCAGGCCGACCGCCCCCCATGCGGTGCTGTATCGTCCGTGCGCCAGACCGTGGTTGGCCACCAGTGCCAAGCCGAATCCTACCTGTCCGACCAGATTACCGGCCGGCACCCGGCATTCTTCCAAGCAAAGCTCGGCCAGCATCGAACCCCGGAAACCGAGCAGGCCGGTGATCGGCTTGCAGGTAAAGCCGGGGGTATTCCGCTCGACGATAAAAGCGCTGACCTGGCCGTCCACTTTGGCAAAGAGGACAAATACGTCGGCATTCCCTCCGAAGGAGATCCACTTCTTCCTGCCGTTAATGATATATCCAGAGCCTTCCTGACGGGCCGTTGTATGGATGTTTTTGGCATCGCTGCCGATCTCCGGCTCGGTCAGGGCAAATGCCGCTATCAGCTCTCCGGAACTTACCCGTGGCAGCCACTGCTTTCGTTGTTCCTCGCTTCCCCAGCGCAGGATGGCGGTAGAAAACATGCCCTGGACGCCGATCATATTGCGGACATTGGCACAGCCGCGCCCGATCTCTTCATTAAATAACCCGTACGTAATATGATCCATACCTGCCCCGCCGTATTCCAGAGGCAGTTCCGCCCCCCAGTATCCCCGGTCGATCAGTTTCTGAATCATGGACTGCGGCATTTCCTCCATCGCGTCAAACCGCCCAGCAACCGGGACAATCTCACGGTCGACAAATTCTTTGAATTCTTCTTTCTTTTCTTGTTGCTGTTTGGTCAGTCCAAAATCGTATATTGACATGGAATCTTCTCCTTTCCGGTATTCCTAATGAAACAATGATTTGAGATACGCCCAGATTTCCGCGAATCATGCTTCTTTTGTCCTCGAGTCTGCTGATAATCGTCATATGATGTATTATAAAGTTAAAAATTATAATACAATAAGAGCGTCGGAAATAAAAGCCATATTGTCTATTCTACAGTTTTTTTGTATAATGTACGGGCAAGTTACGAAAATTGTCATTTGAGGTTGAATGTAATTTTTATTTTATTTAATGGACTGGGTGGGGATTTCGATATTTAAACAGAAGTCATGAGCATTTGCTCAACGCGTCAAGCAGAAGTGCGCATATTTGGTAAATACACGAGTTAAATAAGAAGTGCAAGAAAGGGGAAGGTATGGCCGACCGCGTTCGAAGTCTATGATGTGTGGTTGCGTGGATTGCGGAAATAACGGTAATAAGTTATAAATATTTCTTGTTTTGACATAATTATGTCTTTGTGCTAATAATATATTATGTTGTATTGATATTTTTTGTCCGGCTAATGTCCCGAATCTAAGTTTTATATATTTTATGTTTAAGAAATAGAATTATGTCATAGGTTTTTCTTCATTTTTATATTATCATTCATTATCTTGCAATAATATGCCTTAATTTTTTTACGATGAAATATTTAACAACTTCCTTATAATGAAACTAAAGACTTTTTTTTCCACCTATTGCTTTTTATACTTATCTTCTTTTCCAGTCTCGGCACCGTTTCTCTTCACCTGACGAACAGCCAGCTGACGATGTTGAAGAAAAAGAGTGAAGCGGAGTATGCCACGATATCTAACTCACTGGCGAAAGATCTCGCGGTTTTGAGCGGGAAGAATTCGGATAGTGAAACATTCCTGGAAGATATCCACGTTCTTGCGAATAACTATAAAATATATTATCAAAAAAACAATATTTTGCTATATATTGAACATCGGCTTGGTGCATCGAACCCGAACCAGCTCTATTTCGATGAACAGGACGGCAAAAATATGATCCGGATCAGTGCTCCCCTCTCCGGCGCTTTCGGAAACTATCACTTGAATTATTCCTGCGACATCACCCAGAATATCGTCGAGCTTAGCCACGTGCAAAATATCCTGCTGCTGATTGCCGTCGCCTTTTCTATTGTTACCGCTGTTGCCCTCTATGTTATCCTGACCGGGATATTCAAGCCGCTGGCGGTGGTTTCCCAAGCCTCGCGCAAGATCGCCGCCGGACATTATGATGAGCGAATATCCATAAAGGGAAAAAACGAACTGGCTTCTATGGCGGCAGACTATAACCGCATGGCCGCGGAAATCGAGAAGCAGATCCTTCTCCTGGCTGATGAGGCGGCGCAGAAGCAGCACTTTGTCGATAATTTTGCCCACGAGATCCGGACGCCGCTGACCTCCGTCTACGGCTATGCAGAATATATGCAAAAAGCACGGCTAGGCGAGGAAGAAATCATCGAATCCGCACAATTGATCCTGAATGAGGCGGCATACATGCGGAAAATATCCGATTCTCTGTTGGCGCTGACCATGCTGCGTCAATCCCCCGCAAAAAAGAGCTTGTCATGCTGCCGCGTCTGTTCGATGACGTCACGCAGAGCCTGCGGGAGCCTATAACAGCAAAGAAAGCCGAGCTGATCTGTGTCTGCGAAGCTGACAAGATGATGGGACAAGAAGATTTGCTGCGAAGCCTTCTGCTCAATCTCATCGTCAACGCCCTGAAGGCTTGCCCGGAGAGCGGAGGGATAATCTGTCTAAAGGCCAAGCAGGAGGCTGGGCAGATCATCCTCTCAGTGACCGACAGCGGCTGCGGCATCCCGAACGAAAGCCTGGCCAAAGTGACCGAACCCTTTTATCGCGTGGACAAAGCCCGCAGCCGCGAGTACGGAGGCATCGGCCTGGGATTGTCGCTCTGCCGTCAGATTGCTTTGGCCCACAGTGCCGAGCTACACATTGCATCTACACCGGGCCAGGGCACAAAAGTATCGGTAAACTTTACAGCTTCCTAACAAGTTCCGAATAAAGTCATAAAAAACCGGCGCTATTATCATACTTGTGAGGCCCACAGATTCTGATAATAACTGATAGGATAATGACTGATAATAAGAAGGAGCAAAAAAATGAAAATTAACAAAAATCTATTAAGAGTAGCCGGTGCCGTGGCTATCACACTGTTGCTTGCAAGCGGAGCGTTTATCGGAATAAACCGTCTCGCCTTCGCGGCGGTAACCCAGCCCGAGACACCATCCGCAACTGAGGACATCCAGCCGACGGACGAACGTGATAATCCGGATGATAATAGTAATACGAATCCCGATGATCGTATTGATACGGATGAAACGATTGGCACAGCTCAAAATGCTGATCCGGATCAAAGCCCCGCGGAAAAGATCCCGGAATACCAAGAACCGGAACTTACGGTAATGACTTTCCAAAGACCCGACCGGGACGGCGAGGGAACCAGCATTCCTGACGCAAATGCAATGTCCATGGAAGAAGCGGCCCTGATCGGCGCCCAGTATATCTACGATATGTATGGTGAAAACATCGACGGCAAGTCTGTCGTAATAAATTATTCCGCATTCCCCTCTCAGAGCCGAGCTCACTGGATCGGAAATATTGCCGATCATGAGGATGCCTTGGAGTATGCCGCGTATAATAAAGATCCCGCCAAATATTTTGACGATGAAAATTACGTTTATGACGCCGTTGTAAATTATTATTTTTCCATTGATGCGGTGACGGGCGAACGAATTTCCATCACCAAATACGACTACTCGACCGATTGGGGAACAGGAAAACCCTTTCCTATGACCATGAATGAGCTCAATACCCTGCAGTATGAGGCTCCGGATGACGTTGAGACATATGCCGAACTTGCCCGGGCATTCGCGGAGAAGCATTTCAGCCATTCGCAGGTGGCAAGCGTGGAATTTACTAATATCAGCATTAACCTCGGCAGCAACGAATTAGAGCAACTTAATGCCGCCCGTGAGGCAGTGCAATCGGACATGGACATGCCATATGACTTTACTGTCTATGAAAAGGGCCGGAAAATCAGCTTTAACGTAACTGACGATACTGGCCGCGTGGCGAGAATGACTATCGACATCGATTCGAAGCAGTTATCCTATCTCGATACCTCCGACAGCGACTTCATCCCCGGCTACAGCTACGATGACGGAGGCACGGGCTTAGGATGAGCTACTGCTCACATCTAGCATACTTGGTCTTTGATGACCAGGGTGAACCCATCATGTTACATGTTACTGACATAGATTAAAAACGCAGCCGTCATATGGCTGCGTTTTTAGCTGGAAATTTTTTGATACTACTCTGTTGAACAGTCCCTCTCGATCAAATAATCCGGAGCTCCACCGATGCCCGGTTATCCCTCAGATCCGGGTCGTCCGTTTCCGACGCCACTGACGCCGTATTCGTGATACTGCCGCAGGCACAAGTACAGACTTTTGCCGAGATCCAGATCGTCCTTGACTCACCCGCCATCATATCTCCTAAGTCCATAGTCCCTTCCCAGCAATTCCAGCTCTGCCCGTTGTCATCGGAATATTCCGCATCGGTAAGTTCCTTCGGCAAGTCATCCTTAAGGCTGACCTGTATTGCCGGATTCGGTCCCTTATTTTTAACCACAACCATATACTGGACATATTCATACGGCCTTACACAGCTGCTGCTGGAAGTCTTTTCCACGCAGAGATCAGCATAGCCCGCCGGCGGAGGCGGTTCCGGCCCATCAGGGATAATCGGCGTTACCACCAGCGCATGGTTATTCGTCGGATCCGGGTCCGGTGCGCTTCCTTTGACCGTGACCAGATTGGCAATACAGCCGGCTGCCGCCGCCCGCACTGTGCCGCGGATCAATAACCGCCGGGTTCCCCCGCCTGCCAGCGTAAACGGGGCCAGGCTGCCGCTCCAGCTGCTCCAGGTCATGCCGTCATCGACAGAATACATCGCATTTCCCAGCTCCGCCGGAATCATATCGGCCACAGTTACATTATCAGCCTGCTGAGAACCGTTATTCCTCACTGCCACGCTGTACGTTATCAGGTCACCGGCCTTGACCGAAGTCCTATCAGCCGTCTTGGTAACCGCCAGATCAATACTCTGGCACACCGAAACCGAAACGCTGGAACTGTTGTTGGCAGGATTTGGATCCGGCGTCGTCTCACGTACTAAAGCCGTATTGGATAACGTTGACGCCGTACCGCTTTTTACCGTCCCACGCAGCAATATCTTGGAAGAAGACCCTGCTGCTATCGTACCGATACTAAGCGACCCGGTCCACAGTGCCCAGCTCAGGCCGCCGTCCGTCGAATATTCCGGATTCCCCAGATCGCCCGGAGGAGCATCGGTCAGAACCACATCCTCAGCATAAGACGGCCCGGTATTGGCAACCGTCAACGTATAGGTCAGAAGGGTTCCCGCATTGACAATATCGGCATCTGAGGTTTTCACGACCGAAATATCCGCATTGGGTTGTATCGGGGTATCAGTCGTAGTTGTATTATTGTCCATACTGGGGTCAGGCGTCGTGCTTCTGACCACCGCCGTATTGGTGACACTGCCGACAACCGCCGAATTGAGGGTTCCCCGTATCTGAATATTTTGGCTTGAACCGCCTGCCAATGTTCCAATTGACAACGGACTGGACCATGCCAGCCAAGTGACACCGCCGTCAGCTGAATATTCCGGGTTGATAATACTGGCGGAAAGGCTGTCAATCAAGAGCGTGCCTTCGGCATTGGACGGACCATTGTTAGTAACCGTAATGTTATAGGTTAGCCTATTACCCGAAACAACCGGATTCGGGCTTCCGGTCTTGGTTACGCTTAAGTCAGCGGAAGCGGAAACCGGCGTGGTTACCGTACCCGTATTATTATCCGGGTTATGGTCAGGGGTGTCGGAGCTGACACTGCCGATATTGGTAATCGAAGCAAGCTGAGCGGTACTGGCGCTGGGATTAATAGTACCCCTGATCAGGACTGTTGCCGTCGTTCCGGCAGGAACCGTGCCGATTGTATACGGACTGCTCCACGTCTGCCATGTCGCCCCATTGTCAACAGAAAACTCCGGTGTCAGCAGAACCGTCGGCAGGTCATCGCTTAAAACCACATTTGTCGCGTTATCCGGCCCGCTGTTACGGACGGCCAGAGTATAGGTCAATCTGTCACCGGCAAACGCTGTCTCCTTGTCGGCTGTTTTGGTCATGCTCAGATCAGCCGTATTGCCGATCGTAAAATTAGTACTGGTACTGTTATTACTCATATCCGGATCAGGGGTGTCGGAGCTGAGCGACGCATTATTGGTAACAACACCGACCGTAGTCTGGTCAACGGTTCCTCTCAGTAAGACCGGTACGGTTGCTCCTGCTTCCACCGTGCCGAGGATGAAAAGGGAACCCGTGATATTCTGCCATGTCGCGCCGTTATCCAAGGAATACTGGCCGTTCAGAAGCGAGCTCGGCATGACATCGCGCACAGCGACATTTCTGGCCGCGTTCGGTCCGGCATTTTGGACGGTAACGGTGAAAGTCACCTGCTGCCCATGTTCGGCAAATACCGGGCTCACGGATTTGGTCACCGAAAGATCGGCTGATGTGTTGATCGGGGTGGTTACTGTCGTGCTGTTATCGCCCGGACTGGGGTCATCGGTATCGCTGGTCACACTGGCGGTATTATTGATGAGACCGCCGGCAACATCTCCTACCCTGCCGCGGATTAAAAGCGTGAAATCTGACTGCGCTGCCAGCGTGCCGGCCAGGTACGAACCGTTCCAGGTACTCCATGTAGCACCATTGTCAAGGGAGTACTGAACATTACTGAGCAGGGCTGGGACAGCGTCGTTAATCTGTACATTAGCGGCATTGGAAGGGCCGTTGTTAACGGCAGTAACCGTATAAGTCAGCAATTCATTCGCAGGCGCGGGATTTTTATCGGCCACCTTGGAAATCACCAGATCAGCGGCTGCCGTTACCGGCGTCGTAACCGAAAAAGTATTATTATTAGGACTGGTATCCGGGATGTCGCTGGTTACCGTAGCCGTGTTGGCAAGCGTTGTTGTCACTGACGGGTCGACATCGGCCCTGATCTCAAGTGCAACTGACTGTTCGGCCGCCAGATTGGCGATGCTGTAAGTTCCGGTCCAGTTATTCCAGGTGATTCCTCCGTCAGCCGAATACATGGCATTTGTCAGCCCGGCGGGCAACGCATCGGAAACTATCGTATTGACGGCATCGGAGGGCCCGGCATTGGAAACAATGAGGTGGTAAGTTATCGTTTCGCCGGCCGTCACTGTCGCCGGGCTTACGGTCTTAACTACCGCCAGATCGGCACTGCCGATTACCGGTGCTACCGCAGTCGAGCTGTTGTTAGAAGTATCAGGATCAAAAGTCGGGCTGGTGACCACGGCGGTATTCTGAATAAAACCGTCGGCAGCGCTGCTGACGGTGGCCCTGACCAAGACATCCACCGTGCCGGCTGGTGCTATGGACGGCAGATTAACCTCTCCTGTCCAGGCATTCCATGTGATGCCGCCGTCTGCGCTATAGGTAACGTTTTGCAGATTGGCGGGAATCATATCCGTAATCACCGGATTTTCTGCCGGGTCGATGCCGTTATTGGTTACCTGCAGCCGATATTCCAAGTCACCGCCGGCGGTGATCGGATCCGTAGTTCCGGTTTTGACAATGGCTAAATCGGCGGAGAGAATTTTCACCGGAACCTGATTCGATGTGACAGTATAAGGTGACGGGATGCCGCCTTGAACCGGCGAATAATTATAACTGACCGTTGCCGTGTTACCGGTGGGATTAGGATTGGGTACGGAAACCGCCCTTGCTGTAAAAACAATGGTCACTGTTTCGCCTCCCTGAAGATCCGGTACGGTAAAGCCGACATCGGGATTGGCGGCCGAATTAGCCTGACCGTTGACGGTCATGCTGCCGGGGACAAAAGTCATTCCGGCCGGCATCACATCCTTTATCGTGACTTCGGTAAGAGGATTGATGCCGGGGTTGTTAAGCGTCACTGTATAGTTTACGGTGTCACCGACATTGATCTGGGTCTTATCCGCAGATTTTACCGGAGTATAGAGCGGGAAGCTGATCTCATGCAACGTGATGTCGTCGATGGCATAGTCGTTACCGGTGGCGGCCGGGCCCATGCTTTCAAACTTTACCGTGATTGAGCTATTGTTCTGGGTATAGAGCGCGGTGCCGATTTCTTTCCATTCGGGATTGCTGGTATTCGTCGGTATCAATGCCCCCAAAGTATCGTTATATAACACCTGTCCGTTCGCGCCGATCACCTGTACTCCCAGCTGCGGGTTAACCAGAGAGGTGGTATTGGCCAAGTTTAAGATCCACGAGCTGAAAAGATAATACGTATTCGGCTTTACAGTTACCTGTTGCTGAAAAAAAACCGCCCCGGGATTATAGCCGTTCACGATCATCATCCGGCCCGTTTCATCTCCCTCGGTGTGATCGGCAATCCGCCACCAGGTAAAATATTGATTCGGGATGGCATTGCTCATAATATTCTGAATCGTATATTCGCCGTCGTTGGGCTGAACATAATACGGATTCGGCTGGACATAGTTAAACTCTGTCCCGATATCCGGATAGGGATTGGGGTTGGCGCCAGTGTTAGCCGCCGTGCCGGCCGGATAAGTCCCGAACGTCCCGTTATCGGCCTTGGTAATCAGATTGGTAGGAGAAATCACGACATTTGCATCGGTGATTGTCTCGATCGGGGTATAGGTCACCGGGCCGTTAAGGATATTCTGGCCGGTGATGTCTCCGCCGCTGACATTGATCTTGATGGTGGTGGGCGTGGTGGCGTCAAGATTCGTCGCCCCCGCCGGCGGGTTCTGGGCATAGCTGATCGGCGGAAAGGTTCCGCCATTGAGTATCGGTGCCGTGACTGCATTGTTAAAATTTCCCGGCGTAGCTGTAGCTGGCGTGCCATAAGATTCCACGATCTGATAGCTGCCGTTGGGAACGTTATTAAAGGTATAATTGCCGTTTGCATCCGTCATGACGGCCAGCATGGCGCCGGTCGCCGTATTTTGTAATACAATCGGTACATTGGCCAGTCCTGTCTGAGACGCGGAGGCAACCGACGTCCGCTCCCTGTCAAAAATCAGCCTTCCTGAAATAGTAGCCATTATAATCTCCTGTATTTTTTAAAAGACAATAGTGTCATCATCTTTTAATCACTTATTACTATTATTATATTCGGCGTACTTATAAGTGATATTTTGCTTCTTCACCTTCACCTGTCGGAAGCTTTACATGATGACAGCATGTCATAAAATTTCTGTAAAAATAGCATATCACTATAATGTTCTTACGTGATTATGCCGATAATTATTACGAAAAAAGATATAATCTATCTTTTTTACAAAAGTACAAGGAGGTACGACATGGCTATTAATGGATTAGGAACACAGCCAACATTTGACTCATCTGAATATGAGGTGCCGGCAAGCCCCCCTTCAGATGCTGCCGCTCCGGCACCGGAGCAGCAAAAACCCGGCATACCGGAAGGACCCTCCGCTCAGCTGGAACTGAGCGAAGCAGGACAGCAGAAGTCTTCTGAGATGTATCGAGCCGGAGAAGGCCCTGCCCATCTGGAAGCAGCTATCTTAAAGCATAGAGCCCAGCAGAAAGCGGCCTCTAAGAAGATGTCAGGAGGGAAACCGCCTCACGAGCATGGCCGGATGGCACAGGAGCACGGGCCACGGATGCGGACAAGACCGGCCGACTTACCGGCACAGAACGAAACCAGGGTACCGATCAAAAACCGGGTCGGAGAACAGTTGAATAGCGACCCGAAACATAGTCTTCTGGAACGGGCAGCCACTCAGAACGGCGGCACGGCGGCAGTGGTATACGGTAACCAGACCGGCTATAATCCCAAGGTTCAGGAACAGCTCAAGGAAATGCGCCTGAAAGCCGGAATCAGACATGAATTGCCGAAGCAGGCAAGTTTAGCCGGCGGCCCGAAGGCATATGGAAACCGAACCGGCTATAATCCTAAGGTTCAGGCATATACGGCAGCCGGTTCCAAGTTCCCGGCAGGAGATACGAAAGCCGATACCCAGTTTCCGTCAGGATATATGAAAGCCGATACCCAGATTCCGGAAGCCTTGACCGAACAGGATGTTGATGATCTGTTAGCCTACCGGCGTGACCAGCTGCAAGCAGCTCTCCTGAAGGCAAATGAAGGACAGCCAGACAGCCGGAATATCCTTGCCTCAAGTTCAGCCGGAGTCAAGAAAGCCTATCATGAGATTCCAGATGCCTTGACCAATCAAGACCTTGAAAATCTGATTCAATACCGAAAAGAACAGCTTGACGCTACGGTTGCAAGAAAAAATGAAATGGCGCAGGCGCGGCGGATGCAAGAAGCATCTGAAATGCCGGACGGATTGAGTGAGGAAGAGGCAAACAATTTATGGCAGACTCGGAAAGACCAGTATGAAGCAGCTTATTTAAAAGCCAATGAAGATCAGCTGAATGTCGAAGACGCTCTGGCATCAAGAAGCGAAGGAGTCCGCCAGGCTTATAACGATCTATCGGACGCCCTGACGAAAGAAGATATCAGCTATCTGCTGGAATACAGTCAGAAACAATATGATACGGCCAAGCAATACGCGTTAAAAATGATGCCGGACACATTTGCCTCCGGAACCGACCAAGAAGACAACAGCTTAGAAGAATTGATTAGGACATTTGCGGCATTTGAGAAATAAAAAATATGGCTTCAGTCAGTGTTTCCCTATTATATCGTATCACGAAGAACGCCCTGGCCGGCAAGCTGGTCAAGGGCGTTTTCGTAACACCTGATATAAAGCAGTCCATCCCGCCAAATAAGAAATCCGGCTTGGACTTCAAGGCTTCCTGCGCTACGATGTTTCCGGTTCTTAAATCAAGCTCAACTATTATAATAATCCTCAATATTCAGGTATTATATGTTATTGTTGAACTCTTGAATAGATTCATCAATTTTCTTTGTACTTAACTGTATTTTTTTCCAATAATGAGGATCATGCCATTGGCGATCCAATTCTTCAACAGACATTCCTTGTTGCTCGACCCATGTATAATACTTTAAATTGTGTATTCGTTTTTTATCTTTGTATGTCAATTCATCAATATAGTCGGTCTTCAATCCCTGAAGAAAAACAAGATACGCTATTTGGGCGTCGAATAGATTGTAATCCTCCTCTAAAAGTTTTGATTGGTACATTTCTGTAGAGTCTGTTAAAATCGTAAACACAATATCATTAGATGTTAATTCGTAATATTTTGAAAACTTTATTGCCAGACATAAATTTGCTATTCCTGAGATACCACACCAATTTAACTTTTGAATTATGGAATCGTTAATACCGATGGATTTAAGGTACTCATGCCCAGCAGGTAAATTGAATAACTTAAAAATTTCTTTGCAATGATTATCATCAATCCCAACAATCATATCCGTATTTCTTACATTATGGATCCACGGTACATGTTTATCACCAATTCCTTCAATTGTATGCTCTCCATATCCATTCATAAGCAAGGTAGGGCATTGTAATGCCTCGCCAACTGCTAACTTAACTGACGGATAAACATCCTTTATCGCATCAGCACAGCCTAGTGTACCAGATGATCCTGATGATAAGCATATTCCAGCAAATCTTTCTGTGTCACCTTTTATACTATTAAATAAATCAAGAAAAGTACTTGCTGTCACTTCGTAATGCCATAAGTAGTTCCAAAAATCACAAAATTGGTTAAAGACAACAACATTGTTGCGCTCCATTCTTAATTGATTAACTCTATCATAGATTTCCTTTACGTTGCTCTCAGAGCCTAATGTAGTTATTACCTCACCTGAAATATTGTTCAGCCAATCGAATCGCTCTTTACTCATATTTTCAGGTAGCACCGAAATAGAATGACAGCCCATTATTGCTGAATTAAAAGCACCTCCACGGCAAAAATTACCTGTAGATGGCCATACCGCAAAATTGTGCTGTAAATCCAGTTCTCCTGAAATGATTCTGGGGATAAGACATGCCAAGCTTGATCCTACTTTATGCGCTCCAGTCGGAAAAAACTTTCCAGACAAACCAATAATTCTTGATTTTACACCAGTAAGTTCTGGTGGAAATTCAAGAATATTCGGCAACAATTGAAATCCTCCTCCTAGTTTTACCGGCTCATTCTTCCATGTTATGCGATAAAGATTTAGGGGATGAACAGCGTCAAGTTCTACTTCTTTAAGCATTAATTTTATTGGTTCGGGTATATTACATGGGTTTTTCATTTCAGAAAAAGTTGGTAAAGTAACTCCTCTATTTGATAGAAATTTTGCATTATCTTTCACAACATCATTTGTAAATTCAAACATAAATCTCCTCCTGTAAATACCATTTATTTTCATTAAGTAATACAAAACTTTTTGATTACCATAGAAGTCAAAATCTACCTGTATTGTCTCTTTATCTTTTTCGTTGTAGTTTTAGGAAACTCTGTTTCTCGAATTAAAGTCTTTCCGATATTCTTATATTTCGGCAGTGTCCGATTCAAATTCAAAATATCGCTGTCAAGCTTTTTCTTACAATCAGGGTAGGTTTCCGTATCTAAAAATAATTCTGCTATTATTGTGTTGTCCGTGGAATACACGACAGCCTCCTTTATATATGAGAAATTCATTAGTGCAAACTCCAATTCCTCTGGGCAAACATTTTTACCATTGCTCAGAATCATCAGATTTTTCTTCCTCCCTGTAATAAACAGAAATCCATCTTGATCTATAAACCCGATGTCGCCAGTTTTAAACCAATCTCCGCTAAAGGCTTCTTTTGTAGCCTGTTCATTTTTATAATAGCCAAGCATGACTATATCGCCTTTAACAAAGATCTCACCATGACCAGTTTCATCTGGATCAGATATTTTCACTTCGCAAAATGAGATTACTTGCCCCTCACTATTAGCATTATAGTAGTCATTCCGATTTACGGACACAATAGCAGCCGTTTCCGTAAGACCGTACCCCCATATAACCGGTATTCCTAAAGATCTGAATGCATCGACATATTTTCCGTCAACGTGAGCGCCACCGCCTGTAATAGTAATGAGGTTACCTCCAAAAAAATCATCGACAACTTTTTTTAGATTTTCCTTGCTTTTATCATCCCCGGCTTTTATTAACATCTGTTTATAATATGTTTCGATTAACATTGGAACCAACAAAACGTTCTGCGGTTTATATTTTGCAAAATCCCTTGATAATTCTTTTAAGCTGTGATTAATTGCTATTGTACTTCCAGAAAGCAGTAATGATAATACACCACCAACCAAACTCGCAATATGGTGCAAAGGTAATATCAGTAAACTACTTTCAGGAAAGCATATATGTTGGCAAATCCCCATAGTGTTTGACGCCAGATTTTTATGTGACAGCATTACCCCCTTGGGGTTACCAGTCGTTCCAGACGTATACATAAGTGACGCCATTTTATTATTATTAATCGTATATTCTACAACATCCTTTTTACCCTTATGGATCAATTGTCTTCCCATATCAACGTATTCCTGCAAGATGTTCATGTTGACACTGTGCTTAAAACTTGCTCTGTTTCTCAATTGAATCGCTATATCAGCATAATCGTCAGAATACACAAACATTTCAGCTTCGGAATGATTCAAAATTACTTCTAAATTTGCCGCTTGGAGTTCCTTGTCCAAAGGGATAATTATATTCCCGCTATTGACCACGGCAAAATACGTCAAAATCCATTCATAAGAGTTCTCGCCTATCAGAGCTATTTTCGCATTTTGAATACCGAGTTCAGACAATGCTGTGCCCAGTGCCTCAACATCGGCCTTGAATTGATGATAACTCACATTAATGGTTTCTTTCTTAAATTCGAAGGAGAAGGCGGTTCTGTCACCATAATTTTTAGCAGTTAGATTAACCATTTCTTTAAGATTATAAATTTTCTCAGTTTTATAAAGCGGATATTTTTTATTATTCATGAAATAATCCTCTCTTTCTCTGATCGCCACTGTTCCGCCCTTCCTTCTTCTTTGTTTCTGAAACCTTTGAATTAACATTGTCCATTTTTTAACCAGTTACCTTGAATCTTTTCAATCTCAGTGCATTTGTAAGCACAGACAAGCTCGATAATGTCATCGACGCTGCCGCAAAAGTAGGTGTTAAAAGTGGCCCGCCGAAAATATATAGTACCCCTGCAGCCAGAGAAATACCCGCAGCATTGTAACAAAATGCCCAAAAGAGATTTTGCTTAATATTGCGAATGGTCACCTTTGAAAGTCGTATAGTCGCAGGTACATCCATAAGGTCACTATGCATCAGCACAATATCAGCACTTTCCATCGCAACATCTGTTCCGCTTCCAATTGCAATCCCTATATCAGCCAGCGCCAACGCCGGAGCGTCATTAATTCCGTCTCCGACCATGGCTACCGTATCACCGCTCTCTTGAAGTTTTTTGACCTCAAGCGCCTTATTCTGAGGTAGTACTTCAGAAAGTACCCTTTTGATTCCGACTTGCCTTGCAATAGCTTCCGCTGTTCGTTTGTTGTCACCGGTAATCATAACTACCTCAATATCCATTTCGGAAAGCTTTTTAATAGCGTTTGCGCTACTCGCCTTGACAACATCAGCGACTGCAATGATACCCGCTATTTTTTGATCTATCGCAACATACATTGGTGTTTTTCCCTCGCTTGCGATACGATCCACTTCATCATATAATTCGAATGATAAAATATCATACTCTTCCATCAATTTTTTGTTTCCAACCAGTATTTCTTGCTCGTTGATAACGCAATGGATACCTTTTCCTGAAATAGCTTCAAAACCTGAAACAGGAAGGAATTCTATGTTTTCCAATTCTAATGCTTTTACAATTGCTTCGCCTAGTGGATGTTCACTTCCTTTCTCAGCGGAACCGGCAAATTGCAATAATCGCTTGCTTTCAATATCGACCAATGGTATTATGTCGGTTACTACTGGCTTACCCTCTGTAATCGTACCTGTTTTATCAAAGACGATGGTTTTTATTTTGTGGGTGATTTCCAACGCCTCGCCGCCCTTAAGGAGTATACCGTTTTCCGCACCCTTTCCTGTGCCAACCATGATGGCTGTGGGAGTGGCTAGCCCAAGAGCACAAGGGCAGGCAATAACAAGTACTGTTATAAGTGTCTGCAATGAAAAAGCGACATTTCTTTCAACAATAAACCATCCAATAGCAGCAATAACAGCTATTACGACTACTATCTGTACAAAAAAACCCGAGATGACATCTGCCATTTTCGCAATCGGCGCTTTGTTACACTGTGCGTCCTCCACCAACTTGATGATTTGTGCAAGTGCGGTGTCAGAACCTACTTTCTCCGCTTTAAACTTGATAAATCCGTATTTGTTAATGCTTGCGGCATAAACCTTATCGCCGATCTTCTTATCTATGGGCATACTTTCACCTGTTAGCATTGCTTCGTCAATCGCCGTTATTCCTTCAACAACAACACCATCAACAGGAATTTTACTACCCGGTTTAACAAGTACAATGTCACCGACTGTTACAGAATCAATCAGTGTTTCAATTTCACGTCCATCCCTAATCACAATGGCTGTCTTCGGTCTCAATCCCATTAGCTTTTTAATTGCTTCACTTGTCTTACCTTTAGATATGGCCTCCAGCATTTTCCCAAGCAAAACCAACGTGATAATAACAGTCGCTGATTCATAATATAAACATGTTGTCACATGCACAGGATCCCCCATGACAATCAGAATTGAATTGTACAGGCTGTAAAACATTGCTGCCGATGTTCCCAATGCAATCAAACTATCCATATTAGGTGATTTGAGCCGTATCGCACGGAACCCAACATAATAAAATCGGTACCCCGCAATAATTACAGGCAAAGATAAAACCAGTTGTGCAAGGGTGAATCTTATTGGATAATAATCATAATGCAAGATTTTTGGTATCGGATAGTGCAGGCCAAACAGTTCCGCTATCATTGGTTCCATTGAAAGATATACAAGAAGAACGGTAAACACCGCCGCAACAATAAATTTTTTCCGCAGGACTTTAATCTCTCTTTCCTTACGCAGATTATATTCGTCAACAGTATCTTTTTTAATCTCTGCCCAACCATAACCAGTTTTCTCTATTCTTTTTTTTATGCTATCTAGGCCAGTCTTCTCATGGTCAAATTCAACTGCCATACGTTCCGTAGTTAAATTAACAACACAGTTGATTACCCCGTCCATTCGTCCGACAATTTTCTCAATTCGTGCCGAGCACGCCGCACAAGTCATACCTGTTATTCTTAATGTTTCACGCATGTTTTATTTCCCTCCTATACTTAATCTTATTTAATTATTGAATACCTTCCATTGTATCAACAACCGTAATGGTGCTTTTGATCATATCCATCCAACAGGTATATGGGAAGACCCCTGTCTCTGTGGGGGTAAACTCCACGATGTTATCACCGGGGGTGATCGGCATTTCTATATCAAACTCAGGGATTACAATAGCATTGTTACATTCAGTAATATTACTTTCCTCAGCATGTAAGTTAAACTTAACAGGTATGTCTTTAATGACGATAATCGGGGAGTAAGACTTTGGTTTTACTTCAATTTCTACAATCTGATAACCGTTGATAACTTCTGGCTCTTCGGTATCCAGATCGCGAGACATCATTGGTGCGTCTTGGAATTCTTCAGTATCAGACTCGCTGCCCACAAAAATCACTGATTTCCCACCAATTACCAAAATGCCGACTAAAAATGCAAATATTAATGCACTTATTATAAATATCTGTTTTTTCATATAGTCTCCTATCTTGATTTTTATCATCTACTCTATAACTGTAATACTGCTATTAATCATATTCATCCAGCAACTGTAAGGGATTATCCCAACCTCTATTGGGGTAAATTCCACGATATTGTCGCCAGGAGTAATCGGCATATGTATTTCAAAATCTGGTATGATGATGGCATTGTTGCAACCGTTGATGTTACTTTCTTTAGCACGTAGGTTGAACTTAACAGGTATGTCTTTCTTCACCACAATCGGGGCGTAAGCGTCGGGCAGCACATCTATTTCTACAATTTGATAACCATCAACTATCAGTGGCTGAAAATTTCTCAAATCGCTTTTTTCAGTACCTATTCCTATAAATCCTGACATACTCAGTCCCATATTAAACATACTTGCACCAAGTATAACGACAAGCACGGCGCTGGCCATCATCATTTTCGATGTTGATTTTTTTGAAAGCAATGAACTGACAGCACCAAATCCAAACATTAGCGGTGAAGTACCAAGAGCGAATAAAAACATTGATATTGCCCCCTGTATGAATGATCCGGTTGATAATGCATATAATTGCATTGCCTGAAGAGAACCGCAAGGCATAAAGCCGTTCAATATTCCTACTAAGAGCGGTTTTCTTTTTTCCTGTATACACCCTGTGATGAATTTGGGCAGGTGTTTAGTAAGACGGATCCATGGGAACAGATTTAACATATTGAGCCCCATTATAATCATAAACACCCCAGCAAAAAGTGCCACTACGCCGCGCATCAGGCCACTGAAGCTGATGATGGAACCAAGTGCTCCAACAATACCGCCTATGGCCGTATATGAAATCAAACGCCCAAAATTATATAAAAAACTCGGACGTATCCGTTCCTTGGCGGTTCTTCCTTTTACATCTATACACTGTGAAAGATTGATACCGCCGCACATACCGATACAATGCACAGATGTCAGAAGGCCAATCACAAAAACGGCGGCAAAACTCATGCTCTCGGCTATCCTGGGAACATAATTGAAGATATCTAAAATTCTCAGGCGATCTAATACCATGTATGAGCCTAGTATGATTATCCCAATTATCGCAATTTGAATTAATTTGATTGATACCTTCGAATTCACCGATTTATCGATTATGTCATAGCCCAGATCATTTATCGTTTGACTTATTGTCTCGTGGCTTACCACATTACTGTTATATGTTACATTGACTGTGCCATTAGAAAGATTTACTTTAATCTGTGTAACACCCTCTAGTTCCTTTAGTGCTTTATTAATCCTTAATTCACAAACACCGCAAGTCATACCGCTTACATAGAGCAACTTGTCCGTAACATTAACAGTCTGTTCCGTATCATTTGAAGTCAATATCACACCTCCTCAGCTAAAAATCACTCATCTTGACCAAAGTCTATTTCATTACTCTGTAAATCAGTTAGTAATCTTGCACCCATAACTGTTGCATTAATTCGATAATTCCATTTTAGGTTTGACAACACAATCACTGCAATTTGTTTATCCTTGTCAAAACCAAAATAGCAATTATAATCACCAGTCCCGCCATCATGCCAAATACTATTATTAGCAGAATCTATCATCCATGCTGCTCCAATCGAATCCATGTTAATGCTAGTGTATAGTGGAGATCCAGCATTTATCTTAGCAAGAATTTCATGCGTACCAGACAAATATCCAGGTTGGTCTTGCATTTGCATCTGTGCAAATTTGAGCATATCATTTATGGTAGATATTAACGCTCCCGCAGGCATATAAGCATCACTTTTTGCCCAACTCCAATAGTTTTCTAGGTCACCTAAACTGTCAGAAATCTTTGTTTGCTTCAGATTAAGTTCTTCTTCAATAAACTCATTGATAAGCGTTTCAAAATCTCTCTCGTAAACTTTTGACAGAACGGCACCTACAACGGATATACCAAAATTAGAATAGACATGCTCATAATCACGATCATTCAAATCAACTTTTCCTATACGTTCAATCATCATTTCTGTGGAAACACTGTAATAAAGATTTCTGTCAGCAAAGAAATTTGAAACTATCTGCTTATTAAGATAATGTCTCTTATACCCAGATGTATGGGTAATAAGACGCCTTATCGTAGGATAATATTCCTTTTTTGGTAGTTCGAGATATTTGTCAATAGTGTCATCAAGGTCTATTAATCCTTCATCAATCGCTTTATAAAGTAAAGAAACGGTAAAGAGTTTGGTTATAGAACCAATCTCATAAATGTGCTCCGCTTGTGGCAATATTGTCCCATCTTCTCCATACAAAACAAAACTTGCCTCGCCATTTTGAATAATTCCTACTGTGATTGTGGCATTCTCATTATTCCTCGTTGTATAAGAAATCATTTCATCAAATGTCATATTAGGTATTTTAACGAGACGATATATAAAAATACCAACCCCGATCGCAATAACTGTTAATATAATGCCCATAATTGACAATAGTCTTTTTCTCCTTTTGACTCTCATAGCCGCAACACCTTCCATGATTTAATGTGAGGGGTGAACAAACTCCCAAGCCGCCTGCGCAAGATCTATTGCATCATCCCCCTTATACAGATTATCCTTGGGGATATCTTCAATATGTAAATCAAATAACGTAGCCGCGAACACGCAAGCTGTCAAAAAACCTCCTGCTTTATTTGCATGGGGCCCACGAGGATCAAATCTACTGTACAGTGATATTCCTGGTATTGTTTGATACGCATATGCCCAAGCATCACCTGCATTTACTAAAATAGCATCATTTTCATTGGCTGCCTTTTTGTAAGCATCAGTAGAAATATTTTGATAATTTTCATTAGGCTGGCCATCAATGCTTGCCCATGCAGCATTATACAGCACAGGTATAACATCGTTTTCTCTTGCTTCATTGCAAAGTAGCTGAATATCACTAAAAAATCCTTCAATATCATTTTGTGGTCGCATGCTGTGGTCATATAGAACTACATAATCGAATTTTCTGCTCTGGATTTCAATAATCGCGTTGTCCATTGAATCCCTTAAGGATAAGCCGTGTCTTGAAAGATCCTTGTATTTTATCTCAACATCGTACGTGCTCGCAATCGTTTGCAACTGTTCAGGAACATCCCCAACAAACACTTGACTGTTCGCTACGAATAAAATGGAAATAGCATTCTCTGATCCGTTCATATCTTCTGTTCTACGTAATACAATGATGTCAGTTAAAACAGCCCAGATGATCCCGAGTGTCACCAAAAATGTCAAAATAATGATTGATGCTTTTTTCCACACTGGCAGTTTTCTCTTCAATTTAATTTGTTCCATATCATTACTCCTTCTACTTTGCATTTTTAACTTAAATATGAACATTTTTAATACTTAACACAATAATAATATTCCGGCCAATACATAATAATGACTTCTTAAACTTTCTATTTACCTAATAATTTAGTATAAATACCTCCTTTCCCCATAAGTTCCAAATGGCTGCCCATTTCAGCTACACACCCGTTGTCCATGACCACGATATTATCTGCACACATGATATTATTGATATTATGTGATGTTATAAGAATCGTATGATCCTTACGTAGGCTTTCGATTGTATCCATAATGATTCTTTCACTTTCTGCATCAAGTGCCGAGGTGACTTCATCAAAAACTAGAATCGGTGCTCTTCTGCACAATGCACGAGCAATTGCTATACGTTGTTTCTGCCCACCAGAAAGGGAAGCACCTTTTTCACCGCAAAAGGAATCGTACCCTTCTGGCAATGAGCTTATAAAATAATCGGCTGATGCACGGATTGCAGATTCTTTTATTGTTTCCAGCGATACGTCCCCACCTGCTCCCAAAGCGATGTTTTCAGCTATAGTCATGTCAAAGAGCTTGCAACTTTGGTCAACATAGGCGAATTGCTTCCTCCAAGCTGTGGGATTACTCTTATTGATATTTATACCGCCCAGCTGAATATTGATATTTATTCTATGATACATACCGATGATTGCCCGCAACAATGTGGATTTTCCGCTTCCTGATTCGCCAACAAAAGCTACCATTTCGTTTTCCTTTATTGTAAGGCTTATATCGCTAAGTGCATTGATTTCACCGTTAAGATATTTAAAGTTTAGGTCTTTAATTATTAAGTCATAGCACCAATTTTCATCAGGTTGTACATAAACATGGTCATCATCTTCTTGCCCTGCGTCCAGAATCTTAAATACTCTTTCAGCTGCCGCAGCCGGTGCCTGCAGACCTGCCCATGCCACAGCAATGCCAACGATGCCATTAGATACAGCCAAACACATTTGAGGAGTCATCATCAGCGTCGGCAGCTCTATCTGACCCTTAGCCACTAACCAACCGCCAAAAGCAAACACAATTACCAAGGTAAGCCAGCCCTGTACTGTCTGAAACAATATTTGCCACATAGTAATAATCGCTTCCTTAAAGGACAAGAGCTGCATTTTGCGGTTTTCAATGTCGAAACTTGCATGTGCTTTTTCCTGCATGTTAAAAACCCGAACGGCAAGTCCGCCGGAAAGGATGTTTGATAAGCATTGCACAGTATTTGAATTTAATTCAAGCCGTTCTTTGTTTATCCTACCAAGAGGTGCTATAAATTTACTTTGTACAAAAAACGCAAGCCCTCCAGCAGCTATGGAAGCTAACCCTAGTCTATAATCTATAGCAAGTACTACTACCAATCCCATGATGATTGAGAAAAAATAACTAAATAATTCCGAAATGGCGGTATCATAGGCTTCCGCTGCTATATTGGCATCGGTATTAAGAGCAGCTATGCCCTCGCCGGAATGAGTGGACATGGAATGTTCTAAACTATTTTTAATAAAACATTTAAAAAGTATTGCCTTTAAATCCCTCGTTATTTTTGCGATAGCTGTGTACTTTAAAAAAACACCCAAACCTATCATAAATGTAATTACCATAAAAATTCCTAATAATATAGCGATTTCATAAACTATTTTCCTTGCTGTGTTATCTAAAACAGCGGCGGTAATCCGACTTATCAGCAACGCTTGAATTAATGCATATGTAAACAGTTGCGAATTGTGCATGAATACGCCTGGTATGTACAAATGAGTATAAGGTTTTACAAAGGTGAACATCCTGATGAAATTGCGCATTTAGCTCTCCTCCGATCCGTTTATGCTTTGTATTTCTGCTAAGGATGCATACAGGGAGGCGTAAACCTCATTAATTTGAAGCAGCTGCTCATGGCTTCCTATTCCCACGATGTGTCCGGCATCCATTACAACTATCTTGTTACATTCGACTATGGTATTTAATCGATGGGCGACCATAAGAACAGTTCTGCCAACCATTAAGGATCCCATAATCTTCAAAAATTCGCCCTCGGTAACAGGGTCAAGAGCGGATGTGGCTTCGTCAAACAAAACAGCAGGCGTATCACGATAAAAAGCACGAGCGATAGCTAATCGCTGACGCTGTCCTCCAGATACGTTTTCACCCGATTCAGACAACACCATGTCGAATTGATTGGGAAGGCAAAGTATAAAATCCAATATACCCGCATCTTGACATGCTTTTTCGAGTTTATATTTATCTATATTTCCTGTATTAGCACACAAAATGTTTTCCCCTATGGATTCTGGAAACATATAATTATCCTGAGGAATATAAGCAAAATATGCGCGGAGGGCATATTTCGATATGCTATTAATATTTTTTCCTGAAATTGTAATATTTCCCGCCTGTGGTTCATAAAGGCCTAGCAATAACTTCAAGACCGTGCTTTTTCCACTGCCGCTTGCACCAACAAAGGCAACCCGCTCACCATGCTTTATTTCAAATGAAACATGATCCAGCGCCAATGTGCCGCCCTCTCCGTCATAAGAGAAGTTGACATTACTGAACTGAATGATTGCCTCTGTTTCATCAATTTGTTCTCCGCTATGTATATCTTGTACAGCGGCTTCCATACTTTCATTGAGTCTTACCGCCCCTGCCATGTTAATCCTCAAGGAACCTAACTTCTCGGACAATCCCATAAATACGATGATAGGAGTCAACGCTAACGTGGAATAAGCAATGAACTCGGCTAGACTCATGTTTCCATTGATAACACTTAACCCTGCTGCCGAAATAACCCCAAACACAGGAAGGCTGGATATAACAGAAGCACTGCATACCATTTTTGTCAGAGAAATTATGTAATTCCTATTAGCCATGTAATACCTGTCATAAGCAGCCATATAGCGGTTTTCCATAATCTCTTCAAGAGAATAAGCCACAACGGTCGATGTGTTCTGTAAGGAATCATTTACCATAGCGTTAAAGTTTGCGGTTTCCTCAGACATGATCCTGGCTTTCTCTTGTATGGGAGTAGATATTTTTACTTGCATAATTGCAATTAACGGGAAAGAGGCATAATATAGAAGGGTGAACAAAGGATTTAACAATAATAAAAATAAAAATGTGGCAAGGACAGATATGATGTCCCTTATCAATAATAAAGTTTCACTAGTTACAAAGAGTATGGCGCGGGGAATGTCGTTAGCGTAGACTGAGAGGATTTCACCGCTTCCTTTCTTTTCAAATTCGCTAAAAGGTAAGATTAATAAATACTCGGCGAAATGATCTCGAAAGTGATAGCTGGTGTTTGCAGCATATCGACCTGCATGGTAAGCTTGCCCTGCCGCTGTAATGACCCACAAACCCGTAATAGCAGTAATATAGATTAAAAAACTCATCAATATATCTATGTCCATGTTAACAGCTGCTTGACTCATGTCACCTGTGGCTCGGGTAACTAATATTTGGCATACAGAAATCATAACGGATGCTATCATGTAAAACACAAAAAAACCGATAAACCTTTGATTATTTTTATAATTAACTTTAAAGAGAGTTTTGATAATATCGCCTCCTATCTAAGTTAAGCTAAATTAATATCCTATTTAAAGTATCCGCCAGCTTTTTGGCATCTTCTTCTATTTCGAACATTGAAAAGTGATCGGCATCAATCTTATAAAAATCAACTTCATTCAAGCTATGTTCACTCCATATTCCTCTATTAGTACCCTCCTCTCTTGTCGCTATAAAATAGCTTATCTTAGCTTTTATTTTATCGTTATGTACTTTATAGCTAGCACTCCCGACTCCTCTTTCTAAGTTGAAAGAATGTAAAATATCCTTTATTGTAGTTTCATCAGGATCGTTAATCACCCTAATGACAGCCGGGTTCCGTTTACATACTTGGTTATATATTTTTCCTTTTGCCCGCTCATAATTCGGTATTTTCTCCACATCTTCGATAATGTATTTCCATAATTCCTCAACCGATGTTATATTCTTGTGATCATCAGAAAGAGTAAATTCCGGTAATAGGTCTTGCATAACAGCAAGTTCAGTATTAATACTGTATTCTGTTTTCCTATTCTCTAAATGATTCTCTAATATCATTACCGTAGTATTGTATATACCTAAAAATTGAATTTCATCTCCCAATTTTTCCATTTGCCTCACCATCTCAAATGCGATCATTCCGCCGATGCACCACCCCGATATATAGTACGGTCCTTTTTTTTGTATCTTCTTAATCTTCGCAATGTAACCTTCAGCTAATTCTTCGACAGAAGGTATATATGGATCATAAGTATTTATTCTTTCATAATCAATTCCCCAACAACTAAACTCATCACTCATGTGACTTGCCACCTTAATATAAGCCATTCCTCTCCCATGCGCAGCGTGCACAAAGAAAAGATTTTTATCAACATGTATTCCCTTTTTTAACATTACTAGCCCATCGGCATGAATATTATCGTGTTCTTTTTCAGAGATGTAATTTGCAATATGTGATATATATGGTGTTTTAAATAATTCGGCCAAAGGAATGCTTGTATCTAATTCATGATTTATTCTGTTTATGATTGTCATCGCTTTTAGCGAATGCCCACCCAGTTCAAAGAAATTGTCATGTATTCCTACTTTTTCCTTACCTAACACATCTCCCCAAATACGCACTAATACCTTTTCTGTTTCATTCCTTGGTGCTTCATACTCATCTTCAGTTCCTATATCGCCTTGCGGAATTGGCAGTGACTTACGGTCAATTTTTCCATTCAGGGTAAGAGGCAGTTTGTCCAACTGCATAAAATATGACGGAATCATATAATCTAGTAAATTTTTAGATAAACGTGTTCTAAACTCTTTGACCGAAACCTCCTGATCTGCTACAACATATGCGCATAAATATTTATCGCCGCCTTTATCTTCTAATACCATGACTACAGCTTCTTTTACGAATTCAAGTTCAATAAGTCGATTCTCAATTTCACCCAACTCTATACGAAAGC
Source organism: Lachnospiraceae bacterium UBA935 (assembly GCA_002293525.1). Lineage (GTDB taxonomy): Bacteria > Bacillota > Clostridia > Lachnospirales > Lachnospiraceae > UBA935. The sequence continues at coordinate 131,630 of DBDJ01000021.1, forward strand.
CACGTATTTTTACTTGATGGTCAATACGTCCCAGATATTCTATGTTTCCGTCAGGTAACCAGCGCGCCAAATCCCCCGTCCGATACATTCGTTCTCCAACTATAAAAGGATTTTCTACAAATTTCTCCGCCGTTAGCTCGGCTCGATTAAGATAACCGCGACCAACACCAGCACCACTTACGCAAAGTTCACCCAGAATACCAATGGGCTGTAATTTATTATGCTCATTTAAGATGTATATTTTCATATTTCGTATTGGCTTACCAATCGGTACGCGTTCTCTTCTTTCTTCCGATGTCATTCGATAATGAGTGATATCATCTGATGCTTCCGTTGGTCCATATGCATTAAAAAGCTCTATATTAGGATTATTGCTGATGAATTTATTTGCCAATTTAATACTTAGCTCTTCTCCTGTAGATAGCAATTGTTTTACACTACTCATCCTTTTTCCTTGTTGCTCCTGTATATCAATAATACTATTTAATAAAGACGGTACTACTTCTAGTATTGTTACTCCATCTCTTTCGGTTCTCTCCAACAACTTTTTTGCATCCCTGCTCACATCATTTCCATATATTGCTACGGTTCCTCCTACCGCCAACGCCGCAAGGCACTGCCATACCGATATATCAAATATTAATGGGGCATTTTGAGCCACCACGCTACTATTCGTCATATTTAAAACTTCTATTTTTGCTAAAATATGATTATACATCCCTAGATGTTCAATCATTACACCTTTCGGCTTGCCAGTAGAACCAGATGTATAAATTACATATGCCAAGTCGGATGATGATATTTTAATATTCAGATTCTCAGAATTACCAGTATACAAGCCTTCATTATCCAGCCATATGCTCTCTATCTCAATCTCATCCCTTTTTTCACTCATTCGTCTTTGAGTAAGCAAAATTGTTGCATTGCTATCTTTGATCATAAACTTTATTCTATCATCCGGATATTCATGATCAAGCGGCAGATATGCACCACCGGCTTTCAATACTCCCAAAATCGCTATTATTGTCTCAAATGAGCGCTCCGCCATAATCCCTACTATGCTGCCTGCTTTTACACCCTTCTCTCTCAGCACTCTTGCCAACTGATTTACTTTTGCATTTAACTCTTTATAGGTTAATTGCATATTTTCAAACACAAGAGCAATATTATTCGATGTTTTCTCCGCATATTCCTCAAATAGATCCAATACGGTTTTGTCCTTTGGCAACGCCATCTTCGTATTATTGAAAACATATAAAATCTTATTTTTTTCATCAGATGTTACTAATTCTATTTCATCCAAGAGCAAATTCGGATTTTCTATTACTTTCTCAATTAAAAGCTTGAAATGCTGCCCGATTCTATAAATCATTTCTTTTTCGTAAACGAAAGAATTATAGTTAAACTCAATTAACATCTCATTTCTTGGTGTAATTATAATCGTAAAGTCATAATTCGTATGTTCGTCTATCTTCCTGTCTTTTAAAGTGAATCCATGCTCATTGTTTCTTTGTAAGACCTCTTCATTTAAGCCAAGCAAATGGTTTTCATGTACCAAGATATGATTAATTAAGTTACTGTGCAATTTCGTATTTGATTGAATATCAGCCAGCGAACAGTACTCATGAGGTTTAGCCTCCAGGGAATCATCATAAACTCTTTGGGCGATGTCTTTAAAACTCATTCCTGGGACAGTACTTATACGGATAGGAATCGTATTTATAAATAATCCCACCATACCTTCTATATCTGGCACTTCGGGAGGTCTGCCCGATGTAACAAATCCGTATACTATATCGTTGGTACGGTTATATTTTAGCAATAACATGCCCCAAACTGTCTGTAACACAGTATTAACCGTTATGCCACAATTTACTGCTGTCTTATTGATTTTATCGGTTGTATTTTTATTAAATATCACTTGACATTTTTCATGGTTGAAGTCCTGTTCTATCGTTGTGTTTTTTATACCTAAGGGATAGGCTGCATTTTCATATGACTCAAGATATTCTTTCCAATAGTCTAAATCCTTTAACTTGTCCCTCTTGCCAAGCCAATCGATATAACTGCTGTATGGATTTGTTGACCCTAGTTCAACTTTCTTACCTTGCTTAAGCATAGAATATATCATAACAAATTCTTTTAAGACAATTCCCATGCTCCAACCGTCAATAATGATATGGTGGAAACACCAGATTATTGTATATTCTTCTTTCGCAGTCTTGAGTATTGATATTCGCATCAGCACATCCTTTTCTAAATTAAAACCTTTTTGCTTATCAGTTAATTCAAAATCTTTTATGTATTTTTCTTTTTCCTCATCATTGAGATGCGTAATATCCTCAAAGTTCACAGAAGGTTCTCTATAATTCAATACAACTTGAACCGGAGATTTTACTTTATCGGATACAATGAAAGATCTCAATATTTCGTGCCGTTCAAAAAGTATAGAAAAACTTTTATCTACTAATTTCTTACTTATTTCTCCTATAACTGTCATAGTATATTGAATAAAATAAGCAGTTGATTTATCGTCTAATTTAGAATGAAACAACATACCCTCTTGTAAAAAAGATAATGGATAAACTTTTATCACCTTTTTACCTGACATAATGATTTTCTCCTCTTTTGCAAAGTTTTTTGATACTCATTTGTATTCCTATGTTAAAAACTAATTTCTACAGATTTTGTGCAATTTCAATAATATTCCCTAAATCCTCAAACGATAAGTCCGTATTTCCGACATCATATGGTGTTAGTTCTATCTCTTTCTTTTTAATACAATGATCAATAATTACACTCATGTTATGAATTAAACCATAGGCTAATTTGTTAATGGTTTCTTCTTTATACTGCTTCCCACTATAATTAAACATTAACTCCATACAGTCATCTTTAATAATCCCAACTATTTCAATGGCAAATGATAGTTTTGTTTCCTTATCAACGGAATCCCCTTGGCTGATCGCGGACGGACTGTACATATTGCTTGTCAAGTCTTGACCAAATTGACCGAGGTAATTAAGACACATCTCTGGTTCAAGGCTGAATTGGACATTCTTTTTTTCTTTAGGTGTCAAATATTTCAGTATGCCATATCCTATGCCTTTTTGGGGAATACGCCTTATATCTTCCTTTATTGATTTGATTTGACCTGCTAGATCACTATATTTTGATAAGTCAATTATGTGCGGATAAGAACTTGTGAACCAGCCGATCGTCCTTGTTATGTCAACATCCGATATGGATTCTCTCCCATGACCCTCCAAATTGATCAGTATTTTATTTTCACCAGTCCACTGTTGAACAGAAAGTCCCAGTGCGGTTAGGATAATATCCATGATTTCCGTGTTATATGTATGATTGATGCCCGTAAGCAGATCCACAGTCTCTTTTTGGGATAGTCTAACTATGATACATTTTTTTTCAATAACTGCTTCCATTCCAATATCATAATCCTTAGGAAGCGGTTTTATGTCGGCTTTTTCAATCTGCTCCCAATACGATTGTTCCAGCTGTATCTTTTCGCCAGCCGCATATTTTATCAGGGACTCAGACCATACTTTATATGAATCCGACTTATTTTGAAATTCTATATTCTTTCCAGCCATTGTTTCATTATATGCAGAGATCAAATCTTCCAATAGGATTCTCCACGATATTCCGTCAATGATTAAGTGATGTATCACAATTAAGAGATGCTCGCCATTACTAGTCCTAAAAATTGCAATTTTGATAAGAGGTCCTTTATTTAGATTTATGTTTGCTTGAATTCTATTTGCAGCTTCCGTTATTCTCACTTCATAATCCAGATCCCTTGAATAATCATAAGTATCAAGCGAGAAAAAACTTCCTTCTAGACCTCGATTAAATTGCCTGATTGCTATTTCCGTCGTATCAAAAACCATTCTCAATGCATCATGATGCCGTACAATGTTTTGGAAAGACTTTTCAACTGATCTTCTATCAAAGCCATCGGCATTGTAAAGCATAACTGATTGATTCCAATGATGCATATTTTCAAACTTCTTTTCGAAGAACCATGTTTGTATCGGTGTAAGCGGTATGTCTCCACTAATAATTTCTTGATTGGCATTTTTTGTGATTGGCTCTACAAATCTGCTCAATTCCTTAATTACAGGATACCTGAATAAATCATCAATCTTTAATGAATACATATGCTTTTGCATTCTTGCAGATGCTTGCAGAGCTTTTATAGAATCTCCTCCAAGAAATAAGAAGTTATCTCTTACACCGATCTTCTCAACACCAAGTATTTCCTCCATGACCTCAACGAGCAAGTATTCTACTTCGTTTCTTGGTGCCTCATACTCTTTTGCTGTCTTGATATTTTCTTGTGGCTCTGGCAATCTTTCCCTGTCAATTTTTCCATTTGATGTAAGTGGCATTTTCTCTATTTGCATTATATATGCAGGTATCATATATTCAGGTAGTTCGCATAGAAGATACTGTCTCACTTCCCCTAGACTGATTTCGTCCAAAGCAGTAAAGTAAGCACAAAGGTATTTATTGCTTTGTAGATCTTCTTTTGCAACAACAATTACTTCTCTAATCAAGTTGTGTTTCATGAGCCTGTCTTCAATTTCCCCAGGCTCAATCCTGAAACCATGGATTTTAACTTGATGGTCGATCCGTCCCAAAAATTCTATATTCCCATCCGGCAGCCATCTAGCCAGGTCGCCTGTGCGATACATTCGCTCGCCAGCGATGAATGGGTTCGGTACGAATTTCTCAGCGGTCAGTTCCGGACGGTTTAGATAGCCACGGGCCACACCCTCGCCCGAGATGCATAGTTCCCCAGGAATTCCTATTCCGCAGAGTCGGTCTCCGCCCAATACGTATATTTGTGTATTGGAAATCGGCCGCCCGATTGGGATACGACCGGGTACTTCTTCACAGCGGTAATATAATACACCACATGTGGTTTCGGTTGGCCCGTAACCATTGATAATCAATGCATCTGAAACAAGTTTAATACGATGCACTAATTCGGAATTTAATTTTTCTGCTCCAATCATAATTACACTGAAAACCGCTGTACACGCAATGTTTTCTTTCAGTGCAAACTCAATTTTTGTCGGCATCGTAATTAACCCAATCCGATCTGAGATGTTTTTAAGCTCCGAAGCGCTAACAATCCCCATCTCGTCATGTGAAAGTATGATTGACATACCATTACATAGTGTCAGAAAATATTCTTGAACTGTAATATCAAATGTAACTTTATTGATTGAATAAACATAGTCACACTGATTCACAAATGTCTGTTGGAAAGAATTGATCTTAGATGGAGTAACAAAATTTACAACACTTCTATTTTCAATCATAACCCCCTTCGGCTTCCCTGTCGTACCCGACGTATAGATGCAATAGATCAAGTTTTCCGGCTGATTGACATACTCCGGATTGTCAGTCGCCCCTTCCCAGACTTCCGGGCGCCCAATATCTATCACAGGTATACATGTCTCAATCTCCACCCCATACACCAATACTGCCTTCGGTTTACAGTCGGTTAGCATGAACTGAATTCTGTCCTTCGGATACGCTGGGTCCATCGGCACATAGGCCCCACCTGACTTGATGACCCCAAAAATTCCAGCTATCATTTCTATCCCGCGCTCGGCTATGATCCCCACAAAGTCATCCGGCTTTACACCAATTTTACGCAGTTTATGAGCCAACGCATTTGCTTTCTCATTGAGCTCCCTGTAAGTCAGCCTCTCTTCTTCATATATCAATGCCACATTGTCAGGCGTTCTTTCCACTTGCTCTTCGAACAGCTGATGGATCGTCTTATCTCGCGGATAGTCCGATGCCGTATCATTGAAGTCGAAGAGTATCTGGCGGCACTCGGAATCGGATATAATCTCAATGTCGCCAATATTTTTGTCAGGATTCTCTGCCATCTCAACTACAACAACCTCTAACCGCTTTAGCAAAAGCTCAACATCTATTCTTCCATATACTCTGGGATCAAACATAATATTAAAACAAAGACTATCATGATAATATGATGTCACTGAAAGACCATAATTAGTTTGCTCTCTGTAGTCGGACATTACTATATTATAATCAAGATGCTTCACATTTTCTCTTTTACGTGCAAATTCATCTACAAAAAAGTTTTCGAATGCAAACAGGGTACTAAATAAATGCCTTCCAAGCTCATTTCTTTTTTGCACTTCGACAAGAGAGCAATAGTCATGTTCGCTACTTGCAATACCTTGTTTATGAACGAGCTGAAGCACTTCTTTAATTGTATTATTTTTGCTTGTTTTAATTCGTCTTGGGATGGAGTTAATAAATAAGCCAACGATACCATCAACTCCTTTGATAGGTACGTTTCTGCCTGATACAACTGTACCAAACACTACATCCTCAGTCTGATTATATTTTTGTAAAACAATTCCCCAAGCTGCTTCTGCAATATTATTAAGGGTTATTTTCTCTCGCCGGGCTAGTGTCTGAAGCTTTTTACTAACTTCCTTATCGATTTCTATAACAACTCGCTCTACCTCATTGCTAGTTTCTTCGATTGCTCCTAATGGCATTATAACCGCTGCTTCGCTATAGCCATCCAACAGTTGTTCCCAATATTTTAGACTACTCTCCTTATTTTTCTGATCAAGTATTTTTATATAATCTTGATAGCTGCCTACCTTATTTTTTTCTTTTTCAATTTCACATTTTATCAGGCCGTAATCTGTACCGGACAGCAGTACCTCATAATAGGTGAGAAAATCCTTTAATAATAATGACACGCACCAGCCATCCATGATTATATGATGCATTGTCCATAAAAGAATGCATTCATCATCTCTCATGTGAACTACAGTTATGCGTAGTAGACTTTCGTCCTTAAGGTCAAATCTACGCAATAAGTCAGCCTTTTTATATGACTTGATGTCGACTTCGCTATCTGCATGCTTTTCAATAAATTCTATTTCTCTGTTGTGCAGTATTGTTTGCCATGTGCGACCAGACTTAGTTGTAACAAAGGATGTACGTAACACCTCATGCCTTACCGATAAAAGCGCTAAACTTTGTTTCATCTTCTCCGTGTCCAATAAGCCTTTATACTGGAATTCGAATTGAATCACATATTCTGTTGAATCTTTATTAATCCATTTTTGGTAGTACATTCCTTGTTGCGTCGGCGTCAGTCCATATATTTTTTCTATAGACATCCTCTTTACCTCCTGGCATATATTTAAGGGCTCTTTTCTTTAGTCAATGGTACTTGTTTCGGCGTATTAAGTGCCAACTTAACAAACATTTACTTAGAACGCGGCCAACAGTAATTCTTCAAGATCATCTTGCGGAAGTTGGTCACTTGACACCCCAAAATCCGAGGATGTTTTTACTATTATTTCCTGTCCCATACAGCATTCTACTACATCGCACAGCGCCTTTTTGTACAAAACACTGAATAGCTTTGCTTCTTCATCCGTCAGCTTATCCTTCTTATAATTTATGTCAATTGTAAACTTTCCTGTAATTGTGATACAATTTATGCTTATTGAATTCTCTTGTGCGTTCTTTAAAGACACGCTTCTACCAACTCTATATTTTGATGCTCCTGTTATCGCATCCATGCTTGTCGCATCACTGACACCTCCCAGATAATTAAATGTTATATCTGCTTCTTCATGTGCGGGAAATATTCCCGACAAATACTTTAATATACCGTATCCTATCCCTTTGTTTGGGATATTGCGCATCATCTCTTTTGTTTCTATAATCAGTTCTCTTATACTGTCCCTTAATTCTATAATTACTGGATATATACTTGTAAACCAGCCTACTGTCCTGTCAATGTCAATTCGCTTGTGTATCGGCTCACGACCATGACCCTCCAAATATACACCTATTTTACTTTGGCCGGTCAAATTACGAATCGCCATGCCCAGTCCAGCAAGTAAAAGGTCGGTTATCTCAGTACCAAACGACTTGCTCGATTGATAAAGTAATTTATCTGTCCAATTATCATCAAGAACAGTGCTAATATGACCAATCCCTTCTTCCCCCGTGTCTATTCGCTCTATCCGTCCTCTTGGCAAAGCCGTAACTATGCTCTTCCAATAAGGTATTTCCCGCAGTAGCACTTCGTTGCTGCTATATTCCAACAATGCTTCTCCCCAATCTTTATATGACGCTGTCTTTTCGCTGAAACGGATTTCTTGGCCCAACAAGCGTTGCCTTATCGCAATCCCAAGATCTTCCGTGAGTATCCGCCAGGACACCCAGTCCACAGCCAAGTGATGAATACATATCATGAGATGATCGGCATCATCTGTCCTGAACAGCCCGACCTTCATAATCGAGCCTGTTGTTATATCAATACTTGACTGTAACTCATTATTCCTTTCTTCTATTTCTCTTTCCAGACAATCTTCACTAAAGCCGCTCTCGCGATAATTATACTCCCGCAGTTCATAACAAACGATATCATCAAAACTCAACAACTCCGGTCTTCCGTCACGATAAACCATGCGAAGCATATCATGATGCCTTACAATAGAATCAAGTGCTTCAATAATAATTTCCGTTTCCACACGTCTCAAGAGCTTTAGAATGATTGCTTGGTTAAAATAATTTGGTATTGTATATTCCGACGCAAAAAACCATCTTTGTATGGGAGTTAAAAGAAGTGTTCCTACTACCTCGCCTTGTTCGTATTGCACTTCCTTATCCCGTCTTTTGACTGATGCGCTAATCATATCCAAGACAGGTCTTGCCATCAAGTCATGGAGGTTCAATTCGTAGCCGTCTTCCCGCAGTTTTGAAACTACACGTATTGCCTTGATGGAATCCCCGCCCAGTTCAAAGAAGTTAT
>DBDJ01000008.1 GCA_002293525.1 Lachnospiraceae bacterium UBA935
TGGCTTGATTGAATTGGAATAGATTATTAAGATGATCAAAATAGTAACAGCAAAAGCAAAAAATATGATATCGATCAATGCTTATATATGTCCTTTCGGTTTAGCTTTCATGTCCTTTTTAATATTATCGGCTATCTGATACGATGTCAAGAAAAAGTATGGTGATCAGGCTTTATGAAGTATGCTGATCAGGCTTTGTGAAGTATGGTGATCAGGCTTTTATAAACCTAAGTGCGCCCGCTTTGACTTGAAAATGACCGCAACGAATGGGAAGAACAGTATAACTGGGAGCAGAACTTGATGTTGGAGGCCTTATTTACCGGAAATCTGCAATGTATCGACGGCGGGGTTCTTCCTTTCTACATTATACTATAAGCACTCTGCTTCCGCAATCTAAAAGCGTTGAATGCGCTTTGACACTTTATTATTAATATGTATAATGATTGTAAGGAGGTAACTAATGGAGAAGATATATATTAATTACGATGAGAATATCTTAAGAGGTACTTTGAAGCTTTTGGATGTATCTCCTTTGAAAAAGCTGATTTCCCCCGGTATGAAGATATCCATAAAGCCCAATATGGTACTGGCTAAGCCGCCTTCTGAAGGTGCTACCACCCACCCGGAGATTGTTGAAGGCTTGATCTGCTATCTGAAGGACTGCGGCATCCATGATATAGAGATTATTGAAAGTGCCTGGATCGGCGCAGATACTTGGAAAGCATACCGTGCCTGTGGCTTTGACCGGCTCAGCACGAAATACGGCGTACCTTTATATGATCTCAAGGAGGACCGCTTCCGCAAGATCAAAACTGGTAAATACGAAATAGAAATATGCAATAAGGCAGCTGATACGGACTTTCTTATTAATGTACCAGTACTAAAGGCCCATTGCCAGACGCTTTTGACCTGCAATATGAAGAACTTAAAAGGCTGTATAACAGATCGTGAAAAGCGACGGTTTCATACACTGGGACTGCACGGGCCGATTGCTTATCTGAACCAGGCGATAAAAACCCACTTCTGTGTGGTAGACGGTATCTGCGGTGACCTTACCTTTGAAGAAGGCGGCAATCCTGTTACCCGCAATATGCTGCTGGCCGGCCAGGATCCTTTGCTCTTAGATTCCTATTGTGCCGGTCTGATCGGCTACCGGGCCGATGAGATCGGATATCTGCAGACCGGTTCCGCTGTCGGCTTGGGACGGCTATATGATGAAAATACTGAGCTGATAGAGCTGAATCAAGAGCATAAACCGGTAACGCAGCACAGTGATCGCGGAATCGCCGCCCGGCTAAGGAAGTATATCCGTGAAGACCAAGCCTGCTCGGCATGTTACTCCGCTCTTATTTTTGCCCTGCATCAGACAGACAGCCGTACCTTGAACAAACTCTCCGACAAAATCAATATTGGTCAGGGTTTCCGCGGTAAGGAGGGATTGTTAGGCTGTGGTAACTGCACTGCCGGTCATCGTTCTTATGTTAAGGGCTGTCCCCCGTCTGCTGTTGATGTGGCAGCCCATTTGTTACTGTTTACTGCCCAATGTCATTGACCTGTGAACCCAGTGAACAGTAGCACCCATTTAAGGCATTTAGGATTTAGGATAAAAGTTCAAAAGTACTTGAATCCATTTTACATATATGTTAAAATGATATGTAGAAAAGACAACCGCCACAGTGAGTGGTTGACCTTCTTAGGAATAAAACAGCCCTGTCTGGTCAAGTACAAGGGCTGTTTTGTGTTTATTTCTTGTTATTCTTGTCTATGTAGGCAAGTAATGCAAGAATGAGTAAAATGAATTCCATAAATAAATATATAAATTCAATATACTCATAAGCACCACCTCCCATCTTTGCTAAAATGGAAGGTCAACCACCCTGTACACGGTTGTCTCTTATAATATCATACCATGTGTGACAGAGGCAAACAATCTTATCTTGTTTTCCCGACTTAATTATATTAAGATTTGTCAGTATGTTATTTGTTATTCGTTCTTATGGTACTTCACTAAAGGATTTAGCTGAGAGGAACCAAGCCAAAATAATCCAGACATCCTAAATAAATCGCATAGGCAAAGTTACCCGGGTCACCAAGCAGCAACTGCAGATCGCCAGGATTAGTCATATAACCAAGTTCCACTAAGATAGATGTCATCTGGGTTGCACGCAATACATATAGGGATGGATTGGTTCTGACCCCGTTATCTCGTATGCCCACGATCTGCACGATCCTGTTCAGGACGTGTCTTGCCAGATATTCCGCCTGGGTATACAGCTGATATACATATACCTCGGCGCCGTTGATAGCCGGATTGGTATTGGCGTTACAGTGGATACTGATAAAATAATCGGCAGGCCATGCATTTGCCTCGTTCACCCGCGCTGCCAGACTGGAAGAACTGTTATAGCCCAATATCTGATCCGGACTGGTTCTTGACGTTCTTACTTCAAAACGGTAATCGGCACGCATAATATCAGCAAGTATAATACCTACATTGTAGTTAATGTACTGTTCTTCCACATCCCCGGCAATTGCTCCGCCGTTAATTCCTCCGGGATTATGTCCCTGGTCAATGTAAATTTTGATTGCCATAAACACCTCCTGTATATTCTACAGGTCGTTCCTGCAGACAGCAGACTATTCCTTATAAGGTTATGATATTCATGGCATTGATTTTTGTTCTTTTAAAACTACTGATATCGCCTTCTGACCCAGGGTAAAAAGAGCAACAGGCTGACCAGCAGGACCAGCAGCGCCAAAGGGATGATATAGCCGGGATTCCCCAGCCATTTTTCAAAGACTTCCAGTATCGTGCCACGGGCCGCCTGATTGAGGTATAGATAGTTGGTTCCCAGACCTTTATTTAAGACAAAGATGAACAGTGCGTAGATTCCTAATAGCGTCAGTACTTTTGGATATTGGCTGATGTCGGGGGTCAGCTTCCCCGAAGCAATCTGCAGTATCGGTATCATAATCACCAGAAAATGCCAGATGAAAAAGATCAGCGGCATCCAGCCGAAAGCATGATAATTGTTAAGCGTACTCTCAGGGGTAATTACCGCCATCACAGCCCCCGGCATCAATATCCCATAAGCCAGGTTCCAGAGCAGCCGGTTCCGGGTATACACCGTGACCGGCAGGACAAAGCCGCTGATAATACAAAGATGCAGCGGGGCAATGTCTAAAAGTACAAAATTATCATAGTACCGGTAAAACATATAGGCACGAAAGAAATAAAAGACCAACAGGGCGATACTGATAAATTTAATTACTCTATCCGCCCGCTCTTTGTGACATCGGTTTACATACCATGCCAGACCGGCTATTGCCAGTATCCCTAAGACTAAATATATAAAATGGGAAAGAGAGAAAGCGCGAAAGCGCAGCTCGGGTTCCACGCCGGAGGACAAAAACCAATTTAAATTATCATTCATATAATTTCCTTTATTACATATTATTAATTACATCTATGCCATATTATTTATAAAATGAATATTATTTTTGGTTATCCAGGATTTCTTTAAGGGCATCGTCTCCGATGCTGATCCAGGCATCTTCCTCCTCGTCATTTAATCCTAAGTATTCCCTTAATGTGTCTTCTGTATCACTTAATCCCCATTCTTGCGTATAATCATCAATAACTTCAAATTCAATTTCACTGGACAGATAGCGTTCTTTAAACTTTTTCACTTAATTATCCTCCCTTCCTGCATGCTTACAGCTCGCAGTTATGCACCGTCCGAGGAAATGGCAGCACATCCCTGATATTGCCCATGCCGGTAAGATACATCACGCAACGTTCAAAGCCCAGGCCAAAACCGGCATGTCTAGCTGAACCGTATTTTCTGAGATCCAGATAAAAGTCGTAATCTTCTTCCTTCAGCTTCATTTCCTTCATACGAAGCAACAGTTTATCATAATCATCTTCCCGCTGACTCCCGCCGATAATCTCACCGACCCCCGGCACCAGACAGTCCATCGCGGCAACGGTTTCATCATCTTCATTTACCTTCATATAAAACGGCTTGATTTCCTTGGGGTAATCGGTTACAAAAACAGGCCGTTTAAATTCTTTTTCCGTCAGAAAGCGTTCGTGTTCCGTCTGCAAGTCACGTCCCCAATAAACTTGATACTCAAATTCTTCATTGTGTTTTTCCAGCAGCGCGACTGCTTGGGTATAAGTAATTCGGGCAAAATCGGAATCCACGACATTATTAAGCCGTTCCAGCAAGCCCTTGTCAACATATTCGTTAAAGAACGCCATTTCTTCCGGAGCTTGCTCCAACACATAGCGGATTACATATTTCAGTAGGCTTTCCGCGAGCATCATGTCATCGTCAAGATCGGCAAAGGCTATCTCCGGCTCAATCATCCAAAATTCTGCCGCATGCCGGGCCGTATTGGAATTCTCCGCACGGAAGGTAGGGCCAAAAGTATAAATATTCTTAAAGGCCATCGCAAATGTCTCGCCGTTTAACTGACCGCTGACCGTCAGGCTGGTAGCCTTTCCAAAGAAATCCTGTGACATATCAGCCTGACCGTTATCCATCTTCGGCGGATTGGCCGGATCAAGTGTCGTCACCCGGAACATTTCTCCCGCTCCTTCACAGTCGCTGCCGGTAATAATCGGCGTATGCACATAAATAAAGTCTCGCTCTCGAAAGAACTGATGAATCGCAAAGGCAATCAAAGACCGTACCCGGAAAACAGCCTGAAACGTATTGCTCCGGGGCCGCAGATGGGATATCGTCCTTAAGTATTCAAATGAATGCCGCTTTTTCTGCAAAGGATAATCGGCCGCCGACTCGCCTTCAATGATAACTTCCGAAGCCTGAATCTCAAATGGCTGCTTGGCTTCCGGTGTCGCTGTTACCACACCGGTCACAATCACCGCCGCCCCCACGTTAAGCCTTGATATCTCCGCAAAATTCGCCAGCCCGTCCCCATATACTACTTGCAGAGCTTCAAAAAAAGTCCCGTCGTTCATTACTAGAAAGCCAAAAGATTTGGAGTCTCTTTTGCTTCTCAGCCATCCTCCTACGGATACTTTCTTTTCCATGTATTTGTCTTGATTTCTAAATAACTGTTTTATCGTAATCTTATCCATATTCATACCTCTTGCCCGCTTTTCGGATATTTATCACGCGCTATTTATTATTATACCCTTTTATAACAATAAATAAAACTTCTGCTACATCAATCTGTTTCCGTTTATCGTCAGCCGGAACCCAAGTCCTAGCTTCTCCGCCGCTTTTCGGCAAAGAATCATCCGGTTCAAAAAAATCTCAAAATAGTCCACAACCGGACATATTTCCGTATCAATAGTCAACAGTAATTCGATATACCAACCCTTTTCAATCTTTAACTGTGATTCTTTGACGGAATAATTAACCCGGTCATGGATATCAAAGGTTACGGTATCATGATTCCTCACTCTGGTACGCCGGACATCGGTTTTATCCGCCAGTATCAAAGCTGCGGCAACGGCATTGACAGGAAATGCCGTAGACTCATCGTGATTTCCTATGGCTGTGACGATCGTAGCGATGTCCTCGGGATCTGCATTCATCCGATCCAGAATCCGAAAAGCCATGACCGCACCGCTTTGGGCATGATCAATTCGGTTTATCACGTTCCCGATATCGTGAAGATAGCCGGCTGTTTTCGCCAGCTCTATTTCCCGATCATTGAAACCCTGAATCTTCAGGATCTCTCCCGCCATCTCAGCCACTTTTTTCACATGGGCAAAACTGTGTTCCGTATAACCCATTGCAAGCAGGGATTCATCCGCTTTCATAATATAAGTCCGAACTGCTTCGTCCTTCAGTATGTTTTCAAATATCAAATCCATCCGGCACCTCATTCTTTGTTTATGTAGCAAATCATAACATATTTTAAGTTTGCACACAAACAAAATATCTGGTTGTTGTATAAAATTTATGTTAAAATGAGAAACTTTCTATTGACATCAAGGTTTTTTTATGATAACAAAGTATTATAGTATTTGTAGTTTGCTTATGAGACCCCGCCTTAATGGAAATCTTAAAAGAGATTCCGCGTCACCGGCTGAAAGCGCGGATTAAGAAAGTAGAAGGATGGGTAACACTCGTAAGATAGCACAGTACAGCTTAATACCGCTAAAAGTCGGGCGCAGTTTGCGCCAATGCAGGGTGGCACCGCGGGTAACTTACCCGTCCCTCAGAATATATCATATTCTGAGGATTTTTTATTTTATAGAAAGGCAGTCCAGATATTATTTTCAGGAGGATAGATACTATGAACAGATACCGTACCCAGAATTGTAATGAGTTAAGTAAATCCCATGTTGGGCAGGAGGTCAGGCTGGCCGGTTGGGTAGATGCCATCCGTGATCATGGCGGGGTTATCTTTATTGACCTGAGGGATCACTTCGGTATCACGCAAGTCGTTGTGAACGATGATGAGCTTATGAAAGGCGTAGGAAAAGAATGGGTTATTTCTGTTGCCGGCCCGGTTAGAGAGCGGGATCAGGACAACGTCAACCGAAAGTTAGACACCGGGGAAGTGGAATTGCGGGCCGATACCTTGGAAATATTGGGGCCTTCCCTAAATCAGCTGCCGTTTGAAATCAGCGAATCAACCGCTACACGGGAAGAACTCCGGTTAAAATACCGGTTTCTTGACTTACGCAATCCCAAGCTTCACCAAAATATCGTGATCCGCTCGGAAATAACCCATTTCATAAGAGAAAAAATGAGAGAGCTTGGGTTTTTAGAGATTCAGACTCCCATCCTGACATCGTCATCGCCGGAAGGCGCCAGGGATTATCTTGTGCCAAGCCGCAAGCATCACGGCATGTTTTATGCCCTGCCGCAGGCTCCGCAGCAGTTTAAACAGCTGCTGATGGTGGCCGGCTTCGATAAATATTTTCAGATTGCGCCCTGTTTCCGCGATGAGGATGCACGCGCTGACCGTTCCCCGGGAGAATTTTACCAGCTTGATTTTGAAATGTCTTTTGCCACTCAGGAAGATGTTTTTCAGGTGGCGGAAACCGTTTTGTTTGATACCTTCAAGAACTTTTCACCCGGAAGAGCGGTCAGCCCGGCACCGTTCCGGCGGATACCGTTTGCTGAAAGCATGCGGAAATACGGAACCGATAAACCGGATCTGAGAAATCCGCTTATCATCGAAGATCTTACGGCTTTCTTTGCCGATGTTGATTTTGCACCTTTCCGGAATAAACCGGTGCGAGGGATTGTGGCACATGACTGCGCTGGCTCTCCCAAGTCCTTTTTTGAAAAGATGCTCTCTTTTGCTACGGACATCGGCATGAAAGGCTTGGGCTATATATCGGTATTGGCAGGGATGGAACTGAAAGGCCCGATCGTCAAATTCTTGTCCGATACCAAACAAAAAGAGCTGATCGAAAAGCTTGCCTTGACGGAAAACGATACCCTGTTCTTTATATCCGATGTTCCCAAGCTGGTCAACGTGTTTGCCGGGCAGATTCGGTCGGAGCTGGGAAAACGGCTGGGGCTGATCGATGACAGTTCCTATGAATTTTGCTTCATTACTGATTTCCCGATGTATGGCATCAATGAAGAAACCGGAGCTGTTGAGTTTACACACAACCCCTTTTCCATGCCGCAAGGTGAGATGGAGGCGCTGCAAACGATGAATCCGCTGGACATCCTAGCCTACCAGTACGATATTGTGTGTAACGGTGTAGAACTCTCTTCGGGCGCGGTACGGAACCACCGGCCGGATGTGATGCTGAAAGCCTTTGAGATTGCAGGCTATGCCAAAAAAGACATCGAGAACAAGTTTCCGGCACTCTTTCAAGCCTTTCATTATGGCGCGCCGCCTCATGCCGGCATGGCACCGGGTCTTGACCGGATCGTGATGTTGCTGACAGAACAGGAAAGCATCCGTGAAGTAGTGGCTTTCCCGCTCAACGGCAATGCCCAGGATCTGATGATGGGCGCACCGGGAACCGTCTCGGAACACCAGCTCAGAGAGGTTCATATTAAGATTAGGTAAAGTTTCAAATGGTAACTGGAAACCGATGTAAGAAAGGATCTGAATATGGTAAATATGATTGAACTGGCAACGATTGAAAAAATAAACCTGACAGCGGAAGAGACCGCGCAATTAAGTGCGTATGCCGGGATTCTGGAAGACAGCTTTGCCGAACTGGCGACGGCGGATACAGAAGGCGTCACCCCGCTTGTGACGGTTTTAGATCTGAAAAATGTATTGCGGGATGATATTGCTGCTAAGATGTTATCACGAGAGGAATTATTATCAAATGCACCCGAACAGTACGACGGCTATTTTCAGGTGCCTAAAACGCTGGAATAGGAGGGTGGCATAGTATGGATAGCAAGATCAAAGTTTTTGTAGATGAAAGCATTATGGAAAAGGGGAAGGAAGCATGCGCCGGTTCTTTGATATTGAAAGGGTTTATCTCGCCCTTTGACGCGACGGCAGTCTCACGGCTCCGCGCTGAAGGCATCAGCATCAGCGGCCGGGTGCCGACAGATGAATTCGGCATCGGAAGCTTTTTTGCCGATGAAGCGGAGGACGTCCCGGGAGCTGTCAAGGCAGTTTCAGAAGACCGGTCGTCTTGTGTGTTATGCAATGACGTCTTCGGACAAATCCGCCGCCAGGCGGCGCTGAACGGTCTTTCCTACATCCGGCCGACCTATGGAACCGTGTCGCGTTATGGACTGATACCGGCAGTTTCTTCAATGGATCAGATCGGGGTTCTATGTGCCGATCCCGAAACCGGAAAGAAACTGCTGGCCCGGATAGCCGGTCACGATGAAGGTGACGGGGCGATGTTTCCTGATACAAAATATAATTATATCTCTAAGGATAGCTCATCGCAAGAGAATAAAATCCGCCTTGCCGTTCCCGATCATATATGGACGGAAAGTGACAGGGAACTGCTGGCCGGTCTGAAAGACCGGTTTGAAACAAAGTCCATCGAACTGAAATATTATGAACTATACCGGCAGGTACTATATATCCTAAGCTGTGCTGAACTATGCAACAATACCAATCGCTACGACGGCATCAAATTCGGTTATCGAACCAAGAATTACAGCGGGCTTACGGATCTGTACCTGAATACCCGGGGCGAAGCCTTGGGGCTTGACGCCAAACTGGCAGTGATCATGGGTGCTTTCGTTCTTTCTCAGGGCAATTATGAACAATATTATGACAAAGCGATGAAAATCCGGCGGCTGATACGAGACAGTATCTTGTTTGATGATTATGATGTGATTGCCCTGCCGGTCCGGTGTGGCAAAACCCGGTATGAAGAACTGGCCTGCCTCGCCCTACCGGCTCTGACGGGCCTGCCTTCTCTGACGGTTCCGGTCGGAAACAGCGGGATACAGCTGGTCGCGGCCGGCAAGCGGGAAGCGATATTATTTGACGCATGGGGAGGTATTCAGTAATGGAAAACTATAATAGCATGAGTAAGAGCATGAAAAAATATGAAGTGGTAATGGGACTTGAAGTTCATGTGGAACTTGCTACCGAATCGAAGCTGTTCTGCTCCTGTTCGGCCAAATTCGGAGCCGGAGCAAATGAAAATGTCTGTCCTGCCTGTGCCGGCATGCCCGGCATGCCGGCCGTTGTCAATAAAAAGGCAGTCGAACTGGGAATTGCAGCGGCAATCGTAACCAACAGCCAGATCACCGAGACGATGACATTTGACAAAAAAAATTACTTTTATCCTGACCTGCCGACCGGATATCAGATCACCCAGTTATATGCCCCGATCTGCCGGAACGGCTGGGTAGACATTGAAACCGGCGCCGGAAAAAAGAAAATCACCTTGAAACAGATACACATCGAAGAGGATGCCGGAAAACTGGTTCATGACGGCAGAACCGGAACCACGCTGGTAGACTTTAACCGGACTTCCGTTCCGTTGACGGAAATCGTCAGCAACCCGGATTTCCGCACCGCCGAGGAGGTCGTCGCCTATCTGGAAAAACTGCGGTCGCTTCTAAGCTTTGCCGGCGTCTCCGATTGCAAGATGCAGGAAGGCTCTATGCGTTGTGACGTGAATATCTCCGTGCGCGAAACCGGATCTGAGCAATTGGGAACAAGAACCGAAATCAAAAATATGAATTCCCTGCGAGCCATCGTCCGGGCGATTGAATATGAATCACAGCGTCACATAGAAGCCCTTGAGACCGGATGTGAAGTGCTAGTTCAGGAAACCCGCCGCTGGGACGACAACAAAGGGGAAAGCTTTTCCATGCGCGGCAAGGAAAATGCCACGGATTACCGCTATTTTCCTAATCCGGAACTGATGCCGGTGGTTATCAGCGAGGAATGGATTGCAGAAGTAAGAAACCGGCTCCCTGAATCGGCCCAGGATAAGTTTGCCCGGATGACGGAGCAAATGGGGTTAAGTGAATATGACAGCAAAATCATCACCGGGAGCAAGAATCTGGCTGCTATTTTTGATAAAACTGTCGCCCGCATAAACAAGCCAAAGGACGTTGTCAACTGGATTACGGTTGATTTATTAAGCATTGCCAAGGGTGACAATAAGGGGGAAGATGATATCGACATTGACTGCGAAAAATTTGCCGCCCTGATATCCTTGGTTGACAGCAGTGTAATTAACCGGACAATCGGTAAAGAACTGCTGGTCAAAGTACTGGAGGAGAAAATCGATCCGGAGAGCTATGTCAAAGAACACCAGCTTGGTAACATAACCGATACCGGCTTCCTGGAAAATCTGGTCTGCGAAGTACTGACCGAATTTGACAAGTCCGTACAGGAGTATCGGGACGGAAACCAGAAAGTCTTTGGCTTCCTCGTCGGCCAGATTATGAGAAAAGCAGAGAAAAAAGCCGACCCGAAGGCCGTGAATGAGCTGTTGCGGAAAATGCTGGACTAAAAAAGCGAAGAACACCTAATGCGGATACCCTTGACGGGAGCTAATAAGAGTGGAGGCAGATCTGACCTGTGTTCACTCTTTTTGTTTTATAAAAAGTTATACTAATAATACATTCAATGTACCAATTCCCACTGACTTGGAAAGTACAGTTTTCTTTTTGGTTCAAACTGACGATCAAAGACTTCCACTTTATCCTTAGGAATATCATCAAAAATCTCTGATTCATAAAACTGCCCTTTGATATTTTTCATTCCGCCTTCCATCAATTCAATCGCCATAAAAGCATCAAAGTTTTTCCCTTCATTTGTGGTAATTAGAAAATGATCACAAGTACGAAAGCCGACTCTCGGATAATAATCCGGCTCTCCAAATATAACAATACCTCGATATCCTGCCGCCGTGGCCAGCTTCATAGTTTCCAACAGCAGCATTTCTCCTACGCCGCAGCCCCTCCATTCGGGTGTTACGCAAAGAGGGCCAAAAGTCACGATATCATGTTGTTTGCTGCCATCTCGGACATAGGCTTTGGAATACATGATACAGCCAATCACTTCTCCGTCTTTACAAGCAATCCGGCTGATCTTCGGTAAATAATCCGGGTGCTGCCGCAGTTTATGAACAAAATAATGCTCATCGCATCCCTGCTGGTGATAATTCCAAAACGCCTCCCTCGTCATATTCTCCACAGCATACCAGTCATCGGGAGTTTCCTCTCGAAGATCTAGCTCAGACCGCAGCAGTTTGTTTTTACGAGGTAAAAACCATCCCATTTCCAGACGAACCTTCTTGCTCTCCATATCATTGTTTTGATACTCACAAGTATTGAATCCGACCAGGGCAAAGCCTTCATGCAGGCAAAAGTCAACAGCATTCACATTACAGGACTGTGTTACTAATAAAATCGCTCGATACCGTTCTAATCTGGCTTGTTCCTTGGCCACCTCCATCAAGGCATGGCCTAATCCCTGCTTCTGCCACTCTTCCGCTACCCAGATTTCTGTTACCCGCAAACGATTATTCCATTTTTCTGGACTGGTTTCAATCATCGCAATTAGTTCACCATTTTCTACGATACCCCATGCACAGGCATCTTCCAAATGCTCTTTATATAGCATACTAAAAAAACCGTCTTCCATCTTAGTATCTGTGACCAATGAATCAGACTCCTTTTTAACGATCTTAATGATAAAGCCGTTTACCCCCAATCTGGACTTCAAACATTCCAAATCTATATCAAAATATTGTTTTGAAGTGCAACGGTAATAAAGAATACGGTTCTGCCATTGCTTTTTCGTCAAATGTATTATTTCATGCTCCATAAGAACCCCCATAACTTACCAGACCTGTCGATAGCCGATGAACCATAACTACACTAAATGTACAGTGCGTAATCCAGCATTTCCCTCTGAAAGCCGGCTTCTTTTAATATATCGGCAGAATAGGGCATTACATTGTTCATCTGAATTGTCCCTCACGATTATTGTGTTATTATATCAGCGAAATATGCTTTTTGCAACCGGACAAGCACCAAAACAGGCGAGGATTAATATAATAAGACAGGATATTTATTTCCCGGAAAAGCTGCTCATTTACCTGAAATCACTTTCCGATACCAAAGTCGATGAGGAGAAACACCATGAAGAAAAAAACCTTAAGAACATTCCTGCTGATAATGCCCCTTCTTGTGTTGTTCATTACTTTATTTTTTTTGGATTTTTCTATCCGGTTATTCAAGGATACTGCCTATACAGTCGTTTACAATACCAATGTAGAGTCCGTGAAACGATTTGACAGAGAACTGTTCGCCCTGACAGATCAAGGATATACCAGTGACATGTACGGTAATCTTTACACCCTTATGATTCGTAACTATTGCGACACGCTTGGTGAAAAAGAGGCCATTGTCACTTTCTTAATGAACGAAGAGGGACAAATTCATCACAGTAATGATTACAACCGCACTTACCTGTCTGAACTGTTAAAGAGTGAAGATAACCAGAAGATAATTAATAATGCCAATGCCGCCCAGAGTATCGGAGAGATCAAACTGGATCGCAACGGTACCGAAGAAATCTTGTATTACCACCGGTTCTTCAGCGGACCAGATTATTACTGCCTGTTTATGGGCATAGAAAAACGTGTTGTCGAAGCTAGCCTCCACATCAATGGCATCATTATTCCCATCTGTATAGTCGGTGTTCTGATTATCGTTTTAATGGAACAGATTCTCTGGCTGAAACTTTCGCCTATGCCGTCAAATCCAACGGAAAAAGCCAACGGAGGGAATGACGATGCCGATTAATTATATTGAAGTCTTAATTAACATTATCCTCGCCTGGTTCGGCGGCTTGGTAAAACGGATCGCGGAGCTTGAGAAAAATCCCGGACGAAAAGCTTCCTTTTCGTATTATATCGTCGGTTCATTTATTTCTACTTTCGTGGGGATAGTAGTATATTTCCTATGTAAAAATTTCGGTGTCTCCCAGTTTCTCACCGCAAGCCTGACGGCGCTGTCGGGTTATATGGGTGCTCCCGTCCTTGATTTACTGTCGGAAACAGCCAAGAAGCTGATAGAAAAAGGGGTTAAAAATAGCTGAAAAGATAATCAGTTCCTTTTCAGAAAATATCCCATATAGTAATACAAAAGTCTGTGCATAGAAGCGTTTCGGATACCCAGCCGAAATCCTTTTGAATGGTACTCTTTACTAAAGGGTAAGAGAAAAGCTAAGTAAAGGTAAGCAAAGGTAACTATGGAATCAATAAATAAAACAAGTATAATAATACTGACTTATAATAATTTAGAACTGACAAAAGACTGCCTGAATTCGATTAAGGAATATACCAAAGACGCTCCCTATGAATTGATTGTAGTGGACAATTGTTCCACCGACGGCACCGTTGCCTGGCTGCATGAGCAAAATAACTGTAAGGTCATCTATAACCAGGAAAACCTGGGCTTTCCAAAAGGCTGTAATCAAGGGATCGCCATTGCAGAAGCCGACACGGATATTTTATTACTGAATAATGATGTGGTTGTGACAAGCAACTGGTTAAAGAATCTGCAGACCGCTCTCCACAGCCAGGATAAAGTCGGGGCAGTCGGCTGTGTTACTAACTGCTGTTCCAACTACCAGGCCATTGCCGTCCCTTCCTTAGAATTAGATATCTTACAGGATTTTGCCAAACAGTACAACGTCAGCAACCAGGACTTGTGGGAAGAGCGCATCCGACTGGTCGGTTTCTGCCTGCTGATTAAGCGCAAAGCCCTGAATGAAACCGGCTATCTGGATGAAATCTTTTCTCCCGGCAACTATGAAGATGATGATTACTGTTACCGGCTCCGGATAGCCGGCTATTCTTTGCTTTTATGCCGGGATACGTTTATTTATCACAAAGGCAACTCTTCATACGAAAATCAGCCTTCCTATTATCAGCTGTTATATGATAATAAAAATATATTTGTTGATAAATGGGGCTTTGCATCCTACTATTGCTCTAACATACGTTATGATCTCATTTCGGCCATTCAAAAGGAAGAAAAGGAGCCTTTCCGGGTTCTGGACATCGGTTGCGGCTGCGGTTCCACTCTGCTGGAAATCAAAAACAAATATCAAAATGCTGAAATCTACGGTGTGGAAATAGAGCCGGCCCCAGCCAAAATTGCCGCTTCCATAGCCACCGTTTATAATATAGATATTGAACAAGAAGATTTACCCTTGCCCGATGACCGGTTTGACTATATTTTATGCGGCGATGTCTTGGAACACCTAAAAGATCCTTGGACTGTTGTCCATGAGCTAAGAAAAAAACTCACAAAAAACGGTATTCTTGTCGCAAGTATACCGAATATAATGCATATTTCAGTAATTATTGACCTGGTAGCAGGCAACTTTAATTACAGCGATGCCGGTATTTTAGATAAAACCCACCTGCGTTTTTTTACCCTTAACTCCATGCTGGCGATGTTTGCAGAAGCCGGCTACCAAAAAACCGTTTATCGGCCGCTTAATGTCAGCACAAACGAACAACATGCCGGTTTTGTCAACATGTTCTGTTCCCTGACTTCTTTTGATAAAAAAGCTGAATTTGAAGCGGTACAGTTTTTGATTATGGCATATAATGCTGAAAAAAAGATATAAGCAATCGCTTTACTATTACTTTACTATTGCTTTATCGTTACATTTTTATCTATCTCGTTTTTCGTAACAAAAGTAATATATATTTCAACAACTATACCAATTAATCATTTTCAATGCTCATCAATACATTGGGACACGGAATTCTATTTGTAGTTTATATGTTGTTCAAAGTATTGTTAATCAAATATTGTCATTTGTAAACAGCAAATGATTATTCGGCTTAGACCAAGGAGTTATAACGCTTACTAAATAAATTGTTTGAGAATTATATAAATAATATCTTTTATATCTATTATGTATAATCGTTAGTTTAAAAAATAAATATTTAAGTAATAAATCGCAAAAACCTAACGAATAGATTTTACCAAATAACATTTGACATTCAAATCAAACCAAGCTATAATTAAAAATAGCAAAACTCAAATAATGGCACGTGCAGATATTGATTAATTCTGATAGTGCAAGGGAAAACGGTTATCTGGCAGACATTTGCTAAGCTGACTAGGAAGCAGGTACTTCGTATGTATGAAATATTTGCAGAACTTCTAAGGATAAAAGGCATCAGGGCGGCAACGGTTTCCAAGGCTACCGGAATCCACCCGTCCACTTTCTCTGACTGGAAAAGCGGAAAAAGCCGACCGAAGCAGGACAAACTGATTAAGTTAGCCAAATACTTTGATGTTACAGTTGACTATCTGCTGAATCGGGAAGTAGACCGAACCGAGAAGAGCATGGCCGCAATTGAATGGGAAATTTACGATATTATCAGCACAAAACCGATGAAGACACTGATTACTGCTTTTCAGGCGGGCGATGATAATGACAAGCTTTCGGAAAATATCGAATTAATAATGGCTTTTCATGAGAAACGCAAACGCAATATAATAAACTGAGGGGATCATCTGTTATTACTGAATTTATATTTATTGTTTTAAACAATATAATATGGATATACGTTATTTAATTTATTCATATTGTCATATTTATTAACACAAAAATAATCCATATCTGCTATATAAATTAAGAATTGACAGGGTTTGCTATATGTATTATTATTAATCTACATGTACCATTACTAGTTTATATGTATAGTTTTTATTTTTGTCTGCTTAATTGGAAAAACAAAACATATAATCTCACCAAGCGAGATCTGCCAAGCTTATACAAACACAAATCAAGAACAGGAGGATATTAAAATGAAAAAATTACTTTCATACTGTCTGGTACTCATACTCGGCATGTCACTTCTCTCAGGCTGCGGCGGCAGCACAGACGGAGATACCACCGTTTCCAGTATAACGGATGACGATGCCGGTGAAGATACTTCTTCTTCCGCTCCCAAGGAAATCATTTATAACCTGATCCAGGAACCTCCCGAATTAAATTCGGTTCTTACCACCTCCACCGGTTCTATGGACGTATTGCGGCATGTGATTGATGGACTGACCATCCTGAATCCCAATGACGAAGCAATACCCGGCATGGCCGAAAGCTGGGAAGTGACCGATGACGGACTCACCTATACCTTCCACCTCCGCCAAGGCGTGAAATGGAATAATGGCGATGATGTGACCGCCCATGATTTTATATATGCGTGGGATATGCTGTTTGACGGCGATGTGGGTGCTCCGTACGGCGGCACATGGATGACTCTGATCCTGGGTGCCACCGAGACTTTGACCGGTGAGGCTCCTTCCGCCGAAGTTACCAGCCAGCTGGCCGAGCTGGGTTATGAAAACGGCATCGGCTATCGGGCGCTTGACGATTATACCATCCAGATTACCACCACCGGCCCTTACCCCTACTTCTTGTCCGTGCTGGCCTTCGTTAACTTTTTGCCGATTAATCGCGCCATGCATCAGGAATATGGCGATGATTACGCAAAAGAACTGGAATATCTGGGTACCAACGGTGCTTATAACATGACCGCCTGGGCGCATGAAGATACCATCGTATTAGAGAAAAATCCCGATTACTGGAATGCTGATAATATAAATATTGACAAGATTACGATGTTGATGATTACCGATGCCACCACCAATTATAATGCCTTTGTTGCCGGCGAGGTCGATGTGACCACTGTCACCGGCAATGTAATACAGCAGGCTAAAGATGACGGCTATGAAGTCCTTAGCTTTGGTGATGGCAGCAACTGGTATTTTGAATTTAACCTAAGGCTGCCCGGTCTGAATAATCCCAAGATCCGCCATGCCCTCACCCTTGGCGTGGATGCCGACCTGTTTATCAAGACGATTGTTCAAAATGACTCCATAGTGGCCTATTCTTTTACCCCTCCCTCTATTGTCGGTGGCGGCCACAGCGAAGCCGTTGGGCGCCTGATTGAACGGTCCACTGATTTCAGTGCCGCCAAGGCACTTTTAGAAGAAGGCCTTGCCGAAGAAGGAATGACTGCGGCTGACCTTAACTTGACCTTTATCGCCGACGATACCACCCAGGCCACCCTTCAGAGCTCTTATATCCAGGAACAATGGAAAACCAATCTGGGCGTGGATATCGTAATCGAGCAGATGACTTATCAGAACCGGCTTGAGCGGATGCAAAATTTTGATTTCTGTATTGTTCTGGCTGGCTGGGGACCGGATTATAACGATCCCATGACCTTCCTTGATCTGTATACCAGTTATAACGGCAACAACCATGGCGGTTATGTCAGTCTCGAGTATGATGCCCTCATTGACCGGGCCAGATCAGAAGTCGATCCTGTCGCCCGTCAGGAGATTTTAATAGAAGCCGAAACCTTATTGATGGAAGATATGCCCATCGGCCCGCTCTACTTCCGTGCCACAAGCTATGTCATGGCCGAAGGCATCACTGGTGTAGTCCGTACCGCCATGACCAATATAGACTTCCGCAGTGCAGACCGGACGTAAACAATAGAGCCGCTCCGGCGGCAGGATCGGAAGGATGAACCACCTATGGTAAAATACATAGTAAAAAGAATGATTTTTGCGCTGCTTACAATTTCTGCCTTAGTGCTGATTACCTTTTTGATGATGCAGGCGCTTCCCGGTGATCCTTTCATCGGTGACAAAGCAATCAACCCGGTGACTCTGGAGGCCTTATATGCCAAATACGGACTTGACCGTCCGTTCTGGGAGCAGTTTTACCAATATTTTACCAATATTTTCAAAGGCGACCTAGGAATATCCATCAAATACAACCGCCCGGTAACCTCCATCATAGCCGAGTCTTTTCCCGCCTCAGCGGAGCTGGGACTGCGGTCATTGGTATTGGCCGTCATCCTCGGGATCGGCCTGGGGGTTCTGGCGGCGGTCAAGCGTAATACCAGATGGGACACCTCCGCCATGCTGATCGCTGTGTTCGGCGTATCGGTTCCCAGTTTTATCGTGGGTGCCATGCTCCAATATCTTCTGGCCATTAAGCTAAGGGACTGGTTCGGTTCCACCCCCTTCCCCGTTATGGGGTGGAAAACCGAAGCGGCGAAATTTATGCCCGCTCTCGCCCTGAGCCTGAGTTCTCTGGCCACAGTGGCGAGACTGATGCGTACCAGCATGCTCGACGTACTTGGTCAGGACTACATAAAAACCGCGAAGGCAAAAGGTCTGTCCCCGGCCGGTATCATCCGGCGCCACGCCATACGCAATGCCATCCTACCCGTCATAACGGTGCTGGGCCCCATTACAGCCACGGTGCTCACGGGTACTTTTGTGGTGGAAAATATCTTCAACATCCCCGGAATGGGCAAGTTCTTTGTCCGTGCTATTAAGGAAAATGATTATACCCTGATTGCCGGCATCACCATCTTTTATGGTGCCTTCCTGATAGCGGCGGTATTCATCGTGGACATCTTGTATGGTGTCATCGACCCCCGGATCAAGCTTTCGGAAAGTAAGGAATAAATTAGGAGTAATACACGGAAGACGCTGAATCAATTTCAGCGGACATGGGGTATAGATATGGGAAAAATCAGTACAAGTAAAAAACGCCGGCATCCTTTCGTACCGGAAGCAATGACCGCTCCCGACGCGGTATTATCCGCTTCAGACTTTATTTGGGTAGGGCCGGATGCCGAAAAGCAGGATCTCATCGCCAGGCCCAGCATCGGCTACTGGCAGGATGCTATCCGCAGGCTACGGCAAAACAAAGCGGCGATGGTGAGCATCGGTGTCTTATTATTTATCATGGCCATGGCCATCATCGTTCCGCTGGTAAGTCCCTATACGATATCTGAGCAGCATCTGACCCATATGAATCAGGGATTCTTCAGCGTCTGCGAAGGCAATGACGGCACTGAACACCTGCATATCTTCGGAACCGACACCTTGGGAAGAGACCTTTTCGTCCGTACCTTCCACGGTGCCCGTACCTCTCTGGTAATTGCCTACTCAGCCGTTTTCATCAATTTGGTGATCGGCGTATTCTACGGCTGCATCTGCGGCTATATCGGCGGCACCACCGACCTGGTCGGAATGCGTCTGGTAGAAATATTGAATGGGATTCCTTATCTGATCATTGTCATCCTTATGATGATGGTTCTCCCGCAGGGCATCTGGACTATGGTAATTGCCTACGGTATCATCGGCTGGATCGGAATGGCACGGATGACCCGCGGCCAGATCCTGGCTCTGAAACAAAATGAATTTGTCATTGCTGCCAGAGCCTTGGGCGCTTCTTCCCGGCGAATCATCGTTCAACATTTGATTCCCAATACCTTATCCGTAGTCATCGTCAATATTACGCTGTCCATCCCTGGCGCTATTTTCACCGAAGCCTTTTTATCTTATATCGGCATGGGCGTCCCCATCCCCGAAGCATCATGGGGCACACTGGCACAGGAAGGGGTCAATTATCTGCAGACCTACCCGGAACAGCTTTTTATTCCGGCCTTTTTCATCAGCATTACCATGCTTGCCTTTAATATTCTCGGTGACGGGCTTCGTGATGCTTTCGACCCGAGACTCAGGAGGTAACGGACATATGAGCAAGATATTAGACGTGAAAGACCTGCATGTTTCTTTTGACACCTACGCCGGTGAAGTAAAAGCGGTGCGGGGCGTTTCTTTTTACCTGGAACAGGGCGAAGTGCTGGCCATTGTCGGCGAATCCGGCTGCGGCAAATCGGTCACCGCCCAGACCCTTATGCGGCTCAATCCCGAACCTCCCGCTCGGATTCCCTATGGCGAGATCAACCTCTGCGGGCACGATATCATCGCTGCCACCGAAAAAGAAATGCAAGCCATCCGTGGCAAGGACGCAGCCATGATTTTTCAGGATCCCATGACTTGCTTAAATCCCACCATGCCGGTCGGCAAACAGTTAGCGGAGGCCATCCGACGGCATCAAAATGTCTCGTCCAAAGAAACCGCCAAAAAAGTTGTCGAACTGCTGGAACTGGTTAAGATCCCCAACCCCGGCCAGCGGGCCAGACAATATCCTCATGAATATTCCGGCGGCATGCGCCAAAGAGCCATGATTGCCATGGCCGTAATCTGTAACCCCAAGCTCCTCATTGCCGATGAACCCACCACTGCCTTAGATGTGACCATTCAGGCTCAGATCATGGATTTATTGGCTGATGTCAAGGAAAAAACCGGTACTGCCATCATCCTGATCACTCACGATCTGGGTGTGGTGGCAGGACTGGCAAACCGGGTAGCCGTTATGTACGGCGGCAGGATCGTTGAGACTGCCGACGTGGATGACATCTTTTACCGCAGCGCCCACCCCTATACCACGGCCCTGCTGAACAGCCTGCCCAACCCGGAAACTGACCGGAAGCCCAAAGCTGGTCGGGATCCTGAAATTGACCGAGACACCGAATCTGGCCAGGATTCCGAAATTGACCGAGACACCGGAACTGACCGGGGCATCGAACGCCTGGTATCTATCCCCGGATCTCCCCCCGATCTCCTTGCTCCCCCTGTCGGCTGCCCCTTTGCCAGCCGCTGCAATAAGACCATGCAGATTTGCCGCGAAAAAATGCCCCCTTATTTCACCGTCGGCGCAGGACACCAATCCGCCTGCTGGCTGCTTCATTCTGATTGTCCAAAAACTGATTCTGTAAACTGATAGTCTGTAAACTGATAAGCTGTAAACTGATTGATCGTAAAACAACTAGCATTTACTAGTATTATAATAAAGGAATAGCTTTAGGAAAGGAAGTCGTTAAATGGCTGAAAGACTACTACATACAGAGGAAATCGACAAGTACTTTAAGGTGGCAGGTGGTATGCTAAAAGCGGTAAATCATATATCAATTGACATCTATAAAGGCGAGACTTTCGGCCTCGTAGGTGAATCTGGATGCGGTAAATCCACCCTTGGCAGGGTACTCATGGGCATCTATCCTCCTACCGGCGGCATTATTACTTATAACGGCGAAACCGTGAACCTCAGAAACGCAAAAACCCGCCGTAAATATGCCAAGAAAGCCCAGATTATCTTTCAGGATCCCTACGCATCACTGGATCCTCGCATGACAGTAGGCCATATCATCAGCGAAGGCATGGAAATACATGATATGTACGATAAGCACCGAAGGACGGAACGGATAGTCGAACTCCTGGAACTGGTGGGTCTTAACAAGGAACACGCCAACCGCTTTCCTCATGAGTTTTCCGGCGGCCAGCGCCAACGCATCGGCATTGCCAGGGCTCTTGCCGTAGAACCGGAATTTATCGTGTGCGATGAACCTATATCCGCACTGGACGTCTCGATTCAGTCACAGATCGTCAACCTGCTGTACGACCTGCAGCAGAAATTCAATCTTACCTATCTCTTCATCGCCCACGATCTGAATATCGTGAAATATATCAGCGACCGGGTGGGCGTTATGTATCTGGGAAATATCGTAGAACTTGCTTCCAGCGATAACTTATACGGAAACACCCTGCACCCGTACTCTCAAGCTCTTTTGTCCTCTGTCCCGGTTCCCGATCCGAAGCGGGAAGCACAAAAGAAACGCATCATCCTTACCGGAGACGTACCCAGCCCCATCAATACCCCTCCCGGATGCAATTTTGCGGGGCGCTGCCCCAAAGTATACGATCTGTGTCATGAGCAGGCACCAGTGCTGAAGGAGGTACAGCCACATCATTTCGTGGCTTGCCATTTGGCAGGATAAAGCATGTAATTATTTGACACGTAACTCAGCATCAAATTCTTTTTCTAAGCGCATGATAATATCATTTGCACAGCTTTCAATTTCTTTTGCTGTTAAGGTTTTTTTAAGCGAACCAATTCTCAGTCTAAAAGTAACGGATTTTTTGCCCTCCGGAACTTATTCCCCTTTATACTCATCTATAAATAATACTTCTTGTAAGAAATTAAACAAAAATTGACAAACTTGATTTCTACGACGATTTTATGTTAAAAAATATCATATTATACAAATATAATCTAATATGTTTCTCTGCAATTCTGTGCTACAGTTATGCGTGAACACTGTACTAAATTAAAGCCGCAAATAGAAGTTATAGATATTGTGGTAGTGGAGGAGACGAGATTTTTACTTTTAATATCTCAACCATTGCTTCATTTATTGTCGCTGCTGCCGGGGTACTTATAATCTCTACTGAACGGAGTGGGGCTACTAGAGATCACAAGACTATTACGATCAGATTATTACAGTATCATGAATTATCTGTCTGGAAAATATGCAAATCACCCTGCCTCTGCATCCGGTCAAATTGATTCTGCCGTAAAGCTTCATACAAGACGATCGAAACTGCATTGGCCAGGTTCAGCGACCGTATCTGTTCCCGCATCGGGATACGGATACAAGCCGCCTCATTTTCTGCCAGTATTTCTTCCGGGATGCCGGCACTTTCCCTGCCAAACATAATAAAGTCCTCCGGCGCGTATGACACATCAGTATAAATATGCCTGGCCTTGGTAGTCGCCATCCAAATCTTTGCACCGGGATGTTTATCGGTAAATTCCTCAAAATTAATATAACGGAACACTTCCAGATGCTCCCAATAATCCATCCCGGCCCGCTTAAGTTCTTTGGCATTCAGGCGAAACCCCAGCGGCTCGATTAAATGGAGGGAACATCCGGCGGCTAAGCATGTCCGGCCGATATTGCCGGTGTTGGCAGGTATCTCGGGCTGATGCAAAATGATGTTCATGATGTTTTCTCGTTACGCAGACGTTCAACAAAGTTTTTTAACTTATCGATAGCAATCTTCAGATTGTCCAACGAATAAGCGTAAGAAATACGTAAATATCCTTCGCCGCAGTCACCGAACGCGGTGCCAGGGACGACGGCCACTTTTTCCTCGGCAAGGAAGCGGCTGGCAAACTCTTCACTGGTCATGCCAAACTCCTTGATACAGGGAAATACATAGAAGGCACCAAACGGTTCAAAACATTCCAGATTCATTTCCCGGAAGGCATGCATCAGAAATCGGCGGCGCTGGTTATAGGACTCCCGCATCTGTGCCACATCTTCATCCCCGTTTTTTATCGCCTCAATGGCCGCATATTGGCTGGTAGTCGGAGCGCACATAATCGCAAACTGATGGATCTTGGTCATCTGCTCCATGATAGCTTCGGGCGCACAGGCATAGCCAAGCCGCCAGCCGGTCATGGCGTAAGCCTTGGAAAACCCATTAATCAGCACGGTGCGGTCCCTCATTCCCGGCAGGCTGGCAATCGATACGTGGGAGCCTTTATATGTCAGTTCCGCATAAATCTCATCAGAAATAATGAAAAGATCTCTTTCTTCCACGATATCGGCAATCGCCTGCAGTTCCTCTTTTTCCATAATGGCGCCGGTCGGGTTATTGGGAAAAGGAATAATCAGCACTTTCGTCTTCTCAGTAATGGCATTCTGCAGCTCTTCTGCCGTCAGCCGGAATTCATTTTCCGCTTTTAATTCAATAATAACCGGAACCGCACCAGCCAGGATCGTGCAAGGCTCATAAGAAACAAAGCTGGGCTGGGGAATCAGAACCTCTTCCCCTGGATTGATCATCGCCCGGAGCGCGATATCGATAGCTTCAGAACCTCCTACCGTAACGACGATTTCCTTATTGGCATCATAAGTAATATCCTGAGTGCGTTTCATATAATTGGCTATTTCCGTTCTTAATTCTTTCAGTCCGGAATTGGAGGTATAAAAGGTGCGTCCTTTTTCCAGTGAATAAATGCCTTCATCGCGGATATGCCAGGGCGTGTCAAAATCCGGCTCGCCGACACCCAGCGAAAGAGCGTCTTCCATCTCACTGACAATATCGAAGAACTTGCGGATTCCGGAAGGTTTTATTTTTACGACTGTATCTGATAGCGGATTTCTCATGGTGTGATCATCTCCCTTGTATCGGTGTATTTTTTTGTCATGACAGTGCCATGATCTTTATATTTTTTAAGAATAAAGTGGGTAGCGGTACTTAAAACTCCATCAAGAGTAGCTAATTTATTATTGACAAAGCTTGCCACTGCTTTAAGCGATTTACCCTCAAGAGTCACCATCAGGTCATAACCTCCTGATATCAGGTATACGGAATCTACTTCCGGATATTTATAGATCCGCTCAGCTATTTTGTCATAACCTTGGCCGCGCTGAGGAGCGATCCGTACTTCGATCAGTGCCGTCACTTTTTCCATAGCAGTTTTTTCCCAGTCTATCATCGTATGATAGCCGCAGATAACGCCTTCGGCCTCCATCGCCGCCAGTTCGCTTGCTACTTTTGCTTCTTCTGCTCCTAACATGACTGCCAGCTCGCTTATGTCGATGCGGCTGTTTTTTTCAATAACCGTTAAAATCTCTCCTCGCATATTGTTCTCCTGTTTTTATTTTTGTTTTTATTTTTGTTTTTAGTTTTTTGTTTTATTTTTTTATTTTATTTTTATCTCATATTTAATCAATCTTATCATTATTTTTAATTTTATTTTTTCTTTATACTTATGTTCTATTCCTTATTACTATGTTTTATAGACCATTACCCACTGGGTTCAACTGCTTTCCTTCTCAAAGACCCGGTAAATTTCATCTCTTCCAGGCGGAGTCAGGAATCGGATTTCTTCGCCGCTTACAACGATCCGGTCACGACCCTCGGTAGTCTGTCCGATTACCGTGGCGGCTATCCCGGCTGTCTTCAGAGTGTCAGCCAGCTCTTCACCACAATCCGTCAGCATCAGCAGCATCCCGCCGGCCAGCAGTTCATAGGGATTGGCATCAATCCATTCACAGATCTCAATCGTTTCTTGTTTAACAGGTATTTTCTTCAAGTCAACTTTTATGCCGACGCCCTCCCGCTCTGACAATTCCCAAAGAGCTCCGAATATTCCGCCGTTTCGGGCATCGTGCATTGCCGTAACCCCGGCTTTTGCCGCACAAGCCGCTTCCGGCAATATCGACAGGTACCTGCCATATCCTTTTGCCATTTCAACCAATTCCGCTGGAAACCGGCCAGATAACTTTTTCTCAAATCCATGCGCAATCAGAGACGTTCCTTCCAGACCGATCCATTTACTTACTACAATATCCTGACCTGAGCGGCTCTTTTGGGGCGGCGGTTTTTTTCCCTGTTCCCATCCGATACCGACTGCCGTTATCATCGGCCTTGTTACGCCGTCAGTAATTTCTGTATGTCCGCCCATGATCTGCACAGAACATTGTTTACAAGTAACCTGTGCCTGCTTCATGATATCTCTTATCACTTTTTCGTCCCTGTCTGGCGGGAGTAAAACCGACAACAGGATGCCGACCGGCTGCGCTCCCCCTGCCGCCACGTTATTGACAGCCGCAAGGATGGCATGGCCTGCCCCAGTATCGCTATTCAGACAAAATGGCTGCACTGAAAAGGCCGCACAGCTCCCTCCATACATAAGAAAAGCGCAGTCTGTCCCTATGCCTGCGCCTTTGCCATTTATTCTCGGCATGATTCTGCCTTGCTCATATCTGCTTTGTACCGATTTATCTATCTCTCGCAATACCGAACGTACTAAAACAGACTCTGATACCTTTCCTGTCTTCATAGATCCCTCTTCTCTTATGGATATATGTCAGGGAGCTGATGGCTTAGCCTTTTCAGGAGCTACCGGCTAGCCTTCCGCAGGAGCTGCTGGCTATCCTTCCGCAGGGGCTGTCGGCTGACCTTCTGCTGGAGCTGCCGGCTGGCCTTCTGCCGGCGCGGCCGGCTGACCTTCTACAGGGGCGGCCGGGGGAATCTCGGGCGGTGCCGGAGGCGGCAACTGCGCCTGTAAAGCCGCAGCCACAGCGGCAATATGATCAATATTATTGGTGGCAATCGCCGCTGTAATCTGTTCCAGTACAACGGGATTGTCTGTCGCTATGCCAACGGTGGCACTTCTGGGCGAAGCCATATAAGAACTGCTGTTAACCTCTTCCCGGCTGACTTCTACCCCATTTTCCTTAACCACTTTCCAAAGCCGCGCCCGATATCCGACATGAGCTGACTGAATCGATATATAACCGACCGGCTGGCCGGCATTGGGATAAACAGCTTCGCTTTCAGGCTCTCTTCTTTCTAAAATCTCGCTGATATATTCCACCGTGCGGCCGGCAGGACGATCCTCAATGCCATAAATGGTAAAAGTAATGGTTTTCTCAGGAGTAGTAACGCCCTCAATATAAATCGGGTGATCCAAATTGTTGATAAACTTAAAATCCTTACCGGAGGATTCCGCAATAGCCGCATCTGCCGAACGGTCCACATAGGTAACAATCATCGAATGGTTATGTCGTTCGGTAACTTCCAGTTCGGCAAGCAGCACCGCGTTATAAAGCGTGGTTGATACCTGGCAGATACCGCCGCCCAGGCTGTCTACTACCTGACCGTTCAGATAAGAAGCCGCCATGAAATAACCGTTATCTTCCGTAAACGGCAATACAGCGGCGTAGGTCGTAAACTCTTCCTCCGGATAAACCAGGCTTCCGCTGATCAGCTCACAGCCGTTGATTACATTGGCACTTCTGGATCTGTTGGAAGTAGAAAAATCGGTAGTAAAAGTACCGAGCACATCCGTCAGCTGGCTCAGCTCTTCTTCGCTTCCGCGGGGTTCCTCTTCAATCACTGCTAATTCTATCGAGCAATCTTCTTTATTCCATTCATTCTGTAGATAGTCATAGATAACATCCACCGAGACACTGGTATCAATCACATAACCGGCCCGGCCTTCCGTGACGCTGATTACTCCCTCTGTTCTGGTCATCGTGGCATCAACAGCCGGCATATTGAAAACAGCGCATTGTTCTGCTATGATATCGGCAATCAACGCCGTATCCAGGGTAAACTCTATTTCAAATATCTGATCCTTGTTTTCCAGATCTTTCAGTGCTTTATATCTCTGAATCACATTGCCTTTTCTCCCCCATGCCGCCGCTTCCCCGATAATCTCGGGATTGCTCCAGCTAAAGCCGACATCCGCAGGAGTAATGGATACCGTATTGTCACCAGTCGCAAGCAACGTAATGTTCTTATTTTCCAGCTCAGCCACATATTCGCTTACCAAGGCCCGGGCTTCGGTTTCGGTTTTCCCCCCCAATGCAATGCTATCCACATAGACGCCGTCAAGGATTTTTTTATTATTTTCTTCGCCATTTACCGGAACCGTCGCCATCAGCGTCAACAGTGCCGTTATCATCAGTAAACAGCTTATCTTCATGATCGTTCGCATTTACATTGCCTCCTTTCTGCTCTCTACATCGTATTGCATTCTTTACTATCTGTGACTAAACAGTTACAGCGCTACTGTTCACAGGCAGTATTCCGCTGTCTTTTATGATTGTTTTAGCCGATTAAATATGATAAAGTTGGTATTAACAAGGCAAGCACTAAAATAAGTATAATAACGGAAGAGATTATCCTTTTGGTTTTTTTACTGTGTATATTGAACATATCCTGCCTCCACTGGCACGCTTCGGCATGCCTTGACATTTTTCTTCTTGAAAGGATATTATATATGAATTTTGCTTTTTTTGCAAGTTTTATTGTATTCTGCATCTGGTTGACTTACCAGCTTAACAAAAGCCGCCGCCGGGAAGCACAACGGGAAAAAATCTTCTGGGACCGGGAAAAAGAAGCCAATAACACGCGCCGCAAACCGCTTGATGATCTGGAATACATTACGATCCCGTTTGATTCTTTGCCCATGGAAATCATGACTGATGACCCCGCAGTGGCAGAATGTCAGGAGATCCTGCGTTCTTTATCCGAAAATCCCATTGTCAATTTGACCTGTATCACCAATACCGACCTGAAATTACGATATGGCGCGGCCAATATCAATCTGTTGTCCCGCTATGACCAAAGCTACACCATCCTGGCCAGGACCCTTCAGAAATGGGCGAAAACCCTGCATGACTCCGGTTATCAGCAGGAAGCCTGTACCATATTGGAATTTGCTATGGCCACCGGCACTGATGTCAGCCACTCCTACTTTTTACTGTCCACAATATATCAGGAGGCCGGTACTCCCGAAAAGATAAAAGCGCTGATTCCGGTCGCGGAACGGCTTAACTCCACTCTGAGCGGCCATATTATCCGCAAGCTGAAAGAAGCTTACGATTAAATCGGCTTATCATCAGTTTATGCCGTCCGGTCAGTTATTATGACATTTATTATTATAAAATCAACAGAGCCGTTTGTCTTTCTAATAATCCTGACAAAGCGACTGCAAAAAGCAGCTGCCGCACCTAGGTACAGGAGCCTTGCATATCTCCCTGCCAAGGTTAATGATCTGGATATTATAACGGATCCAGTGATCCTTCGGCAGAACTTTCATTAAATCCATCTCGATTTTTACCGGATCCTCTTCTGTTGTCAGCCCTAGCTTCTTAGAAACCCTTTTGACATGAGTGTCTACTACAATACTGGCATCATTAAAAATATTACCCCTGATTACATTAGCGGTTTTTCTGCCGACTCCCGGCAATGATATCAGATCTGTCAATGACCGCGGAACCTCGCCGTCAAACCTGATCAGAAGCTCACGGCAGCAGGCTATGATATTCTTTGCCTTGTTGTGATAGAATCCGGCCGAATGGATATCCTGTTCCAGTTCTTCCAAATCCGCCCCGGCCAGTGCTGCGACAGTGGGATATTTGTCAAACAGCTTTGCCGTTATGATATTCACACGTGCATCCGTACACTGGGCACTTAAGATCGTAGCAACCAGTAATTGCCAAGCATTTTCATGACTCAAAAAACATTTTACTTCTGTCCCATAATGCTCATCCAGCAGTTTCAGAACCGCCTTGACCTGTTCCTTTTTTGGAGTTTTCGTTTGCCCTTTCTTTTGCCCCTTATTTTGCCCCTTCTTTTGCTCCTTCGATTGTTCCTTCGTTTGCTCTTTCGTTTGCTCCTTCGTTTGTTCCATCTTCATTACCGCAGCTTCCTTCTTTTTATAGATTGATTCGCAAAACCCTCGCTTCTTTAGTCAAGGCATTCCTGTCGCTATAATCAAATAAAATATATCCCGGCCTTTCCTTTTTCTTCATTTTATCCTGGCCTTCCTCTCCATCTACCGAATAAGTAAACACGTCCATATGGGTCATCCTGACCAGTTGCTTATCATTGTACCCTTCATAATGAGGAAGAAGCTTTCTGCTTACTGCTTCCTCTTTATATAAATCCCGTATTTGTTCCTGATAGGGCGACAAATCTACAGCATAGCCCGGCCTGCTTTTACAGTTTTCTCTCAAGTACAGGTCATAGGTAAGCAGTTCCCGGTAACAGTCCGCCTTTGCCACATCAAAAGCCAGCGCAAAATCAAGTAGCACCTCATACCGATAACTTCTTGCCGGACTGACATGATAATATCCCTTCGTTTCATAATAATCCGCAAGCGCCTCATACATCCGAAACGGACTGCGAAAGGCCATCTCCAGCACCTTAAGCGTATTCCTGAACTGATTGCTGTTATAATACAGCTCCACCATCACCTCTACCTGATGCAGCCGCCGCAATTCTTCATAACTAAGCCATCGGGTAAACAGTACTTGATAGGGCGGGATTTCCTCATATACGATTCCGTACTCTGCTGTCTGCTGTCTGATAGGTGCGCCGGAAAGTACTTTCAAAAACCCCAGCTGCAGCTGCTCCGGCCGGCAGCTATAAGCTTGGTCAAAAGAAGCTCCGAACGTACTATAATCTTCATAAGGAAGACCGGCAATCAAATCCAGATGGATATGGATGTTCTTATTTTCCCTTAAGGATGCCACTACCTCTCTTACCCGGTTAAAATCCATCTTGCGGCAGACACTTTCAAGTGTCGCTTGATGGGTTGACTGAATGCCGATTTCCAGCTGGATCAACCCCGGGCGCAAGCCTTTTAACAGGTTGATTTCTGCTTCTGTCATGATATCCGCCGCTATTTCGAAGTGAAAACCGGTTGTCCCGTTATCTTTTTCACGAATAAACTTCCAGATTTCCATGGCATGGACATGATTGCAGTTAAAAGTCCGGTCTACGAACTTAACCTGAGCCACCCCGCTTTCCATAAAAGCAGCCAGTTCTTCCTTGACTTTCTCCAGCTTCTTAAACCTGAGCGACTTATCAATTGCGGAAAGACAATAGCTACACCGAAACGGACAGCCCCGGGAAGATTCATAATAAACGATTCGATTCTGAAAACAAGTCAGCTGTCCGGTATACGCAAAAGGAAGTCGATCAAGGTCCGCCTTTTCCCGCTCCTCCGTTGCCAAAGGTTTCCCGTCCTTCTGCCGATACAAGATTCCCCTTATCTGAGTAAGCTTAGCTTCCCGGTTCTCTACATCCGAGCCACATAAATAATAGGCAAGAATCTCTTTACAAGTAATTTCCCCTTCCCCCAGCATGATACCGGTTACTGAAGGAAACCGTCCCATGACAGCTGTTCCGTCATAGGACACCTCCGGTCCTCCCAACCAGATTGGTATCTCCGGTAATATTTTGCTTAATCCGGACAAAAGCTTGCCAATGATATCCCAATTCCATATATAACAGGAAAAAGCGATGACATCCGGCTTCTTGCCGTAGATATCCGCAAGAATATCCTCAGCCGGCTGATTAATGGTATATTCCGCTATTTCCATATGTTCCCGGCCGGCCTCTCCGGCACAGCTTTTCAGACTGTAGACCGCCGGGTTGGAATGGATATATTTCGCATTAACTGCCACCAATAAAAATTTCATTGTCCCCATCCTGTCATATCAAAAAATTAAGATAATTTTCTCTTTATTTTATCATAATTCCGATATCATACTGTCAATATATCCCCCGTCCCAAAGCAAAATCTTCAATCTGTCCGCTGCTTCTACGGCAGGAGCCGTAAAATATTGATTGGTCATCACTGCGCCAACCATCCGGTCATAATAATCCCGCCCCGCATAAGCCTCTTGAACCGCTTTGACACCTACCGGACTGCTGTAACGTTTACACTGGATCGCATAGGTGACCCCTTCCTTTTCTGCCAGAATGTCGATTCCATAGTCGCCGCTTGCTTTAGTAACTTCCACTTCAATAAATCCTCTTTTTATTAAAAGATCGGCGCAGAACCGTTCAAACTCCCGGCCCTCCATCTCCTCCCAATGGCTGCCTGCCGCACGTTTCCGGCCTTTGATCGTCAAAAATGCCAGAACTAAAAGGAGTAATCCGGCAGCAATAATGATTATAATCCACTCCATCTTGTCCTCCGTGGTATGTTATGTGATATCTTGTTGAGTTCAGTATAATTTTAGCATAACATTGCCTATTTAGATAGCAAAATTAATTTTATTAAGTTGATATTAAGTTTTCATCTATTTTGTTGAAATAACGAATAATCTATGTCAAAATAGGATGCTAGATACAAAAAAGCGTAAAGGAGATTAAGCATGAAAAGAATTGTCTGTAAAGCAATGGTAAAACCATTGAGAATATCCATGATTTGTAAACTGATGATCGGATTATCATCTCTACTGATGATCGGATGTGGTTCCAATAATGGAACAGCAACGCCAGAAAGTGACACGACAGCAAATGACTTGGCTACCTCGTCGCAGACAGTCCGAGATTCCTATGTAATGGAAGAGATGATTCTGCCTCATGAGTCTATTTTCTATGAAACTGTGACGAATGACATCCTGTATTATCTGAATTATATTCCCTCTGGGCAAGGTGCGGTGCCGGTCGAGGAAGCGGCGGTCTGCTCGATAGAAATAACGCCGGGACAGGCGGTTCCGGCAGAAACCCCTTTTGTCTTGGACGCAAACCTGATACCAGGACGGATAGCTACTGACGGCAACGGGACGGTCTATCTCCTTTCCAGCCGGTATGAGGGGGATGGGGCGGATTCCCGGCTTACCGATATGTTTCTGACCAAGATAGATGCTGACGGAACGGCATCGGCTCCTTTTTCCATCCTGGAGTCGCTAAATGCCGAGGGATCTGCCTATGTAACGGCTTTTGAAGTGGATGTAAACGGGAACCTCTGTCTTGCTTCCGATGGGACGCTCACCATAATGGAATCGGATGGCAGCCTGATCGGCCAGCTAAACAGCAGCGGCCCGATAACCAATCTATGCCGGGACAGTGCCGGGACACTTTATGCGGTCTGGAGCCAGTCCGGTACCAAAATGATTGCTAAAGTAGACAGTAAGGCACAGATTCTTACCAGCCAGCGGGAACTTTCCTTGCAAGGATTGCTGATCGGTGCCGGACAGGGGTCGGAAGGCCAGCTGATATTTGCTACGGAAATCGGGCTATTTGATTATGACTGGGAAGCAAAGACACTGACAGAGCGATTCCAATGGTTGGATATGGATCAGCTTGTTGACAGCTATGAACAAATATTTTCCCTGTCTGACGGACGAATCTTACTGGTAAGCCGTCCGGGAGATCAATGGGGAGGTTCATCCCGCCTGACCATCATTCGTCCCAGACGGGCCGACGAACCAGTAGCCGAACCAACTCCGACAACAGCAGTACCTGCCCCGGCCGAATCAACAGAATCATCTGTGTCAGAAGAAGAACTGCCACTATCTCTTGAAGATACCGGCAACCTGACCTTAGGAGCTGTCAGACTGGAACCTGCTATTAAAGAAGCTGTTATTGCTTTTAACCAGTCACATCCTAACAGCCGGATTGAAGTCATAGAATACGGTACCGATGATTATCAATCCGGAATAACCCAGCTGAATGCCGACATCGCAAGCGGCAACTGCCCGGATATCCTGATCCTCCCACCACATCAGTTTTCCATGGATCTTTATGCTGCCATGGGACTGCTGCTAGATCTGAATCCTTACATCAATGCCGATAGTTCCATAGTACGGGCTGATTTACAGGAAAACATCCTGAAAGCCTATGAAGAAGAAGGTAAATTATTCTGCTTACCAATTAGTTTTTTTGTCGACTCGTTAACTGCCAAGACCGCTTATCTGAATGGCAGAACCTCATGGACTCTTGATGAAATGATCGCCTGCGCAGATGAGATAAATCAAGATACTAATCTGTTTATGGATCCTCGAAAATCAGCTGTCTTGGATCTTTGTATGAAAGCGAATGCCGACAATATTGTCAACTGGAATGATCCGGAAGGAAGCGGATTCCAGCGTGATTTCTTCATCAAAATGCTGGAATTCTCCAACCGCTTTATGCCCGATGAGCAGGTAACTGAGGAGATGCTAGCGGAAAGATATTTTTC
Organism: Lachnospiraceae bacterium UBA935; assembly: GCA_002293525.1. Classification (GTDB taxonomy): domain Bacteria; phylum Bacillota; class Clostridia; order Lachnospirales; family Lachnospiraceae; genus UBA935. The sequence continues at coordinate 33,661 of DBDJ01000008.1, forward strand.
AGGTGAAATAGTAATCAGGCGTGAGTACGCTTCTTTGTATTCAATTCAATTGAACCCTTTTAACGAACCCTCTTCTTATATCGGCTATCCCTCAGAAACAGGCAGCGGCTCGCTGGCTGAAACTTATTCTGGACTAGCCGTCAGCAGCAGCTGCCCGGCCATGGGAACAGCGTGGGCTTTTATCAGCAGCTTATTAACGGAGGAAGTACAAAGCAGCCCGCAAATGCAAGGTTATCCCATTCTCAAAAGCAGTCTTGAGGCTATTATAGAGTATTCCAAAAATAACGGCGGAATGATGGGAACCAGCACTGCTGACGGTGAACACATGGAAACCATTGAATATGAAGGATCCACCGAAGAAGAATTACAGATATTCCAGAGTTTAATCGACAATGTGGAAAAGTCCGTGAGCTGGGATCAACAGATCAGCCTGATTTTTGCCGAAGAGTCCGGTGCTTATTTTAACGGGAGCAAAACTGCCGAAGAAGTAGCGGATGTCGTGGAGAACCGGATCAATATCTATGTGAATGAGAAAAGATAAGCAATTAGGCAATTATAGGTAGCAGTTCAGCCTTCCACCGTTCATCCGTATATCAGATCATTGAATAGCTATGGCTGAACTATTACAATTATAGTAATTAAGATAGGCGATTAGATACTGGGAGCTGGCTTCGGTACATCTCCCAGTAGAATCCCTTCATGGCCATCAGCTCTTCATGTTCGCCCTGCTCAATAATAGCCCCGTTTTTCATGACTAGAATCACATCGGCATGGCGTACCGTAGACAGCCGATGTGCCACGATAAAGCTGGTCCGACCTTCCATCATCAGATTAAACGCTTCCTGAATCCGCATTTCCGTGCGGGTATCAATTGAGGAGGTTGCTTCATCCAATATCAGCATCGGCGGCAGATTAATCATGACTCTGGCTATGCATAATAGTTGTTTTTCACCTTGTGAAAGGCTGCCGCCATCTTCACCGATTACTGTTTCGTAGCCTTCCGGAAGCCGTTTGATAAAGCCGTGGGCCCGGCTCGACTTAGCCGCTGCGATGACCTCTTCTTTGGTGGCATCCTTTTTCCCCAGAGTTATATTGTCCCATATCGTTCCGTTACGCAGCCACGTCTCCTGAAGAACCATGCCGTAAGCGGAGCGCAGGGAATGACGTGTCAGCATACGGATATCCCTACCTTCCAGCATGATCCTGCCGCTGTTCACATCATAAAAGCGCATCAGGAGGTTAATAACCGTTGTTTTGCCGCAGCCGGTCGGACCGACGATAGCCACCCGCTGACCGACTCTCACGCATAAGCTAAGATCTTCAATCAGCTTCTGCCCATGCCGGTAGGCAAAATACACGCGCTCCAGCTCCACGTTGCCTACAGCTGCTTTTGCCTGTACAATCTCCGTTCCGTTCGCCGCTTCCCCTTGCACCGTTTCCGTTCTGTCCGCTGCTTCCCCTTGCGCTGTTTTCACCCCGTCGGCTGCTTCCTCTTGCACTGTTTCCATCCCGTCCGCTGCTTCCGGTTCTGCTTCAATCAGCTCCAATACTCTAGAAGCACAGGCAAGGGCATTCTGCAGTTCGGCAATCACTTCGGATATTTCATTAAAAGGTTTGGTATATTGGTTAGCATAGGATAAAAATATTGTCAGCTGTCCTACCGTCAACCCTCCTGACAAAGTATACAAAGCTCCCGCCAAACCGACTCCTGCGTAAACCAGATTATTGACAAAACGTGTTACCGGGTTCGTCAGGGAAGAATAAAATATGGCGCGAAGAGAATGCTTCCCCAACCGTTCGTTTATCTCATCAAACTGTTTTTCTACTTCCTCTTCCTGTCCAAAAGCCTGCACAACTTTTTGGTTCCCTATCATTTCATTTACCAGTGCCGTCTGTTCACCCCGCGCCTCCGACTGAAGCTGAAACATCCCAAATGTCCGCTTGGCAATAAAGTTGGCCGTAAACAAGGATAGCGGTGTCAGGAACACCACTACAGCCGTAACTGCCACATTGACACGAAGCATAAACAATACTGTCCCTGCTATCGTAATGATTCCAGTAAAAGCCTGAGTAAAACCAATCAGCAGCCCGTCCGCGAACTGGTCTACGTCCGTGATAATCCGACTTAAGACATCTCCATGAGAATGACCGTCCAGATAAGAAAACGGCAGCTCAGCTACCTTATCAAAAGCCTGCTTACGGATATCCCGGACCACATGAAATACGATCCGGTTATTTGTCAGGTTTAAGATCCACTGGGTCAGGGCACCGGCTCCCGCCACTCCTGCCATGACCGACAAAAGGGTTAAAAACTCCTTCTTGCTGCCCTCTTGATGAATGATGCCGATCAGGTCAACCGCTCGCCCGATCAGAATCGGCAGATACAGCCCCAGAACCACCGTAAACAAAGCCATAGTAACAGAAACCATAAGCCGAAGCCAGTGTGGCTTAATATAATTCAGAATACTGCGTAAGGTTTTTATTCTTTCCTTATCTTTCATCCGTTCTGCGCTCCTGTCACTCATGCTGCTGCGAAATGCTGCTCCTATGCTACGGTTATGTGCTGCTTTCAAACTGGGTTTCATATATTTCTTTATAGACAGGACAAGCCTTCAGCAGCTCCTGATGCGTGCCCGTTCCGACAATCTTGCCTTCATCCAGTACCAGGATCTTGTCGGTATGCATCACCGAAGAGGCTCTTTGCGATATGATCAGCACCGTGGTATCGCTACAGGCTTCCCTGACTGCCGTCCGTAGTTTAGCTTCCGTCAGATAATCCAATGCCGATGTGCTGTCGTCCATAATTAAGATGTCCGGCCTTCTTACCAATGCTCTGGCAATACTGAGCCTTTGACGCTGGCCGCCGGAATAATTCCGACCCTCCTGCTCGACTTTTGCCTCCATCTGACCTTCTTTACTGCTGACAAACTCCTCAGCCTGCGCAATGCGCAGCGCCTCCCAAAGCTCTTCTTCCGTGGCATTCGCTTTGCCCCAAAGCAGATTATCGCGGATCGTCCCCTTGAATAAGATGGCTTTTTGCATCACGATCCCGATCCTGCTCCGCAGAGAATCAACCGGCATTGTCCTGATATCTTGGTCATTTATCATAATCGCGCCTTTTTCCGCTTCATAGAACCTGGGAAGAAGATGTATCAATGATGATTTTCCCGCTCCGGTTCCACCGATAATGCCTATTGTATCCCCCTTATTCACCGTAAAGTTAATATCAGTCAAAACAGCTTCCCCTGCACCGGGGTAACGGAAAGTTACGTCAATAAACTGGATGTGATATTTTGGTTTATGATATTCTGGTTTATGATATTCCGGTTCATGATATTCTGGCTTATTGTCCTGCTGCCCTTCGTTCCATTCTGTATCCGGCGGCAGCCATCCCCCCCCGGCCAGACTGTCGTTACGAATGGCAAAGACTGCTTCAATACGGCTTCCTGAGGCAAATGACTTGGTAATCGTTATAATCAGATTAGCCAGCTTCACCAGTTCCACCAGAATCTGCGACATATAATTTACCAGGGCAATCACCGCTCCCAGAGTCAGTGTTCCAGCCGCCACTTGGCTTGCCCCGGTACTGAGTAAGATAATAATAGCTATGTTAACAATCACCATGCTAAACGGATTTAAGAGACCGGTAATCCGTCCGGCAGTTAATTGCATCTTCATCAGCTCATCGGCACGTTCCTGAAATAACCGCTTTTCTTCCTCTTCCCGGCGGAAGGCCCTGATCACCCGCACGCCGGTCAGATTCTCTCTGGTAAGCCGCATCACCCGATCCAGACCCGCCTGTATCTTCCGAAATAGCGGAATCCCGGTCAGAATGACGGCAAATACTACCACTGTCAGTACCGGAATCAACACAACAAAAATAAACGCTGCCCTGACATCTACCGTAAAAGCCATCACCATGGCTCCAAAGACAATAAAGGGCGACCGCAAAAAAAGTCGCAGTACATGATTAACCCCGGTCTGCACCTGATTGACATCTCCCGTCATCCTGGTAATTAAAGTTGCGGTTCCCACCTTGTCACTGTCCGCAAACGAGAGCCCCTGAATGTGAGAGAACAATGCCTTCCGAAGCCCGGTAGCAAAACCTACTGCTGCCTTTGCAGCAAAAAACTGCGCCGAAACCGAACAGAGCAGCCCGATCATACCCAGAGCAGCCAGCAACAGGCAGCGGGTAATGATAAAATGCGGGTCATCATTTTTAATGCCCTGATCCACGACAGCGGCCACCACCAGCGGCACCATCAACTCAAAGGAAGCCTCCAGGAGCTTAAACAGCGGCCCCAAAAGGCTTTCCTTCTTATATTCCTTTAAGTAAACCAATAAGCTTTTCATCCGTCCCCTTACGCTACTCTTATCCTAAGGAAACACTGCTTTAATCTACGTTTCCCTGGTTTAACTTATTCCTGGATCAAGGATTCCCTGATTTCCTGAATCATCATCAATACCCCTTCAGAAAGCTCATTAACCTCACTCACCGACTTACTGATCTCGTGTCCGTTTTCCATCGTACTGCGGACACTTCCCTGCGTTTCCTCCGCCGTATGTAACAGTTCCTCAATATGGTTGTGAAGTTCACTGGTTATCTGGTTAATCGCTGCGATTGCCTCCTGGATATCTTTATCATTGGCCTTGGCACTGCCGACCGACTGCCGCGAGTCATCCGACAGCATCCTGATGTTGGAAGCTACGACAGCAAAACCTCTCCCGGCCTCTCCCGCTCTGGCTGCTTCAATGGAAGCATTGAGAGACAACAGGTTGATGCTGGAGGCAATATTCTCCACATCAGTGGTCATCTGATTATAATTGGCCACACTGGTATTGATATTGTTTACCGAAAGAGAGATATTGTTCTTAAGTTCCTCCAGATCCTGCATCCGCCTGGCAATCTGCTCCACGTCCGAATAACTGATATTGCCTGAACTTTCAATATCTCCTGCCTGAACTTTAACATCTTCAATGTTACCTGTCAAGCTATTAAATGCGTCTTCCAGCTGAGCTGTAAGATTCAGCACCTTTTCATTGATATTGGCAATCCGCTGTTTTTCCTCCTGAACCTTATTCATGACAAAGCGGTTACAGTTATCCACAACATTTAAGCCGCAAGCAATCGCAATGGCCATGTCCTTACAGCTCTTAAAGCCACAGGCATGACAGTCATAATTTTTCTCCACCTCGGTCTTTTTGCCCATCTGCACAAATACTTCATTGATTTCCCTGGCCCCGGGCTGCTTTATTTTCTGGCCGGAAGCTTGATACTTTCGTACGAAATCTTCTAACTTTAAGTCTTTATCAAAACCCTGAAATTGAATATCCTGTCCTTTACGGGTCTTACTTTTCTGACGCTCGCTTCTGGTGTATGTTTCCACATCATACATTATCTTACTCATCCAAAAACAGTCATAGTCCTGTCCTACGGCCGGACCGCCGTTACAGCCGAATTCACAATTCAGTACGTCAAATACCTGAGGCAGATTCTCTTTCTTGCTTGCGGCATAATCATCAAAATCAGTATATACTTTATGAGTCCCCTCAGAGTTGATCACCAATAATTTCGGAGCGTGGATCAGCAGATTCTCTCGCAGCCCGCCCGGCCGAGGATAAATAGAACCTTCCAGTCCCTGAGCCTTATCAAATTCAAATTCCGAATAAATCTTGACATCCGGCAGATGAATGCTCTTCGCGATAAAATACTTCCTTAATTCATTCATGGTAACGTTATAATTGATCAGCCCAGTTTCCTGAAACTCATCTTTTTTGGCAATACAAGGGGAAATGGCTGCTATTTTTCCGGTAATCCCCAGATACTTCTGCATATATACAGCAGTGCACAGCATCGGGCTATGTATAGGGGAAAGATCAGGGATCAGGTCCTGCTTATATTTAAGTATATAATTCACGATCGCGGCACAGGGCTGGGTGATAATCTTTGCATTCGGTTTTTGCTGTAGCAGCCGGAGATGCGCCCAAGTACAGATATCCGCTCCGTAGCTGACATCATAGATTCCCTTTACCCCGGCATTCTTAAGCCATTGAAGCACATGCCGCCAGTTACCGTCAAAGGCAATCTTGATGGCCGGCGCAACAATAATTGTGATTTTTTCCCCTGCCTGCAGATCTTTCAGGAACTGCTCGGTGTCGTCCGTATAATAACGGGCACCATGCGCACATGCTTTAATACATGCCCCGCATTTGATGCATCTTTCATCGTTGATGGTAATAATAAGGTTCCCATCTTGATCGTGTTTGGCAATGTTGGCTTCTTTGGCAGGGCATTCCCGTACGCAGGAGTTACATCCTACACATTTCTCAACATCAATCCTTACTGTACTTTCCACAGTTATCCTCCTTATCTCCACTCTCCCGTATTTTTCCATATTACTGACATATTTATATCAAATAATATGGTTTTTCTTACTATAAGTATAATGGCATATCGGTTTTTAGTCAAACAAATTATAAGTTTTCATTAGTAATTCTTTTCCTTTTACCGATAATCATCAGACCTACAGCAGTCCCCAATACTCCGGCAGCCAGCAAAGCTGCTGCCAGCGGCAGCGTCAGTTCTTCTGCTCCTAACAGTGGTCTCATCAAGGGGATGTTGTACATTGCTTCAGGATATTTCATGCTGACGGCGGAAAATAAATTATTCAGCAGATGAATCACCATGCCCACAAAAATGCTCCCGCTTCTCTGAGCTGCCAGAACGATGAAAAAGCCAATCAGAAAAGTCGGTATGATTTTGACAAGGCTCATATGAAATAAAGAAAAAACGACCGCACTGATAAACATGGCTGTTAAAGGTCGCATCTTTTCCCGTAATGTCCCGAAGATAAAGCCGCGGAACAAGAGTTCTTCACCGATTGCCGGCATGAATACCAACAACAGGCACAGGACAATAAAAGGCTGTTCCATCAGGATTTCAAAGTTCTGCTCTAAAATATCCGTGCTTTCCGGCATAAGCCGCGCCAAAACGGAACTTATTACCAGATTTAAAAGCAACTGCCCGATACATAGAACCGCCGCTCCTACTAACTGCCGCACTTTAGGTGCTCTTATGGAAAAGAGGCGCTTCCCGTCATTTTTCAGATACCAGGCGTACAGGACCGGCACAAGCAGGAGGATCGCCTGATTCACCGCTACGGCTCCGGCTCCAAACCTCAACGCTGCCGCATTGCCTATATAAAACAGCGCCAAAAAGATGATGCAGATCAACAAGACGACATCACCAAGTCCAGGCATCTGACCCTTCTTCATCTCGCTGCGACGCGCAAACAGCTTGACTCCCGAGAAACCTTCTCCGAACAAGACTGCCTCGCTGCGGTAAACCTTGGCTAACAGCCACATCATCAGAAAACTATAAACAGCGTTACTGGCCAGCACAATCCCGAACAGGCCATAGTCATATCGCAGTTGAAACAGCTGTTTTACCATCAACGCCGTATTAATAATCGGTATCCCGGCTGTCATCACCGACAGCTCCAGATCGGGAAGCGCACCCAAAAAAGCAACCAGCATGAATACCAGCATAATCGGTGTCGCATAGTTATTGGCCTCTTTAAAACTCTTAGCAAACAAACAGAAAAACAGGCAGACGGCCGTAACAAAAAGTGCAAAAAACAGCATGGCTACGATAGTGACCAGCATCGCCGGCAGAAAAGTGGCCAAATGGATGCCCTCGCCTCCTGTGCCGCCAAGCAACATATTTCCCAAAAAGGCTAGCGCAACACCCATAGAAACAATATTCAACAAAGATGATACGCAGGCTACCATGGCAACCGCCAAAAACTTACTCATAATCATCTCGAAACTGGTGACCGGCAAGGTTATCAAGGTTTCCAGGGTTCCCCGCTCTTTTTCCCCAGCCGTCACATCGATAGCCGGATAGATTGCCGCCAAAAGAATCGTAACTACCATCATAACCGGAATCACGCCACCCATAGCGTTGCCCATGGTTTCTTCCGTAGTAGACAGATCCCGGTTCGCGAAAGAAATCGGCTCCAGTATTTCTTCTCGGTCAAGTCCTTTGCCTTCCACCCGTTCAATCCGCAGTTCATCCAGATAAATTACCAAAGCATCCATTACCATGCTCATCACTTTCAGAGAATCACTCTCTGCCGATAAATAGGTAATCGTAACATCCACATCCTCCGACGACGATAGATAGACATGAACATCCTGATGGTTCAATGCGGTCTCGGCACCTGCTGCTTCGATCACCGGATACTCAAACTGCAGTTCGTTGTTTTTTTCTTCAAGAATATCTTTGATTGCCTGCACATCTTCTGCCATAATGTCTACAAAAGCAATCTTATAGACCTTTTCTGAAGATGTACCCAGCATAGCTGACATAATAAATGACATAAAAAAAATCATCAAGGGATATAAAAATATCGGAATCAAGACCATCATAATCAATGTTTTTCGATCCCTTAGAACATCTATTATCTCTCTTTTTAATAATGCCTTTATTCTCTTTGTATTCATTTCTTTCCTTTCTGATCCGCTTGCCGGCTGCTGTACTATTATTTCAAATTCTCTTGCCATATCAGGCTATACTTATAACATGCCAATAACATGCTATGCTTACAACATCCTATGCTTATAACATGATATGCTTATAGCAGGCCATACTTCATAACTTGCTATACTTCTTACTATGTTACGCCCTCATAACGGCATGAAAAGCTTCCCTTAAATTTGCCGTAGATGTTTTCTCCATAATTTCCCCGGGGCTCCCCTGTGCAATAATTTTTCCTTCAAATATCATAATAATACGGTCGCACAAAAACTGCGCTTCTTCCATATAGTGTGTTGAATATAAAACCGTTTTTCGCTCTTTCTTTTGCTGTTTCATAAAATCAATAATGGCATCCGCACTTAAGATATCCAACCCCAGCGTCGGCTCGTCAAATATGTATATGGACGGCGAATGAATCAGGCACCTTGCGATGGAAGCACGCTGTGTCTGACCGGTGGAAAGGCGTTCAATCCGATTATCGCCAAAACCCTTCATATCCAAGGCCGTAAAAATATTTTCAATCCGCTGTTCACATTTGTCTTTTTCCAAGCCATAGATATCCCCCAGCATATGTAGCATCTCTCTGGTGCTCAGACGATGATACAGCTTGGTATTTTCGGAAAGATAGCCAATCATACGCTTTTTTTCCACAGCATCCACAACCTCCTCCCCGGTTTTGTCAGTTATTATGACTTCACCGGCAGTAGGCTCCATTAAATTGCCTAACATCCTGAGCAGCGTCGTTTTGCCTGCTCCGTTAGGACCCAGTATTCCCATAATTTCTCCCTCTTTTACTTCAAAGGTTACCTGGTCTACCGCAAAAAACTCTTCCCTTAGGCTTTTCTTTTTCCTGTTCCGCCGGTCATCTTCGCCCTCCGGCAGTACCGACCTGACGAAAGCTTTTCTTAATTCTTTTGCCTGAATCACAGTGCTTCCTCCTTAATCATGATATTTCTTTTATCCCAATAAATACTTTTTTGTTTTTCCGTCAGGGACGCGATAAAGCGCCTGTTCAGTATTATAATATCCTCCAGATCCATCAGTATATGATAAAGAATCGCCCGGCCTTCAAATTCTTCCATGGTGAGTGGCAGCGGTTCCTGTCCAAGGAGACCGATGATTTTCTCAAGCTCCTTTAACTGGCCGGCCGGTTCATTATGCTCATAAACATAATCTTTTAAAAATATAATGAAATCAGCGACCACTTCTGCCTGTTGCGGCAGTTTCCTGATTTTAATTATCTCATAGTGAAGATTATGTAATATATTACACTGTCTGCTCCGCATCTCCATATACAGAATATAGTAGCCTGGATGAGAAGCAAACGTATTACCTTTATAGGCATGAGCAAATTCAATAGAAAAAGTCAGATGTTTTTCCAAGGCCACGATGTCCTGCCAGACGTTTTTACTCTTATCTTCATTTCGCAGATATTCCGCCAGCTCCTCCATAATCTTCCTCAGCTGGTCTTCCACATACAAAATATCTTCCATCAGCTTCTTTTTCTGACTCTGATTGCCGTTAATCAGGTTCACGATCACCGCCATCGATGTCCCGATCACCACCAGCATAAACTCATTGCCGATAAACTGAAAACTATGGTCGCTGCTCATCAGAAAATGAGTCCCGATTACCGCATTGGTTGATATCGTACTTTGAATCCCGAATATATGGCTGAGCAGTACCGTGACAAATATAAAGACCCCATAGGCAAACCAGTCATTGCGGATCAACGGATAAGTGGCAAAGGCCAGCACCACCACGGCAAAAAAAGAAAAAAGCCGTTCCGCTGTCACCCTTAACGTATCCCGCTTGGTGCTGACCACCGATAGTAATGTGATAATTCCTGCCGATGTAGCATATTCAAGCCCTAGAAACGAGGCAATGATAATAGCTGCTGAACTGCCGACTGCTATCTTCAGTGACATGATAACCAACTTGATATTTCTTAACCTTTGATGGGACATTGACACCTCTTGCTTTCTGATAGCTAAGAAAACATTGATGCATCCGTATTTCCTTAGCTGCTCCGCAGGATGCGCACGAATTTATTGCGGTAACTGGCACTTCGAGCCACATATCCGGCGCGGGAAACGCTGCAATAGCGTTCCTTAAATCCATTTCTTTATATTCATATTATCGGTTACGCTTTTTGTTGTCAACAACTCTTATATGACAGCTACTGTGAAGCAACTTTTTAATTGAAATATTGCTTTGAAAGAACTATAATAAAATTTGATTACTTTGACAAGTTATTCAGTTTTGGTAAATAGCCGAAACAAATAATAAATACAGAACAAGGAGAAGAAAATGAAACATAAAATATTTATCGACGGCAGCGAAGGCACCACCGGCTTAAAAATTTACGAGCGTTTCCGTTCCAGAGCGGACATCGAGCTTATTGATATTGCGCCGGAACTGCGTAAAGATCCCGCCGAACGCAAAAAAAAGATTAATGAATCCGACATTACTTTTCTATGCCTGCCGGACGATGCCGCCCGTGAATCAGCCGCCATGGCAGAAAACCCAAATGTCCGGATTATCGATGCTTCCACCGCACACCGGACGGCGGAAGGATGGAGTTACGGATTTCCGGAATTATCAAATGATCATTTCGAGGCCATCCGCACCGGCAAAAGAATCGCCGTACCCGGATGCCACGCTACCGGATTTATTGCACTGGCCTATCCTTTGATAAAATCACATATCCTGTCGGCCGATTACCCTTTTACGATCGGATCTGTCAGCGGCTACAGCGGAGCCGGCAAGAAAATGATAGCCGAATATGAAAATGATAGCCGTAAGCCACAATATGATGCCCCCCGCCTGTATGCCCTCGGCCAGCAACATAAGCATTTGCCGGAAATGCAAAAAATACCCGGCCTGAGCAGCCCCCCTATATTTACTCCGATGATTGCCGACTATTATGCGGGGATGATCGTTTCCCTGCCGCTTTACACTAAATACCTGAATGACAAATCTTCCCCCCACAAATTAGAAGAGTTTTTTACCGACTACTATGCCGGACAAAAATTCATTAATATCATGCCTGTTTACGAAGACGGTGTTTCCGATCCTTTTCTGTGCTGCAACGAATGTGCCGGCTGGGATGGACTAAAGATCTTCATTACCGGAAATGAAAACCGTATCGTCCTCTCTGCCCAATTCGATAATCTAGGCAAAGGCGCTTCCGGCGCTGCCATTCAATGCATGAATATTGCCCTTGGCTGTGAAGCAGATACAGGACTTGTTTTATAATAAGGAATCTGCATTTGCACAAAAACAGATGTGAACTCTGGCTAATACCTTTCCCCGACAGAAGCACACATCTGTTTTATTTGGACTATCGTCCCTCCTCATTACTGCTGTTTATAAAAATACGCTCATACGGTTTTATCTATTTGGAAATAGCGCCCAGCTGGAATAGCCGAGACGTGGCTGTTCCGCTTTCGGTATGTCATACACAGAAGGCCTTCTGTTCATAAAACTTCCTACCCGCGCTTCTATTATATTAGGATAATCCGTGTCTATATAAGCCTGAAAAAAATCCGGTTGATCCGAAGCACCGGCCACAATCACGCCACCCGGATCGACCATCAGGCTTTTTCCGCAGAATACACTGTCCTCCGACAGGCTGCCATACAGATTGACGCCGAGGACATACATAGCGTTATATAGTGCCATTCCTTTAATCAGATCCGTCCAGCAGCTGTCCTTGGGACTATGAAAAGCCACCGGAACCGCTAAATACCTGACCCCTTGAAGGGCTAGTGTCCGCGCCAGCTCCGGAAACCGGATATCGTAGCCGACAACTATACCTATTTTACCGAAGTCAGTGTCCCAGGTAAACAAATTTTCTCCATATTCACAATATTTTGCTTCCTTTTCATTGTCAACACAATTCATTCCGTCAAAAAGATGGATTTTATCATAACTGCCTGCCACATTACCGTCCCTGTCAAAAAGCATCGAAGTATTATATAGCTTCCCCGAGCTGATATGTCTGTTTAAAACAGTACCGCCGACAATATAAGTCTGGTATTCATAGGCTTTTAAGCTGAGCGCCTCCGTTACCTCTCTGGGATAACACCCTGCGGATTCCCAATTTGCAAAGGTATAAAAGTGTTCCGGCAGCACTATCATATCAATCTGTTTGTAATAAGCTGCAGCTTCATCAATTAGGGAGAGCGCATTCTTAAGATTCGTTTCCCGATCCCTGCCAGGCATAGTCTGGATGCCCACCATGCTTATCCGTGCTGACATAATTATCTCCTCTTGATTATAACAAATCAACGCTTGAATTTCCACACTGAAAATAAACTTCTATTTATCTTCCTACTTATTATACTATCTTATTTTATTGATAATTTCTACCGTTTTACAAAAATAGACATTTTATGTCCAATATTGTAGGGACTAAAAAACGATTTAACAGATTATTTAATTATTCGCGATATAAAAGTTGATTTTTACTATTGATAATTATTATTATTTGTATCAGCAGTTATTTTGTGATAATATTAAATCATATCGGTATGCCGTTAACCGCATGGCTGTAAGTACAGTTCTTTTAGCTAATTCCGGCAGGGAGGTTTGTCTTGAATATTCATGAATCGGCAGAAAATTATTTAGAGACTATTTTGATTCTTGAAAAACGGCTGGGATCCGTTCGTTCCATTGACATCGTAAATGAATTGGATTTTTCCCGTCCAAGTGTCAGTGTTGCCATGAAAAAACTACGCCAAAGCGGGCATATTGATATGGACGACAGCGGCAATATCCTGCTTACGGAAAGCGGAAGCAGAATAGCTGGTGCAATGTATGAGCGTCATACCCTTCTGACCGGTTTTTTAATTTCCTTAGGTGTAGATGAGAATACTGCCTCAGAAGACGCCTGCCGCATGGAACATGTAATCAGCCAGCAGACCTTTGAAAAGATCTGCGAACATATTAAAAAATCTGATAATTCACTATCGGGGGATTTACGATGGGGAGAAAAAAGTTACCAAAGATAATATTATTTATGGCCGGCCAGACCATTTCTCTTTTTGGTTCTTCCATCGTACAATATGCTATTAACTGGCATATCACGCTGGTTACTCAAAGTGGCCTGATGCTGACAATTGCCACTTTATGCGGATTTTTGCCGCAACTGTTGATATCCTTGTTTGCCGGTGTCTGGGCCGACCGTTATAACCGTAAAACACTGATTATCCTATCCGACAGTATAATCGCTTTTTTCACCCTTATCTTAGCCATCCTATTTTCAATAGGCTACTCTGATATGTGGTTATTATTTGTAATTTCCGCCATACGCTCTCTCGCTACTGGCATTCAGATGCCTGCTGTAAATGCCTATCTTACCGAACTGGTACCGCAGGATAAATTGATATCCGTTAACGGTCTTAATTCCAGTATCAACAATGGCATGCTTCTGCTTTCACCCGCAGCTGCCGGCGGATTATACAGTCTGACCGGAATGGAAATGATTTTCTGGGTGGATGTGGCAACGGCAGCCGTCGCTATTACCCTACTCGTATCTTTGAAAACAGTTCCCAGAGAACGCCTTACTGCTGATTCCCGTAAAAAGATGATTCATGACCTGCTTGAGGGAATCCGCTATTCCCGAACAACACGCTGGCTAAAACAGCTGCTGCTTTTTAATCTTTTCTTTGCACTTATGGTCGGGCCGGTGGTTTTTCTGACACCATTGATGATAAGCCGAAGCTTCGGAACCGAACCTTGGCGGTTAGCCGCTCATGAAATGACCTTCTCTGCCGGCGGGATCATCGGCGGGATCATCATCGGGATTATTGCCAGACGTATCAAGAATCCGACACATATGTTAATCGTATCCAGTGCCTTCTTCGGACTATGTACTTTTATGATGGGACTTTCCCCTAATTTTATGTTTTACCTTGCTGTTATGCTGCCCTTAGGCATCTCAATGCCCTTTTTCAATGCTTCCTGTACCACTCTTATGCAGCTCAATATTAGCCCTGATTTTCTCGGCCGCGCCTTCGGACTGCTGACAATCTCCATGACTTCAGCGATGCCTCTGTCCACTGTTTTTTTCGGTCCGCTCTCGGATTATGTCAGTGTGGAAATCCTTCTGTTAATAACCGGTGCCGCGATGATTGTCATTTCCCTCTCCGTAATACGACTAAAAGATCTACGCTATCCCTCTTAACGTGGCAGGAATTCCTAGACTGGCCAGGTTTTCGACAAGGCTTCTCATTTCAGCCGGCTGGTAAGCATGAAATCCCTTTTGGATCACATTACCGTTTTCCTCATAAGACTGCAGATAATACCTACCTTTTCCGCTAATTCGTTTCCCTATTTCGATAAGATCTACTTCTGTATGCAGCTCTTTTATCACAGTAGTGCGAAACTCGTAGGAAATCGCCGGGGTTTCGGTATTTCCGGCATCTAATATAAGCTGAATACTCTTTTCGATTTTATTATAATCAATATATTGGCAACCGGTCGTAATGGCATATTTATCTGTGCTATTCTTTATGTCCATTGCTATGTAATCCACTAGATTAGCTGACAGAAGCCCTTTAAGGACTTCTGGGTGGTGGCCATTGGTATCCAGTTTGACGGCATAACCCATAGCCTTTATTTGTCGGATGAACTCTTTTAAATCAAGCTGCATTGTAGGTTCTCCGCCGCTGATGCACACACCGGTCAGAATTTTCTTCCTGCTTTCAAGAAATCGCAGAATCTCTTCCTGAGGAATCAGATCAGTCTTTCTGTCTTCCCGGGAAATTACTAAATCACGGTTATGACAAAAGGGGCAACAAAAATCACAGCCTACTGTAAAAATACTGGTGGCAATATGTTCCGGATAATCTAATAACGTTGTTTTATACAGACCAGCAATGTTCATTTCGGTATTAACTTTCTTGGGACAAAAATATGTATGCTATGTGTCGGTAGCTATAGTATAATATACTATAGTATAATACATAGTAAACGACTAATCAATGGTTCCAAAAGGCAGGTTGTGAATGTGGATAATGTGATTCATCAAAAATATATGAGAGAAGCTCTGAAGCAGGCCAAGAAAGCCTACGGCTTAGGTGAAGTGCCAATTGGCTGCGTGATCGTCTTTGAAGGCAGAATAATAGGACGGGGGTATAATAGGCGCAACACCGATAAAAGCACACTTGCTCATGCGGAGCTTACTGCCATAAAGAAAGCCAGCAAGGTAATTGGGGACTGGCGACTGGAGGGCTGCACCTTATATGTTACATTAGAGCCTTGCCAAATGTGCGCCGGTGCCATTGTCCAGGCGCGCATTTCGGAGGTCGTAATGGGCAGTATGAATCCTAAGGCAGGCTGCGGCGGCTCTATCCTCAATATCTTACAAATGCCAGAGTTTAATCATCAGGTACAAATAACAAGAGGCATCATGGAAGATGACTGCTCATTTTTGCTGACCTCTTTCTTTCAGAATCTCCGCAACCGAAACCGTATTAAAAAAGGAATTCCTATCGCTGTCCGAGAAGCCGATGAATGGCCGCCTAGGAGGTAGGCTTTAAACAAATCGCCGGTAACTGTGACGGAAGTAAGGCATTTCTTAGCAGGTGCGCATATCTGTTAAATTGCGTCTTCGCTATCAACTGACTGGCTGCGCGGTCATCGTCAGATTGCCCGGATTTAAAGGCTAAGATGCCAAAAAACGTTATATTAAAAAAAGCCCAAGTCCTAACGAAAAAGTGGTGGCCGCAAGGCTCGGGGGACGGAGGGCTGGACGGTCGGTTTTCTCGGCGGACGCATTAAGTGCCAACGCAGAGGAAACCAATTCAAGTGGAGCACCTCTGGGCGAGACTTGAATGCTCTGGGTTCCTCGGAGTGCTATAAACGCCGCGTCCAGAGAGAAAAGCCGACCGTTCAGCCCTCCGGCCCCCGAGCCCTCCCCCTCCTCTTTTTCACTTAACATTAGGGAGTGAACAGTGAACAGTAACAAACAGCTTACAGCGAAAATACAGGAAAATACAAAAGAAGCAACTCTTGACAATCCCAGCAAAAACCAGTATACTAAAAAAACCGTGGCTGCCCTTTACAGGCGGCGATGAAGTTTGGGTCTTGCGCAATAAGTGTCTGCGAATCGTGTCAGGTTGGGAACAAAGCAGCACTAAACAGAAATTCTTATGTGCCGCAAGGGTGCCTGGCGGAGTCACCTGTAAAGGTAACGCACGGTATTTATATCCTGACTTTTTTTAGATAATAACCATTTTTACCGTTTTCTGCTATTCCTCCCTGACATTCAAATGCTTCAAAGCCAAACATCATGGCAACCATTTTTTCGCGTTCATAGAAGACCCCCGGAACACCCAAATAAAAACTCTCGTTCTCCATTCCCAGAATAATATGTCGGTAATTATAAAACCCATGCAACAAAAAGCTGTTATGGGCCAGATGCTGATACTCCGAGCTCATAATAATAAAATCCTTTGGTTCAATCGAAATATAGAGTCTGTCATCCCCATAAGGATGAACTTGCTTGTAACTTTTTAGCAGCTGCTGCCATTTGTCAGGCATCATCCTGACTTCTTCCAGTCTTCTGCGCACCGTTGCATCATCTTTCTGAGCAAAGTTTTCGCGGTTATTCTTACCTTGGGACTGGTTAAAATCACGCCGGTTTTGTGCATTACCCTGTGCTGAAGAAGAATCCGCGACTTGCATATTTGGCAGCGTTTCCGCAGTATGACCCTCACTTTTCTCATTTCTTTCGCCTGCGGCCATTCTCCCTGTTATGTAAGTCCCACCGGCGAGCCGTAGCCTGAATTCCTCCAAATCTTTATAGTTCAGGCATTTCCCTCCTCTACCTATCTCCTCAACCGGAAAATTTTGCTGAAACTCCCCTTTTCCTTCCTCCATATGGATCATTCCCACAGATACTGAATCTGTATTCGATTCAGCCATGATTTCATAGCGCCCTGCTTCATTGATATCTTTAGTATTCACATGCATGTCCATATAAAACATTGCATCCTTGATCTCTATTTTAAGATAGCCAGCACTTTTAACCTTAACTTCATCCTTCACATAAGACAAATAAATCATACGCTTATCATAAATCACAACCTGCTCCTCCTGTCATTAAAATTATTGCTCACACTATTGTATGCGCGATACATAACCCATATTACCGCCAAATTAGGCAAAAAGCTCCGCCGTCCTGCCATAAATATCAACCTTGCATACAGCATTGACAGGCAGATCGGCGGAACTTGTTCGGTTCCGGCATGTTGTGAATCAAATTATCTTAAATAAACGTCCTTTAGAAAGCCTCTTTTAATAAATCACCTTCAATAAACCACTGATTCCAGGTACTTCATATAACTGACTACCATTAAAGCGATCTTAAATGTCAGCGCATCATCGAACTTCCTGACATCCAGCCCTGTTCGTTTCTCTAGCTTCTCAAGCCGGTACACCAGTGTATTCCGATGCACAAACAGCTGTCTTGATGCTTCCGAAACATTCAGGTCATTTTCAAAGAACTTATTAACTGTAGTCATAATCTCCTCATCAAAATCCACCTGATTGCCTTCCCCCAATATTTCATCTATAAAAATCTTACAGAGACTGGCCGGCAGCTGATATATCAGTCTTCCGATTCCCAATGTATTGTATCCGCTAACGCTTTTCTCAACATAGAAAATCTTCCCCACATCTAATGCCATTGCCGCTTCTTTATACGACTTCGATACATCTTTTAATTCCTGCACAATCGTCCCATAGGCCACCCGCACATTCATCATTGCTTCGGTATTCATCATATCTACAATCGTCCGCGCAATATGCTCGACCGCTTCATATCCGGAACCCGGAGCCAGTGACTTAATCAGAATAACATTTTTCTCGTCTACTGCCGTCGTATAATCCCCCGCATTGGGTGAAAACATCTCCCTTAATAATTCGATGGCAGTACTGTCTCTTTCATTTTTGATCTCTAATAACAGAACTACCCTAGGTACCATCACTTCAATGTGTAGCTTCTTAGCCCGATTATACACATCAACCAACAAAAGATTGTCCATGATCAGATTCTGGAAAAAATTATTGCGGTCAAATCTTTCCTTGTATGCCGTCAATAGATGCTGTATCTGGCTCACAGCAATTCTTCCGATCATATAAGCATCTTCAGATCCGCCTTTTGCGATCAAAATATATACTATTTCCCCTTCATCAATAATTTTCAGCAAATGATTCAGCCCCACCACTTGACTGTCTGCCGGGGATACCGCAAAAGACCGGACCATTTCTTCTTGCAGAGGATCTGTTTCATAAGTAGCGGCAACAATCATTCCGTCCGGATCACATACACACAAATCAACCCTCGTAATTGTTTTCAGTTCTTCAATACTGGCCCTGATTATTTGACTTGAAATCATTTTCACACCGTTCCTTTTATTTAAACCATAACATCAATAAAAGGGATGCCTTAGGCATCCCTTTTATAAAATCTTCTTAGTTGGTAACAATCTGCTCTGTTTCTTTATCAAAGATATGAATCTTTTCAACATCAAATGCAAATCTCACATTATCTCCAGGCCTTGCTGTCGTCCGGGAATCAACCCTAGCTGTAATCGGGAATTCCGCCAGATCAAAGTACAGATAAACTTCAGCACCAAGTAATTCATAAACCTTAATAGTAGATTCAAATACACACTTAGATGTTTCAATAAACATCTCCGAATCATATACATCCTCGGGACGAATACCGAAGGTAACGGTCTTGCCGCTATAACCGCCGTCAATTAACTTCTTTGATTTAGCAGGCGGAAGCGGAATACTTCTGCCAGCCACTTCAATAAAAGCATTTTCACCTTCAATCTTTATTACACCATCCAGGAAATTCATCTGCGGTGATCCCATAAAGCCGGCTACGAAAAGGTTGTTAGGTTTTTCATATAAGTTATGAGGTGTATCAACTTGTTGGATGACACCGTCTTTCATAACAACAATACGGGTACCCAAGGTCATGGCCTCAGTCTGATCATGGGTAACATAGATAATGGTCGTACCCAGTCTTTGATGTAATTTGGCAATTTCAATACGCATCTGGACACGCAGCTTGGCATCTAAGTTAGATAGCGGCTCATCCATAAGGAAGACCTTAGGATTACGTACGATAGCACGGCCCATGGCAACACGCTGTCTCTGACCACCGGACAAGGCCTTCGGCTTACGTTCAAGCAACGGTGTCAGCTCAAGAATCTTAGCGGCTTCTTTGACCATCTTGTCAATCTCGTCTTTCGGAACTTTTCTTAGCTTAAGCCCAAATGCCATATTATCATACACCGACATGTGGGGATATAATGCGTAGTTCTGGAATACCATGGCAATATCTCTGTCCTTAGGTTCCACATCGTTAACCAGCCTGTCACCGATTCTCAACTCACCGCCGGAAATATCTTCCAAGCCGGCAATCATACGAAGAGTGGTAGATTTACCGCAACCTGAAGGTCCTACAAAGATAACAAATTCCTGATCTGCTATTTCAAGACTGAAATCTTTTACTGCAACAAATCCATTAGAATATTCCTTGGTTATGTTCTTTAATGATAAACTTGCCATTTACTAGCCTCCTTAAAATGTGTTTCTAGTTTATTCTGAATCCTAGTATAACGAAATCACTACTATTATGCTATACCAGTATTTCACAAATTTTTTGATGTACATTGTAAAAGTTGCTTATAATATTATAGTTTTTCCCCCGTTAGTAACACATTAACCAATAAATATATACGAACTTATACATTTTGTACAAGGGAGACAGTATTATTTAATAACTACCGGCTCCAATTCATCATGATAAAAAGCAAGCTGGTTCTTGCCACGCTTCTTGGCCATGTAAAGAGCCTGATCCGCGGCTTTATACATTGTTTCAAAGTCTTTGCCGTCCCTAGGGAATATTGCCACCCCGATACTGGCAGTAGCCGAATATTTTACGTATTCGCCGGTTTTGAAATCATGGAAGAACCTTGCCACCTTCTCCGCTTCTTTTTTAATAATCGTTTCTTCTTTTAAGCTCTTAATAAAGATAATAAATTCGTCGCCGCCGGTTCGTCCCACGATATCCGTAACCCGGAACATGGCCGTAATCTGCTGGCCAAGAGAACGAAGCACCTCATCCCCGAAGGCATGCCCCATGGTATCATTGATTTTCTTAAAATTATCAATATCCAAAACAAACAGCATTGACTGCTCGTTGGGACTGGTTTCCATAAATTCCTTGATCTTGCGTTCCGTAGCCAGCTTATTATTTAAGCCTGTCAGCAGATCCGTATCAGCTTTTTCCATCAGTTCCTTAGTGCTCTCTGTATTCCGCATTTTACTAAAGGCGTTAATCAATACCAAGATGATCAAAAATATACAGACAACGATAACCAGCTGGAATAAAGTCCGTCTGGTAAACTCCCATTGTTTCTGTTCCTGTCTGTCAACATATTCCTGATTGATACCGACAGTTACTACCCATTTATTGATACCGACGGGGCTGAATACTAATGTCTTTGCTTCCCCGTTCACCACAGCTTCCATACTGCCTGAAAGTTCATTATTCAGCCGGACATTGATAGTTCGGATATCATCGGTATATTCATGGCCTAAAATATCTACCAGATTGGTTCCTTTTAAAAACTCGCTTTGGAAGTCATCTTGATACAGAAAATTTCCTTCGGAATCGTGGAGTGCATAAAAGTAATTTGACTCAAAATCAAAAACTTCGTTTTTTATGCTCACTTCCATATCACTGATATCATAATACAGTAACAGCATGTTTTCGGAATCTCCCGGTATGCTGACCGCATATACTGCTGCCCTAATACCTGTCAGCTTATCATCTTCCGTATAGAGATATGTACCTTCACCGACATCCATCAGCTTCGTAAAATATTCTTCTCCAGCCAGGTTTACTGTAGTTCCGTCCTGTGTAATTCCAGAACCGTCTACATTACAATACACTGCCATATAGGCGGAAGAATGATTACACAGTTCTGTAAGCAAAGCAAGATCAATTTCCCCCATCCGTCCGATTGCCAGTCCCACAGGCATTGCTGTCTTAACCATAGAAGTCAGATCACGCTGCAGTTCCATAGCGTATTTTTCCGATATTTGAATCATGTCACTTTCTACGGCTGCTGCGGCTGATTCCTCACTTCTTGACGTAAAATTATACAACATGCCGGCAAGGACAGCCACAAGAACAATTGTGGGAAAAAACCACTGACTGATTATTTTCTTTTTTTCTTCCTGCATCTTTTCTCCCTTATCATTTACAAATTCTTATTACTATAAATACTTGCCCCATTGTGCTTTGCTTGATAATTTTCTTCTCCTATTTATTGTTTACTGTGTTCTTCTGAAAGAGCTTCCGTATCCTCCGCCTGCAGAACCCAGTTATCACCTGGATCCTCAGAAGCATCTTCCGGTTCAAATCGCTTAAATATACTGCTGTATAACATCGCACATAAATATGCCGGCGCAGTTATGCCAAGCAGGAATACAAACGGCACCGTTGTAGGAGATATGTATAAAGCCAGTACCGGAATGCAATTAATTATCAGCATAGCTATTGTTTTCGGAAATCCTAAAATGGACATTAGGAAGGAATTCTTAAACGTGCCTCTGATCGTATTATCAAACCTCGAAAGTACCGGAAATACATAGATTATCGCCATTAGCACCAGGATTCCCACAACATATAGTGCTGTCGTAAACCATCCGGCAATCTCGGTTACGGAAACATTGATGATATATAAATCAAGAAAAAATATTAGGATAAATGCCAAAATAACCAGCCAGCAGACGGTTGCCTGTTTAAAATTCTGCTTAAATGACTTGATGAAGGTTCGAAAGATATAACCTTCTTCTTTTCTTACCATTTTCAGCAATACATAATGCATTGCCGTAAGCGATGCCCCTACTGTGATAATCGGAATACAGGCAATCAATGTTATCAGATTTAATATCATCAAATCCGCAACCTTACCCATGAATCCCACAACCGGACTGTCCAGACTAAATAATTTTCCCATTTTACTCATCGCTTTCTTTTCACTTAGCCGACATTGCATTGTCATATTGAATCGATATCTTTCGATAGCCGACAAGGATTTCTTTCGATCTGACTTCACAATATTCTATAATTTCATCGATATTCTCCAAAAAGGCACTGGCCACTTTCAAACTGAGTGTTCCTGATTCGGCCTTCTTTTTAATTACATCGATTATTTTCTGTCGATCCGGTTCCGGCCTCCCTGACCTTGGATTAAGCAGGACACATACCGCTACCGCAAATTGCAGGATCATCTGGGAAACATTCATCTGCTTCTCAGTCAGTTTTCTGGGGTAGCCGCTGCCGTCCGGGCGTTCGTGATGCGTTGCCGCAATGACAACGACATCCGGCTTCATTCGGTTTTGCAGCAGTTTTTCCGTTAAAATACTGTGCTGTTTCAGTTTATCCATTTCTCTTCCGGATAAACCTGAAGGATTTTCAATCCATCCTGCCGGTAAAGCCAGTAAGCCGATATCATGGACATATGCCGCATATCGGAGCGAGGTTAACTGGGCATCCGTAAGCTTCAGTTCAATGCCAAGCTTCTCACATAAAACCAGAACCATGACCGCATCGGTAATCGCCGTCTCACTCTTCAAAGCAAGCGTAAACATCAAAAATTCCATGAGTTTTTCTTTATCTTCGTTTGGCAGAATATAATATTCTATTAGCCTTTCCAGCTCTTCTTTATATTCTCTGGATTTTACTTTTCCAAATAAATCATATTCTTTATCAGCTTTTATAAAAAGTTCATAGGCTTCCTTGGAAAATTTGGTTCCCAGCTGCTTTTGAAAAATATCCATACTGAACTTTTCACCCGCCGCCCCACTGAAAATGTCTATTTTGTCAGCAAGGTTTACATAGGAAGCTAGATCTTTATATATAAATTCCATTTTCCCGAGCTGTGCATAATCGGTGTGATGATGAAGAATTACCTTGGCCATCTCTCCGACTGAACTGAGGCCTCTCATAAACAGAAAACCGTATATTGCATGCGGCTTGTAATCTTTGGTCTCAAATCTAATCATATCATCGATATTTTCCGTTCTATAAGCACCGATATCATGCAATGTCACCAGAAAAGTAATATCCGCCAGTTCATATTCCTCATAGCCGCCCTTGCACTGCAGCATTTTATATACATAATAAGCCACCTTAGAACCGTGATCCATGAGTCGTCTGTCAAATAATTTCAAAGCATCGCGAATTAGCATAAATATATCTTTACTGTGAATATGCTGCATCATTACCCCCTTTAGAACATGATCTCCATGGGTGTGTATCTGATTCCATCAGCACATGTCTCCGGGCCCATGTCATTAAATCCCAACTTATGATAAAAATCCAAGCCATAGGGAGATGCATTGACTGTAACTTTGTTTTCTCCTTCTTCATTCAGCAGGTACTCACACAGATTTTCTACCAAAGCTGTTCCGACTCCCAGTCTATGGTACTTCTCATCCACAAATAAAAGAGAAATATGAGTTCTGTCGCGTAAGGTAATCGTACCGATTATCTGTTTTTCATAAATTGCCACAAGCATCTGATAAGCGCCCATCTCAAACATTCTTTTCAACGTGGGATCGGTAATAAAACTCTCGAAGCTTTTTACTCCTTCCGGAGGATAGTCCGGTGCTTCAAACACTAAAAAAGTTTTCCAAATCAGAGCCATTGCCTTCTCCCACTCATCACGCAACGCAAACCTGATCTGAAATGGAAGCAATTTCTTCATCAAACTCTCCTAAATTCTGCTCTGCTATCTGCCGTCATAAAATTCTTTAATGGCATTATATTTAATGGCATAACATATAGCTTTTATTATTATACTATACTTTTTTCTTTCAGTCTATATCAAAAGTACCGTTTAAGCTTATGTTTTTACTATACATTAAATAAACGAAAAATGAAATAAGAATTAGTTGGTAATTTCATCCTTTAAAACAGATTGGTAAAAAAATTCTTTATTGACTCACCCAGCATCCGGAAAAACTCGGCGACAACATTTTTAATAATGGTGCCAATGGAATCTTTTACCGTATCTGTTACCAGCTCCTGAACGTGATCTACCATGTCGGCGCCATATTCCTGATACATTTCTTCTGCATCATTGATAATTTCTTCGCTGTCAAAACCCATATCCTCCAATTGGTTCATAAGTCCCAGTAAATCTTCAATATACTGATCTTCTATCTCGATTCCAAATTCTTCTTTCCCTTCTTCTATGGCATTTTTAATCTCTTCTTCGGTATCGAGCCCATCTTCAGCTATTTTTTCCTTTAAAAAGGAGAAAGCTTCCTCAATCGTACTCTCATCGGCATCCTCCAATATATTCCCAAGTACATCCTGATACTCCTGGATCAATTCATTGGGATCCAGTTCTCCTGCATAAGATACAATCCCATTACCCATCAGGCAACCGAACAGGACAAGACCCATTGTTATTTTTTTTCTAACGAATTGTTTAATTTTCATGGTCAATAACCTTCTTGACAATCCAGTTGTAAACTTCTTCATAAACCTCAGCTCGGTTCTTTTCATTCAGAATCTCATGACGAGCCTTTTTATAGATAGAAACGGTGATATCTTTTATATCGGCATTTTTCAGGCTCTGTTCCGTTAATCTTACCCCTTTTCCATAATCACCGACCGGATCCTCTCCGCCTGAAAGCAAAAGAACCGGAAGTTCCTTGGGCATGTTCTGAAGATTCTTTTTATTATGAAGCCGGTAAATCAGTTCAAATAACGTCTGAAAACCATTTACCGTAAACAGGAATCCACACAGCGGATCTTCCACATAGGCCTTTACATTGTCTTTATTCGCGCTGATCCAGTCAAACAAGCATTCCGGCTGTTCAATCCTCTTATTATACCCTCCAAAGGCAAGTTTATTAAGCATTTTGGCCTTGTGCTTTCCTCCCAGGAAAAAGGCCTGTATCTTCGCAAGAATCTTAGAAAAAGTCAACAGTGTCTTGCCGGTCATCCCGGTTCCCACGATAACCGCGCCTTCTACACCGGTACCGTAGCGGAACAAATAATTCCGTGCCACAAAGGAACCCATACTGTGTCCCATGATAATATAGGGAATACTGGGATAGTCCTTTTGAATAGTTTTTTTCAGTCGGTGAACATCCCTGATCAAAACGGTAGCTGCATCCTGCTTACAAAAATATCCTTCTATCCCGGTCTCGCCGATGGATTTACCATGCCCCAGATGGTTGTTTCCGGCCACTAAAATCCCCCTCTCTGCCATAAAAACCGCAAATTCGTCGTACCTTTCAATATATTCTGCCATTCCATGAACGAGAATCAGCGCAGCCTGTATTTCTTTTTCCGGAACCCAAATTACGGCATGTATTTTACTGATATTATCCCGGGAATCGTAATATATTTCCTGTTTTGTAATCATCCGAACACACCTCCGCTTTTGTAACTGTCATCACTACAAATTACTGTTCATAGCCTAGTCAGTGCTTCAAATCTCCAATAACCCAGAAATCCACAGGAGCTTCTGGAAATCTTCAGTAACCTCAGCAAATCTCCGCACCGGCAGGCATCTCGCTGTCCGGGGCCATAAGCGCCAGTTTTCCTTCCTTGTCTTCCGCACAAAGCAGCATGCCCTCCGACAGGACTCCTGCAAGGACAGCCGGTTTCAGATTTACCAAAACCATTACCTTTTTACCAACCATTTCCGATGCCGTATAATGCTGCTTAATACCTGACACAATCTGCCTGACCTGACTGCCGATCCGAACCTGCGAGCAAAGCAGTTTCTTCGATTTAGGTACTTCTTCACAGGCAATCACTTCACCGACTAAAAAATGCATCTTTAAAAATTCATCAAAAGTTATCTCGGCTTTTATTTCTATTTCCTCTTGGTTCGCTTGTACTTGATCTGTTTGTACTTGATCTGTTTGTACTTGATCTGTTTGTGCTTGATCTGCTTGTCCTGCCTTTGCCGGTTCTGACACGCTCGTCTTCGCGGTCGGCAAAGCCACCTGTCTTGAGGTAAACATAGCTTCAGCCTTTTGGGTTATTTCCTTTATGTCAAGCCGGGCAAAAAGGATTTCCGGCGTCTCGGTGACCTTATTTCCGCTTTTATAAAGTCCGAAGCGGTCAAGGGATTCAAAATCCCGCAAAGATGCCTTCAGCTGCCCGGCGATTTTTTGTGCCGTATCCGGCATAAAAGGCTCTAGCAACGAAGCACCGATCAGGATGCTCTCGACAAGATTGTATAGCACAACGCTAAGCCGGTCTTGCTTAGCTTCGTCTTTGGCCAGTTTCCAAGGTTCTGTTTCATCGATATATTTATTGCAGCGCTTGAACAGTGAAAATATCTCGCTTAAGGCA
Organism: Lachnospiraceae bacterium UBA935; assembly: GCA_002293525.1. Taxonomy (GTDB): domain Bacteria; phylum Bacillota; class Clostridia; order Lachnospirales; family Lachnospiraceae; genus UBA935. Next base: position 60,624 of record DBDJ01000008.1, read on the forward strand.
TCGGCGACCCGCAGGTCGTTCATTTTTTTATCTACTTTGGCTAAAACTCCTGTCACTGTGGCAATGAAATCGGAATCGGTTCCTTCGGTCAGCCCCGTATTGGTCACCACCCCGCCGAAATACTTATTGCTCATGGAAACGGTACGGTTCACCAGATTGCCCAGCGTATTAGCCAGATCGGAATTGATTCTTTCCACCAGCAATTCCCAGGTAATGCTTCCGTCATTTTCAAAAGGCATCTCATGAAGCACGAAATAGCGCACCGCATCAACACCGAAAAAATCCGCCAGGTCGTCGGCATATATCACGTTGCCCCTGGACTTGCTCATCTTCCCTTCGCCCTGCAGCAGCCAAGGATGTCCAAATATCTGCTTTGGCAAGGGCTCGCCCAGCGCCATCAGGAAAATAGGCCAGTAAATCGTATGAAAGCGGACGATATCCTTGCCGATCAGATGCAGGTCGGCCGGCCAGTATTTCCCGTAAAGCGAACCGGAGTTTCCGTCACAGTCATAGCCGATGCCGGTTATGTAATTACTCAAAGCATCCAGCCAGACATAAACCACATGCTTCGGATCAAAATCGACCGGAATCCCCCAGGTAAAGGAGGTTCTGGAAACACACAGATCCTGCAGTCCCGGTAACAGGAAATTATTCATCATCTCGTTCTTACGTGATACCGGTTGGATAAACTCCGGATGGGAATTGATGTGCTCAATCAGACGGTTCGCATATTTGCTCATCTTAAAAAAATAAGCCTCTTCCCTTGCCGGTTTTACCTCCCGGCCACAGTCGGGACATTTACCTTCTTTTAATTGTGACTCCGTCCAAAAAGACTCACAGGGGGTACAATACAGTCCCTCGTAAGAGCCTTTGTAAATATCCCCTTGATCATACAGCTTCCGGAAGATTTTCTGGATCTGTTTCTCATGAGCTTCGTCGGTAGTGCGGATAAACTTATCATAGGAAGTATTCATCAGATCCCAAAGGCCTTTAATCGTACCTGCTACTCCGTCGACATATTCCTTCGGTCTCAGCCCGGCTTCCTGAGCCTTTAGCTCGATTTTCTGGCCATGCTCATCCGTCCCGGTCTGAAAAAACACTTCATAGCCCTGTTTTCTTTTATATCTGGCGATACTGTCGGCAAGGACAATCTCATAACTGTTCCCGATATGCGGCTTGCCGGAAGTATAGGCTATTGCCGTTGTAATGTAATACTTACCTTTATTCATGCTGACTCCTTCGCCCTGTTTAACTTATTAAAACAATGCTAACACTACCGATATTTTTTGTCAATAAATCATTGGATATCAAAAAAGACTTTTATAAGCATTTTTGCGCAAAATAAGTCATATTTTACACACTTTAAGTTTTCAGTGGTATTTTTTGATATTATATGTGTTGGGTCAGTATAAAAATCGAGGTTACTGTACGCAAGCAGTATTTATCAATGCCAGCGGCTGTTGTAAATGCATGCCGAGCGACAGCGGATTGGGCTCCCCCGTAAGCCTTCCGTACGCAGAAGCTGCGCCGGGCATGCATTTTACAACAGCCGCTGACATTTTTACAATTCCATTATCCTTCTGGTTTCTTTCAGTTCCTGTGGAACCTCCGATCCGCCGCCACGGAATTTTTGAAAAACACCATCCATGTGACGCGATTTCTGTTTTAGGCGTATTTCATATTTGTCCAGGACATCTGTATATAACGGGTTGGTCCGTAGCTTCTCTCTGACGGCCGCAGTAAAGGGGCAATAGGTAAAGAAAATCGACCTTAGCGTTTTGTTCAATCGTGGCGCACCGTTACTTTCATACATAATCCACGTAATATAATCGTGGACAAACATTTCTTTGGTATTATTCTTATATCGTATCAGGTCATTCTTGATCTTTTCTTTCGCTTCAACGGATAATTCGGTATTTTTCTTAAAGGAAGCCAGATAATCGGAATATTCGCTGGTCAGCGACCGCTCCGTCACATCGTTCCATCTTGCTCCTTGTATCCGCTTACACATTTCCCAGCGGAACTCTCCTGTCATTTTAGTCAGAATAACCGGCATATCCTCAACCTGTAACAAGGAACACATAAACCGCGCCGGCGTACTGCGCCGTTTGCCTTCGATTTCCTGCCACATAATTCCCCGGCTTCCAATATTGGGCAGCAATATCATGTCTGGCAGAATTTCCGTGTTAATATATTCCCGGCCGATCCCCTTTTCCGGCATCGAAAATATGGACTCCCGGCAGAATGCTCCAAAATCTCTTTCTCGGATATGCTGCAAGGCCTGTTTCACCATGTCTGCAGATACCAGCAACTTGTCCGGAGATTTCAGGACATTGTGTTCGGAAAAAACCGGGCAGAAAGTTGAAATACGTCCGAAAGTAACTCGGTTAACCGTAGGAAAGACATTTTCCAGTTCATACTCTACTTTCCGTAACGTGTCCGATAGCATGGCGGTCGCCTCGGCTTGGCTGATTTTATTGCCTCGCTTCAATTCGTGGACATAATCCTGATAATCCCTGTCAAATTCGTTGCGGCAAGGCTCCTTTTTCCCCTCATAGATTGCTTTCAGCCATTCATATGCCGAATATATCCCGTTTTTCGGATCGGTAGGAAGGTGACGGGAAATATCATGCAAAATGACGGCATTTTCCATTCCCGCCAGTTCTTCATCGACATAACCGAACAGGAAAAACATTCTGACTATATCTGGTATCTCTTTTCCCATAAAGCTGAGCTGCAGCGCCTTGGCATAGATCCGATAGAAGAGTTTGGAAAGGGCTAAGCGCTGTTTCCGGTCTTCGTCCTCTACAGAATTTTTATTTACAGTCTGTTTATAAAGGCTGAGCAGTTTCTGGAAGGCATCGGCATCTTCCGGAGGACAATCCGCATAGTTGAGGATCACGCTGACCGAATCGTGTAAATCGGCCGCTTTCTGGCTTATTGTAGCAGTTTCTTCTTTCAAAGGAGGCTTAACCTGTTCCGCTTCCTGAAGTTTATCCTGATATTCTTTTACCCGTCTTATAAAATAATCCTTTTCCTCGAATCCATATCCTCTTAATAAATTGATCATTTCTTCGATAAATGCTGGATCCGGTTTTTCTTGGCCGGAAAGATGAAAGGAATGGAAATAAAACGCTGAGAAGATTTCAAACAAATCCATCCTCTGTTCATTCATAAAAAACGCCAGCAATTGATCCCGATATTCGGCCACAATCTTGTTGACAGCCAGAATATTGCCGATATCCCGGCTGATATTCACCATCAGTCCGCAGAAAAATTCCGTTTCCGGACGGGAAGCTTCGCCGCTATCGCCGATCATCCCATATATGCCTTGGTAGAACCCTCCTAACCAAGGCTCAATATCTTCCGCAATCATCAGCGGAACGATTTCCTCCTGCCCCGGCAGCGTTCTTGGCGAAATGCGGAACTGGGTGCAGAATTTTTCGTAACGCTGGTAATGCCTTATAAGAAAACGATAAAGATACATACTGTCCGCTTTTAGTTTTTTATAATGACCGGCGATATCCTGAAATTGCCTGAACACGGAGGAAGCAAAATAGCCGGACACTTCCGGGTGCCGTTTCAGTATCGTCATCAAACCGTCGTCCTGAAACGGATAAAGGGCAACTGTAACCTTTTCCGCCGCTATATATGTCATGGCACTGGTTCGGGAATAAACCTCGCTTAAGCCCGCTACATCACCTATTTTCAGCAGCAGCTCACCGCCCTGATAGTCTGCTCTCACCTTACCTTCTGCGATCAGCATCAGCCCCGGCAACGTCTGCCCCGTTTCGCTTAATAATGCCCCCGGTAAGTATTCTCTTTTTTCCATCTGCTTTTTCTCCTGCTGCTAAATAATCTCTTCCGATATTTTATACCGTATCCGCTTCCCAGATCAATGCACACTTTACTGCCTTCTGCCATCCTTTAAGCAGTGTATCCCGCCTTGCTGCCGTGATTTCTGCGTGGAAAGTCCGGTCCAGCGTCCAGTTAGTACTGATTTCCTCTTTATCCTTATAGAACCCGGTCGCCAGTCCAGCCAGATAGGCGGCCCCCAAAGCTGTTGTTTCAATGCATTCCGGGCGAATGACTTTCGTATTCAGGATATCGGCTTGGAACTGCATCAGAAAATCATTGGCACTGGCACCGCCGTCCACTTTACATTCCGTCAGCCGGATACCGGCATCTTCCTCCATCGCCCGCAGCACGTCAGCCGTCTGGTAAGCGATCGACTCCAAGGCCGCTCTGATAAAATGCTCTTTCGTACAGCCTCTGGTAAGGCCTAATACGGTTCCTCGGGCGTAAGGCTCCCAATAGGGGGCGCCTAAGCCGGCAAAGGCCGGCACAATATAAACCCCGCCGCTATCCTCCACCCGATTAGCATATTCTTCTGACTGCGGCGCGTTCGAAATCATCCGCATCCCGTCCCGCAGCCATTGTATGACGGCTCCGGCAACAAAAACGCTGCCTTCCAAGGCATATTCCACGTCTCCCAGACCGGCAGCTATCGTAGTCAGCAGGCCGTGGCCGGATGTCACGGCATTTTTTCCGGTATTCATCAGTAAGAAACAGCCGGTGCCATATGTATTTTTCACCTGGCCTTTGGTAAAGCAGCACTGTCCGAACAGTGCCGCCTGCTGGTCTCCGGCGATACCGGCAATCGGGATCTCGCCTCCTAAGACGGTAGCATCGGTATTACCGTATAAAAACCCGGAAGGCTTTACCTCCGGCAACATGATTTCAGGTATTTGCAGGATTTCAAGCAGCTTTTTATCCCAGCAAAGATTATGGATGTCATAGAGCATGGTCCGGGAGGCATTGGTATAATCAGTGATGTGCAGCCTTCCGGCAGTGAGTTTCCATACCAGCCAGGTGTCCACTGTTCCAAACAGCAGCCGGCCGGATTCGGCTTTTTCCCGTACGCCTGGGATGTTGTCAAGGATCCACGCGAGCTTGGTGCCACTGAAATAGGCATCGGGAATCAGTCCGGTCCGTTCCCTGATCCATTGTCCGAATCCTGCTGCCTTCAGTTCTTCCACCTTCTGGGCAGTTCTCCGGCATTGCCATACAATTGCGTTGCCGACCGGTTCTCCGGTAATTTTATCCCAGACGATGGTGGTTTCGCGTTGATTGGTAATGCCGATGGCATTGATGTCTTCGGATTTTAAGCCGATTTGTGCCATGGCTTCCGTCGCTACCGCTAACTGCGAGGACCAGATTTCCATCGGATCATGTTCTACCCAGCCGGGACGAGGATAAATCTGAGAGAATTCTTTTTGCGCCATGGTTTTTATTTCACCTGACTTGTCAAAAATAATGCAGCGTGAGCTTGTTGTGCCCTGGTCTAGTGCCATGATGTATTGTGTCATGATATGACCCGCCTTTCTTCCTTACTTGGTCTTCCTTACTTGATCTCCGATATGCTAGTTGTACGTTCTGTAATTCCTTGTGCGAATAACGCACTACTAGCAGCCATATCGGCAGTTGCTATGATGTCTATTCCGGTATTGGCAACGTTGGCAATCAGGATGTCACCGGCGGTAACCGGTGCTGCTGCCTCTGTTTGACAGATTTCGCTGATACAAGCGGATATCTTCTTTTTCGGGATGTCTGCGGCTGTTTTGACGGAAACGACCGGGCCGGTACCGCCTTTTACTCTGATCAGGGAGGTTACGATGCGGGTGGGGGCGGTTATCTCTTTTTTGGCGTATTCTTCGCCTACCGGACAGGAGTTGCCGGTGACGGCAAGGTTTCCGTCGGCTTCCTTGGCAACTGTGAGCAGGCAGCCTTTGGGACAGCCGATACAGACAAACTGGCTGGAAAAATCCCTGTCCTTGGGAGGAGTGTAGCGGTTTTTAGGAGGGATATTGGGGCGGATGGGTATTCCCCAGTCGTTTTTGTCCTGAATGTTTGCCAAAGCTGATGCTTTGATGAAATCAGCGGCTGCTTTGCCGGCTTTGACGGCTTCTGCGGAGACGTTGTCCACAAGATCGTGGACATGGAGGACATTACCGCAGGCAAAAATGCCCGGTACAGTAGTTTCGAGATTTTTATTTACTATCGGGCCCTGTGTCATTTCGTCCATGTCTGTACCTGCGCTGCGGCTTAGCTCATTTTCCGGAATCAGGCCGCATGACAGGAGCAAGGTATCGCAGGCTACATATTCTTCTGTGCCGGGAAGCGGTTTTCCGGCTTCGTCTACTTTGGCGGTTACGACTCCCCGCACCCGGTCTTTGCCGTCGATGTCGATCACCGTATGGCTCAGTTTTAGGGGTATGTCAAAATCTTCCAGGCATTGGACGATGTTTCTTGTTAATCCGCCGGAATAGGGCATGATCTCAACGACCATTTTTACATCTGCACCTTGCAGTTTCATGCGGCGCGCCATGATCAGACCAATATCTCCCGATCCTAACACCACTACTTGGCGGCCCGGCATAAAGCCTTCGATATTGACATAGTGCTGGGCGCAGCCCGCAGTAAATATTCCGGCCGGGCGAAAACCGGGAATATTCAGGGCTCCTCTTGCCCGCTCCCGGCATCCCATAGCTAAGATCACTGCTTTTGCTGATATCATTGAGCGGTCTTCCGGTGCCAGTTCCGGTGCCAGTTCCGGAGACATTACAGTAATTGTCAGGGGATTGCCGGCCTGGATACCGGTTACCATAGACCGCAGCAAATAAGGAATTTTCCTTTCTTTTACCATCTTAATGTAACGTAAGGCATATTCGGGGCCGGTCAGTTCTTCTTTAAATGTATGAAGGCCGAAACCGTTGTGGATACACTGGTTTAGGATGCCGCCCAGCTCTTTATCCCTTTCAATAATCAGTATATCCCTGATCCCGTGGTCAAAAGCCACCACTGCTGCTGCTAAACCGGCGGGGCCGCCGCCGATAATTATTAAGTCGGTTTTTTTCATCTTTCCGCTCCCATGCATACGCTAACCTCAATTATTAGGGAAACGCTGATGCATCAGTGTTTCCTTGGACAGGATTTCCGAACCCTTGCCGGCTTTGGTTATTTCCCATTTTTCCTGTCCCAGTTCCTGAGCCAGGATTTCTACTACTTTGGAAGTGCAGAAGCCTGACTGGCATCTGCCGAAGCCGGCCCTGGTCCGCCGCTTCACCCCGTCTAAACTGACAGCGCCGGGAGTCCGGCGGATTGCCTCGATGATAGCTTCTTTTGTCACTGTTTCGCAGCGGCAGATGACTTCACCGGTGCCGGGACGGATGCCTTTTCTTACTTTTATGAAATCGCTCTTGGGTTTTGAGGGATAGATGGCCTGCAGCAGTTCTGCCACATATTCCCCGATTGCCGGCGCACTGCTTAAGCCGGGCGAATCAATGCCGGCGACATCGATAAAACCGCAGGCATCCGGTATTTCTCCGATGATAAAATCACCTTGGCCGCTGTTAGCCCGTAAGCCGGCAAAAGAAGTGATTATTTCCCGTTCCGGAATATTTTCAAGGCTTTTTGCGGCCTTTTCTAATACGGTGTTTAAGCCGGAGGCTGTGGTGTTCACCCCCTCTTTATCAGGGATGTCTTCTGCTGTGGGACCTATCATCAGGTTACCGTGTACTGTGGGCGTAACCAGTACCCCCTTGCCATATGCTGTCGGCAATTGAAAGATGGTGCGTGAGACCGTGTTTCCCACATTTTTGTCAAACAGCAGGTATTCCCCTTTTCTGGGGGTTATCTTCATTTTCTTTGCACTTACCATATTATGAATTGTATCGGCATAGATACCAGCAGCATTGACCACGATTCTTGAAGTGAAGTTTTTATCAGGGCAAGTTAAATGATAATAGCCGTCTTCCTTTTGAATCTGGATAACTTCGGTATCCCGAAAAAATTCTACGCCGTTGGCTGCGGCATTTTCCGCCATTGCTACTGTCAGTCCGAAGGGGCAGACAATGGCACCGCTGGGAGCATATAGGGCGGACACTACCGCTTTGCTAACGGCCGGCTCCATGTCCCGCACTTCTTGTCCGGTCAATATCTCAAGGCCCGCGACACCGTTTTGCTCCCCCTTTTGCCGGAGCTTGTTCAGTACCGGTTGGGCTTCTTTCTCAAAGCAAAGAACCAAGGAACCATTATTCCGGTATGGGAAATCAAGCTCTTCTGCCAGTTCTTTCATTAAGAGACTGCCGCGGATATTTAGCCGGGCTTTTAACGTACCCGTTTTGGCATCGTATCCGGCATGGACAATGCCACTGTTGGCTTTGGATGCGCCTTCGCCGATATCGGAAGCCTTTTCTGCCACCGCTATTTTTAGCTGTCTTTTAGATAATTCCCGTGCGATACAGCAGCCGACCACGCCGCCGCCGATAATCACCACATCATACATGCCGACTCCCATCTTAAAAAGCCAAACAAATTTTGTCTGACTTTTTTACTTAGAAATTATTTGTTTTGTTTCGTATTGTTTTGTTTCTTATCGTTATTTTCTTCTTTATATTCTTCTTTATTCTCTTCTATTTTTTCCTCTTTATATTCTTTATATCCTTTAATATCTTCATATTCATCAAAAATTATTTGAAATAAATTAATATTCCGGGAAATATCTCCGTTAAAGACCGCAGTGCCGGCTACGATCACATTGGCGCCTGCTTCCAATACCGTTTTGACATTGTCATGATACAAGCCGCCGTCCACTTCGATATCCTTCCATAGGCCTTTGCTGTCAAGGTAATTCCTGATCTGTCTCACCCGCTCCAAGGACTGGCTGATGAATTGCTGCCCGCCGAAGCCGGGATTCACGCACATTACCAAAATCATATCGGCGGCTTCCAGATACGGAAGCACTGCTTCTACAGAAGTTTCCGGTTTGATGGAAATACCGGCTTTGATGCCCATGGAGCGGATCCGGGTAAGCAGTTTATGGGGATCGGCAGCGGCTTCCAGATGAAAAGTGATAATATCTGCGCCGCATTCTTTAAATTCTTCTATATACCGCTCCGGTTCATTTATCATTAGGTGTACGTCCAGCACTTGATCCGTCACCTTCCTGACGGAAGAAATAACCGGCATTCCAAATGAAATAGAAGGTACAAAAGCCCCGTCCATGACATCCAGATGAATGTATGGAGCGCCTGCTTCGTCCGTTTCCTTGATCTGTTGTCCCAGTATCGCAAAATCTGCTGCCAGAATGGAAGGTGCTAGCTTGATCATCTATAAAACTCTCCGCTAATTACTAATAAATGCCTTTACTTGTTCATAGATCCCTTTGCCGTCCAAGCGATATTTCGCCACAAGAGCCGGAGCCGGACCGGACTCGCCGAAGACGTCTCTCATTCCGATCTTATATACGGGGGCAATCGCTTCTTCGCTTAGGGCATCGCATACCGCGCTTCCCAGTCCGCCGATGATGGAGTGTTCTTCTGCGGTAACCACTTTTCCGGTCTTCCGGGCACTTGACTTGATCAGTTCTTCATCCAAGGGCTTGATGGTGCAGACATTGATCACTTCTGCCTTGATCCCTTCTTGCGCAAGCATATCGGCTGCTTCCAGGGCAGCGCCCACACAGATTCCGGTGGCAGCTATGGTCACAGCAGTTCCTTCCTGCAGGATCTCGGCTTTGCCGATCTGGAAATGATAGTCTTCCCGGTCATTGATTATCGGGCAGGCGGCACGGCCAAACCGCAGATAAACCGGGCCGTCATAAGCCGCCGCCGCATGGACGGCCGCTCGGGCTTCGATGTCATCGGCCGGGCACATGACCACCATCCCCGGTATGGTCCGCATCAGGGCAAGGTCTTCATTGCATTGATGGCTGGCCCCGTCCTCGCCTACGGTGATTCCCGCATGAGTGGCTCCGATTTTGACGTTCAGGTGCGGATAACCGATGGAATTCCTGATCTGTTCATAGTTCCTGCCCGCTGCGAACATGGCAAAAGAACTGATAAAGGGGATTTTCCCGCAGGTTGCCAGACCGGCCGCGATGCCGGTCATGTTGCATTCCGCGATGCCGCAGTTGATATGACGGTCAGGATAGGCTTTTTTAAAGATTCCTGTCTTGGTGGCACCGGCCAGGTCGGCATCCAAAACCACTAGATTGGGGTATTGGGCACCCAGTTCTACCAGTGCTTTTCCGTAACTTTCCCTTGTTGCTATTTTAATGGCCTCACTCATCCGATTTCTTCCTCCTGGCTTAACTCCGTATCTATTTTCAGAAGATCTTCCATGGCTAAGGCAAATTGCTCGTCATTGGGAGCTACTCCGTGCCAGGCCGCTTGACCTTCCATAAAACTCACGCCTTTGCCCTTCATGCTACGGGCAATAATCGCGGTAGGTCTGCCTTTCGTCGCTCTGGCTTCTTGGAAAGCAGCGCGGAGGGCATCATAGTCATGGGCATCAATGGTAATGACACGAAAATTAAAAGCTTCAAACTTTTTGTCAAGCGGATAAGGGGTGCATACCTCATCTACGGCTCCGTCGATCTGCAAGCCGTTATTGTCCACGATAACCGTCAGGTTGTCCAGCTTACGATGACCGGCAAACATGGCCGCTTCCCAGACTTGGCCTTCCTGCGTCTCTCCGTCTCCTAGTAGGGTGTATACCCGGTAATCCTTCCCGTCAAGCTTGCCGGCCAGCGCCATTCCGACAGCCGCGGATATCCCTTGTCCCAAGGAACCGCTGGACATGTCTACGCCGGGAACGTGCTGCATGCAAGGATGCCCTTGCAGGTAAGAACCCAGCTGGCGCAGGGTAGTCAGGTCCGCCACCGGGAAAAATCCTCTGTGAGCCAGCGCGGAATAGAGGCCGGGGGCGGTATGACCCTTGGACAGCACGAAGCGGTCCCGTTCTTCCCATCGCGGATTCTGGGGATCGATGTTCATTTCTTCAAAGTACAGGTAAGTATAGATATCTGCCGCCGACAGCGAGCCGCCGGGATGACCCGCTTTGGCACTGTGTATTGCCGTTATGATACCCTTGCGGACTTTATTGGCTGTTTTTTTTAGATCTGAATTCGTCATGTGCGTTTTGATTCTGCCTTTCTGAGTTTTGTAAAAGTTTGGTAAGGATTGCCGACTGGTAACACTAAAGATACTTTATCATAACTTGTCTTTTTCGTCTATAGGGTAGGATGCAGTCAATATTACTTGGCAGTAGGCAGTGTTACTTGCTAGTAGTCAGTATTAGTTGTAGGCAGTATTCAGTATTACTTGATCAACTTGTGGCAATGTTATTTATCTGGCAAAAATACCATCGCAATAGCTGCCTCTATATCTATTATTTCACCCTTAATTTTGCCCGCTTTTATCTTCATGTTTCTCCCACGCAGAAGACCTTCATATTGGTAAATTAAATAGCCAGTTCTCATGTTATGATATAATGATGTTAAAACATCAAGTGGACTGATAAACATGACAGTTCCCCCAAGTTCTTAACGATACAATTTCGTTTTTCCTCGTCCCAATCCCACTCACCGTCACCAAAAAACATACATTATGCCCATATACAGCAGCAAGACCAATCAGAGATTCTTTGATTTCCTGATATGGTTTTTCTTAGATTTCCAACATTTTTTGCTCTAATAAATAGGTAATCCTCGCCGCATCTAAACCTTCCCATCCCAGTGCCTCCCGATACCATTTATTCAACTTTTCGTGATTGTCATATAAATATCGATATGTCTCCGGTTTTGGTATCTCATCTGTTGTAGGAATACTCATCTTTTCCATCTGATCAAATCCTTAGCATTAAAAATCCCTATATTGAAACAACTCATAACTATGGCGATTTTTAAAATCTTGTGGCCGAACATATACTTCCCGTGCCAATATATATATTCCGGCAATCCACATATAATCATTTTCAAGATAGGCCTGCTTCAGATATTTTTCAATATAAGGAATGAGCTTACTCCTTCTTATGAGTTTCAGTGCTTCCACAGCCGACGAAAAAACCGGCCAGTTGGCATCTTGAAGAAATTCAAATAAAATGGGTAAGCCTCTCATCTTTTGAGGATATTTCATGGCATTTATTATCTTAATTACATTTATCCAGCAGAATTTTGAGTAGAACTTAGAAAAATCAAAATAATCTTGGAGATCAATATTTTCTGCTGAAAATTCTTCTGCCAGCTCGTTTATTATAGCTAAATCTATATCATCGTTTTTGTAAATATTATACTGCTCCATAGCCAGTAATTCATCGATCATAAGGTGATCCTCAACTTTTAGACTCTTCTTCATCCACCTTCTCTTTCAATTTCCAAAAACTAAAATCCCGACTCATACTTGTATTCTCTCTTGAAAGTTATTAGTGGTAATGATATCTTTGATTGTATCCAATTCATATTTGAATTCACCTTTCATCACAAATATTTATTTTCCGCAATTCATATTTCTGTTCTCCTATGTTAATATCAAATATTGTATCTTTACCAATATTAATAATCGTAATATTGCTTAAATAATTATTTTCAAGCAAATATCTAATAAAATGTAACTTGTCCATTACTCTAAAACTTATCCAATAGCAGGTGCTCTTGAAATAGGGAATAACTATTTGTTCACCGTCATCCAGTTCTAGTAAATCAATTAAATCTTGTAATTCTAAGTTTCCGATGTCACATTCTTGATTAATCGGAAAGCTTATTTTATATATTTCTTTGATTTTTTGTTCATATTTCAGGATTGGACTGACTATTTCTATATCTGTAGCTGCCTTCACGCAATTTGCCAGTTTCGTTATTCTTGCTTTCTCCTTGTTAGCTAATAATTCCTTTTTTCTATTTTCCCTGCCGATATCTACTATGATGATCACATCCTTTTCATTGCTTTCCCCGCATCGGTCAACTCCTTACCATGCAAAGATCTCATGTAACTGTTTTTATTACTCATCATTTCTCATCTATCTTACTATAAAGCTCTGCTTTGTTTATTATTTTTGTTTATTTTCTTAGTTTATTCTTTCGTTTATTCTCTTATTCCAATGGTCTTCTCATAAGATTACCTGTTATCATGAGAAACTTTCCATTCGTTAAAAGCATAGATAAAATCATTCAATATATCACTAACTGGTATTTTGGCAATGCTATAGTTGGATTTTTCCTTTAATAATTAATTCAAAAAAATCATTTATACTACTTGCAATTTCTTCTACCTCTTCAAATTCAGGTTCAACCCCTTGTACAATTGATCCTATATTATTAGCTAAATCAATAGCATAAAATGAATATGCTCCATCCACAGACATAAATATGGGAAAATGCTTGTCCCACCATGAGATTATTTCTGATTCCCATATATTATCATTCGTGGCTGCTTCAAGGCTTAATAATTCAAACTCGTTCCACCTGAATGCAATATCAGAATTATCATTATATTCATCCTCACATAAAAACCAAGATTTTTCACTAGGTGCTATGCAATGTTTTACATTATATAAAAAATCTTTATATCCTTGGGGAATATCTTTATATCTTGTTGTAATACTATTATTCAAACCTAAACCGGGATTTTCTTTTAATGATATGTCCCAGTTATTAATCTTAGTCCAATTTATAAAATCATTATATTTTTTGTTCATAACACCTCCAATATTTGTTTTACATAATATCTATAACGACTATGATCAGTTTTTAGTTTTAACCCTATTTATAACACGCCTTTGTAATCCTGTCACCTGGCTATGTGTCGAATTCTTAACCTTAACGGTTTCATTTGTTGTCGTTAAAACTTGACCTTCCGGTCCTCCTAGTGCTAATCCATGAGGATGATGTCCTCCACTTTCTCCAGGTTTACTTCTTATTTGTCTTACTTCTTCTGGAGTTCAATAGTATACATCTGTATTATTGGGATCAATCCCCACCATTCTGGTTTATCATTATACCATTGCCTAGTTTCATCCAGCAAATCAGGATCATCGGCAATCCATTCATTTAGTTTTTTGTATTATTTTTTGAAGCCTCAGGTACATTGCTAAGTGTTTTTTCCGTATCTTGCTGGCTATTTGGTGGGCATGGATCTCCATTATGCCCGCTCCAATCATAATACGTAATCGGGTTGTTGCTACAGTACGCATATAGGTTCAGCCCGTCGCCACGGTATGTATCCTCCGTCAACATCCGCGCTATCGCAGGGTTATAGTACCTTGCCCTAAGATAATACTGACCCATCTCCTGGTCATATTGCTGGCCAGTATAAAGAATCCGGTTTCCAACAGCTTCCCGGCTCTCTAACAGGTTCCCGAACGCGTCATACAGGTAACTGTTCTCGTATTCGCCGTCCATCCCGGTGATGTACGCGGTGCTGCCCTGTTCATCCTGATGGTAGGCATGGTAGGCCTGATCGCTTAAGGTCTGGGCAAAAGACAGGCTATGGCCGATCCCTGCCAGATGGCGCTGAACCGGGGTTTCTTCCTCGTCGTTCTCCTCAAGGATTTCCCCATTGTAGTATAGGAAGCTGGACCATCAACACTCATTTTTCTATATAAATGCTTAGAATCATTGTCACTCTTAACTTGTTGAGTATCTCCTGGCTTCTTCTGACCAGTACCATTGCAATTCGCTGCGTGCCCGCTCCAGTCATAATAAGTAACCGGGTTGTTACTGCAGTACGCATACAGGTTCAGCCCGTCACCACGGTAAGTATCTTCCGATAACATGCGTGAAGTCACAGGGTTATAATACCTGGCACGAAGATAGTATTGGCCTGTCTCCTGATCATACTGCTGGCCGGTATAAAAAATCCGGTTCCCAATCGCTTCCCGGCTCTCTAACAGGTTGCCGAACGCATCATACAGGTAGCTGTTCTCGGCCTTCCCGTCCATCCCGGTGATGTATGAAGTGCTCCCCTGATCATCTTGATGATAGGCATGGTAGGCCTGATCGCTTAAGGTCTGGGCAAAGGATAGGTTTTGGCCAATCCCAGCCAAATGACGACGCACCGGGTTCCCTTCCCCGTCGCTCTCCGCAAGGATCTCGCCGTTATAGTACAGGAAGCTGGATGGTGTCCCGTCCATGGTAAGGCCGTTCCGGTATCCTTCCCCGTCATAGCGGTTCTCCTGTTCTCTTCCTTTTGCGGTCCTGACTAAGGTCTGGCGATCCAGCAGGTCATAGCGGTATTCCCTTGATTCCCCGGTGCTTTTTTCCGACAGGAGGTTGCCGTTTAAGTCATAGGCGTATCGGGTTATTTCTGCTAGGGAGCGCCGCTCGGTCAGCTGGTTTTTCTCATTGTAGCATTATGTCTCCTGTAAGTCAACTAAGCCGTTGCGGATGGTCTATTCTCCTCTATTCTCCTTTTTCAAATGTATTTATAGGCATTGTTAACTCTAATACATTCCGAATTCTTATGAACTCTAGAATTTCATCCAGATTGCTTAGCAAGCCATTTTTATTTAGAACCAATTCTTTAGAAATTCCTTTTTTATCGTAACAAAGATCATTTAGTATACAAGAATAATAACTTCCTCCTAAATAAGCGTAATCAAACCCAACAAAACTGAATAGACCGCCACTCGCTAAGCTGATTTTCTCATTGTAGCAGTATGTCTCCTGTAATGTAAGTCAACTAAGCTGTTGTAGATGGTCTCTTTCCGTGGTCTCTTTCTTGGTACGGTTACCGCAAAAATCAAAGACAACACTTAGAAATCTAATTCGCTTTTTGTTGCTCCCACAATTCGCCGTCCGACACTAGTTCTCCACAACTGCAAAGGACAGGCTGTAGCCTGTCCCCGTCAGATGACGCCTCACTAGGTTCCCTTCCCTGTCGCCCTCCGCAAGGATCTCGCCGTTATAGTGAAGGGTTTCGTCGTCCAACATCATGGTCTGGGAAAAGACAGGCTGCGGCCTGTCTTATCACCTTTAAAACAATATTTTTCGCTCTGGTAATTTTAAAAATTTATGCTCTTTTAATTCAGATTCAACAACACTATGTAATTCATCACTATTCCAAACTTTTTTTTCCAAATTTTTGAACCAATTCTCAAAACCCTTATATTCGGAAAAATATCGTTTTTCAGACCATGTTTTAAGCTCATTATAGATGAGGTTTAATATATATTCTATCTTTTTTGCATCTTTAGTCCAGCCACAAAATAACGCTAAATCTTCATATTCCACGGTAGATGTAAGATTAGGAGAAATGAAATATCTCTCGTAACCTGCAATAATTTCGTCAATACTTAAGTTGTCATCAAAAGAAATAAAAGCTTGTTCTGCTAGTTCCTCCGCTACTTGCCTATACATTTCGTTATGCTTTTCAATTGGTATCATCTTCCCTTTAATACTCAAAGACAAAATAAGTTGTGGGAATTTTCTGCATAAATTATGGACATGATATATTGGTATATAATAATCTCTGGACGAAGCTATTTTCAAATAAATACCAACAACCAAAGGTCCAACCCGATTATTTACATATAGCGTTTTATATATCTTTAATGCCCCCAAAGCCTCTCTCCAGTCATTGGTTATGATCTTTCTGTCTTTGGTAATAAATTGTTTATTAACTTCTTCAAACACAACGTTTCCTTTCAACTATCTAGGGTTATTTAGCTCCTTGTCTGGGTTCAAGATTACGAAACTCTGTTTCGCAATTTCCTAGAGCCTCCTCTATTTTTTGCATCTTTCGCTAAATTTCCGATAGGAGATTGCTGTTTAAGTCATAGGTGTAACGGGTTATTTCGGCTAAGGAGCGCTGCTCAGTCAACTGGTTTTTCTTATTGTAGCAGTATGTCTCCTGTAAGTCAACTGAGCCGTTACGGACGGTTTCTTTCTTGGTACAGGTGCCGCATAGGTCATAGATATACCGCTCCCCTTCCGTTAACAGCTGTCGCAACTGCAGAAGGCGGAGAGGAACGGTATGAGTATGACCTGGCTGGGAACATCACCGGAACCACCGATGCTAATGGGAATACGATCCGTTACTGCTACAACAGCCGGGGGAAAGTCTGTGCCATAACCGACCAGTCCAGCTTCACCGAGACCTTCCGCTATGACCGTGAGGGACAGGGAACCTGGTAGTAGGATATGACACCGGAATCACAGGCATAAAGACCAGCAGCTTCCTGACGGAAGGGGAGCGGTATATCTATGACCTTTGCGGCAACCGTACCAGAAAAGAGACCGTCCGCAACGGATTAGTTGACTTACAGGAGACATACTGCTACAATGAGAAAAACCAGCTGACCGAGCGGCACTCCTTAGCTGAAATAACCCGATACTCCTATGACTTAAACGGCAACCTCCTGTCAGAATATGGAGAAGGAAAGTCTAGAGAATACTGCTATGACATGCTGGATCGCCAGACCTTAGTCAGGACAGCAAAAGGGAGGGAACAGGAGCATCGTTATGTCGGAGAAGGTTACCGGACTGGGCTGACGATGGACGGGATAACATCCACCTTCCTGTATTATAACGGCATGAACAAGTTGTACCTTTTTTGTAATTCGGGAAATATTTTGAGAACATGAATTTGCAAAGCAGAAAGGATTTATTTTATGTTATCTCTGGCAAATGTAACTGGTTTAGTAAAATTAGAAGCAGCAAGTGATGAAGAAATAAGAACTATTGAGAAGCAAATGAACATATCTTTTCCCGAAGATTATAAGAACTTGTTGAAAATGACGAATGGATTTTCAACGAATAAAGGATTAGTGATTTTTGGAACAAAAGATATTATTGAAAGAAACCTTACCCTTGAAGTAGAAAAATATGCAAATGATTTTATGGCAATTGGAGATGATAGTGGAGATATTCTTTTTCTTATTGCTAAGGAAAGCGGAAATATAATATCCTTAGATAGCGGCGATATGAATCCAAAAAATGCGAAATATATAGCTTCAAGCATTTCTAAGTGGCTTGACAATGATTGTAACTTAGATGAAAAAGGAGAAAAAACTGAAGATAAAATACACAATTATTCATATAGTATTATTTTAACCAGTTTCCCTGGGGGAGGGGTAAAAGATTTGGTTAAGATAAAGAAAATATTAAATATTCAGATGTCCTCTGCCGAATTATTAAGCGCAACTAAAAACGTACCTTATTCTTTAATAGGTAATATTTCTTACGGGAAAGCTACTAATTATATAAAAAATCTAAGCGAGTTTAAAGATGTAATAAAATTGGAGAAGACTGTATGAGACTGTATGGGAAATAAAAATAGGACAGGGAGCTCGAAGTTGGAATTTTAAAATATAACAGTATAATGGTATAATAAGCTAAAATTAAGCCGAAATCACGCTTTCCCGCGATTTCGGCATTATTTGTGGCGTCCCTGAGACGATTTGAACGTCCGACCCCTCGCTTAGGAGGCGAGTGCTCTATCCACTGAGCTACAGAGACATTATGAATTATAAAACGCTAGTGGGGAAAATTAATATATCCCTGCACCCAGACAATGCCCTTAAAACGTCGTCCTGTCTGGGGTTCTCCCAGCAAATCCTTTTCATTAATACAGACATCCATCTGTAAGTCGTTGCTGCTTATCAGCATTTGAAATACCCCTTCGCCGGTTAGCTTGTTTTTTACCAGGCGGCATTCCGTAATTTCACCCAGAACCGAGTATTGGTCACATTCGACTCCATAGGGCATGAAATAAGTATCGACCAGACTAAAAACATCTTCGGTATGAATCTTCTTGGATATCGCCGTATACGTATCCATATCTTCCAAGGTAAGGCTTTCGATGGCATCTTCATCGCCTTTCCTTGCCGCGGCAATCAGATTGCCCCGGTTGAGGGAAGCCCGGTTGACCTTTTTTCGGTCACTTTCATTTTTTACGATGGGCATCATTATTGTACCACTAAGAGACAGTCCTGACAAGGTTAAAGTTGTTCCTCGAACCGGCAGTTTTCCGGAACTCTGGACTTTTACGTAAGAAATCATATTTTGTAAATAAAAAATAAGGGAAACGCCGACTCGGATGTCGTCACAGATCCCGGCATAGGATTCTTGGGAAGCATGGCGTTCCACCGAGACATCCTCTTCTGTACTGATGATAGAACCCCTCATATAAGGGTAGTAATATTCATATACAAATTTTTCCTCATCATCAAATTCCCCACAGACAGTTATCCCGATGTTTTCTGCAAAGTCTTTACTGAACTCGGCCAGGATAATCTCTTCATTGTTACTCGTATATGCCCGCTCGGTTGAGGATATTACAATATCAGTCAAAAGCTGCTTTAACTCTTTACGGCTCCTTAATTCACTGAATCCAATCGCCCGCATATATTTATGCAAAAGTATCACCTCTCTTAATCTCCGTATTGCCCCCCATATAAGGCTGCAATACTGCCGGAATTATGACAGATCCGTCAGCTTGCAGGTTGTTTTCCAAAAATGCAATCAGCATCCTGGGAGGCGCAACTACTGTATTATTTAGTGTATGCGCATAATACTTGCCACTTTCACCGTTGACGCGTATCTTTAGTCTTCTTGCTTGGGCATCTCCCAGATTTGAGCAGCTGCCCACTTCAAAATATTTCTTTTGCCGGGGGGACCAGGCCTCCACATCAAAAGATTTCACCTTCAGGTCCGCCAGATCCCCGGAACAGCATTCCAAAGTTCTTACCGGTATGTCCAAGGAGCGAAATAAATCTACGGTATTCTTCCACAGCCGTTCAAACCACAGGGGCGAATCTTCCGGCTTACAGACTACCACCATTTCCTGTTTCTCAAATTGATGGATGCGATATATCCCCCTTTCCTCAAGACCGTGTGCCCCTTTTTCTTTACGGAAGCATGGCGAATAGCTGGTCAATGTCTGAGGGAGATTTTTCTCGGACAGGATCGTATCAATATATTTACCGATCATGGAATGCTCCGATGTGCCGATCAAATATAAATCTTCACCTTCTATCTTATACATCATGGCATCCATTTCTGCAAAACTCATTACCCCACTTACCACGTTGCTCCGGATCATAAAAGGCGGAACACAATACGTAAAGCCTCTGGCAATCATAAAATCCCTGGCATAAGAAATAACGGCAGAATGCAACCTGGCAATGTCGCCGGTCAGATAATAAAAGCCATTACCAGCAACTTTTCTGGCGCTATCTAGGTCCAGCCCGTTCAGACTCTCCATGATTTCAGCATGATAAGGAATCTCATAAGCTGGAACCTTGGGATCGCCAAAGCGTTCAACTTCGACATTTTCCGTATCATCCTTCCCAATAGGAACACTGGCATCAAGGATATTCGGAATCGTCATCATGATATCAGTAATTTTTCTTTCCAGCTCTTTTTCTTTTTCCTCCAGCTGTAAAAGTGTCTTTGCTCCCGATGCCACTTCCTGTTTTTTTATTTCGGCCTCTTCCTTTTTACCCTGTGCCATAAGCATGCCGATTTCTTTGGATATCTTATTCCGGTTGGCACGAAGATCATCCGCCTCCTGCTTAATCTGGCGGCTCTCAAGATCTAGGCGGATAATATCGTCGACAAGTGTCAGTTTACTGTCCTGAAATTTATTTTTGATATTCTGTTTCACTGCTTCCGGGTCTTCTCTTAACAATCTAATATCTATCATTACTGTCTCTCCTTATAGTAAGTATCAAAAATTTATTCCAGTACTTTTTCAACAAAAACCGTTTTACTGCTTATTAGATTTACTTCTTTAGGCTTAACAAGATTATTTCCCATTTTGTCCTTTATAATCCGAATAACCGGACGGTCTGGAAATTCACTGTTCTGCCGGATCACGATACCGGTTTCGCCGACATTAGTGAGTACATGGCTGCCGACCGGATAGACCGCTGTAAACTGCAGTAAAATATCCACTACTTTTTCATCAAACTGGATACCCTTAAATACCTTCAGATATTCCACGGCTTCATGAACTTTTACCCGCTGGCAGCAGATTCCGCATATCATCTCGTCAAAACAGTCACAAACCCCTACTATCATGGCTTCCAAAGGAATATCCTTTTTTTTCAGCGGGAAACCGGATCCGTCTTTCCTTTCATGATGATATAGGATGATCTCCTTACTTATCGATGAAATCCATGCCTCTTCTTTTAGGGTTGAATATCCATAAATCGGATGCTTACGATATTCCATCAATTCCACCGGCAAAAATTCGGCCATATTTCGAAGTGTATAGTCAAATGTCATATATCGTAGTCCTAAATCATGGAGCAGACAGGATACGCCAATATCATGGACGGTTTCTTTGGGCAGCTTCATCTTCAGGGCAACCAGTGTCGCCAGAGTACAGATACTGATCGAATGCTCATACAGATCCGAACTTCTTTCTTTTATATCATATATTTTTTCAACCACCTTTTTTTCTTCCAAAATATTGAATATAATATTATCTGCGGTCTGACTGAGTTTCTGCAGTTCCTTATTTTGGGAATAGGTATGTCTTTCCAGGATATCCTTAACCTTTACCTTAAACAACACTTCGACTTCTTGTTTCAGGATCACGACTGCTTCGACGCTTTTGTAATTTTCATCATGTATATAAACCTCGGAAATACCAAGGCTTTTTAACTTATCGATATAATCAGCGGAAAGTCTTGTTTCCTCCGACAATAATATCCGGAAATCCATAGCAAATACTGCTCTTGCTAAAATATCTCCCTCTGCCAAGTTTTCAACTTTGCACAATTTCACACCATATGTCCCCTTAATTATTATTTATGATTTGATGGCTATATCCAAAGCCTGTTTCTCTTCTACCCCTAGAAGAACAGCACTCTCTCCGGCAACAATCTCTTTAGTGTAAGAATAACAACCTTCTGTACTGTGGACAGAATTAAGAATGAATCCATTGTTATTTTCATCTAATAAAGCGATGCTATAACTTAATTTTCCGCCCATATGACTGAAAGCATCGTATTTTACTAGACCGATTTTCTGGAATACAGATGCCAGTTTTTTATTAAGAATAGCGATATCTTTCATGTTTTTTTCTACTGTGTTGATCATAAACTTGTTATCTTCATACAATTTTATAATATCAGTCTCGAGAGATTTTGCTGCTTTTCCTTGCATAAATTTTTTGTACTTTTTATCAAGCTTGGCAAGTTTGTTCATGGAAACAATGCTTATCACTAACAGAACAACTGTCAGAATCACTAAAGCGATTATTACATAACCCAGATCTAGATTCCCTAAACCCATGCTTTCAAAAATAGAACTGTTCATTTCCTTACCCTCTTTAGAATATGTCTTCTATACGTATATATTTCGGTTTCAGTTTATCGATTTCAGTTTAACCATTTCAATTTGTCTATTTCAGTTTATCCACTAATCTTTCAAGATCATCGTGGCTATAAAATTCTATTTCGATCTTGCCGGTACCGTTATCTTTAGAATTGATCATAACCTTTGTTCCCAATGATAGCTTCAGTTTCTCGGCCAAGTCTTGATAGATAACCTCCAGGCTCTTGTCCGGCTCGTTAATCTTCTTACTCTTTTCAGGTTTATTCAGATTCTTTACCAGTTTCTCGACATCGCGGACATTTAGCTTTTCATCAAAGATTCTTTGAGCCAAGGCATATTGCTGTTCTGGATCCTCAATAGAAATCAGGGCTCGGGCATGTCCTGTAGAAATCATCTCATTGATAATCATATTCTGCACTTCATCGCAAAGTTTTAATAAACGTATTGAGTTGGTGACTGCCGTCCGACTTTTTGAAACTCTTTCTGCTACTTCATCCTGTTTTAAATTAAATTCTGTGAGGAGACGCTTGAATGCCTGTGCCTCTTCAATTGCATTCAGATCTTCGCGTTGTATATTTTCGATCAAAGAAATTTCCACTATTTCCTGATCTGAATAATTCTTAATAATTACAGGGATTTCCTTCAGTCCGGCTTTTTTTGCGGCTCTCCATCTGCGCTCCCCGGCAATGATCTCATAATAACTATTCCTGTCCTGTACTAAAATCGGCTGTAAAAGTCCAAATTGCTTAATTGAATCAGCTAGCTCTTCCAACGCGTCTTCATCAAAGTTTTTCCTAGGCTGTTCCCTGTTGGGCTCGACTTTGGTGATCTTTACTAGCGTCCCCTTATTTTCATCCTTACCTTCAATATGGTTTTCCTCATTTTTTTTATCCTTGCCTAATGCGTTGGGAATCAATATATCCAAGCCTTTCCCTAATCCTCTTGCTGCCATATCATACATCCTTTCTGTTAATAACTTCATCTGCCAGTAGCATATATGCTTCCGCCCCTGCTGATTTAGGATCATATATATTGATCGGCATCCCATAGCTGGGTGCTTCCGCCAGTCTGATGTTACGTGGAATCACGGTTTTATATACATTTTGATTTAAATGATTTTTCACGTTTTCTACTACTTGTAAAGATAGATTTGTACGGGCATCGAACATAGTAAACACTACGCCTTCCATATCCAGCTCCGGATTCAATCTTTCTTTTACTAAGTTAACAGTATGTATTAACTGGCTCAATCCTTCCAAGGCATAGTATTCGCATTGTATGGGAACCAAAACCGTATTGGCTGTTGTCATTGCATTTATTGTCAGCAAACTCAAGGAAGGGGGACAATCAATAATAACATAGTCATATTCCTCACAGACCCAGTCGATTTCTTTTTTTAGTATGTACTCTTTTTTGTCAATACCTATTAATTCGATTTCTGCCGCTGCCAAATTTACATTGGATGGCACTATAGATATATTGGGCAGTACTTCTTTAATAATACATTCCTGTATTGAACATTCTCCTATTATTAATTCATAGATAGTGTTTTCCAAGTTGTTTTTATCAATACCGAAGCCGCTTGTTGTGTTCCCTTGGGGATCGGCGTCAACTACTAGTATTTTTTTATCTTTACCTGCCAAGGCTGCTGATAAGTTTATAGAGGTGGTGGTCTTTCCTACACCTCCTTTTTGATTTGCTATTGCTATTGTTCTACCCATTTTACCTTGCCCTTTCGACTGACTTAAACCTGTCTGACTTTTGTTTTTCCATCTGATTATACCATTAATCTGCATTTTAATCTAGCTGAAATCATTAAGAATTATTTTCGCAGTAAGCTGTTTTTGCTGAAATTAAGGCCATTTACCGGTTCGTTACCCACCACTCCACCAGCCAGAAGAGATGATTTCCATTTTTCTGGCCAAAGGGCGAAATAAACTGGCCTATTTCAATCGTTTGTTAACCTTTATCTATAAAAAGAAAACGCTTTCCGTCTAATCTACAGACTTGTCAGTGCACCATCTCCTCGATGGAGGAAGTTTTATAGTGTCTTAGCTTAAACTTTATTTTTTCGGACATGGACAAGCTTTGCTTATCCATAAAGCCGGCAGAGGTGTTCCGTCTGACCGTTCGCTATCTTGCTTTTAGCAACTATAGAGGCGAAGCTCACATAGAAAATCCGGCC
This sequence comes from Lachnospiraceae bacterium UBA935, assembly GCA_002293525.1. Classification (GTDB taxonomy): domain Bacteria; phylum Bacillota; class Clostridia; order Lachnospirales; family Lachnospiraceae; genus UBA935. Next base: position 84,932 of record DBDJ01000008.1, read on the forward strand.
ATCTAGTCCTCCGGTCCCCGAGCCCCAGTACTCAAAATTTTGTACAACCTCAACGTATGGGTTATTTACGCGCCCGCAGATCGTTTCACATCTCTATTTCAATGTTTCACAGGGGTATAAACAAGATATTGTGGTTGATATGTTTCACGTGAAACATATATGGTGGTGATTTTTTTAAAAGCAACCTGTTTCACGTGAAACACTTTCCAGATGTTCAATCATATATCAGTACAGCTTTATTATGTTATTTCTTATCGCGAAAACCGCGGCCTGTGTTCTATCTGACACTTCTATCTTTCTAAAAATATTTGATATATGATTCTTCACCGTTCTCTCGCTTATATTAAGATTGATGCCGATTTCCTTGTTAAACATTCCGCTAGCTACTTGTGTTAATATTTCGACTTCTCGCTTTGTTAATAAAGCCAATTTTTCTTTATCTATATCCCTGTTTATTAATCGGGAATTCAAGGAAGGAATCAGGCTAGGCTGGATATAAGTTTCGTTATTTACAATAGATGTAATGGCCTCTTTTAATTCCGCAGACCCGGAATCCTTTAAAATATATCCTTCTGCTCCGATGTCAATTGCTCTCACTAAATATTCAACTTCATTATGTACAGTGAGAATCAATACTTTCAATGGTGTTTTCCTTAGCTTCAGTTCTTCCAGAACATCAAGACCGTTCTTACCTGGCATGTTAATATCTAAGAGTAAGATATCAGGATTAGTTGATTTTAATATCTCTAGGCATTCCTCTCCGTCACTGGCTTCTGCAATAATTTCCAATGTTCCATCAAATTCTAATAATTGTTTAATTCCTTCACGCATTAATATATGATCGTCTGCCAGCATTACTTTAATACTCATTCATACCTCCTTATAAACTATCGCAGCGGCACCAATTCCCCTTTATCTTCAATCGGTATCGTAATTGATATTCTAGTTCCTATTTCTTTTGTTCCTTCGGAATAAATACTTAACTCACCTCTTAATAACTGTACTCTTTCTTCCAGAATCTGCAAACCGAAATGCTTTCCTTTTCCCTTGGCAGTTAAGTCATCAAACCCTCTTCCATCATCTTTTATTTTTATTTGACACATCTCGTTTACTTCTACAATTTCGATATTTATTTGACTTGCTCCTGAATGCTTGATCGAATTAACTATGCATTCTCTAATAATCCTGTAAATATTTGCAACAACTAAATCATTATTAATAACAATGTTTTCCTCTAATTCTAATTCAATAAGTATATCTGTATCCCTTTGCAATTTATCAACCATGCTTTGTAAAGCATCTTTGAAATTTAAATCATCAAATTCCATTGGCCGTAAATCATAAATAGTATTCCGGATGTCATCTATTACAACTCTTATCTTCTTGCCGGCCAATTCAAGTTCTAATTTTGCTTTGGCAGGATCTTGATCTATAAATAAAGAACTTAATTCCAACGTATGAATTAAGTGCGTCAGGTTTTGCAGTGAAGTATCATGTAAGTCTCTGGCAATCCTTTTTCTTTCTTTCTCCTGAATATCTAAAAGCATTAATCCATCTAAAAAACTACCGACAGATATAACCTCCTGCAATTCGGTAATTCTTTTTTCGAGCTTGTCAATCTCGATAGTATACTTCTGATTTTCATATATAAGATCTTCCTTTTCTTTTAAATAGATTTTCTTTTCACCTTCTTCCCTGCAAGTAATCAAATACTTCTCTATCTTTTCTATTCTAATATAATTATTATTCCGTATCTCTTTTAATTCTTGATTCTCTTGCACAAAGCTGTTATGCATTGCCTGTAATATTTTAGTTGAATTCCTTGTCATTAGCAATCCCCATCATTTCATATTGAATTGAGCGCACATAATAAAAAATAATCACTGCTAACCTTATCATATACCAATTTCGACATTTATAAAAGAGAAAAATCTTTAATTACTATCTTATTTTTATGTTGACAGAGGTAAAAGGTCATATTCCTCATGATTACCTGGTAAAGATGTTTTGGGATCCGTAAAATATGAGGTAATAGCCCGATTGGGCGGGTTTTAATTTTTGGGGTTTATAAAGGCTTCTTTGTCGGGATTCCCGCTTTTCTCGGAAATATATCAGGTGTATTGTTTATTTTTTTAATTAATATCAAACTACGGTTTATATCAGAATCAGGAAGTGAATACGTTATTTTATCTTGTATATTGCCTCCTAATATAGTAATTGCAGACTGTGAATCTGTTATTTCTTCTGCTATTTTCTCTGATTTATAAGAAATAAAGAAGCCACCAATTTTTACAAAAGGTAAACAGTATTCAGAAAGCGTAGATAGATTAGCAACGGCTCGTGAAACACATAAATTGAATTTTTCTCTCATTTCCTGTTTGGCAAAATCTTCTGCACGGCCATGTAAAGCTACTATTCCCTTCAAATCCAATGACTTAATCACATGATCTAAAAATTTTACCCTTTTACTCTGTGAATCCAACAAAGTCATATCTAAGTCAGGAAAGGCAATTTTCAGAGGTATTCCGGGAAAACCTGCTCCAGTTCCGACATCGATTACCTTTTCAATTGAGTAAAGTATATTACTTCCGGCATTTACTATTGCGAGACTATCAACAAAGTGCTTTTTATAAACATCCTCATATTCGACAATAGCAGTAAGATTACTGACAGAATTCCATTGGCTCAACAACTTGTAGTAGTCATCAAACTGAGCTCTTTGTTTATTATTAAGCTCAATTCCCAATATATCTAAATCATTATTAAAAAGTAACATCTATTCTCCTATCTAAGGTCATAGCCTAAGTTATAGTCCAAGGTCGTAGCCTCAGGTCATAACCCAGGGTCGTAGCCTCAGGTCATAGCCTAAGGTCATAGCCTAAATTCATAGCTTCAGTCCATAACTAAAACTACATATTTTGAGGTAAATTCTTTTGACTGATATACACAAGAAGTACCGATATATCTGCCGGTGAAACACCTGAAATACGTGATGCTTGTCCCAAAGAAACAGGCCTGTAAACTTTTAATTTCTGACGTGCCTCTATTCTAATGCTGGGAACATCATCATAATCTATATCTACAGGAATCATTCTTTTCTCTAACTTTTGAAATTGCTTAACCTGACGTTTCTGTCTTTCAATATAGCCTTCGTATTTTATCTCGATTTCTACCTGCTGCGTAATATCATCAGATAAGGAAGGCCTTTCCTGATCCAAGGGCCCAAGGATGAAATAGGTCATCTCCGGACGGCAAAGCAATTCTGCCAATGAAGATGCTGTCTTAAGAAGAGAACTATTATGCTCAGTTAAAAATTCCTGAACATAGCCGGAAGCACCCAGTTTGGTATGCTTAAGTCGGGCAATCTCCGATTCAATTGACAGTCTTTTCATTACTAATTGATCATGCTGGTAATCGGAAATCAGCCCGGCACGGTACCCTTTTTCTCTGATGCGTAAATCGGCATTATCCTGGCGGAGCAATAAGCGATATTCTGCGCGGGACGTCATCATCCGGTAAGGTTCTGAAGTTTCTTTGGTAACCAGATCATCAATCAATACTCCGATATATGCTTCTGATCGGTCTATTATCATCTCTTCTTCTTCTTTAATATAAAGTGCTGCGTTTATGCCTGCAATAATACCTTGAGCGGCTGCTTCCTCATATCCGCTGCTCCCGTTTAGCTGACCGGCACTATAAAGTCCTTCAATATTTTTAAAGCGGAGCGTATGATATAACTGACTGGGGTCAATACAGTCATATTCAATAGCATAAGCATTCCGTACGATCCGGCAAGCTTCCATGCCCGGCACCGACTGATACATGGCGATCTGGACATCCTCCGGCAAAGAAGAAGACATACCGCTCACATACATCTCATTTGTGTAACATCCCTCCGGCTCCAAAAATACTTGGTGACGCTCTTTATCTGCGAATTTCACTACTTTATCTTCAATTGAAGGACAGTACCTGGTTCCTACTCCCTCTATTATACCCGCATAAAGCGGAGAACGATCCAGATTCTTCTTGATAATCTCATGCGTTTTTGCATTGGTATAGGTTAAGAAACAAGATATTTGTTCCTTTTGGACATCCTCAGCTTTCGTAGAAAAAGAAAAAGGCACTATTTTCTCATCTCCAAACTGCTCTGTCATCTTAGAGAAATTTAAACTTCTCTTATCCACCCGTGCCGGTGTCCCCGTCTTAAACCGCCGCAAGCGGATTCCAAGGCTCTTAAGGGAATCAGAAAGATGCTCGGCCGCCTTTAACCCGTTCGGGCCAGTATATGTGATGGTTTCACCACATAGGCACCGGGCATTCAAATAAGTACCGGAACATAAAATAATCGCTTTGCATTCATATGTAATACCTGTATGAGTTTTCAAACCTACTATTTTTTTATATGACTCTGGTGCCTCCGGATTATCCTCAACTATCAGAGCCACGACTTCTGCCTGCTTGATGATAAGATTATCCTGATTTTCCAGTACCGTTCTCATAGTTCGGCTATAATCAGCTTTATCTGCTTGGGCACGCAGCGAATGCACTGCAGGACCTTTGGATATGTTCAGCATCTTGGATTGGATAAAAGTTTTATCAATATTCTTACCCATTTCTCCTCCAAGGGCATCTACTTCTCTTACCAGATGTCCTTTAGAAGTTCCTCCTATATTAGGATTACATGGCATTAAGGCAATGCTATCCACATTAACAGTAAAAATAATCGTTTTCATCCCCATTCTGGCACAAGCAAGGCCTGCTTCACAGCCCGCATGACCAGCTCCTATAACACAAACATCAACTTTTTCGATCAAAGCCACTCCGTTCCGTAATTACTTACCTGTACAAAATTTTGAAAATATTTCATTGATGAGATCTTCACCTATCTGATCCCCTGTTATCATTCCTAAATACTCATATGCGCTCATCATATCAATCGTATAAAAATCCTCTGGCATTTTTGCTTCCAAGCTCTGATTCACCAAAAGCATGCTGTCATATGCATTCCGAAGTGCTTCCTGATGGCGAAGATTTGTAATAAATATATCTTCCCTGTTGATCCCGTCGTCGATAAACATATCCCATATTGTCTGGCTAAACTGATCAAAACCTGAGTTCTCTTTCGCAGAAGTTCTTATAATGGCCGGCCTGTCCACAGAATTATCAACATGTGGATAATTCTTATCCCCAGACTCCAGAAACATCTGAATATCATCTTCGTCCACTTTAGTATCCAGATCTGCCTTATTTAATAAAACAATTGCCTTCCTGCCATTTATTAACTCACGAATCTTCCTGTCATTTTCGTCAAGTTCAACAGAGGAATCTATGACATACACGATTAAATCTGCTTGCAATGCATACTTCATAGCTTTTTCAACACCTATTTTCTCTATTGTATCTTCGGTAGCACGAATCCCAGCCGTATCAATAATATTAAGCATGACCCCGTTTACCTTAACCGATTCCTCTAAAATATCCCTGGTTGTTCCGGCAATATCCGTCACAATTGCTCTGTCGTCTCCGACCAGCAAATTTAAAAGGGATGACTTACCGACATTCGGCTTCCCTACTATTACAGTATATATTCCTTCTTTTAGTATTTTACCGTTTTCCGAAGTCTTGATAAGAAGGTTCATCCGCCTCAGTATATCTGTTACTTTTTCCTGTAAGATATCTTGATACCCTTCCAAACTTCTATGTTCGGGGTCATCCAAGGCAGACTCAATATATGCAACCTGATAAATAATATCTTCTCTCAGTAAACGAATGACATCGGACACCTTACCAGTCAGCTGATTAAGCGAAGTTCTCAGGGCAAACTCGCTTTTTGACCGAATAATATCCATCACCGCTTCCGCTTCCGCCAAATCAATTCTACCGTTTAGAAAAGCCTTTTTAGTAAATTCACCAGGTTCAGCCAGCCTCGCACCGTTCTTAATCATCAGGTTCATGATCCTGTTCATAATCATAATGCTTCCATGGCAATTTATTTCAACTACATCTTCCCTTGTATAACTATTAGGAGATTTCATAAGAGAAACCATGACTTCATCAATAGCTTCTTCGCCATCCATAATAAAACCGTAACGAATTGTATGCGTTTTCATATCCTTAATCTTAGAAAAGCATTTTCCTGTAATCGGTACCGCATCGTCTCCGCTGAGCCGGATTATCCCGATCCCTGACTCTGACAATGCCGTTGCCGGCGCCACTATTGTTTCTCTTTTCATCATAATCACAAAACTCCTTATAACCAAAAAGCCAGGGTATTGTTAAAAAAATACCCTGGCACGTTTAATTACTATCTCTTTAAAGTCACCACCACTCTCCTGAACGGTTCCTCGCCTTCGCTATGAGTCGTTACAAATTTATCATTCTGGAGAACGGAATGGATCACCCTTCTTTCATATGGATTCATCGGTTCCAAGGAAACTGGTCTTTTTGACCTTTTTACTTTAAAGGCAATATTTTTGGCCAGATTTTCTAAGGTTTCTTTTCTTCTTATCCGATAATTCTCAGTATCTACTTTAACCCTGATATAATCGTGACTTTCTTTATTTGCCACCAGTGATACAAGATACTGAAGGGAATCTAAGGTCTGTCCTCTTTTCCCTATTAAGACACCCATCTCTTCTCCATTTAAATCGATATCCATATTTTTGCCTGCTTCATCATAGTCAACGTTAATGGATACTTTCATTTTCATGGCATGAAACACATCTTGCAAAAAATCATTAATCTTATCAACCAGAGTATCCTTAACCTTGCCCTTAATCAAAGCCGGCTTGGATCCTAACCCTAAAAAACCTGAAGATCCTTCTTCAACTATAATATAATCCAATTTATCACTTGTTATAGAAAACTTCTGACATGCCAAGGTAATTGCATCATCCACTGTTTTAGCTGATATTTCAATATAGTCCATACATCTTCCTCCATTAATTATATTTTATAGTCTCCTATTTTAAGATTTATTTTCTATTATCTTGTATCTTTAAAATATATTATCTTACCCCTACTTATTATTTTTCTCATTAAACTGCTTAACCATATTTGCTTTAGCAGCTATACTACCCGATTTGGCATTTTTTGAATAATATTCTGTTGATTTTTTCAGAGCTTCTTCTTTTTCTTCCGGAGTCATTCTATTGGTTGCTTCTAATGAGGGCTTAGCTGACGATGTACTTGCTCCTGCTGGTACTACTTTTCTTGTATTCAAACTTGCATAAGTATTTATTTTCTGCGGATCAATCCCCGCTTTTTCCAATTTCTTATTTCTTTTCTCAATATTCTTCTTGATTAATTCATCCAAGTCAATCCTGTCAAGATGCCTATTAATGATAATCTGCTGCACACTCCTCACTACAGAACCGGCAATCCAGTACAAACCCATACCAGCCGGAAGCGTAAAACAGAAAAATGCTGAAACTAAAGGCATCATAGTATTCATCATTTTCATGGACTGCATCATGGAATTGGCCTGATCCCCGGAAGCCTGAGCCGCCTGCTGAGGCATTAATTTAATATTGATCCATTGAGTAGCAGCCGATAAAACAGGAATCAAAAAAGCCAATATAAGGGACAGCCATGCAACACCTTCGGCGGTATTCCATGCCTCACTTACCATAAAAGACGGAGAATTGCCAATATTAATACCAAAGAAATTATTATAACTGCCAATCAGTTCAGCTGTTCTCTCCACATCAACTTCTAATGAAGGATATTTTTCATAAATAGATCGAAGTTCTGTTGTAGAAGCCTTATTCAAAACATCAATATAGGTATTCCTGATATATTCCGCATTACCTCCCGTAAAAGCTTCATTACTGAAATTCTTGACATACATGGCAGCATTTTTAAAACCCTGTACAAATTCTGCACTTCCCTCCTGTGCTATCAAATTATCAACAAGAGGAGAAAAAGCTGCTTTTACTTTATCAACATAAGCAGGAATATTACTTATCACACGGTATAAAGCTAACAGGATCGGCATCTGAATCAGCAATTGAACACAACTGCCGGTCTGGGAAACCCCGTATTTTGCATGAACTTGCTGTGTTTCGGCATTCATTGCCTGCATAGACTCAGTGTCTTTTCTATTCTTATATCTATCCCTTATCGCTTGAAGCTCAGGATTCATCTTAGCAGACAGTTTGGAAAATTTCTGCTGTTTAATAGTTAATGGCAACATAAATAAATAAATCACTATTGTAAATAAAAAAATAGCCAATCCAATATTGGGAATATTAATAAAATCTAAAATAGCAAATATCCCATTCATTAAATAACCTAATATATTGGATATCGGTCCCAAAAATGCCCCCTGGTCTTTCGTCAGCATAATGAATAACAATTGGTTTCCTCCTGAAAAAATTATGACTTCTCTCATACAAATATACTTATCCTAGCACATAAAACAAAAATACCCTTCAGGGAACCGGATCATAACCACCTTTTGAAAAGGGATTACACCTAATAATTCTCCATAAAGCCATCAAACCGCCTTTTAATACCCCATACTTTTCAACCGCCTCCAAACCATATTCAGAACAGGTAGGATAATATGGGCATTTAACGCTTTTCATGGATGAGATATATTTTCTATAAAATTTAATAATTGCAATCAATATTCTTTTCATCTTTTTACTATTTTATGAAGCCTTCCTAAATGAATCAATGCTTTCTCAATATCATGGTAGGAAGCCCCTGAAGAATTTACCCTGGCTACGACTACTATATTTAAACTACTATTAAATATATCTTCATGTAATCTGTAACTTTCCCTAATCAATCTAGTTACCCTGTGCCTTACAACACTATTCCCTACTTTCTTACTTACCGATATCCCGATTCTATTACCATCCGTGTCATTTTCCGTTACATACATTACCAAAAGCTTATTAGCAAAAGATCTTCCCTTACTATAAACATCCCTAAACTCACCATTTCTCTTCAAAGATTCCAACACATCTCCTAATACCAACTGCCGACCGCAGATCCTCTTCAGTGCAGACCGATAACAATTCTCGTCTTAATGCACCTACAATGAATCACGGCCGAATGGCCATCCTTCTATGAAAGCTCCGCTTTCATAGAAAAAAAGGCCACACAACTGCGGCCTACGCTGATAACTTCTTTCTTCCTTTTGCTCTTCTGGCTGCTAAAACCTTTCTGCCACCACGAGTGCTCATTCTTGCTCTAAATCCATGTACTTTTGATCTATGTCTTTTTTTAGGTTGAAATGTCATTTTCATCGGTCATACACCTCCTTTTGCAGCCCTTTTTCCTAAGGTCCGATATTATCGTAATTTTTTACACATACTTGGGTAACGGATGAATAACATGTTGAT
>DBDJ01000050.1 GCA_002293525.1 Lachnospiraceae bacterium UBA935
CTGGATAAGGCGGTTAAGAAGATTCCGGCGTTATTTAAGAAGAGTGAGAGTGGCGGTAAGGGATATAATCCTAACGGATACAATCCCAAACCAGGAGAGCGTACTTTTGAGGGATTTGTTACAAACAATGTCCCACTTGATAAAGAGATAGGATTAAATACAACCTCAGCAAGTTTTAATAATAACAATGGTAATGTTGGAGGTCAGTTTAAAAGATTTGGCTCTGACAGTCATGCGGACATAGCACCTCATGTACATCAACCCACTCGTAATGTGGCTCCAAGCGGGGACATATATGGAGGGCAAGGAAAGAAAACTACTAATGGTGGAGTTACGTCACCATCAGCTAAGGATGTAAAGCAGTTATATGATTATTTATTTAATGGGAAATATCAATGATTTAGGAATTATTATAGGAGGATAGAATCCATGCATCATTTAAATATTATACAACAATACTTTTTTGAAAAATTAAAAGAAATACAAGATGAAGTTGTGAATGTTAAACTTTGCACTACAGATAGTAGCATGGAGAGCATTTTGAACGAGGTTACATATGATACTATATACAAAATCATGGAACTATTAGATGGATATAATACAAAAGAATATCAATACTCAATAATAGAAAATAATAGTAGTGATACAGTAAATTCGGGTATTCAATTGCATGACGTATGCGCGGATTATTTAAAAAGTGAATAATCTGTTGTTGGATAGCGAATTGTATTATGACAGCGATGGGAACCTTTCCCATATCTCGCTGACAAACTGTAAGAGTGGAATACATGGCCGAGATTCAATAATTTTAAATCAAGTTATTACTTAGGAGGTAATAATTTGATATTAGCAAAAAACATAAATATTTTTGATGAATACGATTTTACAGAAAGTATTGTCACAAACATAAGCTGGGATTCGAATCTGCTTGATTTTTTGGTGACAGTTGATTATTACTGGGCCACTGATAGTAATGAAAAAGAGCTTACAATAAGATTTAAGAACTGCCGGGAAGCAACACTCCAGATGCCGAAAGCTTTCGATAGCATACCTAAAGATGAGTTACCATCATACGTTTACAGTTGGTACACTATAACAAATAGTAATGCCATAGATGAGAATGGAGTTTTTAAAGTAACCATGAAAACGGTAGATGAAAATCCAAGATGGCTGACCGTATTGTGTGATGAAATCTGGTTAGAAAAAGTTGATAGCAACCAAATGAAACTGTAGCACTACTGATTAATTCTCATTGCTATATTTTACTGACCTGCGCGGCAACCGTATAACAAGGTTTTAAAAGATATCATATAGGTAATCCTGAACTATATTCAGACTCTTTTGTATTGGTTCCTTGTATTTTAAAGGGATTTTATATTTTTCAATGATTAATTCTAACGTTGTCACTTCATCAGAATCTATTCTAAGATATGTCTTCTCAAGTCTTTAAATTTTGCCGCAATTTTGGAATGCCCCGATTCTTCCATGCATAAACTAAAATATGCAATCAAGAAAAACGTTTTCGTAGATTTTCACAAGACAACCATTGACGCAATTGCCAAAATTTGCTATAATTTGACAATGAGACGTTTTGTTAATCATTTTTGTGAAAGGAGTGTACGGTTATGAATAAGCAGAAAAGAGCAGTATCAGGATTCATGAGTTTGATGTTAGTTCTGTCACTTGTTGTCGTGCTGTTTCCCCGTTTCGGGGTTGGCGTGTCGGCGGCTACAACTTACAGCGACCTTGAGCCTTTAAACTCAAGCGATGTTGTCTACCAGATTATAACGGACAGATTCTACGACGGTGATCCGACGAACAACGTGCCGAGCGGATTTGACGCGACACTGTTCGACGGTACCGGTTCGGACCTGAAGCTGTACCAGGGCGGCGACTGGTCGGGCATTATTGAGAAGATTCCCTACTTAAAAGGGATGGGCATTACGGCAGTATGGATTTCCGCACCTTATGAGAACCGTGATACGGAAATCCTTGATTATCAGAGCGGCGGCGGCATCGACCGCTGGACCAGTTTCCATGGTTATCATGTCCGCAACTATTTTGCTACCAACAAGCATTTCGGCACGCTGAATGAGTTTAAGGAGTTACGCGACGCGCTGCATGCCGAAGGAATGAAGCTGGTTATCGACTTTGTAACCAATCATACAAGCCGCTGGCAGAACCCCACCCAGGGCTTTTCGGCAGAGGACGGAAAGCTATATGAGCCGGATAAACTGCCCGATGGCTCTTATGCGCTGGATGCCAACGGCGAGCCTTACGATTACAATGGCGACGGTTTGCTTGAGAATCTCATCGCCGACCCTAACAACGACGTGAACGGCTGGTTCCACGGCATTGGCGACCGCGGCGGTGATTCCACCCCGTTCGGGTACCGTCACAAAGACCTGGGCTCGCTGGCGGATTTCTCGCAGGAAAACGGCGATGTTGCCGCCTACTTGGAGAAAGCAGCTCTGTACTGGGCAGGCATGGGGGTAAACGGGTTCCGCCATGACGCGACGTTACACATGAACCCGGCCTTTGTGAAAGGGCTTAAAGACGCTATTGATTCACAGGATACTACGATGCACTTCGGTGAATTCTTTATCGGCCGTCCTGATCCCAAGTATAATGAATATGTCTATTTCCCGAAACAGACGGGGGTGAACAATCTTGATTTTGAATACTATCGTGCCGCCACCTCAGCCTTCGGTAATTTCAGCTTGCCAATGAGCGATTTCGGCAATATGCTGACTTATACGCAGAATGACTATGAGTATGAGAACCAGACCGTGACCTTCCTGGATAATCATGACGTGACACGGTTCGGCTTTATCCAGCAGAATCAGAAGCCATATAATGCGGCTCTCGCCGTCTTGCTTACATCACGCGGAACTCCCAATATATACTACGGCACGGAGCAGTACATCAACCCCGGCGATGGCAGTGACGTGGCCGGGCGCGTATTTATGGAAACTTTTACGAATTTTGACACTAACACGACCGCGTACCGGCTGATCAAGAATCTGTCGGATCTGCGCCAGGAAAACGATGCCCTTCCTTACGGTCTCACGACGGTGCGTTACGCCGATGACAACGTGATTGTCTATGAACGGTCATTTTATGATGATGTCGTGGTAGTTGCGGTAAACCGGCAGCCGGATGTAAGTTACAATATTTCCAGCATTCCCACGGCCCTGCCTAACGGCAGCTACAGCGACGAGCTGGGCGGCTTGCTTTACGGTGACGGGATATCTGTTTCAAACGGCCATATCAGCGGCTTTAACCTCGGCGGCGGTGAAGTCTGTGTCTGGTCCCATGATGCCGATTTGTCTGCATCGCCTAAGATCGGCAATGTTATTTCTACGAGCGGCCGGGCCGGAAATAAAGTATATATTTACGGAGACGGCCTTGACGGGAGTGTTGCCGTGAATTTCACCAACGGAACGACTGTGGCACCGGCGAGCATAATTTATAAAGACAGCAATTTGATCGTGACCACGGTGCCAAATGGAGCTGCGGCAGGAGAGAACACGATAACGGTAACGAAAAATACCCAGAAAAGTAACGGCTTTGTCTATAAAGTGCTGTCCGGCGACCAGAATCAAGTCATCTTCCACATTAACAAGACAACGTCAATGGGGCAGAATCTCTATATCGTCGGAAGCCTTCCCGAATTAGGCGGCTGGGATCCGGACAAAGCAAGCGAGGCAATGATGAATCCCAGTTATCCGGAATGGTTCCTTCCGGTCAGTGTTCCGGCCGGCACGACATTCGAATTTAAGTTCATTATGAAAGATTCCAGCGGCAACGTGACCTGGGAGGGCGGTTCAAACCGTGTCTTCACGTCGGCGCCTGGCAGTTCCGCTACTAAAGATACACCAGTATATAGCTGGCAATAATGCGGGAAAAGACATAGTTATTATCATACGGCATATAGATATCCCGGCAGCAATGCCAGCAAAAGTCAATTGCTGGCATTGCTTGCAAAACCGCAGTGCCGGTACGGTATTAATACTGTCGCAGTATTGATATAGATACTAAAATAATTAATGATAGGGAGGATTTACAATGTTCAAAAAATGTTTGACTGTTCTACTGGCGCTATTTACCCTTGCCGCAGTCCTGCTGCCGGTATCGGCCGCAGAAGCCACTGAAACTGCCGCCGCCGATGACATGGTGGTCGCCTATGTAAGTGTCCCCGACGACTGGGAAAATCCCTGCATATGGGCCTGGAACGACGACGGCACCAATGCTTTTGACGCCTGGCCGGGCGGCGAACTGGAGGCGGATGCCGCCAACGAGGGCTGGTATTATATCTACCTGCCGGCTTTTGCCAACAACGTCATCATCAACGCCAACGACGGCACGGTACAGACCGGCGGAGAGCTGAAATCGGCCGGCGGCAGCTTCTGGGTGACGGTGACATCGCCCGAAGAAGCAACGATAACCGACGAGAAGCTAACGACCGGGGAAGCCCCTGCCTATGTGGAAAAAATAGCGATACACGCCCGCGTCCCACAAGCCTGGGAACAGGTGAACCTGTGGGCATGGCTCGCCCCTGACGGCACCAATGCCTTTACCGCCTGGCCAGGCGAGGGCATGAAAGCAGGGGATGGCGGCTGGTTTACAGCAAACGCCCCGGCCTGGATTAACTCTGTCATCATCAACGGCGGTGCGGAGGGGATTCAGACCGCAGACCTGACGATTGAGCCGCAGGAAGTATGGGTGGTGGTAAATGACGACCTGACTGCCGAAGTGGCTTATGAGAATCCCGACTTAAGCGGGGAGATGATTACAGTACGCGCCAAAGTTCCCGCTGACTGGTCCGAACCGCATCTGTGGGCATGGCTGGATCCCGACGGGACGAATGCCTTTTCGGCCTGGCCGGGCGAACCGTTCGTGCAGGACGGCGACTGGTACACGATCCAGGTTCCGGGCTGGATTAACTCCATCATCGTGAACGCCAATGACGGTAGCGTCCAGACCGGCGACAGCAAGGATCTTGAGACCGGCAAAGACATCTGGATCGTAGTGACGGATGCAGAGAATTATCTGGTAGACTATCAGGAGATTGAGGAAGCGGCGGTTACCTTGGCTGAAGAACCTGCCCAGGATGTACCGGAACCGGAAACAGCCGAACCGGAAGCACCCGCTCCGCTACCGGAAACAGACGTTGCCGATGACGACAGCGGCAGCATACCCGTAATCTGGGTTATCGTCGGCCTCATCGTGATTTGTGCGGTGGTCTTACTTGCCTTTGCAATCAGCAAAAGAACAGGGAAAAACAAATAACAAGGGAAAGGCTGGTTTATGCTATGAGGCGAATACTTACAGCAGCAGTCGCTGCACTGATAATGACGGCAACGCTGTCCGCCTGTTCAGGTAATGAGGCGGATCACGGCCAGCCGGATACGGATGGAGGAAGCGCTCCGGTCCAGCTAACCATCTGGCACGATAAAGAAGATGCGGTGGCTGCTGTGTTACAGGCCGAGCTGGATAAGCTGAAGCCCGAAGTGGCCGTGACCCTGGAAAAGAAGAACGGGCTGACGGAAGCCCTGAAGATGGTCGGCAACGATCCGAATGCCGCCCCTGACATGTATTTTTTTGCCCATGACAAACTTGGTGTCTATGCGGAGATGGGCATCCTGACCCCGGTCACGGAATTTGTGGATGCAGAAACGCTGGGCGGTTTTCTGCCGATGACGACCCAGGCGGCGACCTATAAAGAGGAGATATACCAGCTCCCAATCTATTTCGAGACTTTGCTGTTCATGTATAACCGTGCTTTGATGCCGGATGAGGAAGTCCCGGCGACCACCGAAGACTTGCTCGCATTTATGAAAGCCACGACCGGCAACGGCCAGTACGGCTTCGTGGAACAGCACAGCACCGCCTACTACAGCGCGGGCTGGATTCACGGTTTCGGCGGCGAGATTATTTCAAGCGACGGGATCCCGCAGTTAAACAGCGACAAGACCGTCGCCGCGCTGGAATACCATCTGAATTTTGCCCGGCTGATGACCGGTGAAAGCGAATATGCAACGGTGAACACGTTATTTATGGAAGGCAAGGCAGCGGCGACCATCGGCGGGCCGTGGCTGGTGCCGACGGTGCGTGAGGCGGGGATCGACTTAGGCCTGGCCCCGATGCCCGTCGTCAATGAAACCGGGCTGCCGATCGCCCCGTATTCGGGTGTTCAGGGGCTTCATGTCCTGAAGGTAGCGGCCGATAACCCGCAAAAGAACGCAGCGATAAAGACGGTCCTGAACCAGCTGTTAGGCCCGGACATCGGTGTCGCCATGGCTGCGGCCAGCGGCTGTGCCCCGGCATCAGCGGCCTGTTATGAGATGGACGCCGTCAAGAATGATGAAATGGTAATGATGATGCGCGAGGTAGCCGAAAATGCCGTGCCTATGCCGAATATCCCGGAAATGGACGTCATGTGGAACGCCACCAGCAATATGCTGGTAGACATCAATATGCGGAAAGCTGATGTGCGTGAGTCGGCAGACAAAGCACAGAAACAGGCCGAGGACTTGATAGCTTCCATGCAATAACTCAAAATAGCAATTTCCATGAAGCAGCTTCCCAAAAACAGCACTAGTGAAGTAGCTTTAAAGAATTAACTTACCTTTATTAAAGAATTACCTTCATTAAAGAATATGCTTCAATGAAATAAACGGGGTAAAAGCATGAAATCAAATAAATATAAGGTTCACGGCACCCTGCGTTCCTGGCTTTGCCTGCTGCCGTCGTTTATCATAATCGGCCTGATTGTAGTTTTCCCGATTGTCTATACCGGTTATATCTCACTGACCAATATGAATATCTATCATTGGTTTGACTTTACGGTCATCGGTCTGGAAAACTACATGAAGGCCCTGACGGTGTTTGACGGCGGCTTTTTGCAGGCCTTGGCCCTGACGGTATTATGGACGGCGGTTAACATGCTGTTTCAGCTGGTCATTGCGTTTGTGATGGCAAGCCTGCTGAATACTCCCAGGCTGCGGCTGCGCCGTCTTTATAAAACCGTCCTGATGTTTCCGTGGGCCATGCCGGGCTATGTCTCGATCCTGCTGTGGAAAAACGGGATGTTCAATTCGCAGTTCGGGCTGTTAAACCAGTGGCTCGACCGACTGGGGATGGAGCCGGTGCAGTGGCTGGCCGGCGACACGGTGGCGTTTGTCGCCTGTCTGGTTGTTAATCTGTGGCTTGCCCTGCCGTTTATGATCATGATTATGGACGGTGCCATGCAGAGCATTGACCGCTCCTATTACGAAAGTGCCTTGCTGGACGGCGCGGGCTGGTTCCGGCGTTCGATCAGCCTGACGATACCCGCCATCCGGCCTATTATCGCGCCCGCCGTCATCATAACGGTGTTTACGACGTTTAAACAGTTCGACGTGATTTACCTGCTTACCCAGCAGGTCGGTGCCAAAACGGGAGCCAATATCCACACCGTACTGACCTATGCCTACGAAAATGCCTTTGTGACCAGTAATTACGGTTATTCGTCGGCAATATCCATTTTTATTTTTGTACTGCTGATTGTCTTTACCATGGTGACCAATCTCAGAAAGGGGGGCAGGAAACATGCGGAAAACCCTTGAGCGGGTCGGGCTTGCCCTGTTGAACATCTTTTTTATTGTTATCTGTTTTGTCGTTATCATACCGATTCTCTATGCCTTTTCGGTGTCGCTCAACGCATCTAACAGTATTCTCGGCTCGGATTTCAGTTTTATTCCGAAGCAGTTTACCCTGAACAATTACCGTGCCGTGTTCGTGGATCAGCCGGTGCTGCTATGGCTCGGCAATACGCTGATCTTAGCGGTTTCCAGCGTGGCCGTGTCATTGTTTGCGGCGATTCCCGCGGCGTACAGCCTTTCACGTTTCCGGTTTGCAGGGCGGACGAAGATCGTGAACACCATGACGATGCTGTATTCGTTCCCGGCGATCCTGTCCATGTTTGCGATTTACAAGCTCCTGTCGCCGATGGGACTGATCAATACCCGGCTGGGACTGGTAATCGTGTATATCGGTACGATGGCGGTATTCGGGGTGCTGAACCTCAAAGGTTACTTTGACTCCGTGCCCGCCGAGATCGAGGAAGCCGCCAAAATAGACGGCGCCAATGCCGGGCAGACCGTGGCATGGATCTTACTCCCGCTGGCAAAGCCGGCGGTCATCGTCACAGGCGTCATGGTATTGATCTATGTCTGGAACGAATATATCTATGCCATAACGTTTATGACCGGTGCGGATCATTATACACTGGCGGCGGGCCTGTATTCACTGCAGGCAACCGAGATGAGCGGCAGCTGGCCCGTTTTTGCCGCTGCTTCGATTGTCGTTTCCCTGCCGATATTGGTGATTTTTTTCTTGACACAGAAACATATGACTTCCGGCCTGACTGCCGGAGGCGTAAAAGGCTGAAATGACGATATAGTTACTGTGGAGCATTGGTTTAATACACTTCGGCGAGGGTCTGAACAGTAACATGACGAAATGTCACAGAGGAAAGGGAATGAAGATGAACTTACAGGCTGTTTTACATATACCGATGTCCGAATATGCGCACGGTGTTTCCGAGGAGCGGGTCGTCTTCCGGCTGCGGGCGGCAAAAGACGATCTGCAGTCGTGCGTGCTGCATTATGGTGACCGTGCCTGCCGCGTGAATCCGGTGATTTTTACGGCGGAGAACCTGCATGTCACGGCAAGCGATATGCTGTTCGATTACTGGGAAGTGGAGTTTGTAACACTTTACCGGCGGATCTGTTATTATTTTGAACTGCAAAGCGGGACGGAAGTCTTGTTTTACTATGCCGATTTTTTCCACCGGTCGCTTTCACCGGAACGGTCGGAATATTACCAGCTGCCCTATGTTCACCGGGCCGATCTGGCGGGCATCCCTGAATGGGCGAAAGATGCCGTTATATATAATATCTTTCCCGACAGTTTTGCGACGTCATACCGTCATATCAGCCTGACACCGACCCAGAGCGTGTGGAAGGATGAAATAACCCGCGGCAAGCTGGGCGGCACGCTAAAGGGCGTAGCGGAAAATGTCGATTACCTGAAAGCGCTGGGCATCAACTGTATTTATCTCAATCCGATTTTCGCGGCTGGGGAGTACCATAAGTATGACTTGATTGATTATTACCATGTGGATCCCTGTTTTGGCACGGACGATGATTTTGCAAAGATGGTCGCAATCTTGCATGAAGCCGGCATCCGTGTTATAATTGACGGCGTATTCAATCATTGCGGCTGGCATTTTTTTGCGTTTGACGAGGTGGTGCGCAACGGGGAGAGCGCACGCTATAAAGACTGGTTCTATCAGCTGCAATACCCGGTCATACGGCCCGGTCAAGGAGAGGATATTCCCGGTTACGAGTGTTTCGCTTATGAGCGGCTGATGCCGAAGCTGAATACCGCGAACCGGGAAGTACGTGAGTATTTCTGTGATGTATGCCGGCATTGGCTTGAGACCTACCGGATTGACGGCTGGCGGCTCGACGTGGCCAGCGAGGTCGATGACGGATTCTGGCGGTCGTTCTGCCGGACGGCTAGGGAAGTCAGCCCGGACGTGCTGGTGATCGGCGAGGTCTGGGAGAGTGCGGGGCATTGGCTGGACGGCAGCATGTTTCATTCGACGATGAACTATGACTTCCGCAAGCACTGCCGTGATTTTTTTGCGGCCGGGACGATCGATGCGGAGGGTTTTCAGGCCCGGGTTACGAATATGCTGATGCGATATCGCAAGAATCTGCCCTTTGGGCAGCTGAATTTGCTGGACAGCCACGATGTCAGCCGTTTTCTCTCCCTGTGCGGCGGTGATAAAGAGCGGCTGAAACTGGCCGTGCTGTTCCAGATGTGTTTCGTGGGGATACCGAGCGTGTTCTACGGCGACGAACAGGGGATAGACGGCGTGGCCGAAGCGGAATACCGTCATCATATGATCTGGGACGGCGATCAAGACCTTTGGGAGTTTTACCGGAGAGCCATCGCGCTACGGCACGAATATGCTGCTTTCAGGCGTGGGGATTTTACGGCATTGCTGGCCCAGGGCCGGGTGTTCGTTTTCCGTCGTACCTATCATGGTGAAAGACTGACGGTCGCCATCGGTACGAACGAGTGGAACGGACAGGTCATCTGGCGCGGCGATAACTTTATCATCACGGAGGAAAGATAATGGCGACCATCAAAGACGTTGCGCGTGAGGCAAGTGTTTCCATCGGAACTGTTTCAAAAGCCCTGAACGGCTCATACACGATTTCGGAAGGCCAGATCCGGCATGTGAAAGAAGTGGCGGAGCGGCTGGGTTACCGGGCCAATGCACGGGCTCAGACTTTTGCGCGACGGGAGAGCCGTACCGCCGTCTTCCTCACCGCCCTGCCAAGAGGCGCTGCCTTTGAGAATCCCCATATGTTTGAGATCATCTGCGGTGCGGAGTCCGCGCTGCGGGAAAAAGGCTATATGCTGACGCTGGAACATTGTGATGCCAAGAACATCTGTCACATGGCCAAAGAAATCATGGCCAGCAAGAGCGCCGACGGCCTTCTGATCCATGCGTCGGTTGTCGCCAAGGAGCTGGCGCTCATGCTGGGACGGGAAGAAATCCCGCATATTGTCATCGGCAAGCCGGCTTTTCCGAACAGCGTCAGCTGGATCGACAATAACAATCAGCTTTCGGGTGAAATTGCGGCCAGGCATCTTATTGAACTGGGACATACCCGCATCGCTTTCGTCGGCGGCCTTGAGGAAGACCGGATCTCGGAAGACCGGCTGGCCGGCGTGGTGGCAGAAATAAGCGGATATTCCGAGCAATTAGAACAGGGTCTGTTTGCCGTTTACAGGGGAGAATCGACCATTGCCGAGGGGAAACGCATCGGCCTGGAAGTCCTTACGCTGGCCGAACGACCTCAGGCGGTCATCTGCGCCAACAATCATCTTGCTTACGGATGCCTGCGGGCTTTTCAGTGGGAGAACGTGCGCGTCCCCGGCGATATCAGCCTGATGACGTTTGACGACTACCCTTTTGCGCTTTATATGAACCCGGCCTTGACCACGGTCAGCATCGATGTTTATGACATGGGTGTACAGGCGGCCAAGCTGCTGATGAACAAAATCAAAAAGCCTGGGATGAATGTCCAGAGCTTTGCCACGTTGCCGGTGCTTATGAAGCGGCAGTCAACGCTGCCGGGGCAGTCCCTGTAAGCAGGCTAGTTCTCCACTACTTCATTTTCTCCTTATTAACTCAAAGAACGGGGGGGGGCTCGGGGGCCGAAGGTCTGGCCGGTCGGATTTTCTCTCTGGACGCGGCGTTTATAGCACTCCGAGGAACCCAGAGCAGTAAGGTCTCGCCCAGAGGGGCTCCACCTAGTCAATAGAAGGTGATTATTGATGCAAAACATCCAGAATAGGATCGAAAGCAAACTGTGTGAGATTGAAACACAGGAGAATGTAAAAAT
Source organism: Lachnospiraceae bacterium UBA935 (assembly GCA_002293525.1). GTDB lineage: Bacteria > Bacillota > Clostridia > Lachnospirales > Lachnospiraceae > UBA935. Next base: position 11,472 of record DBDJ01000050.1, read on the forward strand.
ATTGTACAATACAAAAGAAAAAGTAGAAGGACTAAAATAGATGTAGAGGGAAATCACATGAGTGGAAAAAATATTATTGAACTGGCAAAGAGCCAATTGGTATACTTAGACGGCGCCACCGGCTCCAACCTGCTGAAGCGGGGCATGCCGGCCGGAGCCTGCCCGGAGCTTTGGTCATTAGAGAATAAGGACGTCCTGATAAAGCTGCAAAGAGAATATGTCGAAGCCGGCAGCCATGTCATCTATGCGCCGACATTTACCGGTAACCGCATTAAGTTAAAGCATTATGGCCTGGAAAAACGAATTGAGGAAATCAACAGGGGGCTTGTACAGATATCCATCGAAGCCGCGGCCGGCAAGGCACTGGTAGCGGGCAATCTGTCGATGACCGGTGTGCAGGTTAAGCCGGTGGGCCACTTTGAATTCGAAGAACTGGTCGATGTCTATAAAGAACAGGTGGCCTACCTGGCCGCGGCCGGCGCTGACCTGATTGCGATTGAAACGATGATGAGCCTCCAAGAGACCCGGGCCGCCATCCTGGCCGTCAAAGAGACCTGTAAGCTGCCGGTGCTTGCGACCATGACCTTTGAAAAGGAAGGCCGGACCTTATATGGCACAGACGCGAAAACAGCGGCTGTGGTATTAAGCTCCCTGGGCGCGGACATCATCGGGGCGAACTGTTCCACCGGCCCTGACAAGATGTACGATATCATCAAGGATATGCTGGAGGCTTGTGAAGTCCCTATTGCCTGTAAGCCCAATGCCGGCATCCCTTATCTGGATGAAAACGGTGATACCGGGTACGACATGGATGCCGGGGACTTCGCCCTTCATATGAAGAAAATCCAAGAGCTGGGGGCCACGCTTTTAGGCGGCTGCTGCGGGACTTCGCCGGAATACATTGAGGAACTGGTTCAAGCTACAGCCGGTTCCCAGGTTGCCGCACGCCGGAACGCTCCGGTGCGGAGACTTTCTTCAGAGCGGAGCATGATCGCTTTTCAGCTTGACGATCCCTTTCTTCTGGTCGGTGAACGCATCAACCCTACGGGAAAGAAGGAGCTGCAGAAACAGTTAAAAGAAGGCAACATGAATCTTGTGACGGCGATGGCGCAGGAGCAGGAAGCAGCCGGCGCCGCCCTGCTGGACGTCAATGTAGGCATGAGCGGCATAGACGAAAAGAACGTCATGCTTGCTGTCATCGATGAAGTGACCGTGGCGACTTCGCTGCCATTGGTCATCGATTCCAGTGATCCGGATGTCGTCGAGGCAGCTTTGCGCAGGTATCCCGGCCGCGGGCTGATAAACTCTATTTCGGCCGAAGGTAAGATGAACCGGCTGTTAGCCATTGCCAAGAAATACGGAGCGATGTTTATTTTGCTGCCCCTTGACGACAGCGGGATTCCGGCTAATAAGGAAGAGAAGATAAAGATTATCGAACATGTCTGCGAGGCCGCCATTCAGGCCGGATTAAGTAAAGAAGATATTATCGTTGACGGCCTTGTGACAGCCGTCGCCGTGAATGAACAGGCGGCGAGGGAAACCATAGAGACGATATGTTTCTGCAAGGAAAACGGACTGGCCAGCATCTGCGGGCTTTCCAATATTTCCTTCGGACTGCCGGAACGAAAGAATATAAACTATGCCTTTTTGATGATGGCCATTCAGAACGGGCTGACCATGGCAATTGCTAATCCGATGGACAGGCAGATGATCGGAAATATTCTTTCGGCAGACTACTTGCTGGGCAGGCCTGACGCGGCAAAACGCTATCTGGACTATGTAAGCCGCATGAAGTCGGAGGAATCAGAACACACCGATTTCATTAAACCAAGACAAAAACCAGAACAAACAAACGGGAAATCAGTGCGGAAAGAACCGGAGCAAGCAAGCGCAGAAGCTTCCGATAACCTGTCTCTCATTAAAAAATGTGTAATTTCCGGGAATCGGAACGGCATTGAAGCTGCTGTCCGCAAAGCCTTGGAGGAGGATATCAAGCCTAACGATATTTTAGACCAGTCACTGATGCCAGCCATCAATGAAGTCGGTGAGCTGTTTGAAAAGGGCGTCTATTTTCTGCCGCAGCTGATCAGCGGTGCCGAGGCCATGAAGACTGCTGTGGACTATATAGAGCCGTTATTGGCCAAGAACCGTCAGAACGACAAGAAGGCTGTCATTGTAACCGCTACTGTCAAAGGGGATATTCATGATATCGGGAAAAACCTGGTTGCCCTGATGCTGAAAAACTATGGATACCAGGTCATCGACCTAGGAAAAGATGTGTCCAAAGAAGAAATCGTCATGGCGGCCCAGCAAAACAAGGCGGATATCATTGCCTTATCAGCGCTTATGACGACCACCATGCAAGAAATGAAAACAGTCATTGCCTATGCCAAAGAGCAGAATGTCACATCCAAAATCATCATCGGCGGGGCCGTCATCACCCAAAGCTATGCCGATGAAATCGGAGCCGACGGATATTCAAAGGATGCGCAGGATACGGTGAAGCTGGCCGATCAACTTACCAGGGAAACACTGATTAAATCAGTATTTCCTTAGACGCTCCGCGGGATGCACACGGGTTTACAGTGGAAACTGGCGCTTTGTGCCGTAAATCCGGCGCAGAAACGCTGCATCAGCGTTTCTCTAGATAATTCTAACTTACTTGATAATTATAACAAAAGAGTTGCAATAGTTTGAAAAGCATGCTATATTAATATTAACATAAAGCATGCTTTTGAAATTGTCTAAAAGGAGGAATAATGAAAACAATAATGAGAAAAAAGATTAGCGCAGCAATTATAGTATGCATGTTGCTGTGCTATACGCTTGCGTTACCAGTATCTGCCGCAACGGGTGTATTCGGGAATACATTTAAGTTTACACCGTTTACTTTACAAGATCAAGTGTATTTTTCTGGTTACATAGCCAATGCAGCCGTAACAGAAGTTCGAGTTACGCTAAACAATGCAACAGCCAGCGTTCCGTACCGCATTGAGGTGGAAGACCCGAACGGGAGGAGATATTCTTATCAGGTGTCTGGGGCACTGGGGACTCAGGTATTTACGTTTCCAGTTTTTCGCGGCGTTAATCCGGCAGGTATATGGAGAATTAGGGTTATCCCGATTTATGACCCGAATACGAATCCAATAAACGTCAGAGTAGAATTGAGGGTAACTTTCTTTTATCCGTAAAAGACACAAAATGATCGTCTGGCATTGAAAAATAAAAAATATCAATATGCACTAGAAATCCGCACGTGATAATATAACGTGCGGATTTTTATATCAATTTATGGTAATTATCTACATTACTATATAACTGTATTGCTGTTTACTATATAACTATATTAATATATCACTTCCCCGCCGCCAGCTTTGCGAATATGCAGGAAATGGCAGCTGTCTTGCCCGAACACCGCGCTCATCTGATGCTGGAATGCTTCTTTCAGCTCATCGGGAACAAAAGTCAGGATGGTACCCGCGAAGCCGCCGCCATGAACCCGCCAGGCTCCTTTACCCGCCAGGATTTTTTCCGCAAGTGCCAGGGCCAGCGGAACTCCCTGCTGGTCGGGATGGGAGGTGCTGTATACATTTTGCAGGTAAGATATGGAGGAACGTCCCGATTTATTAACCAAAGCCAAAAACGATTTGATGTCATTACCTTGGAGCGCTTCCGCTTGCTGTTTGACCCGCTCGTTTTCTGCGAAGAAATGGATGGCCCGTAAAATCGCCCGGTCACCCAAGGCCCGCAGTGCTTTTATCTCGCTCCGGAATGCTGTTTCAGAAACGCCGCGCAGGTAATCTTTGCCAAAATGTGCCGCAACCGCTCGCATTTCCGTAGTAACCGCGGCGTAATCAGGCGTGAGATCGGCATGAGAGCCGCCGGTAACGACGATGCCCAGAGTGTAACCGGATAAATCGGCGCTGACAGGGGTAACGACGGGTTCGTTGGGATTGTTAAAATCAAGCATCGTCAGCCCGCCGAAGCTGGATGCTGCTTGGTCCAGCAGCCCGCAGGGCTTGCCGAAATAAACGTTTTCGGCAAATTGTCCGGCCAGGGCAATATCAAGGGGAGATACATCCGCTTGAAACAGTCCCTTGTTGACATTCCCCAGCAACACTTCAAATGCCGCCGAACTGGACAATCCGGCACCGGCAGGGATATTCGAGGTGATTTCCGCGTCATAGCCGTGAATCTCATGGCCATGATTCTGAAACCAGGCGGCCACGCCGCGGACAAGGGCAGCAGTGGTTCCTTTTTCCTCTTCGCGGACCGACAGGTCACTCAGGTCCACTACTGTCATACCGAAGCCGCGTGAATGTATTCTTACCGTATTGGTTTCGTTTCTTTCAGCCGTACAGCTTGCCTCCAGATCAATAGCTGCTGCCAGTGCATATCCGCATTGATGATCGGTATGGTTGCCGCAGACTTCTACCCGTCCGGGTGCTGAAAATATCCTTTTCATTGCCAATCCTCCTGATATGGTCATTATCGATACGTTGTCCGGTCAAGGAACCTTGACGCTTGCATAATTATATCCTATAATTTGCCGTATTTCAAATAAATTGTATTATTTTGAATAAAAAGTTTGTATAAGTTCATATCCGGTTCCTTTTTGCAATTTATACAGGCGGATTCATGTAATAATTATTTAATATTATGTAACAATTAACACTGTTCAGGAGATAGTGTAAACTTGACAATACATATACCATATGCTACTATGAGTCGTGTTTACAAACGGGAGGAAGGGATATGAAAAAATTAATTTTACTATTGTCGGCAATTATGCTGTTCTTGATGACAGCCTGCAGCCGGGCAGAACAGCCGGAAACAGAACAGCCGGAAACAGAACAAACGGTAGCAGAACAGCCGGAAACAGAAGAACCGGAAGAGGAATCGATGGCAACGGAAGAACCAGTCGAAGAAGAACCGGGAGCAGAAGAGCCGGCTGAAGAAGAGCCCGCCGAAGAAGAGCCGGCAGCAGGAGAATCGGCATATGATATCTATATGAAGGCCGCCGAAGCCTTAAGAGAAGTGGATTCATTGCGGATGAATATGACGATGGAGATGGGAATGGGGGACGACGAGACGGAAACTTTTTCGTTTTCTGCTTATACAGAACAGGTTTTCATAAGTGAGACGGAAATCGACATGAAAATGGACATGACCATAGAGCTCATGGGAGAATCAATGAACACCTTGATGTACTATAAAGATGGCATGGCTTACATGGAAATGTACGACATGAAAGTGAAACAGCCGATGGATGTTGACGAAGCTATGCAACAGGGCAACGTAGAGACGATTGACTTTAACGAAGATGTAATCCTGTCTCAGTCGATGAATGAGGTTTCAGGGAATAAAGAGATTACTTTTGTTTTGGACGGAGTCGCCCTCAGCGACGAATTGCTTAAACAGATGAATGGAGTGGATTCTCAGACCGCCGGAGCCGGCAGTGTAACTTTTGATGATATGGAGATGGAAGTTGTTATAGACAGCAGCGGTAATATAAAATCTTACAGTATTTCCTGCCCTTATCATACGAGTGCGCCAGGATATGTGGTATCGGGAAATATGAATGTGTCAATGGAAGTCCTTCAGATTGGCGGAGTGACGATAGCTTATCCGGCTGATCTGGATTCTTATCTGGGCATGGAAGAAGTTCAGTAGTGAAATCGTAGTTCAGGAGGTTGTAGCATTTGCAGTCAAAGCGCCGGAAAAGATAATTTCCGGCGTAAACTTTTCTTCTTTTAAATTGATTCTGATTTTGTTATAATGAGGTATTAGAATTAATGGAAAGGAATTTCTTCATGCGGCTTACAGACCTGTCTTCGTTCAATCCGATTACCATCCAGTGCCATGATAACCCCGATGCCGATGCTATCGCTTCCGGCTATGCCCTATATAGTTATTTTAAGGATCAGGGCAAGCAGGTGTGCCTCCTGTACGCCGGCCGTAACCGCATCCAGAAAGCCAATCTCACCTTGATGGTCAACAAACTGGACATTCCCATCACTTATCTGGAAGACACCGCTTCCCCGCTTCCCGGCCTGCTGATTACGGTGGACTGCCAATATGGCGCCGGCAACGTGGAACGCTTAAAAGCGGAGAGCGTGGCCGTAATCGACCACCATCAGGCGGAAATCCCTGACGTCGCCCTGACAGAGATCCGCTCCAACCTGGGCAGCTGCTCCACCTTGGTCTGGAAGATGTTACAGGATGAAGGCTATTCCCTGAACGGTAAGACCCTGCTGGGCACCGCCCTGTATTACGGGCTCTATACCGATACCAACCAGTTCTCCGAGATATTCAATCCGCTGGACATGGACATGCGGGATTCCGTTCCCTGTAACAAGGCCCTGGTCAGCCAGTTCCGCAATGCGAATCTTTCCCTCCGTGAGATGGAGATTGCCGGGATAGCCCTGATCCGGCATATTTACAATGACGACTACCGTTACGCCATCATCAAGTCTTACCCCTGCGACCCGAATATTCTCGGCCTGATCAGTGATTTCCTGCTTCAGGTTGAGGAGGTTGACACTTGCGTGGTCTATCATGAGACAGAGGCCGGGCTGAAATTCTCTGTCCGCAGCTGCATCAAAGAAGTCAGGGCCAGCGAACTGGCGGCTTTTCTTGCGGAAGGCATTGGCTCCGGCGGCGGCCATATTGAAAAAGCCGGCGGGTTCATCTCCAAACATAATTATGAGGAAACCTACCCCACCCATCATTCCGAAGCCTTTTTCAGCGAACGTCTGCAGGAATATTTCGACAGCAGTGTCATCATTGATGCGGAAACTTACTCGATTGACATAGCCGATATGAAAGCCTATACCAAGATCAGGACGCCGCAGGGTTATGTGACGGCTAAGGATGTGCTTCCTGTCGGGACGCCGGTCACCATCCGTACCCTGGAAGGCGATATTGACATGACGATCGAAGCGGATCTGATCATTATGATCGGCATAAAAGGGGAAGTCTATCCGCAGCACCGAACGCATTTCGAAAAAAATTACCAGATAAGCGGGGCCAGATATACGGACCTGCTAAATGGCAGCAATACCGAATACATCCCGACGATCAGAAACCGGATCGACGGCTCGGCCCGAGAGATTACCCTATATGCCGGCGTCTGCATTCCTAAAGGGGAGACCTGTATCTATGCCAGGGAACTGCAGAACACGGTCAAGGTGTTTACCGCCTGGGACAAGGAAAAATATATGCTGGGACGGCCCGGAGACTTCCTGGCGGTCAGCCATGACGACCTTCATGATATTTATGTGGTGGAACGGGATATCTTTTTTAAAACCTATGCATAATAAAAGGAGTAAACAATAACGACAGGAGAATCAACATGCTGAAAATAGCTGTTTGTGATGATGAACCGAATATGGTTGCCCATATTTGCAAGCTGATCGAGAAGAATCCGGTCAGCCAGAGCGGAGGCATCGTAAGGGAAGGCGGCCTCCGGACTGACAGTTATCGGAACGGAAACCATCTTTTACAGGCCATGGAGGACGGCCTGTTTTACGATTTGATTTATCTGGATATCGAAATGGGCGACATTGACGGGATTAACCTGGCCAAAAGGATCAGGGAGCAGGATGAAGCGGTTCTTTTAGTCTATGTGTCAAGCCATGATAAATATATGATCGACCTGTTTGAAGTGCAGCCCTTCCGGTTTATCCGCAAGCCGATAGAGAAAAAGATCTTTGACCAGGTCCTGGAGCAGGCCGTGACCAGGCTGTTAGGCAGCCAGTGCTATTTCAGCTATGAAAGCGGCTGGAATGAATGCCGGGTATTGATACGGGACATCCTTTATTTTGAGAGCGACAAAAGGAAGATAATTATCGTGACCGAAAAGAGCCGGGAAGCTTTTTACGGGAAGCTCGACGAAATAGAAGAACGGCTGAAGCAGATGAACAAATGCTTTATCAGGATCCACCAGTCATACCTGATTAACCCCGAAAAAGTAATGAAGGTCGGGGCCGGCAAGGTCTGTCTTGTCAATCAGGCTGATTTGCCGGTCAGCAAAAAAAGACAGAAAGAAGTAAACGAACAATATTTGCAACAATACTGGAGATAACAAGTATCTGGAGATAACTAGTATCTGGAGATGACTAGTATCTGGAGATGACTAATATCTGGAGATGACTAATATCTGGAGATGACTAATATTTGAAGATAGATACTTTAGAGATGACTAATATTTGGAGTAAATACGGAAATGAATGTTGAAGTGAGTATTGGAGATTGAAATGCTGATGCCAGAAATTATCCTGATAATTTTGCTGCTTTGCCTGTCTTATATCTGTTTTCGTCTGTATCAAGTCAATAAAGAAGCCAAATGGCAGAAATTGAAATATGAAAAGCAGCTGGAATTCTTCCATATGCAGGCAAGGGAGCGCGACGAGGCTTTTAAAGAAATGCAGCAGTTCCGACATGATTTTAAAAACCACCTAATCGGTCTCAGCGAATATGTGGAACAGGACAACAAAGAAAAGATCAGGGAACACATGGACATCCTGCTCCATGAGTTAAAGGGCGGGTATTACGAGCACAAATCGGGAAATCTGGTAGTGGATGCCGTGACCGGCTATAAGTTTAAGATCATGAAGAAGAAAGACATAGTTTTTGTGACCCAGTTTTCCATTCCGGAAGTGCTTTCCTTTGAAGAGACCGATCTGTGCGTCATCTTAGGCAATATCCTGGACAATGCCATCGAGGCGTCGGAGAAAATAACGAAATCATGCCGCAGGATCGAACTGAAGATGGAATATCGTCCGAACAGTCTTTTTATTGTAGTCAAAAATAAATATGCCGGCCGTTTATCTATCGACCAAAGGGGAAAGCTGCTGACCACCAAGGAAGAGAAAAGCAGCCATGGGATCGGCATCCGTTCGACCGAGCGGATTGCCCGGAAATATCAGGGCATCGTTACGATCGAGCCGGAAAATGATGAATTTGAGATACGGATTTTGCTGTATGAAGGCCACAATTGAGTTGTTACAACAATTTTGACAATTATTACAAATTTATGCAGAGCTCTTAGATTGTGTTATGATGTACGAGCAAGATAACCTGCTCAGGGCACGTTCAGAAGCAGTTCCGAAATCTGTAGTCACAAATGGGGGTTCCATGAGAAATATAACGGACAAGTATGAATATCTGTATGATGCATTTATCAGTTACCGTCACTCGGAACTGGATAAGTTTGTAGCAGAAAACCTGCACCGGGAATTGGAAAGCTTCAAGCTTCCCCGGAACCTGGCGAGGAAAATGGATAATGCGAAAAAAGACCGGATCAACCGGGTTTTCCGTGACCGCGATGAACTGCCCATTGCCAGTAATCTGGCCGAACCGATCACCCAGGCTCTGGAAGCATCGGAATTTTTGCTGGTTATCTGCTCCCCGCGTCTGCCGGAATCCATCTGGTGCAAGAAAGAGATAGAGCTGTTTATGCAGCTTCATGACCGCGATCACATCCTGGCGGTATTGATCGAGGGAGAACCGGACGATTCTTTTCCTGAAGAACTCCGTTTTGTCGAAAGCCGCCGTGTCAATGCCGACGGGACCGTGACGGAAGAACGGGTTCCGGTAGAGCCGCTGGCCGCCGACGTGAGGGGGAACAGCCGCCGCGAAGTAAGAAAGAAGATCAAGGAAGAAGTCATCCGCCTGGCGGCGCCCATGTTTGACTGCTCTTATGATGAATTAAAGCAGCGCCACCGCGAGCGCCGGATCCGCAACATGCTGACGGCGGCAGCGGTCGCCAGCAGTATCTTTTTTATTTTCGGCGCGATCAGCACCTCGATGGCGTTACGGATCAAGAGCCAGAATGTTGAGATCCGTCAGAAATCCACCGAGATCCAGGCCCAGTCCGAAGAGATCCAGGCCCAGTCCGAGGAGATCCAGAAACAATACTGGGCGGCCCTGGAAAACTATGCTTTGGGGGAAGCCGAGAATGCCATGGAACTGCTGGAGCAAGGCGACCGGATCAAGGCGGTCCTGACCGCCCGGGAGATCTTACCGGACAGCCTGGAGAATCAGGAGATACCCTATACCTATCATGCCGAATATGCCTTGTCTAAGAGCATGAGGCTGTATGACAGCGGATATATGATCTCGCCTCATTTCATGCTGAAACATGATACCGAGGTGGATATGTGCAAAATATCTCCGGACGATAAGACGCTGGTGACCATGGATGACACCGGCTTGCTTTCCTTTTGGGATATTGAAACCGGCACGCTGCTTTTTCAGAACAGAGACTATAACAGCAATAGCTTTATCCCTGAGTATCGGTTTGCTTTCCTGGACAGCGACACCCTTTTGTACATGGATTCTGGCCAGATCGTGCGGTTTACGGTCTCGACCCAGGGTGTAGAAGCAACAGCGGTCGAAACCGGCTCATGGATGAAAGCTGACACGAACAGCGGCAGATTAGCCATTATTGATGATAAGTGGGTGCAGATCCGGGACGGGGAGAGCTTGATGCTGATCGCTGAACATAAGCTGGCGGAGGACTGGTTTGCCGGCTCCCATTTCAGTTTTGATCAGGAGGGAAAACGGCTGGCTTTCCATGCTTCCCAAGGCGATGAATATACCTTTTACGGCTATGAAGCGACCTCCGTATTTGTTATGGACTGCGATACCGGGGAAATCCTCAATGAATTTCCCATGAAACAAGAAGACCTTGGGCAGATGGAATTTGACGGTGACTATTTATACATTCCCAATTATGAGAATTATCTTACTTCCGAAATGAAAAGCGTAATGAACGAGCAGCTGGAAGGGAATATCTATGCCTGTGACCTGGCTCGGAACGAAGTAAAATGGGTCTTTACGGATGCACACAATGCCCTGTATGACGTGAAACCGTCCCGTAATCCCGACAGCCCGCTGGTTTTCTGCGCCAGTTATACCGGCGTATATCTGTTAAATAAAGAAGACGGCAGCCTGATCGGGATGCTGGATCTGGCTGAAAGCATCATCAACGTGGATGCCTCCGTTTCCATGGCTTACGATTACTTCTATGTGTATACCCGGGCGGGAAATATGTACAGTGTCCGGAACAATGACGGGATTATCGAGGCCATTGGCACCGGCTACCGGCTTCAAGTCAATTCTAATAACCTGATGTTCATGGAACTGATCCAGGGGAATATCGTGACTGTGCCTCACAGCAGCACGGATGTCACGCTCAGCCGGACGGCAGTGGGGCCAAAGACAGAAACGGTAATGGAGCTGGAAGACAATCTGCAGGACATGATTATCAGTCCAGACGGCAAGTCCTATGTGCTACGCTACTACAATAATGAAACTGCTTATATCTATGATGATACCGGAGTACAGACGGGGAGCATGACGGCCTGGGGCCATTCCGCGAAAACGGTTTTCGCGGGCCAAGATGAGCCGGTCATTGCTTCGCTGACCAGTTCTGAACTGCATCTGAATGAGAATGTCACCGGAAGCAATATCGCCTATGTAGCGCTGGAGCCGGGCGAACAGTTTTTCTTGGGAGAATACAACGAACAGCTGGTCACTTTCACTTACAGAGAGGCTATTACCTATGATGTGCTGACGGGAGAAGAAATCAGCAGGATCGAAATCGGGGATATCTTGGACGGCAAATGGGACTATGTCGTAAACGGAATCAGCGGGCATCTTGCCGTCAAGGATCCGGAGGAAGACAGGCTGACCATCTATCTGCTGGAAGACATGAGTGAGATCCAGACAATATCGCTGAATGCGGCTTATGTACAAGAGGTGTTTTTCGACCAGACCGACAATGTCATGTATGTAGCGTATCAAGACAACAGCATCGAAGCTTATGAGTACCAAGAGGATGCCTATAACCTGATCCATAGCTATCCGGCCTTTGAATATGCGGTCACGGAAGCGGTAAATCTGGGTGATGGGAGCCGGGTTATCCTGAAAGGAGCAAACCTATCCTATTTGCTGAAAGACGGCGAAGTGGTGGCAGAGATCAATGATTTTAGCGGAGTGAGCCGTAGCCTGCAGCCGGATACCGAAGGGCAGTATGTTGTTTATCTGGCGGCCAACTCACTTTTCAGGGCGCCGCTGTATGATTATGATATGTTGATGGAAGAAGCGGGGACATATTAGGAGAGTTCTGAGGCTTTAATGGGTGAAGGGCGGCTCTTTCGTTGGAGCAGCCCTTCACCCATTGTCCGGCAACTGGCGTCAAATAGTCGGCATCCGCAGCAGGCGGATGTAAAACTCTACGGTTTGATACAAGGTTTCTAAGGGAATGCGTTCGTTATGCCCGTGAATCATGAGGCGTTCGGCTTTGGAAAGCTTCATGGCGGAAAAACGGTAGACGCGGTCGGTTATGCGGCAATAATGCCGGGAATCACTTGCAGCCATCATCATATAAGGAGAGATCAGGGCATCCGGCCAGGTAGTATGGATGAGCTGCCTTAGAGTTTCCCATTCCTTGCAGCCGGTATCCGAGTTGATAGAAGGGTTCGTGCCGCTTACTAATGCTATCTTTATCTTATCATTACGGATCACTTTTTTGATATAGCGCAGTGCCGCTTCCGTGTCAGTGCTTCCCAGCAGACGCAGGTTCAGTCCCAGCTTTGCCTTAGGCGGCAATATGTTGAAGGCTTTGCTGCCTTCCATCTGCGTGACGGCGCAGGTGGTGCGCATCATGGCATTCAGCTCGGCGCCCGATATCCGGCAGATCAGTTTTAAGAGCGGCATAAAACACCAGAGGTTGGCAAACAGCAGCTTAAAGGCAAAGCTGGAATGCCGGCCGAGGGTGTCGAACATTTCCGCCACCGGTTTGGTGAATTCGGCAGGAAACGGATGATTTTCCAGCCTGACGACAGCCTGGGACAGTTGCCCCAGCAGGGTATGCGGCGGGGGAGTTGAGGCATGGCCGCCCTGGCTTTCCCTGCTGCATTCAATATGGGCGACGCCCTTTTCGCTGATCCCGATCATGGCACAGGGAGCGGAAACACCCGGGAAGGCATTTTGCACAATGGCACCGCCTTCATCAAGCACCATCGCCGGAGTTATCCCTTTTTGCTCGAACCAGGAGACGATATCCGCGCAGCTCGGCCCGAGGATTTCTTCGTCGCCGGCAAAGGAAAAATAAATATCCCGGCTCGGCACAAAGCCGTCCGCCAGCAGGGATTCCGCCGCTTCCAGGATGGCGCACAGCGTTCCCTTGGTGTCCAGGGTCCCGCGCCCCCATAAGACATCGTCCTCAATCAGCCCGGCAAAAGGCGGTTTCTCCCAGCACTCCTCATCGGCTGGCACCACGTCATAATGGGCCATCAGGACAAGCGGAGCAGCAGTTTGCTGTCCTTTCCAGCAATATAAGAGGCCCGTTTTTCCGATTTTCTCAAGGGTGCAGTTACGGTGTACCAGCGGGAACCGTTCTTCCAGTAAGCTGTAAAACTTATCAAATTCAGCTTGATCATTTAGCGCTTCCTCCCGATGGGATACGGTTTGGCAGCGGATCATGGCAGCCAGGTCATCAGCCGTTTTTTCCTTGGGAACCGTGACGTCTCCCGGTATCGTATCAGGAAGCGCACCGGGCTTAAAACGCCACGTCCTGAACAGAATCACACATACAAATAGCAGGATAATACTCGAAATTAATAACGCTGCTTCCATGGTATCGCTCCTTTATAACATTCCTTTTTTATATAATAACCGTGCCGCCCCGATCGTGATCAGCGAACCGACCGGAACCAGGATCCCTACCGAAGACGCTAACGACGGGACAAGCAGGAAGAGCGTTACCATAAATACCAAGGGGACAACAGCTATTTTCCAGTTTTTACTGACGTACACGACGGCAAGCCCGCCGAATAAGGAAGACAGGATATTTTCAAAAGCCGGAACCAGTACCGGGGAGTTAAGGACCGGCGACAGCTGAGTCAGCAGAAAGACTCCGGCGGCGATGATCAGCGTGGTGACAATGGAGCTGGTAGCCACGGCAATCGTCGAAATCACTTCGCCTTCTTCGGTATTCGGTTTGGCTTTGGCGCTTTCCATGGCATTTAAGGCAGCCGGTACTTTCAGGCTGGTCAGGTTGCCTGTCACAAAGCCAAGATAAGAACCGCCGGTTCCCAGCATCGGGGTAAAGGTTACGACTTCAATCGTGCCGACCGTCCAGAAGATCGGGGCGACGCCCAGCAGTCCTATAAAAACCGGAGTAAGCCCCGGCCAGGCATCATAGACAATGCAGATGGCCAAGGGAACAGCGAGGATCAGCACGGCTGCTGTCCATATCCATATTTTCCCGTAAAGATGCGTTTTTTCAATGTAGGTATTTTTCATTTAAGGCTCCTTTACTTTAATAGCTTTACATTACTATATCGAATTCTTAGAATTTAACTTTTTATTCTAACGGACAATAAGCGGGGTGATGATAACGGCAAAAACCATCCCTCCCAGCATGCTGATGGGCAGGGCGAAGTTTTCCAGCCAGTTCATATGGCATTTTTTAATCAGCAGCCCGCAGACAGCCATCAGCAGGGCGGAAAACAGCAGAACAAAGATCGGGATAAAACCGGGAAGCCCGCTACGGATATCAGCAAAGACCAGGCCTAAGAAAGCGGCGATCATACCCAGGAACATGGAGGTGATAAAAAGGTCTCCCCACTTGGAATCCTTGCTGTTCAGCTTGACCAGCCCGTTCTGGATCCGGCGCAGAAGAATCGGCACCAGGACAATGCTGGGCATGATACCAAGGGTCATCACCCAAGCGATTGCCGAATAGACCTTGGGATCGGTAATGGTTTCCGACAGGGAGATGCCCAGTGCCGTTGCCGTCGAGGTGGCGGCAGGTGTTTCATAAGTTATCGCTCCTACCACGCTGAGGCGGATCCAAGGCAAAGGGACGCCCAGAAATTTCGACAGGGAAATGACGCCGAGAAGAATGGAAAAAGCCGGAGCAATGGTAAACAAGGCCGTGGACGCGATGATTTTCCGGATCTGCCTCATGTCCATTCCCAGATTTTGGGCCCGTCGGTAAGCCCTGACAAGAAAGAAAAGGGACTGCACGATGATAAACAAGATGACCAGAACTGCTAAAACATAAAGAAAAGTACTGTTGGGTGAAAAATTCATGGGCTTTCCTCCGCTCTTGAATATAGCTGTTGCAGGTAGAACCTCCGTAAGGGATACAACAGGATGTTCTGGAAACAGTATACTACCTTTGTGGCAATTTTGTAAACAAGGACATTGCTTGTTACTGGTTACTGGTTATAGGGGGGCTCGGGAACCGGGGGGCTGGACAGTCGGTTGTCTCGGCGGACGCCGCAGTGCCAACGCAGAGGAAACCAAAGAAAGCGGCGCCCCTCTGGGCGAGACTGCATGCTATGGGTTCCCCGAAGCGCTATAAACTAGCGTCCAGAGAGAAAATCCGACCGCTCAGCCCTCCGGCACCCGAGCCGTTACTGTTCTCAGCCTGGCCGAAGTGCATACGCCGCTACTACACAGTAAACAGTAACTATTGCTTGCGGTGCTGACATTTCTATATTATATTGGTAAGTAGGTTTGAATATTGTCAGTATCTGTTACATATAAAAACTGTGTCATATAATATAAAAAGCTTCCACTGTTAATGTCGCGTCCGTGCAGCGGACATGGGGTAAAGATGAAATATTTAAAAATTTTTGTCAGTAAAATTTTATTGACTGCCGCGCTGTTCCTTCTGCAGCTTGGCTGGTCGCTGTTTTTTCTGATCCGGCTGACTGAATATTCTGCGGCGGTAAGCGTGGTCTTCCGGATCTTAAGTATTTTGATTATTTTGTTTATTGTCGTGAAGGAGGACAATTCTGCTTATAAAATCGGCTGGATCGTGTTGATTATGACCGTGCCGCTGTTTGGCGGGCTTTTTTATCTGGTTTTCGGGAATAAGCGGCCGACCAGAAGGCTGCGCGGGCGGCTGGAGAAAGAACACCGCAGGCTGGTTTCCGGATTGAAGCAGGATATGGACGTAATGGCGGAAATAAATAGCCTGGATGCGCGGGTGGCGGGAACCGCACGCTACCTGCACCGGAAAAGTGATTATCCGGTTTTTAAGAATACTGCCGCTGATTACTATAAGATCGGTGAGGATATGTTTGCAGCTATGGTCAGTGATCTGGAAAAGGCCAAGCAGTTTATCTTTCTTGAGTATTTTATCATTGAAGAAGGTATCATGTGGAACCGGATATTGGAAATATTGAAAAGGAAAGCGGCTGAGGGAGTGGAAGTCCGTTTGATTTACGACGATGTCGGATCGCTTCTGCACCTGCCGGCAAGATTTGCCAGAGACTGCGAGGCACAGGGCATCAAATGTATGGCGTTTAATCCGTTTATCCCGCTTTTTTCGCTGGTGATCAACAACCGGGATCACCGGAAAATCTTGCTGATTGACGGCCATACGGCATATACGGGCGGGATTAACCTTGCCGATGAATATATCAATGAAGTGGAAAGATACGGACACTGGAAAGATACCGGGGTAAGGATAAAAGGAGATGCCGTCTGGAGTTTCACGCTGATGTTCCTGGAAATATGGCAGGCGTTCCGGAAAGAAAAGGATGTTTTAGCAGACTTTCTTCCGCATGCCTTCCATCCGGAAGAATTCATAACCGACGGTTATGTCCAGCCGTTCAGTGACAGTCCGCTTGACGAGGAAACGGTGGGCGAGAATCTGTATATCGAGATCTTGAACTGTGCCTGTAATTATGTTTACATATTTACGCCGTATCTGGTCATTGACAATGAAATGAAGGGAGCTTTATGCATGGCGGCCAAAAGAGGGGTCGACGTGAGGCTGGTGGTGCCGGGGATACCAGATAAAAAACTGGTATTCCGTCTTACCCGATCTTATTATGGTCCGCTGATCAAGGCCGGTGTCCGGATATATGAGTATACGCCCGGATTCATGCATGCCAAAAGTATTGTTTGTGATGATGAGACGGCGGTAGTGGGTACGATTAATATGGATTACCGTAGCTTATATTTACATTTTGAATGCGGGATTTATCTGTACCGGACCGAAATGATAGCCGATCTGAAAGCCGATCTGCTGGAAACGGTTCTTAAGTGCCGGCAGATTGTTCCTGGCAATGTGAAAAGCAGTTTCTTCGGGGGCTTTATTGACGCGTTGCTCAGGCTGGCGGCACCGCTGTTTTAATGAACCCTCCATTAAGTGGTTTTCTGTTGCGAAATAAGGCATAAAATGCCAGTTTTTGAATAGTTACCTAAGTCACGCCGAGTCGAAACCTGTCATATGATGTAAAAAAGGGTATTTCAGGAGTTTGTATGGATTTTGACAGGCCGAGTTTATGTTTTAATGTAGGTAACAGTGTGATTTGTACGGATGGAAACCGTTCATGGTGTCAGCCGACCCCCGGCAAGTGGTGCCCTCCGGGTTCCGGACCGGGCCAGCCGCCGAGGCCGGGCCAGCCA
>DBDJ01000047.1 GCA_002293525.1 Lachnospiraceae bacterium UBA935
CGCCGCCGCGCCCGCCGCCATAGCCGCCGCCACCGCCACCGCCGGAATATACGCCGTGGGTAGCGCTTCTGAAGGAATGCCCGTGGGAGTGGAAATGCCTTGAGCGGTAATAAGGGTTGCGGAGAACCGGACTGGCCGATGTTTCTTCAGGGCGGATCCGCAAAACGCTGATGACGTTATCGGCAATGCCGAAGGCCGTCGCATAAATCAAGTTATGTTCCCACATAACCGAATCATTCATCGTCCGCTGATCCATCTGCGAGGACTTCAGGTAATTATAGTATCCCCGCCATTTAGCATATTCATCCTCCCCCTGCTGCGTAAGCAAAATATACTTTGGGGCGGCCTTATGCAGGTAAAATGCGGAAGCAATAAGGCTGAGACCCAGGATAAAGATCGAACCATATATCAAATCCAGACGGGTTTGATAGGAGATCAGGTTTCCGGCTATCAACAGCAGGAAACCGACCACGCCAAGTCTCAAAGCGATTTTACGGGTCTTTTCTTTCAGTTTATCGACCTGAGCCAGCTGAAAATATCCCTGCTGCAAGCCGATATGATTGATGGTATTTTTGACACTCCTTACAAATGCATTGGTATGTTCATGATCCTCGGCAACCTGTTGCTGAAACATATCCATGGAGATATCCAAACCGTGTGAATGCCTGATAATTAAATTAAAATACAGTTCTTCCGTCGGAGTCAGCGGTGGTAGATTGCTAATGTCCTGATACGGCTGATATTGGCCCGGTTCTGCTTCCGGCATCGGGGTCGGCACTTGTCCAGGCCGGTACTTGACATCAATTTTCACATTGTCAGGATTCCAGTCTTTGGATTGGTATATTTTAGCCAGTTCTATATAGCCTTTACGTACCAGGCTTAGCAAGACAGCGGTATATCCGTCGTGAAGGCGGTCGGATTTACGGTGCTTACAAAATACCAAAGCGGCCGCGAAACCAGGATCCAGTTCACTGGGCATCCCCCAGAAATGGTCGACGGTATTCCGTGGCTTAAAGAAATTATGTTTCCGCCTTATTCTATTGTCATATAATAATGTCAACACTATCGTTACACCAGTGCCTGCCATGAAAACGAAAAACAGCACGGCTTTAATCAGGAAGAACGTACCGGGTAATGTTATAAAGGCAGTCTGTGCTTCTCTGAGTTCGTTCAGCACATCTTCATGGGAATAGTCATTAACCGATGCATATTGGGTAAAGCGATGTTTATCTTCCCCATATGCCACCAGGTCAAATTCAATGTAGCGGTTATACGGTCTGAACGACAGCTGCGATTGATTCAGTTCAAACAGAAAGCTATGGTAGCCTGGATTGACGGTTTTTGATTCGGTGAAGGGAAATTCATTCGCGTTTGTGCCATAGGTATAGGCATAGTAATTCCCGGTCTCCGGCATAAGTTCTTCCGGAATCAGGATCTGGCCTTTCACCGACTCCAGATGTTTGATGGTGTTGCCGCCATAAAGAGCCAGATAGAGCTCCGAGCAGTCGTTATAACGCAAGGAAGCGTTGACCATTTCATATTCAATCTCAAAGACGACCGTTTCCCGATATAATCCGTCAACATAGAATAAAACGCATTCGTACTGTCTTGCATCTTCATTATAGGGGCCTTTGCTATGAAACCACTTTCCCGGGCCAAGGAAGCTGTTCTGGCTGACATAATCTCCGTCCTCCCAATATAACTGCGGACTTTGATCATAGATGACCTCTGTCTTGTCATCCAATATCTGTTTCACCGAGTTCACTTGATACTCAACTTTAACGCCGTCAACATAGCTTTCCGGCAGATCCCGCCACAGCTCCCAGAATAGATTGCTGCGGGATGCAGCATGGATATCAAAGGTCAGCCGTTCCGTGATAACGACCTTGCCGTGGCTGCCAGGTTCATCGACGACTACCGCTTGATAGTCAATATCGGTTATCCTGGCATAATCAAAAATATTCCGGCCTTCTTCGAAAAGGGAACTCGGAAATACCCAGATAATGAGGAAGAGAATGGCAAAGATTAGGAAACTGACTTTTTTCATACGTACCTCCGGCTTGTTGGCGATACTTTATTCTATCATAGATATGTAAATAATCAACCCTGCCCTCCTTTTTCGCCTTGAACAGACCCAGATAAGTAACAGTGAAATAACAGTGAAGTAACAGCTTGATGCACTTCGGCAAGGATCTGAACGGATCTGAACAGTAACCCAGATAATCGGCCTGTTATCAGAGGTGCGGTAAAGTATTATTGGCGACAGAAGAATGCTGATCTGAAGTACGGGATCAAAGAATTGTCCCGCCGCCGATAACAATATCGCCGTCATACAGCACAACCGCCTGTCCCTTGGTAATCGCCCGTTGTGGCTCGTCAAATTCTACCCGTATCGTATCTTCATCAAGCTGCCATACCATGGCGGGCTGTTCCTTGTGCTTATAGCGAATCTTTGCGGTGACTCTGATCGGCGCGTCAAGGCTGCCGACGGCAATCCAGTTGATATCATGCGCAGTCAAGGACTTTTGGTACAGGGCATGTTCCGGGCCGACCACGACAGTGTTATGTTCAGCGCAGATATCACACACATATAAGGGTTCTGCCGCCGATAAGCCAAGTCCTCGCCGCTGGCCAACCGTGTAATGAATGATCCCTTTATGTTCACCGAGGTCATGGCCCTGGATATCGACAAATCGTCCTTTGGGACATTCGCGTCCGGTATGCAGCCGTATGAACTCGGCGTAATCCCCGTTCGGCACAAAGCAGATATCCTGGCTGTCGTGTTTTTTGGCATTGATAAATCCATGTTCGGCGGCAAGCTCGCGCACCCGTGATTTATGTATTTCGCCGACCGGGAAAAGGGTGCGGGCAAGCTGTTCCTGCGACATGGCGTATAGGACATAGCTTTGATCTTTGGATGTATCGATGCCTTTCTTCAAAAGGTACCGCCCGCTTCCGCCGTCAAGCGAAGTCCTTGCGTAGTGACCAGTAACGACATAATCGATGTCAAGTTCCTCAGCGCGGCGGAGCAGCTTGTCAAATTTTAAATAGCGGTTGCAGTCAATACAGGGATTGGGCGTTTCGCCTTTTTGATAGGCTTCGACAAAGTGATGCATGACCCGCTTGTCAAATTCATCTTTGAAATTGAAAACATAGAATGGCATCCCCAGCTTATACGCCACGGCGCGGGCGTCCTCGGCGTCCGCTAAAGAACAGCAGGTATTTTCCCGTTCTTCGCCGATGTCCTCGTTGGAAAAGAGCCTCATCATACTGCCGACGCAATCCAGTCCGCATTCTACCGATAACAAAGCGGCGACTGAGCTGTCAACACCTCCGCTCATGGCAATCATCGCTTTTTTTCCGTTATAACTCATCGTAATCCTGCTCCTTCATCCTCGGCATATCCAAGCCGGTAATATTCAACATAATCCTCTCGCTCATGAGGGCATGGTCATGGAGCAGTTCGCTTCAAGGCCGTTTATTTCTAAGTAACCTGTCCCCCAATCGTACATAGCGGACAGGATCGGTTGCATGCTGCGGCCTAAGTCCGTCAGGGAATATTCCACCTTCGGCGGCACTACGGGATATACGGTGCGGATGATCAGATTATCTTCTTCCAATTCCCGCAGCTGCTGGGTCAGCATTTTGGGCGTGGCCTGCGGGATGAGCTTATGAAGTTCCCCAAAGCGCATAGTGGAAGCTATCAAATGCCAGATGATCAGGGACTTATATTTGCCGCCAATTAGGTCAAGTGCGGTTCCAACGGGGCAGCGGTATTCTGATACACAACGATTCATCAGGAGTTCCTCCTTAGTGACCTGCTGAATAGGGTAACTGTTCAGTACCTTCACAGTTTCTTAGTATCTTTTTGGGTACTATATAACGAAAAAGTGCGTACTTGATAAATGGTCTATATGTGCCATGATAATAGCATGGCTTGCGATAGAAGTCAAGATAGAAGTCAAGATGGAAGTCAAGATGGAAACGGAGCTTACATAGAAAACGTACATTGGGGAATAATGACATATGACAATGTGATGCGCAATCTACGTGCAACACATTGTCATATATATGTCAGGCTATAAGGATGTTTTCTGTCAGTGTTTTGATATTGTCAGTAAAGTAACCCGGCACCTCCGCCTTGCAATCGTCCTTTATTGACCGATGGCCTGTCTGATGTTTTCAACGAATTCCTCCGCAGTGACGTTGCCGGCAATCAAACGTTGGCATTCATCCTGTACAGTGACTGAGAGTTCGGTATTAGTGAGACCAAACAGCATAGTTGTTTCGTTGATTTCAGGGACATAATCCGCCAGTTTGTTCATCATAGGTGACAGTTCTACCTGCAGTTCCTTCTCAACATCAAGGGCTATCAGGACGGTACCGCGCTGGTTATAATTATATTCGGCAAATGCTTCGGCTATGAAAGCGGCCACCTCAACAGCGGTGTCGTAATTTTCGGAATAAGGCGAGACTCCAAGACCGCCGGCCGCTCCGTAACCACCTACAAAGTGATACTGAGATTCCTCATAGTCTTCGGCTGTTGCGGCAGGGATGGGTATCCATGTAACCTTGTCGCCCAGATTCTCAGTAGCGGTGGGGATCTCCCAGTAGCCGTTCATGAACATGGCGCACTGCTCATCATACCACATTGCCGCAGCTTCCTCATAGCCTGCGTTGGTGGCCCCATCCTGGAAGAAGCCTGCATCCACCAAATCCAGCACCGCTTGGGCACCTTGCAGGTAGCCCGGATCATCGATGGATGTGGTACCGTTGTCTAGTCCGAGGAAACCTGAGGGTACGTATCTGGTAATCATCATCTCAACAAAGGCCATCCCACTCCATTTTTCCTTGGCAAAAAGAGCCATGGGGATGATATCCAATTGGTTGAACGCGATGGCAGCGTCTATCATTTCATCGATGGTTTCAGGGATCTTAATACCATTATCCTCGAATAACTGTTGGTTCACATACAGCAAGGCCGTTTCCGTGCCGGAATAGGGCAAGGTATAGATCTGGCCATCCGTATGGTACAGCTTCGCTTTACTGCTGGGCAGTACCTTATCGGCAAAGCCGCTGCTTTCGGCATATTCGGTCAGGTTAGCGACGCTGCCGGACTGAATCAGAGTATCAATCAGCTCCACACCAGTAGCGGTAAAGATGTCGGGCATATCGCCGGTGGCGGCATAGGATTTGATTTTCACATTGTCGTCCGATGCCTGGGGATCCAGTTCCAAGGTCACCCAAGGCATCTCCTCAGCCAGCTTTTCCACCATGTAGTCGTAGGGCAGGATGGTGTCATCATCAGAATAACGCATATACACGCGCAGGGTTACCGGCTCGTGTTCTTCATCCGCTTCCGGAACTTCACCTGCTTCCGGCGTTAAGTTCTCAGTACTGCCGGAACTTTCGGTATCCACATCAGTCTGCGGGGCCGGATTCTGATTGCTGTCGCAGGCGCAGAGCAGCACCATGGATAACACCAGAACAACACAAAGCCATTTTTTCATCTTCTTCATTTTAATCCCTCCATTATAATACTTGAATTTATGGCAGAGTACCTCGGCCACATCATTATTGTATAAAGAGCAATAAATAAAGTATATGGAATTTTCGTGATAAAATCAGAAATACCGTGTCGTTTTATTTCAATATCTTGAATAAGTACCATGCAAGGTGTATATTAGTGGTGAAAAAAGGAACGGGATCCTTTGTTCGTCATACAATTATTATACTAGGAGGAATGGACATGTGGGAAATTACTTCGCCGAAGGGGATCGTGCTATTAAAGGTTTGGGTTACAGGTGAAGGTGAGCTGATGTACTCGGTATATCGTAACGGCAGGCAGGTTCTGGATGGAAGCAGGCTGGGTCTGGTATGCAGCTTGGGTGATTTTACCAGGGATTTTATATTCATAAAGGAAGAAAGGAAAATCATAAACGAGGAATATACCCTCCCCGCCGGCAAAAAGGCCGTGTATGAAAATCGGGCAAACGAGATGGCATTGCACTTTATTTGTGGCGGTTACATCTTGGTGTTGCGACTGCGCTCTTATGATGACGGCGCAGCATTCCGGTATGAGATTCCCGATGAGATTCCGGCTGATGGCAGCGGATTCGAGGTGGCCCACGAGGTGACCAGCTTTCGACTTTCGGATGGATTTGACGACATTTGGCTGCAGGGCTGGGTAGAAACTTACGAGGGCACTTATGATCACTCTGACTGGACGGATACCGAAGGGCGTGATTACGGGATGCCCTGTCTGTTCCACGAAAGAAAAGATGATCTATGGGTGATGCTAACCGAAGCAAACGTTTATAACACCAATGGTAGCTACTGCTCTTGCCATCTGCGGGGCATGGGCGGACGTGACATGCGGATATATTTTGCTCCCGAAGAAAAGGGCGCTCCTATTCCAAGCGTTCTGCCGTTCCATACACCATGGCGGGTGGCTATTGTGACAGCAGGACTGAATGAGCTGGTGAATACAACATTGAACTACAATCTGAACCCACCTTCAGCCATATCGGACACAGAGTGGATCAGACCGGGGCGCTGTCTGTGGTCTTGGTGGGAGAATTTTAATTCAGTCCAGATGTTTTCGGAACAGAAGCGCTATGTCGATTTTGCCGCAGCCATCGGGTTTGAAGGTGTGACTGTGGATGCCGAATGGGATATCAGTTGGTTAAAGGAATTATGCGTTTACGCCCATTCCAAAAATGTCATGATATGGCTATGGAGCGCCATGCAATATATTGACACGCCGGAAAAAGCGCAAGCAAAGATACCGCTGTGGGCTTCCTGCGGTGTGGACGGACTGAAGGTCGATCTCTTTCATAACGACTCGCAGCATACCATGTGGCAGTATGAGATGATTGCCAATTTGATGGCCGAGTATAAACTGATGATCAATTTTCATGGGGCGACTAAATGTATGGGTGAGGGGCGCACCTGGCCCCACCTGATGACGGCGGAAGGCATATTGGGGATGGAGCACTACCGGTGGTACAACTGGCGTGGCCTGCCGGATGCGCAGCACAATTGCACCATTCCCTTTACCAGAAACGTAGTGGGTTCTATGGATTACACCCCTACTGGTTTTTCTAATCCCAACCGTAACACCACCTTGGCTCACCAGATGGCTCTTTCAGCGGTTTTCGAATCCGGGGCGACGAATATCTCGGCCAGTATCTATTATCTGGAGGCATGGCGAGGGACAGATTTTTTGCGTCGCCTGAAGCCGGTGTATGAAGGGGTCAGAGTCCTGTCCGGATATCCGGGACACCATGCGGCCATCCTACGTTGGGTGAAGAATGAGTGGATCATCGGCTGTATCACGAACCGTGCTATGACCTTGCGTATCACATTAGACTTTTTGCCTGCAGGAGAGTTTGAAGCGGACATATACGAAGATGATCTCAGCGGAGAATTGATGCGGGTAACCCGCCGCAGAGTGACCTGTCGTGACACGCTTGAGCTGCCTCTGTTAGATGCCGGCGGTGCAGGTGTATACATAGCCCAAACGATTGATGCCTTGCCGGAAGGTGTCTGCTCAGGCTATGCGGACAAAAAACGTGTCGAATATACGGCGGCCACGGCGATAACGCGTCTGGGCAGTGAACCATTTGTTTTTGATAACGGACAGGCGGGTATTATGCTATATGGCAGTGCTGCATTCTCGGTGAAGACGGAAGCAGAAGGATGGTTCACGGTTCGCTTGTTTTATGCGGCCGCAGCTCCTTGGATGCTCTCAATTAATAATGGCACGGATACCTATGAGATCAACATGCCCCAAAGTGGCGCGGATGGGATATTCATCTCATCGAATGTTGCATTGCGGCTACCGGAAGGGGACAATACCCTTGCGCTGCGCCGGACCGGCGGCTGTGTGCCGGTGCTTGAAAAACTGCATGTCATCGATAATCTTGACGGTGCACCGCAGGAGATGTTCCTGGGTGCTGAGACGGCGCGGCTCTCCGGCGGGGCGGAGTTGGTGCGCAGTGACGACGGCGGATTGAGGATCGGTGGACTGGGTAATGGCGGTGAGGCGGTATTTGCCGGTATCCGGTTGCCGCACAGCGGCAAATATCTGTTGAGGTTTGAATATTATGCCGGGGAAAATCGGGATATTTATATTCAAGTGAACAGCAGCAAAACCTATGTAACCAATCTGCACATCACGAGCGGTTGGGGCTTCCCTTGGGGCTTTCCCCATTGGAATACCCGCGAGGCCGCTGAAATACTGATTGACATGGAAAAGGGTGAAAACTCGCTGAGACTTTTCAATGAAAATGAACGCGCTGTCCATTTGTCCGGTATCGCGCTCATACCCATGCATATCGCAGGCCTGCCTGCGAAGCTACTTAACTAAAGGGTGTGAAGGAGCGGAATTATAAGTTTTGAAACAGGATTAATCGGGTAAAACCGGAGATACTAATTGTGGATTGGTAACTGTTCAGCAGGTCTGGGCAAAGAATGTAAGAAAATGCGGAACCGGGCATATTCTGTGAGGATAAGGGAAAGATGAAAAGGGTGCATTCTGAAAAAAGACGCCGGGACATCCGCAATAAAATGATAAGGGCTCATATCTTGCTGTTAGTGATGATGTGGTGCATCCTGCTCATCAGCACGGCGGTAGCCGTGAGCAGTGACATTCAGCAACAAACCCAATTCTTTCTGCTCAATAATGTCCAGATGGCAGACAAGCAGCTGCACGAGTTGGTGGCGGCGATGAAGAGTTGCTCCAACTCGGTTATGTTAAGTATGAATCAGGAATCGACATTGAACGAGGAACCGCAGGAGAAAACGGCATTGACTCGGTACAATGCCATCACTGTCCAACTTTTTTTGATTAGTCGGGTATATCAAGACGTGGAATCCATGTTATTTGTCGACACTGCCGGACAGGTGTATGCTACCAGCCGGGAGCTTGAGTCGCGTTTAGACCAGGATTTTCTCACACAACATAATAAAATACTCGACGATGCTTCGGGCAGGTCTCTCTTTTTAGGGATGATTCAAAGCCCAAGTGGCTTACCACAGGAGATGGGATCGGTGATGATGATGGGTAAGCGAATCATACGTATCCAAGACGGTAAGACATTGGGATATCTATATCTGGCTATTCCGGAAAAACAACTGGCCGATATGCTGGATAAGTTGAAATATATTGACAATTCCACCCTTATCCTCTGTGATACTGACGGCACAGTACTGTCTGCCGTCGATAAAACAATGATTGGTCAACCGTCAGGGAAAAGTGCCTCCACAGATGCCACGGATTCCATGAATTCCAATGGAAATTTTTGGGATTGGAATGGATGGAATCCGGTGGTGGGCTACCGTCAGGCTATACCTGATTTGAATTTTGAACTGGTTTACACCGTGCCGGCCAAGGATCTGTTTGCCGGCACTGTTAATCTGCTGTTGGTGATGCTAGGCTTGGGTGTGCTGGGGGCCGTACTGTCCATCACCTTTGCGCGTCACCTGTCTAACAAGCTCACCCTGCCCATACTGCGCTTGACCGATGAAATGCGGCAGGTGACATACGATAACCTGCTTTTGCACAGTACGGTGGAAACGAACGATGAAGTAGGGGTGTTAGCCCAAGGATTCAATCATATGCTGGACAGGATACACGAGCTGTTAGAAAAGGTAACTCTGGAGCAGCGTGAGAAGGCTCAGAAAGAGATTGCCCTGCTTCAAAATCAGATCAAGCCTCATTTCCTGTATAACACTCTCAAC
Organism: Lachnospiraceae bacterium UBA935; assembly: GCA_002293525.1. Lineage (GTDB taxonomy): Bacteria > Bacillota > Clostridia > Lachnospirales > Lachnospiraceae > UBA935. The sequence continues at coordinate 9,745 of DBDJ01000047.1, forward strand.
ACCATCTATACCCTGTGCGTTATGGGCGAGGGAGAAACTGCCGCCAAGGCGACAAAATCCTTGGCGGAACACTATCAATACAGTCTCAGCGGCGGACGTAATAGCTTGTCTATCCAAGAGGAGCTGGCCTGTGTAGAAAAATATCTGGACATTCAGTGCCTGGCCTATCGGGATCGTCTTTCGGTAGGTATTATATGCAATCCCGAAGTGGCTTTATACAACCTACCCAAGATGACCATCCAGCCTATAGTGGAAAATGCCATCGTACATGGTCTGAAACCGCGAAACGGCGGCAGTCTGTTAGTGCAGGTAACCGAAGAGGAGGATCATATCGTGATACGGGTGACGGACGATGGTGTGGGAATGAATCTTGCCCGGCAAAGCAGTCTGCTGGATCAGGAGAGCAGTTCCGGATTTGGTCTGAAAAATGTGCGGGAACGTCTGGAGCTTTATTTTGGGGGTGCGGCTACGATTCATATTGCGAGTACTGAGGATTATGGAACTACGGTTTCAGTCACGCTGCCCAAACGATACAAAGCGGAAATGGAGGAATGAGGCATGCAGATCCTGATTGTTGACGATGAAGATATATTCCGTCGCTACCTGTTACAAGTCGTTGACTGGCGGCACTATGGAGAATTGCATTTTCTGGAGGCGGTCAATGGAAGGCAAGCGGTATCAATAGCAGATAATACCCGGCTGGACCTGATGCTGGCAGACATTGAGATGCCGTTGATGAATGGGCTGGATTGTGCCGGAGAAGTCAAGCGATTGCAGCCCGAGTGCGAGGTGGTACTCATCAGTGCGCACGACCAGTTCGCCTATGCTCAGGCTGCGTTGAAAATTGGTATTGCGGACTTTCTGGTAAAGCCAGTGGATGTCGAGACTTTGACTCGATGTTTGGATGCGGTCATAGGCCGCATCCGGGAGCGGCAGTCGGCACGGTGTGTCCAGTACCAAGAGGATGGCTTTGCAGAGGCAGAGCATTTTACGCGGGAATGGGGTTTTATTCAATACCGTAGTGCAGACGGGCAGACGACCGCACCCCACAGAGTGCGGCGAGAACTGGTGAATGCCCTGCGTGACGGGTATGCCGAGGTCATTGACGGCTTGCTGATCCAATATATAAGCGACATGGAATCCAGCGGCGTGCCTCAGGAGGGGATGAAGAATCAGACACTGGGGCTTATCACCCTGTGTCTGGAAGAGCTGAAGCGTGCCGGAGTAGCCTATGAAACAGTGTTCCCGGCTGACTTTTCACCATACACAGAAATTGGCCGGATGGATACTCCCGAAGCCCTGCTTGAGTGGCTGCGGGAGATGTATCGCTGTGTACTTGACGGAATAGCCCAAAAGGGCACAACCCGGATACAGCGTAAAGCTTGGGAGGCGCGTCGGCGTATCGAGGAGAATTACGCTGACAGTGATTTTAACATTGCTTCCTTAGCTAAAAATATGTTTGTGAACGAGGGGTATATACGCAAGCTATTCAAACAGGCCGGATGGTGCAACCCGGCCGCCTACCTGAAGGAGGTGCGTATGCAGGCCGCTCTGATCTTGATCCGGGACGAAGGGCGAAATGTAACTGAGGCAAGCGGGATGGTGGGCTTCAATGACCCCGCCTATTTCAGTAAATGCTTCAAGGCTCACTACGGCTGTTCCCCGTCTTATTATGAGGATCTTCCGTAAAGATGATAGGAGTTCTTGATCTGGTGCCGCTGGTTCTCCAGCGGTTTTTTTGCCCCCATGATACCACGGATTATTACGCACTTCTGCCCTCATAACCTAAGACATTCGAAATCTGCCCTAATCGGGCTACTTTCTCAAAACGATGCGATATTTCCGGTTTTATCGCGATAATTCCATATACTTTAACTATTGCTCTTTATACAATATAAAGGTAATCAAAGAATACTCAGCCATAGATTCAAGTAACAAATGGAGGATACAGTTATGCGTAAGTTTTTTTCACGACCGTGGCATATCGTGGTAATGGTGCTTCCTGCCTTGGTTTTATTCCTGGTCATGGTGATCTATCCCATCGGTATCGTGGTGGTACACAGCTTCTCCCAGTGGGACGGCATCAACCCCATGATTTTCACAGGTCTTGACAACTACCGCAGGCTGTTTGACGACCACATATTCTATGTGGCACTTAAAAACGGAGCTTTGTTTGCGCTGGTACTGCTGGTGCTGCAGATACCATTAGCCACCATATTGGCGTTGTCAGTGTTGAATACAGGAAGACGCACCAGGCGGTTTCTGCGCATCTCCTATTTCATTCCCACAGTGCTCTCGGTTACGGTGGTGTGTCAATTGTGGCTTTCTGCTTACAACGCGGAAAACGGTCTGATCAATCAGTTGTTTGAAATGCTGGGAATGGACTACCGACAGGATTGGCTTTCCGGCTCTACCACCGCAATATTCGCGATTGCCATTGTCAATATGTGGCAATATATGGGCTATCAGTTTATCATGCTGTTTTCGGCGGCGCACGCCGTGCCGGGCGACTATTATGAGGCAGCAGTGCTGGATGGCTGCAGCCGAACCAAAGCCCATCTGTATATCACCATCCCGCTGCTGCAGGAAACCTACAAATACAGCCTGATCATTGCTATCACCGGTGGCCTGAACGCCTTTTCCAATATGTACATTATGACGGGAGGCGGCCCCGGCTATGATACCTACACACTCACCTACCTGATGCATCGTGCCGCCTTCCGGATGGGGCAGTACGGGTATGGCAGCACGGTGGCGACCGTTTTAGTGCTTCAATGCCTGCTGGTGTCGTTAATCATCAACCGACTGGTAGCTCGTGAACAAATTGTTTACACTTAGGAGGAAAAAGTTATGTCCAAGCGTTTTTCGGTAGGACTTGTGTGCTCCCGAATGTTGTTGATAATTTATGCCGTGATTTCCCTGTATCCTCTGATATGGATGGTTTTCTATTCCTTTAAAAACAATCAGGAGATTTTTATCGACAATCCTTTCGGCCTGCCTACGGTATTCAGATATCAGAACTATGTCAAGGCGTGGGAGTCCTTTGATCTACCGGTCTATTTCCGAAACAGTCTACTGGTGGCTGTTGCAGTACTGGCGATCACGCTGACCTGTTCCATTCTGTTCGCTTATGCCACGGCACGAATGCGTTTCCGGGGACAGAATGGTTTGCGCATGTTCACCAGCATTGGTTTGTTCATTCCGATGCAGGTCATCCTGATCCCGCTGGCCGTACTGGTTCGGGATCTGCACCTCAACAACACGCTGTGGTCGGTCATAATTCCGTATGCGGCGTTCAACCTGTCTTTTTCAATTATGGTGCTGTATGGGGCCTTGCGCAGTCTTCCTTTTGAACTGGAGGAGGCGGCCTGTATCGACGGTGCAAATGTATTTGTCTGCCTGTTCCGCGTTATCTTACCTAACCTGAAAGCCGCTCTGTCCACGGTTGCCATATTCATTTTTCTTAGTGTGTGGAATGAGTTCAACTTGGCCCTGATTATGCTGACCAGGGATAAGCTCAAGACTTTGCCGCTTGGTCTTTTGTTCTTTCAGGGTGAGTTTACTACCGATTGGGGAGCTATGGGCGCAGCCATGGTAATTGCCAGCCTCCCCACCGTATTGTTATACTGCCTGTTTAGTGAGAGGGTAGAAAAGGCAATGACCGTAAGCGGAGCTGTAAAGTAGGCACTTTCTTACAGCCTGCACAGCAAATGCACAGACTTACTGAACAGTTTCAAATAAATAAACAATATACTCGGAGGAACTTATATGTGGAATGTAAAATCACCAAACGGCAGCCTGATGCTGTCGGTCGGACTTGATCAACAAGGCGGTCTGTTTTATGTGGTTGAAAAGAACGGCAGATCAATTACTGAACCCGCAGGACTGGGGATAACGACCAGCCGGGGGAGTTTTACCGAAGGGCTTAAGTTTGATAGTCAGGATACAGTCAGCATCTGCGAAACCTATTCCATTCCGGCCGGCAAGAAGGAAGTCTATGAAAACAAGGCTAATGAGCTGACACTTTCTTTTGTAAAAAACGAAGTTACCTTGCTGCTGCGGTTGCGTGCATACGACAACGGCGCGGCATTCCGTTATGAAATACCCGAGCGGGGAGAATTTATTCTGGTTCACTGCGAAACCACCGAATTTTCCTTTCCGCAAGCTTTTGCCAAACTATGGCTTCAGGACTGGGTGGCTTCCTATGAGGGCGTGTACAATGCAACTACTTGGGGTATTGGCCACGACGGACGGCGATATGGAATGCCCGCACTGATTCATGCCCCCGAACAGGAAATGTGGGTAATGGTTAATGAAGCCAATGTTCTCAACACGAACGGGTCATACTGCATCAGCCATTTACGCGGAACATCCGCTGCCACCCTAAAACTTGCATTTGCGCCGGAGGAAGGCGGTAAGTCGATTCATTCGCCATTACCGTTTCAATCGCCGTGGAGATACCTGTTGGTTGAGGATAGTCTGAACGGAGTTGTCAACGCAACACTGAATTATAACTTAAATCCGCCGCCGGTGATCGCGGATACATCTTGGATTAAACCCGCCCGTACGGTATGGGCCTGGTGGGCAGCCGATTTTGGTGCCCAGATCCTGACCGAAGCCTTACAGTATGTGGATTTCGCTCAGGCCATGGGTTTTGAGGCTGTCCTGTTGGATGAGGGCTGGGATTATTCATGGATCAAGGAGTTTTGTGATTATGCTCACACTCGGGGCATATCGCCGTGGATATGGACGTCGATGCATAGCATAAAAACGCCGGAAACTTCCCATGAGCTTCTGCCGCTGTGGAAAAGCTTCGGAGTAGACGGTGTCAAAATTGATTTTTATGAAAATGATTCCGCTCAGACAGCGTCTTGTTATCAGCTAAATGCTGATGTTATGTGGGAGCAAAAGCTGATGATCAATTTCCACGGTTCGACTAAGCCGATGGGTGAAGGCCGGACCTGGCCACATCTCATGACTTGCGAAGGGATTATGGGATTGGAACATTATAAATGGAGCGACGGACCCACTGCCGAACATAACTGCACAGTGCCTTTTATCCGCAATGCCGCTGGTCCAATGGACTATACCCCGACCGGATTTTCGAACAGAAACCGTAATACGACAATGGCGCATCAGATGGCGTTGGCGGCAGTCTTTGATTCCGGCTGTCAGCATTATGCCGCATCGATTTACCAATTGGAAGCTTGGGAAGGAACAGATTTTCTGCGCCGTTTAAAACCAAAATATGGCGGTGTAAAAGTGTTATCCGGTTATCCGGGCCAATATGCCACAATACTTCGATGGGATGATAGTACATCAGAATGGATAATTGGCTGCATCACCAACGAAAGCCGGGTAGTGACCATTAATTTTGATTTTTTGCCGGCCGGGGAATTTGAAGCAGAAGTTTATGGCGATACCCGCATGGGCAATGAAATTACCTATGAAAAAATCAGGGTCAATATGAACTCAAAGCTTGATTTGGTTCTGCCTGAACACGGCGGATCGGGTGTTTATATTGCCGAAACCGTTACCCCTCTTAAGCTGGAGATAGACGAAGGCTATATGTGTAATAAGCGGATTGGCATCGGGCCGGAGAACATGCGGCTGATTCATGGCAGCGAACGTTTGATTATTTCCGAAACAAGATCCGCGGTGCGATTAAGCGGGGGAGCCGTTTTTACGGTTGCCGGTTTGTCCGCAAAAAAACGCTATACGATCCGCTTCTTTTATTCGGCGGACGAACCCTGTGATATGGTCATCTCCGACGGCATGAACAGTGCGTCGATCCACATGCCCGGAAACATAGCAAACGGGGTATTTACTACCGCTGAAACAGCCATGATTCTGGACGGCGGAGGATCAAAAATCATCGTGCGAAAATTATCGGGGGATTCCCCGGTAATCAAGCAAATTGTCATCCTTGATAATAATCCGCCGGAAATGTTGACGCTGGAAGCCGACGAGGCGATTCTGTCGGGCGGTGCGGAACTTCTGGTGCGTCAGGACGGCTCATATATGGTGACCGGCGGCGGGATGGGCGGCGAGATAGTATTTGATCCGGTCATAGTAAACATGACTGGCAAATATATTCTGCGGATCAATTACTTTGCCGGAGTTGCCGGCACAGCATGGGTTTCAGCAAACGGCAACGAGGCCGTCGGTGCACATTTAGGCGGCATCGGCGGTTGGGGCCAAACCAAGCGCGGCGAATATTTGGCACGAGAGATTCTGATCAAGCTGCAAAAAGGCCGTAATACCATCCGCCTTTACAATCAAGACGGTGTCCTGCCTTATCTTCACAACGTCAGTTTGACTCTCTTTCAGGGGTAGTGTACTGACACAAATCATTCGGCAACTTAGCCTAAATGTCAATGTGCCGGCATAATGGAAATGTGGGAAAGTAAATTATTAAATTTTTAAAGTGATACAGGAGTGTAACGATATGTCAGTGAGAATTTGGAGTGAAAAAGTGTCCATACCGACCTATGAAGTCGGCCAACGGGACAAAAACCCCATGTTTTTGGAAAAACGTGTCTATCAGGGAAGCTCAGGCCGGGTGTATCCATGGCCGGTTATTGATAAAATTGCCGATGAAAAGAAGGATAAAGAATACCTGATTGTTTTTTTGGAAAATGAATACATTCAAGTTCAGGTAATGCCGGAAGTGGGCGGTAAAATTTACCGCGCCATTGATAAGACAAATAACTATGATTTTGTATACTATAATCGGGTTATGAAGCCGGCTCTGGTGGGACTGGCCGGGCCGTGGGTATCCGGCGGCATTGAGTTTAACTGGCCGCAGCATCACCGTCCCAATACTTTTGGACCAGTGGAATACATAATCGACGACAGTAATCCCGATCAAAAAACGGTGTGGATCAGTGAATATGACCGCATGTATGGTACCAAGATTACGACCGGAATCACGGTACGTGAGGGCGTTGCCGCCATTGAGATTTCCGGGGAGCTGTATAATGCAACGGAAGAGCCGCAGACCTTTTTGTGGTGGGCCAATCCGGCCTTGGCAGTTCATGACCGGACCCAATCAATTTTCCCGCCTGACGTAAACGCGGTTATGGATCACGGAAAACGCGATGTCTCACGTTTTCCCATCGCAACGGGAACCTATTATAAAATGGATTATTCGGCCGGCGTGGATATTTCACGATATAAAAACATACCGGTTCCGACCAGTTACATGGCTTACCATTCCGACCATGATTTTGTCGGCGGTTATGATTATCGTATTGGCGCGGGACTCTTACACATTGCCGATCACCATATTTCTCCCGGCAAAAAACAGTGGACCTGGGGTAATGGCGAATTCGGACAGGCATGGGATCGCAATCTCACGGATGAGGACGGCCCTTATGTAGAGCTGATGACGGGTGTGTTTACGGATAATCAACCGGATTTCACATGGCTTCAGCCATATGCAGGCAAAAATTTCAAACAAACCTTCATGCCATATAAGATGGTGGGTGAGGTCAAATGTGCCAATGAAGATATTGTTGCCGGGCTGCACGTCCAATGCGGCGAGGCGCATGTGAAGATTTATGCTTCAAGGGCTCTGCCGTCTGCCAAAATCACTTTGACCAATGACAGGGAGATACTTTTTGAAGCGATCGTTCCCATTTCTCCGGTCGAAGTATTTGAAAAGGTGATCGCTACAACTGCGCCGGAATGGGCACTGACATTGACTGTGGAGGCGGAGAATGCCAAACCCTTACGCTATTCGCCAGATAAAGAGGAACTGAAGAAACTTCCTGATCCCGCCACCGCCATCACCGCGCCGGAAAGTATGGCCAATGGAGAAGCTCTCTTATTAGCAGGACTCCATCTGGAACAATACCGGCACGCTACTTACGAGCCAGATCCTTATTATCTAGAAGGATTGAAACATAATCCGGGCGATTTGCGGATTAATAATGCTTACGGCAACCTTTTGCTACGTCGCGGACAGTTTGCGGAAGCGCAGGCTTTATTTGAAGCGGCCAAGAAAACGGCAACCCGTCATAGCCCTAATCCTTATGACGGCGAGGTGTTTTATAACCTTGGTAAAGCATTGGAACATCAAGGAAAAGATGACGAGGCTTTTGATGTTTATTATAAAGCGATTTGGAGTGACGCATGGCGGAGCCAGGGATACTTAAAATTATCGCAGATTACCGCACGTCAGGCCAGTCATCGATCATACCACACAGCGAATGGCCGGTCAGATGACCGGAACGACTATCTTGCCAACGCAAAATATATCGAAGCTTTGAATTATGCCAAGGAATCCATGTGGGTCAATTACAAAAACTTTGCGGCTCGTGCGGCGGTGGTTATTCTGCTGCGGAAATTAGGGAATAATGCGGACGCGATTAAAGTGGCTAAAGAAACAAGACAGTTTGATCCCATGGATTTTGTGGCAGTAAGAGAACTTTCTCTGCTTGATGGCGGGAATTATCCGTCCTCACAGCTGATCAGTATCTTGCGTGGCAGCGCCCATAATGCCATTACACTGGCGGGGGTATATATGATGCTGGGGCAATATCACGACGCGGTGGAAATCTTACAGGGGCATATTGAAGGCGGTGGCAACGATTATGCCATGATATGGTATTTCAGAGCTTATTGTTTAGAGGCTATGGGTGATGTCAGGGCAGTGAAAGCATGGGAAAAAGCGGCGGCGGCGGACAGTGCATACTGTTTCCCCAATATGTTAACAGAATATCATGTTCTTTGCCGGGCAATCGCTCAAAACCCGCAAGATGCGAAAGCTTATTATTACCTGGGATGTTTCCTGTATGATAAAAAGCGGTATCGCGATGCTAAAAATGCATGGGAGCAAAGCAGCAGTCTTGATGAAAGCTTCGCAACCGTACATCGTAATCTGGCCTTGTATTATGCCAATAAAGAACATGATTATCAGACCGCCCGCAGGGAACTGGAAAAAGCGTTTGCTTTGAATACCGACGATGCCCGCGTATTTTACGAACTTTGTGAATTATATAAGAAAATAGGTCTGCCATTGGCGAAACAACGTAAGATTATGGAGGAGCATATGGAACTTGTTGACCGCCGGGACGATTTATGTGTTGCTTATGCCGAAATCCTTAATGGTCTGGGTGAGCACAATAAGGTTGTCACTCTGCTGACCAACCGCCAATTTCATCCGTGGGAGGGCGGTGAGGGTAAAGTTCCGACGCAGCATATTGAGGCGAGGCTGGGGCTTGCCCGGAAGCTGATTGTTCAGGGCGATTATCTGGCAGCGGTGGCACAACTGGAACGGGCAATCGTGTACGCCCCTAACTTTGGTGAGGGCAAACTGATCGGCGCACAGGAAAATAATATTTATTATATTATGGGGATGGCTTATAAACATGTTGATCCCCAAAAGGCGAAGGCTTGCTTTGAAAAGGCTTCGACCGGGCTGTTCGAACCGACCGGAGCAATGTATTACAATGACCAGCCCCCTCATATGATTTATTATCAAGGAGCTGCTCTGGCCCAACTCGGTCGTCGCCGTGAGGCTGACGCCCGTTTTAATAAACTGGTATCCTATGGTGAGAAGAATCTATTTGTCAAGCAGATCATGGATTATTTTGCCGTCAGTCTGCCGGATTTCCTTGTCTTTGAAACCGATCTGGATGAAAAAAACAAGATTCACTGTTACTATATGATGGGTCTTGGCTATCTGGGTCTTGGCTGTAAAGAAAAGGCTCATGCCGCCTTTGATGCGGCACTCGCTCTTGCACCCGGCCACTATGGTGTCCTGACACACAAAGCACTGCTCTGATGATTGATAATTGCCTGAGAAAAAGGAGAATGATGGTCTAAGATGTTGCTTAAGATTACGGAGCAAGAAAAAGTAATTCACATGGAAAATACGCAAGGGTTCTTTGTGGATCTTTTACTCACCGGTGCGTCCATCTATCGGGTCGGTGTCCCTGACCATCATGGCAATCTAAGCAATATTGCCATGGCTCTTAAGATGCCGGGTCGTTATTATTACGACCCGAGTTATGCCGGGGCGACATTAGGACCGGTCAGTGGGCGGATCCCCGGCGGGTTGTTATCGATTAACGGACAATTGCATCACTTGAGTCAAAACGAGGGGTCACATCATTTGCATGGTGGTTTTCAATCGGTTTCAAGAATCGACTGGCAGATTCTCAATGTCGAAAACAAACCCAGTGAAATATCGGTCAGCTTTGGGATCAAATTGCCGGATAAATTCGAAGGTTATCCAGGAAATCGCATATTGCAGACGACATATCGGCTAACGGCTCATAATTGTCTTGAGATTATCTATGAGGGTCAAACCGACGCTGATACTTATTATAATCTATCAAATCACTGTTATTGGAATTTGAGCGGTGATTTCAGCCAATCAGCTTTGACCCATCTTTTAAAAATTAATGCTCAGTCCGTATGGCTGAATGATGATAAACATATACCGGTCGAGCTTTGTTTGGTTCGGGGAACGCCATATGATTTTACCAGCCCTCGCTTAATCGATCCGGCGAAACAGGAAAATGATGAATCATTGTTAAAAGGATATAATAACGCCTATCTGCTTGATGATACCGCCGCTGTTATTCTGGATGATCCTCAAAGCGGCCGCCGGTTAATACTTGAAACGAATTACCCGGTTGTTCAATTTTATTCAGGTGGTTATTTGGATCATCGCACCATCATGGAAGGAAATATTAAGGCGACTGCCGGTTGTGCACTTGCATTTGAACCACAGGAAAAACCGGTTTTAAACACAGTCCCCCCTTTTATTGCCCATCCCGCTTTGAAATGGGAACGTAAAATCCGATATACCTTTTTCTGGGATCAATAATACAGTGAAAAATTTATACAATTGGTGTATTTGAAAGTTATGAAGAACTGGGATGCACCTATTACTATTTGGCAGTCGATGATCTTGTCCTATTAATTAACTAATTGTCCCACCGCCGATAAACCAAGTCCTTTCCGCTGACCAACCGTGTAATGAATAATCCCTTTATGTTCGCCCAAGTCATTGCCATTTAGATCGACAAAGCGTCCTTTTGGACATTCACGTCCGGTATGCAGTCTTATAAACTCGGCGTAATCCCTGTTCGGCACAAAGCAGATATCTTGTTCCTCCTTAGTATCTTTTAGGCTAACTGTTCAGTACCTTCACAATTACATGCCGTTTAGCTATCTTACGGTCTTTGCAGTAAATACACATTGTGCAGTAAACTGCACAGATTTACAGTACAGTACCTTTTAGATACTATGTAACTATAAAGTGTGTACTTGATAAATAGTCCGTATATGCTATGATAATAGCATGGCTTGAAATTATAATCAAGAAAAACGGGGTGATTCAAATGGTAAATCAGATTCTTAGTATCCGGGGGATGACTTGCGCGGCTTGCGCCGGGCGGATAGAGAGAACAGTGCGCAAGCTGGCCGGCATCAGCCAAGCGAATGTCAATCTTGCCAGTGAGAAACTGTTTGTGGAATACGACGGCATAGCGTTGGATCTCGACAGCATAAAGCAGGCGGTAACCAAGATCGGTTATGAGGTGGTCGAAAAGCCGGCGGAAAGCACGGTAACCATCCCGATTGGCGGCATGACCTGCGCCGCCTGCGCCCAGCGGATCGAGAAGGCGATCGGCAAATTGCCCGGCGTGTCCTTCGTTACCGTCAATCTGGCCACGGAAAAAGCCACCGTGACTTACGCCCCGCAGACGGTTAGGCTGTCAGCTATCCGCGACACGATTGAGAAGATCGGCTATAAGGCTTTGGAAATCAATAAGGCAGATGCTGCCGATGAAGATAGGGCTCGGAAGCAGAAGGAGATTAAAACGCTACGGACTAAATTCATAGTGGCCGTTTTATTCGCTGTCCCGCTCCTTTACCTGGCCATGGCTCCGATGATTAATGTCATATCACTTCCTTTGGCGAGAGAGTTAAACAACTACATGATGAACTATCCGCTTATATATGCGATCGTGCAATTCTTGCTGACCATCCCGGTCATCGGCATGGGATATAAGTTCTACACAGTGGGGTTCAAGGCACTGATAAACAGAAGCCCTAATATGGATTCGCTTATCGCCGTGGGAACATCGGCGGCCGTGCTTTACAGCGCCTATAATACATGGCAGATAGCCAACGGCAATTTCGCGGCAGTGGAAGCCCTGTATTATGAAACGGCAGGGGTGATTATCGCGCTGATACTGCTTGGCAAGATGCTTGAATCGGTCTCAAAAGGAAGAACCAGTGAAGCAATCAAGAAGCTGATGGGGCTTGCCCCGAAAACGGCGGTCATCGTGCAGGACGGTGTTGAAAAGGAAATACCCATCGACGAGGTGGAGATCGGAGACATCATCGTGGTCAAGCCCGGCGCGAAGATCCCGGTGGACGGGACGGTTGTGGAAGGGCATACCGCTATCGACGAATCTATGCTGACCGGCGAAAGCATGCCGGTGGATAAGAATAAAGGCGACATGGTATACGCGGCCACCATCAACACAACGGGCGTGATACAGTTCAAGGCGGATAAAATCGGCGCGGACACGGCATTGGCACAGATTATTAAGCTTGTGGAGGACGCTCAGGGCAGTAAAGCACCTATTGCGGCTATGGCGGATAAGGTTTCGGGTATATTTGTTCCGGTGGTGTGTGTGATTGCCGTGCTGGCGGGCATCGCCTGGTTCATCGGAACAGGTGACATAGAATTCTCATTAAAAATCTTCATTACTGTGCTCGTGATTGCCTGTCCTTGCGCTTTGGGCTTGGCTACACCGACCGCTATTATGGTGGGCACGGGGAAAGGCGCGGAAAACGGCATCCTGATCAAGGGCGGGGAGGCTTTGGAAACGACGCACAAAATCCAGACGATGGTGTTTGACAAGACGGGGACGATTACCGAGGGTAAGCCGACCGTAACGGATGTGCTGACAACGGATGATGTGTCTCCCGATCATCTCTTGAAGCTGACGGCTTCTGCTGAAAAAGGCTCGGAACACCCGCTCGGTCAGGCGATTGTAGCCGGGGCGCAGAGTAAAGGTCTTGAACTTGTAAAGGCAGACAGTTTTCATTCCATCACAGGGCGCGGCATCGAAGCGGAGATAAGCGGCCAAAGTGTTCTGGCCGGAAACCGCCAGCTGATGGATGAACGCAGCATCTCACTGGCGGCATTGGAAGCCGATTCCGACAGGCTGGCAAACGAGGGCAAGACCCCGATGTATGTCGCTGTTGACGGCCGGATAGCGGGTATTGTGGCAGTGGCCGATGTGGTGAAAGCATCCAGTAAAGCCGCCATAGAGAGTTTGCACAAAATGGGCATTGAGGTGGCGATGATTACCGGCGATAACCGCAAAACGGCTGACGCCATCGCCAGACAGGTGGGCATCGACCGGGTGCTGGCGGAGGTGCTGCCGCAGGATAAATCGAACGAGGTCAAGAAACTGCAGGCCGAAGGCAAAAAGGTCGCCATGGTGGGCGACGGTATCAACGACGCCCCCGCATTGGTACAAGCCGACGTCGGCATTGCGATCGGCTCCGGCACTGACGTGGCAATGGAGAGCGCCGACATCGTCCTCATGCGTTCCGACCTGATGGATGTTTCCACAGCCGTCTATTTAAGCAAGCGGACCATTCGGAATATAAAGCAGAACCTGTTCTGGGCATTTGGATATAACACGGTCGGAATCCCGGTAGCGGCGGGCATCCTCTACTTGTTCGGCGGCCCCTTGATGAATCCGATGTTCGCGGCGGCGGCCATGAGTCTGAGTTCGGTTTCCGTCCTGACAAACGCGCTCCGCTTGAAAAGATTTAAATCAATACACTGAGGAAAGGATGGGCTGCCATGGCGTCAATAATAAAAACAAGTAAATTAAAGATTGATGGGATGACCTGCGTCAATTGCCAGAATAAAATCGAAAAAAAACTGCGAAAAACTTCCGGTGTAAGTAAGGTAAAGGTCAGCTACAACGCCGGAACCGCCACCATAAATTATGACGAGAACATCGCTTCGCTTGAGAATTTAATCGCTGTTGTTGAAAAACTGGGCTACAAGGTGCTGACCGACACGGAGCGCCGGGAGCTTGACGCCGGTAAGACCATCAGTTTCCTTATTATCATAGCGGCGTTGTATATATTGCTTGAACAGTTCGGGTTATTGAACCTATTGGCTCCCTCACAGTTAGCTGACGCGCAGATGGGCTACGGAATGATGTTCATCATCGGTCTGGTAACATCGGTTCACTGTGTCGCCATGTGCGGCGGCATCAATCTTTCGCAGTGCATACCCCGGAGCGGTACTATTGAAAGAAAAGCGCTTACTATTGATCCTGAATGCAGCAGAGCCGCAGATGGGAATAAGGTTGAAAGTCGCTTGTCCGCGTTTGCTCCGGCATTTTTATATAACCTTGGACGGGTAATATCCTATACGGCTGTCGGTTTTATCGTTGGCGCCCTCGGCTCGGTAATTACTTTTACGATCACTATGCAGGGTGTATTAAAGCTATTGGCGGGAGTGTTCATGGTCATTATGGGAGTCAACATGCTGGGAATCTTCCCGTGGCTCCGCCGGCTGAATCCAAGGATGCCGAAAATCTTCGCCCGGAAAATCAACAGTGAAAAAAGGCAGAGCAAAAGCCCCATGATTGTCGGACTGTTAAACGGATTGATGCCCTGCGGCCCCTTGCAAGCCATGCAGATTTATGCCTTGTCTACAGGAAATCCTTTTGCGGGTGCACTGTCCATGTTCCTGTTCAGCCTTGGCACCGTGCCGCTGATGTTCGGGCTAGGGGCGTTCACCACAGCATTGGGTAAGAGATTCGCCGGGAAAGTCATGACGGTCGGAGCAGTGCTGGTGGTGGTGCTGGGGCTGTCGATGTTCACGCAAGGCTTTCGTCTGTCAGGCTTGGAGATGCCGTCTCAGTCCCCTGAACCTGTCGCAGACGCACCAGAGGACGGTGCTGATATCAATATCGTGGAAGACGTTCAAATCATTAACAGTACCCTTGCCCGCAATAGATACCCGGACATCACAGTTGTGGCCGGAACGCCGGTGAAATGGGTGATCGATGCGCCCGAGGGCAGTATAAACGGCTGCAATGGCCGACTTATTATCAGTGAGTACGGGATTGAACACACCTTTACTGAGGGTGAAAACGTCATTGAGTTTACCCCGACAGACACAGGTATATTCCAATATAGCTGCTGGATGGGCATGATCCGGGCCAGCATAACCGTAACCGAATAAATGCAAGCAATGTGCAGGGACTTATTGTCCGGATTTTATGTGTTGTAATTAGTTTCAAGCCAAACATGATGAAAGGATAGAAACATAATATGAGGAACAAAATCAAACTGCTTACGGCTGCCGCCGCAAGCCTGATAATCACTCTGGCATTTACTGCGTGTGCGGGATTAAAGTCACTGGATGTAGTCGGCCAGCAATCCGTCGCTTCCTTTGACGAGGTACTGAAAACCATTCCGGATAAGGTTTCCGCTGATGAAATGAATGCCGGATGGGCACTATCCGCGCCGGACGATTCCATACGTTTTATCTGGAGTGAAGATTATAGCCTCTCCCCCATGCATGACGCCATGCTGGAGCTTGACGCCCAGCCGTTTCTTGATGCCGGTCTAGACCCCGGTAAGCTGCCGGATAATTACTTCTACTACGAAGGCGATGAAATGGATGGCGGTATGTCAGAGAAAATGCTGATGGTCGGCATTAAGCTCGGCGACGACAAGCTGACTTACAGCGGCAACCCGACCGCGCTTGCGGCATATGAGCAGCTTGTCGGCCAATATCGGGACTCCCTCAACTACCATACGGAACTGGACCATTTCGGAGTGCTGTTAGGCGACGGCAATATGTTCGAATGGGCGAAGGATTTGCTTACCAACAAAACGACAGGCGAAACACAGAATCTCGACATAGTGTTTGTGCTAAATCCCGAACCGCTTATCGTAGCGGGCGTCGATCCGGACAGGGTAGAGGGTTGGGCTTATGCCCCGGTGGAAATGATGGAAGGCGGCAAAAAAGTCGAGGTACTCAAATTATTAAAAACGTTTGACATAAAATAAGATACGGAATACGGAATAGAAGAGAGGAAAAACCAAATGGAGAAAACAACCCTGAAAGTGGACGGCATGTCCTGTGAGCATTGCGTAAAAGCCGTAACCGGCGCGGTAGGAGCATTGCCCGGTGTGACAAAGGTAGCGGTAGATTTGGCGGCGAAGACCGTAACGGTGGAATATGATCCCGGCAAAACGACTCTTGACAGCATCAACGCCGAGATTGAAGAACAAGGCTACGATGTAATTGCGTGACTAATTGCGTGACTAATTGCGAACACCATGATGATAACGCAGAATATGTCGTCATTAAAGTAAATGACAATGGTATAGCCCCAGCAATTCCCGCACGATGGAAGCCCGGTTCGACCAGTGGCAGCCCTTTGCCCAAATCAAACGATACCTTCCGCTTTCTGCCTTAAGTGTCCCTTCTTCTTCTCCAAAGGGCGTGGTAAAACGGTTTTTCTGCCGCTGGAATGCTCCTCTTTCATCAATTTCCGTTTTGATTTCACTCGGTCTTTTCTTTAAATTACGGTCTTTTATTTCATTATCTTGGCTCATGTGTAATCCCTCCTATTTTGGTTGTTTTCTCTAAATCTGCTAACATGCCGCCGAAAATCGCTAAAGCCAAGCGCAAACAAAGAATCTTCCGATTGTTCCACGCGTCGCAGCAGTTCTTCAGAGATGGGGCACCCATGGCGAGACAGGCATAGGCAGGCTTGTCCCATGTGAACAGTCCGGTTTCTTTAGAAAGGCGGCGCACCTCATCCTTTGTTATGCCGCATTCGCGCAGGGGGGAACGGACGGAAAGTTCAGCGAGCGCCCTCATGCCGGGACGGTCGTTCGCGTTGTCGGATGCATTTGTGCCGTCAATCAGCATCACAATGCTATCAGCCCTCGCCTGTTCTCGTGTTTTGAGACCGGTTTTGAGACCTTTCTGCTGGCGATTGAAAATGCAGATTGATCATGCTATAATTCTGTTAGCTTTAATAAAGATCAGGCTAACGAATTGTATTTATATTGACAGGAGGATAATTGTCATGTTCAATGAAATCTGTATATATGAAGCGAAGATTGAGAAACAGGACGAAATTGAAACATTGATGAAAGAAGTCGCGGAATTTTATTTATCGCAACCAGATGTCATCGAAGTGAAATATATCAAGCGTACACATCGGCAAGAGGATTTTAATGCTGTAAAAGAAGGAAAGCCCCCTGTCAGGCTGACGCGATATGTCGGCAAAGTTACATATATGCTTTATTGGTCGCTTGAAAATGAAGAAGCACATGCAAAGGTATCAAAACTCGGATTAGAGAAATTTTATAAACGGTGGAACCGCTGCCTTACGACAATGCCTAAAATATTATTAGGTGAAAATATTGTATAAATAATAGGTTATGATATCACTGATGGTTGAAGATTGTCCGTTTATATTCTTCGCCCCAGCTCCACATAGCATCGTGGATGGACTTCAGGCTTTCCCCCAATTCGGTCAGGGAATACTCCACCCGCGGCGGGACTTCGGCAAAAACCTCGCGCTTTACCAGGCCGTTTTCTTCCATCTTCCGAAGATGCTGTGTCAGTACCTTTTGTGAGATACTTAAACAGTTCGGGTTATTGAACCTATTGGCCCCCACACAGTTAGCCGACGTGCAGATGGGCTACGGGATGATGCTCATGAAACAATCACGAACTTTGGCACTGAATGTAGGATTAAAGGTTGATGTTTTTTTTGTTAAGTAGTATAATTATAGCACAATATGATCATAATTATACTATTTATAAAGTAAAAACAGTGGACATTTGATTAAAGGAGTGAGTGATATGCGGACAATTATCAAACCATCTGCCAGTATCCGGCAGAATTACAACGAAATTTCAAATTTATGTAAGGAAACCCAGGAACCGGTATTCTTAACTAAAAATGGTGAAGGTGATTTAGTAGTTATGGATATCTTGGCATATGATCAGAGAGAAAAACAGCTTGTTCTTAGAGAAAAATTGCTTGAGATAGAAATGCAACGGAACGCTGGAATACCGGATATACCAGCAAGAGTGGCAAGCTCGGAAATCAGAAGAAAAATCATGGAGAAAAAACATGGGAATGTATAGCGTGGATATTTCTCCGTTGGCTCACGAAGTATTTGAGCGGTATATGGAGTTGTGTTTAAAAGATAGTGGGGACGAATGTGCATTGCGTCTTTTGGAGTCATTTGATGAAAAGGTCGGAATTCTGGAGGATCAGCCATTAATAGGATGTGCCAGATTACGATATATACCGGATAAATACCGAATGATAAACTTTTGGCCGCATTTGTGGCTTGTATTTCAGATTTATGAGAAGGACAAGAGTGTAAAATTAGAATATATTATTGATGACAGACAAGATTATGGAAGATTTATTAAGTAAAATAGTTATCGGCAGTATTTTACTAAGCTGGGGCTGGCACAGTTGCCTTTCCCAGACACTCTTTTAGCTCGTAGCTGAGATTTGGTTACTCTGCGGTTTTCACTCACCAAGCCAAGATCGGCATGGATAAAGAATACCCGCTCTGCATCTGCCCGGAAATGCGGCATTTCTTAAAGTGCCGGTGCGCTGATCTGATAAGCTTTTCGCTTGTAATAATTGTTTGTATGAGGTATAATATTTATAACAATTATTTCATGGAGGTGAGTACTTCGCTGTGACACAAGAAGAGATGGCTCTGACATTACTCCGGAGCGGAAACGGATATCTGACGGCAAAAGAGGCCGCTGAACACGGAATCAGTGTGCTCGCGCTGAAACGGCTGACTGACCGCGGGGCGATTGAACATGCAGCGCACGGGTTATATGTTCGTAACGATATCATGCCCGACCCGTTTTATATCGCGCAGCGCCGGTGTCCCAAAGGCGTTTTTTCGCATGAGACGGCTTTGTTTTTCCGTGACCTCTCCGACAGGAATCCGTTGCAGCTTATGATGACCATTCCGTCCGGTTGGGCTACCCGCTTCATTACCAGCGATGATGTTTTGATTTTTTACAACAAACCGAAGCAGATGATGACCGGCGCGTTGGAAACGGTGACGCCCTATGGTATGACGGTAATGGCCTACGACACCGAACGGACTATCTGTGATTGCCTACGGAACATCGACCAGCTTGACAAGGACTTGGTTCTGACCGCTCTGAAGCGGTACATGAAAGAGCCTTCGGGAGACAAGGCAAAGCTGCTTGATTATGCTGCTATGTTCAGAATCCGGGACATTGTTCTACGGTATATGGAGGTGCTGACCTGATGTTTACAAACGCAACGCAGTTGAAAGACTGGATCAAAAACAAATCGAAAGAAACCGGCACGCCGGCAAACGCGCTTTTACAAAGCTATATGCTGGAGCGGTTTTTGGAGCGGGTGTCACTCTCTCCATACCGTGATAACATGATTCTCAAAGGCGGGTTCCTGATTGCAGCGATGGTCGGTGTGGATAAGCGCAGTACGATGGATATGGATACTACCATCAAAGGCGTGCCTGTTACCCGCGAGACGATTGAGGATATGCTGAACGAAATCATTTCTATCGACGCGGGCGACAATGTGACCATCGAGTTGAGGGATATCAAGAATATCCACGACATCAGTGAGTACGATGATTTCCGGGCCTCGCTGACGGCGGTATTCCAAAAGGTTCGTGTCGACATAAAAATAGATATCACCACCAGGGACACTATCATTCCGCAGGAGATTGAATACAACTACCGGCTTATGTTTGAAGACCGGACGATCCCGGTGATGGCATATAATCTGTATACCATCCTCGCGGAGAAGATTGAGACGATTCTGGTTCGCAGCGTTGCCAATACAAGGGGCCGTGATTATTACGATGTCTATTTACTGCTGCGGACAGGACGGGAGACCTTATCGCGGGAAGAGTTGCTTCGCGCCATCCGTGCAAAGGCGGAGGAGCGCGGCAGCGTACCGGCGCTCGATAATCGGGGAAAAATCCTACGGGATATTTCCGAGAGCCCGGACATCGCAAAGATTTGGGACAGTTACATGAGACGCTATCCCTACGCAAAAGGAATCGCCCTGCTGGACATCCTTGTCTTGATCACCTGGGTGTTTGAGGGAAAATGACAAATCAAAAAAGAAAGGTTCCGTCATAAGGGTTATATAGCCCAAGGAGAAGTTTAATTTAGGAACAGCACCGCATATACCACCATCGGGATGAGAGGGAATGGATATGTTCAGACGACAACTTCCACCAGTGTCTTATCTCCGCATTGGATTTCCTTTATTCCTGGGATTTTACTCTTGTTGAAGTTAAAGCTGAGGAGCCATCCTTTTTTTGCCTCGTACAGATCCAGATAATCGGCTAGCTGTTGTTCCCCGCGCTTGTTATATTCCTCTCCTCGCCATATCTTGACCTCGATCACATACTCTGTCCCATGATAATTCACGATAATATCTGTCCGCCGGTTATCCCTTGTCCGTGCTTCTACATAGTAATTCCCGGTACCGTTTATAATCGGTTTTAGGAATAAGAGGAAGAATTTTCGGCCATTTTCTTCTATAAACCGCTCATCTTCACCATGATAGAGATGATCAAACTCTACGGCGAACCTTTCCATCACAAAGTCCATGTCAAGGATTCCGTCGGTGACAAAGCGCTTTCTGTCATTCGCTCCGGCCCGATAGATTTTGCTACCTATGTCTTCCTCAGAAATAAAGAAATTATACAGTAGGGTTTCAAAGATGCGATTAGCAATCGCGACAGCCCCTTCGGTATTTTTTATAAATCCGAACATATCTGCCAGATCGATAACGGTATTATATCTATTGTAAGCAACCGAATTGCCATGAAACAAAATAGCATAAAGAATACTCTTTAGTTCCGGATATTCGCGCAGCTGCCGAAGCAAGGAGTCAAAAAGTGCGTTGCTTTCAGAAAGGATCATGGCAGTGGCATCAATCAAACCTTCCTTTGACCATACCAATAACTCTCCGCTATATTTCTCTTGTTCCGGCAATTCTTCATCCATAATCTTGCATAGGTTCGATACCAAAAGCGGATAGCCTGATGTGTAGTCCCGGATCATCTGTGCCATAGCCCTGACATCCATTCCGGTATGATGATCCTGCTCATATGATTTCAGCATACCTTCAATGTCTGCTTCTGAAAACGCCATGTCCACACCGAACTTCGTGGCGATATTCCAAGGGCTGTTGATCCTATGCTCGGAGTCAGGGCGGATCTTGTTCTTCAGATTCTTAATGTCATATACGCCGGCCAGAATAACCGACCGGAATATCGGAAGTTCTTTTCTGTGTATATAGTAGCCTCTCAGCTGTGCCAAAAAGTCCAGAAAAACCTGATTATTTGAGGCGCTGTCCACTTCGTCTATCAGCAGGACAATAGGCTTCTTGGCTGTCCCGCAAAGGTCGCTTATAAGACTAAATAGTTTTACCAGGCTACAGTCTTTGTTGCTTGCACATTCTTTCAGTTCTTTCATGATTATTTCGTCTAAACCCGAGGTTCCCCGCAATGCCCGGCACAGCCGGTCGGAAAAATCGGAAACAAAAGTAGCTTCATTTTTAAAGCTGTCTGTGCTTAAGAATTGAAAATCCAGGCTGATTACGATATAATCAGCCTGCAAAAATGCCCTTAAGGCATGAAGAGTGGTTGTCTTTCCATATTGCCGGCCTTTATTGATCGAAAAAAAAGCGCCTTGCTCAATCAGTTTCCTGATTTCCGCCAAACGGGTATCCAGATTTACCATATAATGAATCTCAGGATCACATTGACCGGTAATATTGAAAATTCTTTTCATATATGATCTCCACATTATGACTATGCTCTACACATCCGCTTCACAGACTACGTGATTGAAAGTGTCCGTTGCATATGTCCGGTTTTTGCTCGTTCTATTTAAAAGTGTATATAAAAAGACGGAATAAGTCAAGGAGACAAAAAATAGAATTATTTTCGCTGTAAGCTGTTTTCGCTGAAATTAAGGCAATATAAAGCCGGCAAATGTGTTCTGTCTGACCGTCCGCTATCTTGCTTTTGGCCATTGCCATGTATACCAGGAATGTCACGGTCAGGAACATGGTCATTTTGGAAAGTGGTTCTTATACATATGGGTGACAGCCCTTTTTTACGTAAGCCGTTATTTTAAAGAATACCTGGGCAAACGCTGGGAACAAAAAAAACTAAAAGGTGAGTACTTGATTAATGATCCATATATGCTATGATAATAGCATGACTTGCAATAGAAGTCTCTACCCGGTAAGGTTAAAGACACTGATGAGCAGAAGCCCGAACATGGATTCGCTTATCGCTGTGGGAACATCAGCTGCCGTGCTTTACAGCGCCTATAACACGGATGTAGTCGGTCAGCAATCCGTTGCTTCCTTTGACGAGGTACTGAAAAACATTCCGGATAAGGTTTCCGCTGATGGCCCAGCCGTTCCTTGATACCAGTTTAGACCCCGGTAAATTGCCGGATAATTACTTTTACTATGAAGGCGGAAGTTTGTGCTAAATCCCGAACCGCTTATCGTAGCGGGCGTTGACCCGGGCAATGTAGAGGGTTGGGCTTATGCCCCGGTGGAACATAATATAAAGGATAGAAGAGAGGAGAAACCAAATGGAGAAAACAACATTGAAGGTGGACGGCATGTCCTGTGAGCATTGCGTAAAAGCCGTAACCGGCGCAGTAGGCGCATTGCCCGGTGTGACAAATGTAGCAGTGGATTTGGCGGCGAAGACCATAACGGTGGAATATGACCCCGGCAATACGGCTCTTGACAACATCAAAGCTGAGATTGAGGAACAAGGCTACGACGTAATTGCATGAGAATCTGAGGGCAAGGAGTTTAAAGGTTTACCGAGAGCGGTATAATCCTGCACTTGCGATACGCACATTGATAAAGCCGAACATATCTGCCAGATCAATAACGGTATTATATCTATAAATTCTTAACTCCTTATGATGTAGATGACGCGCCGGCTTTTTCCGATAAACCGACTAGTGAACGGAGATAACCTCCGACACGCTTATACATCCACCAGGTAACCAAAGATGTAACGGAAAGCTTTACAAGGTTAAAGGGTAATATGCCGAACAGCATGATTGTAAACATGTTATTAATGAGCGGATTGACCGATGAACCCATGCCCACGATGTCTGCTGTCGACATGCTATAGACGGCGGCATACATCGGAAAGCCGATGAATAAATTCAACGGTATCCAGGCCAGACTGCCAATCAGGGTCGAGGCTATCAGCGCTTTACGGGCACCCTTGATATTTTTGCGGTATTTGTATATAAATGCTGCCGGAAGAGTGAATAAGATACTGCCCAGTGCATTCATAAACTCGCCGACATATGCGGTTTCCGTGCCTTGTAAAAGGAGCTTCAGAAGATTCTTGAGCACGACGACGATGACGCTGGCAGTCGGACCTAAAAAGAAGCCGGCGAACAGACCGGGGAACTCCGCTATGTCGAACTTCAGGAAAGGCGGGGCAAAGGGTAGCGGGGAGTTAATGGTCATCAGGACAGCTGATAACGCAGCTAACAGGGCTATCAAGGTCAGACTGCGGATGTTGTAGGTTTTTGTTTTCGATTTCATTTTCGATTTCATTTTGATTCCTCCATGTGATAATGTTTATAGTTTCCAAATATCTCATGAAAATTCCATTAAAAAATCCCCGGATTCCATTCAAGAATCGGGGCGTTACAGTCGAAAATTATATTGCCCGGAAAACTGTACGGCATGCTTTCGATCACACGTTGTTTCCCGTTACATAATCTTCTCTCATCCAGACT
>DBDJ01000010.1:0-29522 GCA_002293525.1 Lachnospiraceae bacterium UBA935
CTGGGATTAAAATATTCAAACCCGATGATTGACCCGGCAAAAAAGAACTTATGGTCACCTTCGACTGTTACCGGAATATTAAAAAATCAGATGTATTGCGGAGACATGGTACAGGGTCGCTGGCGCATGAAAAGCTACAAAATCCATGTGCAGGAAAGAGTGCCGGAGGATGAATGGTATATTGTCGAGAACACCCATGAAGCCATTATTGAAAGAGCGGTCTTTGAAAAAGTACAGGCATTATTAATGAGAGATACGCGAACCGGCCCCCAGCAGAACAAGATTTACTTATTTAGCGGTTTTCTCCGCTGTGCAGACTGTGGCAAGGCGATGTCACGCAGTAGGTCAAAGGAGATTGTATATTATTTTTGCCGGACATATAAAGACCAGTCAAAGAAAGCCTGTACCAAACATTCCATCAAGCATAACTGGCTGGAAGCGGCGGTATTATATGCCGTCCAACAACAGGTTTATCTGGCGGTTCATTACACTGATACTATTACCTGCATCAACAAAGCCCCATTAGTAAAAAGCCAATCCTCAAAACTACAGGCTTCTTTAGAACAGAAAGAAAAGGAGCTGGCCAAAATCTCCCGATATAAACAAGCCGTCTGGCAGGACTGGAAAGAAGGGGAACTCTCCCACATAGATTACCGCCACATGAAAGAAGATTATGACAAGCAGACTGACGAGCTGACAAAGGTGATTGAGATTCTACGGGCAGAACAGGCCGAACTTGAAACAGGCATTAACACCGAAAATCCCTTCTTAACCACTTTCCGAAAGTATCATAATATTGACAAGCTTACAAGGGAAATACTGATCGAACTTGTCGATAAGATCAAAATACATGAAAACGGGAATATAAGTGTCAAGTTCAAGTTCGCCGATGAACTGCGTAAAGTCAAAGAATTCATAGAAATAAATAATTCGTCTCTAGCAATTTAACATCACATTTTTACAGGTAGTAAGTTTTCCTATTAAAGAAGGCCAGATGGGACCGAAAGGCGAGCCCGGGGCACCTATAATAGGAAAAGCAGCTCATCGGCAAACTTGAACTTGACGCTTATGTTCCCGTTTTCATATACCTTGATCTGTTCGATAAGTTCAATTACTATTTCCCGCGTCAGCCTGTCAATATTCTGGCACTGCCGAAAAGTGGCGATAAAGGGGTTTTCAGCGTTATTTCCTGCCTCCAGCTCTGCCAGTTCTGCCCGGAGTATCCTGATCACTTTGGCCAGCCCGTCAGCCTGGCTGTCATAATCTTCTTTCATATGGCGGTATTCCTCATGGGAGATTTCGCCAACTTTCCAGTCCTGCCAGACAGCCTGTTTGAAACAGGCGATTTTAGCCAGCTCCTTTTCTTTCTGTTCTAAGGCTGCCTTGAGCTTGGACGACTGGCTTTTCATTAACGGGGCTTTGTTAATATCGGCCAGGGTATCGGAGTAATGAACTGTCAGATAGATCTGCTGCTGCACGGCATATAATACCGCTGTTTCCAGCCAGTCATGCCTGATAGAGTGTTTGGTACAGGCTGTCCTCGACTGGTCTTTATATGTCCGGCAAAAATAATATACATAACCGTTTACCGCGCTGCGAGCCATTGCCTTGTCACAGTCTGCACAGCGGAGAAAGCCGCTGAATAAATAGAGCTTTTTTTGCTGTGGGCCGGTCCGTGTATCCCGCATTAACAGACCCTGCACTTTATCAAAGACCGATCGCTCAATAATAGCTTCGTGGGTATTCTCGACAACGTACCACTCTTCTTCCGGCACTCTTTCCTGAATATGTATTTTATAGCTTTTCATGCGGTAGCGGCCCTGTATCATGTCCCCGCAGTACATCCGGTTCTTTAATATGTCGGTTACGGACGCTGACGACCATAAGGGTTTTTTAACCGGGTCTAGATTGGGGTTTGCATAATGTAATCCCTGAACCTCCCTCTTGTATGCTGACGGGCATAAGATGCCATGATCATTTAAATAATGCACAATGGCATTTTTGCTCATGCCGTCCAAGAATAAGGAATAGATGTCACGGACAACAGCGGCAGCGGCTTCGTCAATCACTAAGGCGTTTTTGTCCTTCGGATGCTTGCTGTAGCCGAAAGGGGCGAAGGATCCGATATATTCCCCCTTGCCGCGTTTCATGTTAAAGACTTCGCGCACCTTGTCGGATGTCTCCGCACAATGGTTCTCATTCATCACGCCTTGGATCGGCACGGCGATGCTCCTCATGTTCCGGGGATCTTTGTAACTGTCAAGGGGCTGATGAAACAAGGAGATAAAGCGGACATTGAAACGGGGAAACCAGTCGTCCAGATAGTAGCCCTGATCGCTGTAGTTCCGGAATGAACGGGCAAGGTCTTTGACAATGACACAGTTGATGAGCCCGTTGCGGATATCCGTCAGCATATCCTGAAAGCGGTCACGTTCGTCATCCGTTGTTCCGGAGATGCCGTCATCGATATATTCACCGACTATGATATATTCGTCCCCGTCATGGAAGTCCGCAATATGCTTTTCGATGATGGCCCGCTGGTTAGACACACTTTCCGATTCGTCATAATGACGGCCGTCCTCTTTTGACAGCCGGATGTAAATTGCCATCCGCCATACTTTAGTCCGAACCAGTTTCTTCTGTTCCATGTATGTTCGGCTTTTCCGTGCCATAACGGCCTCCTTCTCCTCACATTTCCCTTATCGGATATCAGATCCCTTCTTTCATACTTATGAAAATCTTTGATTGTCCTATGTGGAAATATCAAAGGTCGCCTCTCCGTGATGTCGAGCAGGCATGAAAAATATATATCCTTATTACGGTAATGACATGATATATAAGGAAAATGCCAGAAAATTTTCCTTATATATGTGGCTCGCCGGGATGTCAGGGACCAATGGGGCCGAAAGGCGAACCGGGATGTGCCGGCAGGCCAGGGCCTTGCGGGCCGGCCGGACCGAAGGGCGAACCGGGATGTTCCGGCAGACCAGGACCTTGTGGGCCGCAGGGATCGAAGGGTGATCCGGGATGCCAGGGACCGATGGGACCGAAGGGCGAACCGGGATGCGCCGGCAGGCCGGGTCCTTGCGGACCGAAAGGCGAGCCGGGATGCCAGGGACCGATGGGACCGAAAGGTGAGCCGGGATGCCAGGGACCGATGGGACCGAAGGGCGAACCGGGATGCCAGGGGCCAAGGGGACCGAAAGGTGATAGAGGCCCTTCAGCAGCAACGGAACTTGCCTCATTGTTGTCCAGCACCTGCACCTATAAGACCATTGACCGTGACTGTGCGGTCACCTTTGACAATGATCCGACCTTAGTCGGCATGTCACTCAATGATTCCTGTTCGGCGGTCACCCTCGGATCGGCTGATTATTACCGGCTGTCATTTGGCATATCAGTGGAATCCTGCAGCGGCTCACCGTTGATCGAAGTCATCGTAAATGGAACTTCTTCTCAATTCTATGTTCCGGTAAATCCTTGCGGAGAAACGACAATAGATTTGGTACACCCATTTTCCGCCTATTCTACTATTCAGTTCGTAATCAGGAATGGCTGTGTCGATCTGAAGCACGTCGAAGGCTATAATGTTTATAGCGCTCATCTGGTAATCACAGGATATAATATCGGATGTGACTGCTGATAAACGGAAAATTATAAGCCAGACTGTCGATCCCGTAAAGCAATAATTGAATAATGATGGTATAAAGAACCTCCCGGCTGTTCAAATCATTTTATCAGCCGGGAGGTTGTATGCTTATGGCGCGGTTAAGGCGCTTTTGTGGCGCTTTTATGGCGTGGTTGTGCCGCTTTTTTCAGATGATTCCTTATTTAGGAATATGGCCGGCCGGAATACCGCCCCACGAAACCACTAAAACGTCAGGATCATTCGGATTAATGGACAGCTTGGCACTGTCGTTCTGACTGCCCAGAGACGTCACTGAGATGTTGTATCCCTGTACGGTCGTATTGCCGTCGGCATCGACTATGACTTTGATGGCCTTGCAGGTACTGTCATAAGACCAGCGTGACACGCCGGCCAGGATAAAGTAATACGTCCCTGGCTCGGTGATGCTCATCGTTGCGCTATAAAGCGGCGGCATCCCTGAGCGGCTGTCGCCGACCCAGGTACAAGGCGGAAAGGCGGTGGTGAGGTTAGCCTTCATCCAGGTCCCGTAACCGAGAGTGCTGTCTACTTTGGCGGCCTTGATGGAGATCGGGAAGGAAACCGAAGAGTAATTCCCGGCTGTGACCGTCAGCGTCAGTACCGTGGTCGTTACCGGCGTGCCGGCACCCCGGCTCAGATATACCGTGAAGGTATAGCTGCCGTTTGTACCGTCGGGATCGTTCTCCGTTCCGGCGATAGCGGCGGTGAATGTGCCGTCATTGACGGTGGCCGTTACCCCGTTCAGGTTCAGGCCGCCGATGATGGCTTCGACCGCCGTCTTGGCCTGGGCGATATTAGACGCGCTGGCCTGGGCCGCCGTATATGCGGTGCTTTCGAGAAGGGTTTTCGCGGCGGCGATGGCGGCATTATCCTGTCCCGGATTGGTGACATCGCCGACCTGGACCGTCATCACCGGGCCGGGCGCGTCCAGGACTTCGATTTTGATACTGCTGGCCACGTTCTGGGTGTACGGCGACGAGGCATTGTTGAAGTTGGAATTAGGAGCCGTCGTCGGATTGAACCGGTTCAGAACCCTGCCGTTAAATAGGTCAGTGGAGAAAAAATGGTTGTTGCTTGAGGCGTAAGTGGAGATAGTGCTGCC
Organism: Lachnospiraceae bacterium UBA935; assembly: GCA_002293525.1. Taxonomy (GTDB): domain Bacteria; phylum Bacillota; class Clostridia; order Lachnospirales; family Lachnospiraceae; genus UBA935. The sequence continues at coordinate 4,770 of DBDJ01000010.1, forward strand.
GTCAGCCGCTTCCACGGCGACATTACGGCGGTTGGCATTCCCGTTTCCGCGCACATTATCATTGATGTGATAGATCATGATACCGCCTTTACGGCCTGAGCCGACATATCTATTTAAGCCCGCATCGTATCCCACCTGGCCGCGGTTATCAATCAGGAAATACTGGGTCGGATCCACACTGCTCACTACTTTCAGGATGTTATAGCTGCCTGTGTCATAGCGGCTGATATTGCCCGTCCAGCCGCTGTCGGCACTGACTGTTATCGGGGTAATATAGCCCAGGTCAATTTTGGACCACGGGTCGAGTGCCACCGGCATGGTACCCGAGTTGTAACCGGTATTCGGAGCATAGCCATAACACCCGTTGGCCATCAGGCTGTAAGGGCCGACATCCCCGCTCCCGCTGCCTTGATAAAGATCCGGCAGATCAAGCATATGGCCAAATTCGTGACACATGATTCCATAACCGGACTCCACGGTGCTGCTGACCATTTCTCCGTTTGCCATATAATGGATCCATCCGGACAGGCCCGCAGCGGTACCGTCATAGTACCACTGATGCGCCCATACCTCGTTTGTAAGCGTGCCGCTGGCCGCCTCGCCGCCGGCGAAGATGGAACAGACCTTAACACCGTCAAAATTGAATGAGGGATTGTTGCTCTTGATTGCCTTAACTGCCAGCGTGATCATGCCGCGCGTTGCATTGAACCCGGCATCGTTCCAGCTCGGTATCGGATGGTTCCTACCCAGCTTGATCCGAATCACGCCCTGATACCCGGTATTGGTGACGGTTACACTGGTTCCGCTGGCAACCCAGCTGACGTCAGAACTCGGATGGCTTATTGTCTGCGAGCTGCTGGAAACAATGGAACTGGTATTGACAGGATTGATGATATTGACCCCGTTGGCCATATCCATGTAATACCGGGATACGCTGGCGCTGTTTACCGCTTCATTGAAATAAGTATTATACCAATACTGGTCACCTTTATAGATGGTGGCGTTATTGAACTCAAAGAGCAAAAGCAAGGTCTTCTGATCCGCCTGTACCGGTGCCTGGGCGGGCGGAGCCGTATCCGGGCCTTCCTCGCCCGGCGCTGCGTGATCGGGAACCATATTGCCCGGAACCGCGAATACTTCTCGTTTCGCCTGGGCTATTTCCGCGAACTGCTCCGAATAATCGTCGGCTTCTACCTTCTGTACTGCCGTCCTGGTTCTGGCTTCCGGCTGCTCCCCGGCATTGACCGGTCCCGGCAGGATGTCATCTCCTTCCACATAGGCATAGCGCCAGCTCTGGCTGTCCGGTTCATAGGCAACCAGATAGCCTTCCTCGTCTTCCGTCCAGTGAAAGAATTCGTCACCGTAATTCGTAACGGTGATGGCGGCGCCGTCCGGCTGCAGGACTTCGACCGGCGCCGGATTTGCCGGAGCCGCCTGGACTGCCGGTCCTGCCGCCGCAAACTGTGCCAGCAGCAAGCCCATGGTAAGGCATAATAAAAGTGTTTTTATTTTTTTCATTGTGTTGTCTCCTTTGTACTAATGATAATCAAATAAGTAATTAAGAGATTCTTTAATTGGAAATCTGAATAAATTTAAAGCTGTTGTCATTCATGAATGCTGCTTCCGGATAGGTGTTTTCCACGGCATCCTGCCCGTCCATAGCCGCACTTGTCCGGAATGTAAACTGGTCAGGCAGGGATAAGATATCGGCCCTGATGGCTACGATGCCAGAAGCGGTAACCGTTCCCCCGCTGACCGTGAGCACAGCACTGTTCCCGCTCAGACCGTCGCCGATGCCGGCCGAATTGGCCCCTCCTTCGGCGATGACCGTGCCGCCGTTGATGGTGATGCGGCCGGCTGATTCATTGTTCCTGCCGCCGATCCCCGCATAAGTACATCAGTGAACATATGAATCACTTAGCTATAAACGATTATATATGTTAAATACTACCAATTTATTTATTTCTATTCAATCTGTCATGTCTATTATACAGTTTTTTTGTCTAATCTACGGTTTTAAAATGTTTTGTTACAAAGCAATTTTACAAAACAATAAATGTTTATAATTAATTATTCTTGGAATCACAACGGAACCTTTATCTGAGCGATGGTCATTTGGGAACCAAAAAATGGAGAAGCGACGACCCGCTTCCCCATCCAATGCAAGGGATATTTCATTATCTTCTCATATATGTAATTCGTTCCTGACAACAAGAAACCGTATCGTTAAACTGGTTACTGATTGATCAGCTGTTTCAGCTCTTTCGACTGCTCTGACAGCTGTGTGCTCGTCTCCGAGCTCTGGCCTGCTACCATGGAATTCTCCATGCTGATGTTCGCAATCAGCCCGAGGCCCTGGTTTACTTGTTCGATCACTTCTGCCTGGCTGGAAAACTCCTCGTTCACTTGCGTCGTGGCATTACGGATATCAATCACGGTTTCCATGACCAGGTTCAATGACTTCGCTGTCTCTTCTGTCAAGCTCCCGCCATTGGTAATAGCCTCCAGCGTTTTCTCGATCAGCTGCTTGGTATTCTTCGCTGCGTCGGCACTTTGATTGGCCAGCTTGCCGATTTCGTCGGCTACCACGGCAAACCCTTTGCCCGATTCTCCGGCCCGGGCCGCTTCGATTGCCGCATTAAGGGAAAGCAGGTTGGTCTGGGACGCGATGCTTTCGATGGTGGCAATAATCAGGCTGATCTGCTGCGATATATCGTCAATCTCCTTCATGGCCTTAATCAGGTGATCCATCTTCATGTTGCTGTTGCGGATCTCGGAAGCTGCTTTATCCGTCTGCGCCGCGGCGGCCTGTAAGTGGGTCATATTCTTCTGTGTCTGCGTAGAAATCCCTTCCACAGTCGCGAGCAGCTCTTCTACAGACGCTGACTGCTCAGATGCCCCATTGGCGATCTTCAGGGCATTGTCCGCGGAATTGGATGACAATTCTACCAGCTGCTCGCTCAGATGACTGGCGCTCTTGATCAGTTCTTCCTGCTTCTTGGATATCTTTACCATCTTACTGATGTCCTGAACCACTTCAATGTGGCCGCTCACCTTATGATTCATGTCATACAGGTAATTGACATCTACCTGGAAATTGCCGCCACCCTGCTCAAAGAAGGTCTGTAAAACGCCTGCTTTCAGACAGGTGATGCCGCAGTTCTTCGTATTGCATATCTTGGCACCCCAGCTGCTGCATTGTTTCCCTACGCATTGGGCACGGGTGACATTCAGCATCTGTTCTACGGGTTTGTTGATAAACGTCCAGTTCATATCCTGATCGGTTACGGATATCGGGAACGGAATCGAGTCCAGCATACTTGTATACCAGTGTATCTCCTTTTGATGTGCCTGCTCTGATACCTGATTCTTGCCCCGTTCCTTCACATAAAGAAAAAGAACGATTGCCAACACAATGATGCTGAAGACTAATGCAATAGTTACTGCCATGATGACACTCCTTTCTAATGTATGATCCGACTTATATGCTGATCTGACTAATGTTAATATTATACCAAATATATCCAGTATACAAGTGTTTTTTGATCTGAATGCCTTGAATGCATCAGGCAAATAAAAACGGGAGCGGCGCAAACGGGTCAGTAAAGCCGGTCTTCTTCCAGGAAATAATCGATGGTCACGTTGAAATAGCGGGCCAGCACCTGTAATTTGTCTGTCTTAGGATTGCTCCTGCCGGTTTTCCAGTCTGATAAGGTTGACTGGTGGATTCCGGTATCCTTTGAAACCGCATAAGAATTAATACCATGTTCGTCTAACAGTGATTTGTACCTGTCGTAAGATACTATCATTTCCCTACCTCCTTAGTTTTTCAAAAATTTTTAAAAAATGCTTGAAATTAGTTGGGATTTTCCATATAATGGTATTAGCGGACTACAATTATAGGAAGGTTTGCATCTTTGGAAAATCCCAACCTACATTTTATTATAGTTCTGGATGGGGAAATTTTCAAGTACCTTTTTATAAAAAATTCCAAAAAATTACAAAAACTTTTAAGGAGGTACATAATGTACGAAATTTTTGCAGAACTTTTGAAGAAAAAAGGGGTAAGGGCGGCAGCCGTGTCGCAGGCTACCGGTATCCATCCGTCAACTTTTTCCGACTGGAAAAGCGGGAAAAGCCGGCCGAAGCAGGAAAAACTAGTAAAGATAGCCGCTTATTTTAACGTAACTGTTGATTATCTGCTGAACCGGGAAGAACACCGGATCGAAAAGAGCATGGTCGCCATTGACAGGGAGACCTATGATATTATCACTATGAAACCGATGCAGACGCTGATTTCCGCTTACCGGCAGGCGAAGGATAATAAGCGGCTGGATGACCATGTTGAGTTAATGCTGGCCTTTCACAGAAAAGACCTGGAGAGGAAATAAACGTAGCATGGGAAACCGATATGGACAGGATTGAAAGTACTGCAAGTGTTTGTCAGGATTCAGAGGGATATTGCGCAGCTGTCACCGCGCCGGCCGCACTTTCCCTCTGATTGCTTACTGATCATCCCGGTCCTGTTTCCTCTTCAGCAGCTGACCCATATCCAGCAGATCCGGTTCGGATCCTTTTTTATTTTTATACTTTTTTTCTGACTTTTCGCTGGTTCCCCTGCTGCTGTTCCGGCTTGCCTCCGCTTCAGCCCCCGCTGATTCTGCCACAGCGTACTTCACCGGTTCCCTGACTGACATAACGGATTCCCTCTCGGGCGGCTCAGCCGGCATAGGCATAGGCGTATTCCGTACCGCCGCATCCTCCGGATGGCGGCCGCGACGGCCGGTATGTGCCGCTATCCACGACCCGGCTCTTGTAAGCCCGGCGCTTCCCTGGCCCCAGATATCAAGGCCCAGTCTCCGGATCATGATGTCAAATATCAGTAAGGCTAACGCGGCAATCAGCAGCGGCACCGTCAGGCTGATCCGGGCGCTGACGTTTTCCAGCCTTTCCTGCCAGATATTATCGCTGAAGGTAAGCATGGCGGCACCGGTCTGACCGGCAAAGCCGGCCAGGGCGCCGTCGTTCTCACGGAAACGGTATTCTTCGGAATATTGTCTGGCAACGGCGGTGTTGGCATTTTTAACCGTGCTTCCGTCCTGCTGCTTGCGGATGTTGATCCCGTATATGCCGACCTCGTCAGTCGGGAGAACCGTCTCAAACTCGCCCGGAGCCACCGCTGTCAGCTCGATCTCCTGGCTTTGGCCGTCGGCATCGGTCATGACACCGGTCACGGCAGTGGCGGCATCGTATTCGTCAGTATAATAGCGGATCACGGTGCCGCTGTCTGCTTGTTCCACCATCACATAGTCCTCGCCCAGGTCGGTATCCGAGATCGTGTACTGGATAATGTTCTGCCACAGCAGCGGGTAGTTTTCCCAGCGGGCAAAATTCCCCGTCCATTCGTTGGTTCCGTCGCTGTTCCAAGCCACCGTCCGGCCCAGGCCATACTGCCATACGGACAGCAGCGGGTCAGTTTTGGGCGATTCCAGCAGGACATTGGCCGTCGTCTTCGCCGATGCCGCCACATAGCCGTGAAGCTCGGGGCTTCCTTCTTCAAATACCCCCTGCAGGATGATGCTGTTGCTGGTAATGACCGGAACGAAGGTTTCGTTTATCAGGTACGACTTGGCTGACAGATAGACTTCCTGGGCAAAGATACGCGGGATGTTGCTATTGATATCCGTATAATAATATCTGCCGCCGCAGGTCTCCGCGATCTCGTTCAGCAGCAACTGATCCGAGCCCGAGCCGGCCGCAACCGTCGATACGGTGATGCCGGCGGCATTGATCTCGGAATAGAGCTCGTCATATTGGCGGAAGGAATCCTGTCCGTCGGTCAGCAGGATGATGTGCTTTAACACGGCGTCCTGCTCATCAATCGCCAGGGCTGCCTGAGCCAGTGCCGGATAGATGCTGGTGCCGCCGCCATAGCCGATCGTTTCGACAGCGCTTTTGATGGCTTCGATATCATCGGCCTGGCGCGGTTCCACGATCCAGTTGTACTGGTCGTCAAAGGCCAGGACACCGACGATGTCGGTTCCCCGCAAGCTGCCGAGGGCTTCGACGGCGGCCCGCTTGGCCAGATCCAGGCCGGTTATTGAGGAATTTTCCTCTGACGGCGACGACATGCTCCCCGACTGGTCGATCACCATGATGACCGCCGTCTTGGGAATCTCCTTCTCGCCCTGGAGTTCCATCTGTACCGGCAGCACCTCTTCCAGCACTGTATTGTCATAATTCCCCAAAGCATAGCTGTTGCTGCCGCCGATGCAGATAAAGCCGCCGGCAAAATCTTTGATATAAGTAGCCAGGTTGTTGACAAAGCTCTGGCGCAGGTCGTCGTAATATACATCAAGGGTAATGACGCATTTATACTGATTCAGTTCCATGATGGTACCGGGAGCGCCGCTGGGGGGCATTATATCGTATTCCATCCCGATACTGTCAAGGATGGCGGCAAATTCAGCCCCTTTATCCGCTTCGCCTTCGATGACCAGGAGCCTGGGCTTGGCTTCTACCTGGGTAAAGGAAACATATTGGTTGTTTTCGGTGAGGCTGTCTCCCGGGGCCTCCACTACCGCCCGGTAGCTCTGGATATTGCCTTCTTTGCCTACATCCTGAAAAACAAACTGGTTCTCGCCGGTATTCAGGCTGACGGTTTTCTGGTCTTTGAGCTCACGGCCGGCATACAGGCTGATCAAGGCCTCGGTGCGGATATTGGAGGTCACGGTAACCGTGACGTTAAAAACATCGTCTACGTGGATGATATCCGGTGTCCTCAGACCGCTGACATACACTTCGGCCGCCTGCATGATGCCGTCTTCCAGCCTGATTATGCCAAGGTCGATATTATTCCTCACCAGCTCGGCGGCCACCAGCGACATGTCGCCCTCGTTCTGGGAACCGTCGGTAATCAGCACCAGCCTTTTGGCCGTGTCTTCATCGAACATCGAAAGCCCCACCAGAATAGCCTTTTCAATATTGGTGGCGGTCGCCTGAGGGGCCGTGGAAAGCTGACTGAAGCTGCGCTGGTCGGTCAGGACAGAATCAATCGTCGCCGTCTTACCGAAGGTAACGATCCCGAAGGAATTGCCTTTGGGCATACCGGCGACAGCATCCTTGAGGTATTCTTCGATGGCCTCACGGTTTGCGGCCATGCTGTCGGAAAGGTCAACCAAAAATATCGTGGCGGCCCGTTGGCTTACCAGGTTAAGTCTGATTCCCGCAAGAGCCAGGAGCAGGCAAAGGAAAATCACTCCCCGGATAATGAGATACTGCCTTTTTCGGCTGCTCCTCACCTGCCTGGCATAGACGAACCACTCGACGATTAGGAACAGGACCGCCGCCAGGATGAACCAGCTCCTGATCTCACGCCCGCCAGAAAGTCGGCCGGTAAATTGGGCGCCGCCCTCCATGGCGGAAACCGGGACTACCTGAGACTCTTCGGCGGCCGGAAAATTATCCAGGCTGACCGCTCCGGTCCCGCTGCCGAACAGCTCCGCGGTTAAGGCCATGATGAACAGCGGGAATTCCGCCTGCAAGGCCAGGTCGGTTTCATGGATGTCAAAACCGAGGACAGCGACCCGTCTACTGTCCTTGACCCCATAGTAGCCGATGCACTGGCTGTCATTGCCTGTCAGCAGGATCCGGCCCCATTCGGGGAGCGCATATACGGCAGCCGAATTGACACCGAAGGAAAAACCGCCTGCATAACCGGTGGCAGCATTTTCCGCCAGGGTCAGCATGACCTGGGTCTGCAGGCCTTCGCTTTGAAAGTACCCGCCGCTGTTTTCATTGTCAGTCTGATTAAAGATCAGCAGGGCACTGTCCTTAGGTACTTCGTCGAAGCTTTCCGGCAGCATCCCGTCAAAAATATAAAGATCGTACTCTTCCGTGGCGGAAAGCAGCACGCTTGTATCATCGGCCTTATAGAGATCAACGGTGTCATCAACGGTCAGGGCCTTTTCCAGGAACAGATTGCCTTGGGAAAAAAGCAGGACTTTGTGTTCCGACGCTTCCGTCATCGCCGTCCTGGCATTGTTATCCGCCGGCAGGTCATCCTTTTCCTGAATCTCCGCTTTCAGGATGACCGGCTGGTCCCCGTCGCCCGGCTGCGGCAGCTCCAGATCCTCAAAGTAGACAACCTCGCTGCCGCCGGCCGGCAGGGTTACCGAGACAATGTCCAGCAGGACATCGTCAGCATACAGGTTTACGTCACTGCTCACTTCCCGGTCGGCATAATTGCTCAGCTTGGCCAGCACCGTCAAGGACTCCTCGGCAGCATAGCTGATATAGTCAAGGGACAGGTTATCGCCTTCAGAATAAAGATCCACCACCGTAACAGCCTCTTCTCCGACACTCTGGACGAGCGGCGCGGTTTCAAAGGCGGTATCGGTAAACAGGACAATCCGGCAGCTTTCCATGTTCTGCGCCAGGGAAGCCGCCATGTCAGTGGCATTGTCCAGGTTTCCCGCGACATTGGCCGGCTCGATCCGGGAAATCGCCCGCTTCAGCTCGCTCTTGTCGCTTCCGTTGTAGATGATGTCCGTATCGGCACCGGAGAGCAGCAGGATCACCCGGCTGCCTTCATTAAGCCGGTCGGCAAAGTCGCCGGCCCGGACAAGCTGCTCATCCAGGCGGCTGCGGCCGCCCTCATAGTGATACTGCATGCTGGCACTGTTATCTAAGACCATGATGACATTGGCTGCCCCGCTGCCGCCGTTACGGAGCAGCGGCGCCATCAGCCCGATGATGATCAGGACAGCACAAAGGATCTGCAGGTACATCAGTATATTTTGTTTCAGTTTTTCCCAGGGAGTAGTGGCTTCCAGGTTCTGATAGATTTCTTTCCAGAGAAAAATGGATGAAAAGTCTTCCTCCTTGGCTTTCTGTTTCAAAAGATACAGCAATATGATAGCAGGAACACAGACCAGCAGCGCTAACGGCCACAAATTTCCGAATGTCATTTTGATACCCCATATCCGCTTTTGCGGATTTATCCCACGAAAAATTTCTTCATTCCTTCCAGCAGCACCTTTTCCAGCTCCTCATCGGAGCAGACAAACAGATAATGCAGCTGGTATTTCTTGCTGATCCGCTCCATGTGCTGGCGGAAAGCCTTAAGCTGACCGTTATAATTGCGGATCGCGGTATTGGACATGGTGACGCGGAGCCTCTCGCCGGTTTCCATGTCACGCAGGTCAACGGTCCCCTCAATCCGGATATCCGTTTCTTCCCTGGCCATAATGTGGATCAGAATAATGTCCTGCTTCTTATATTTGAGATAACGGACGCCCTCGCCGATGCCGGCCGGATCCAGAAAGTCGCTGATAATGACCGAGACGCCTTTGCCGCGGATGTCCCGGCTCCGGATCGCCTGGCTTAATGAAGTCTTGCCGGCAAATTCAAAGGTTTCCAGCTCCGTCAGGATTCTTTGCAAGGCTTTCCTTCCTGTGAGCCCCTTCCCTACGGTCAGGGAATCTTCCTTCACCGCGCTGACCGAGACGCGGTCGAGGTTGTTCAGGATGATATAGGACAGTGCTCCGGCGATCCGCAACGCCATCGTCGATTTGGGCTGTTCGCCGAAACACATAGACTTGCTGGTGTCGATAAAAATATGAAAGACGGCCTCCTTTTCTTCCATAAATTCCTTGATATACAGCCTGTCCATGCGCCCATAGGCATTCCAGTCGATCCGGCGGACATCGTCTCCGGGCATATATTCCCGAAAATCGGAAAACTCCACGGAACTGCCTTTGGCACTGGACTTACGGATTCCGCTCAGACCCTGGCTGAGGCGCATGTTCATGCTGAATCGTAAGGTATTCAGTTTTTTAAAGAACTGGCTGTCAAATATCCTGTCTTCATTCATATGCATCATTCCATCTCGCTATATCATTCCATCGCGCTATATCATTCCATCTTGCTGTTTAATAATTTCGCCGATCAGCATGTCTGGTGTCACGCCATCCGATATCGCTTCAAAATTACAGATCAGGCGGTGACGCAAAGCAGGATAGGCCACGCTGCGGATATCATCGAATGCCACATTGTAACGGCCTGACATAAATGCTCTGGCCTTCGCTGTCTTGAGCATCGCCTGAGCGGCCCTGGGGCTGGCTCCGTTGGCGACATACTTTCTGGTGACTTCCGGCGCTTCGCTGAGTTCCGGATGGGTGGCCACGACCAGTGACAGCATATAATCCATGACCGCATCGGCTACCGGCATGTCATTGAGTATCTGCCTGATCTGCATAATTTCCGGCCCGGTAAGAACAGCGTTCAGCTGCGGCCTGTGATTGGTCACCGTAATATCCATGATCACTTTCAGTTCCGACTGCGTGGGAAAGCCGACGTTGATTTTCAGCAGAAAGCGGTCAAGTTGCGCCTCCGGCAGGGGATAGGTTCCCTCGTTTTCAATCGGGTTCTGCGTCGCCAGTACCATAAAAGGCTGCGGCAGGACATAGGTTTCTTTGCCGACTGTGACTGTTTTTTCCTGCATCGCCTCCAGCAGTGCCGCCTGAGTCTTAGGGGTGGCACGGTTGATCTCGTCAGCCAGGACAATATGGGCAAAGATCGGACCTTGCTGGAAACGGAAGCGGTTGCCGCCCTCTTCCTTGACAATCAGATTGGTTCCGGTCACGTCGGCCGGCATCAGATCAGGCGTAAACTGAATCCGAGAAAAGGACAGGTCCAGCACACGCGACACGGCTTTAACCAGCTCCGTTTTGCCGAGGCCGGGGACGCCCTCCAGCAAGACATTGCCGTCTGACAGGATGGCCAGCAGAACCTGCCGGATCACGTCCTGCTGCCCGATGATGGCTTTGCCGATTTCGGCTTCGCAGGCTCTGATCTTTTCAATCATGCTGTTGATCTGGGTTTCCGTGACCGCCGCTGTGACCGGAGCCGCTGTGACCGGAACCTCGGTGACCGGGTTTCCGGTGACCGGTTCTTTGATGTTCGGAGTTTTGGTAAGATGACTCATAAGTACCTCCCTTTATTCTTGCCGATTAGTGTTATTGTTCATCCCTCGTTACTGTTAATATCATTAAATTTAATTGTGAGTAGCGGGGGCCCGGGAACCGGAGAGCTAAAAACGCCGCTTCCAGAGAGAAAACGGGCCATAACCTCGAGGTGTTTTGCGCTGTTCTTGCGCATAATCCCGAGTTGTGCAGGCGCCAAATCGCATGTTTTAGCGATTTGTGTGCATAAAGTAACTGTGGAGCAGTGGTTTGATGCACTTTGGCTAGGGTCTGAACAGTAACCATCAAACCACTGCTCCACAGTTACTTTTTCTTGGCTATTGACATGTCAACACCAAGATGCTAATATGTGAATAGAAAGAGGCGCTACCCATAGACGGTCACCTCGGTAAATAGTTACTAAAAAGCAGCTTATTATCCTTGGAGTGGACGGCTGCTTTTTTCATGATCAGACTTAGGGGAATGTGCCGCTTGCCTGGTATTGATTACAGTAACGATGATGTTGATGATCGCGACCGCGATACCGACAATGTCGACAAATTGTTCCTGACATGTTAGCATTTATACCTTTCGACTTATTTTCCATATGTAGGCCTCCTGATATACGGGAAGTTCTCAATATGTACTCATTCTGGCAAAAGGTAACCGCCTGTGCCTTAGGGTAGCACCTAAAGATACATTAGCACATCCCAGGCAAAATAGCAATCCTTGATTGGGAATTTATAAAATATTTCTCAATTTAGTGATATTGCTTAACAAAACCGTAATTACTGGTTTATCTCCTCAAAATATGTCTTGATCTGCTCTTTCACTTCCCCTGGATAATTGGAGCCGTCCAACTTTTCATATGCCCGCTCCGAATACTCTGACTTGACCTGATTATAGTCGACTTTTTCCCCGGACCACGTCAAGGACTGGTCGCTTTCCTGAAGATAGGACTGGTCGCTTTCGTTCTGCTTGCCGGTCAGGTTCTCGTCGTCGCCGACTGCTGCTCCGGGAACAGTTATCATTTCCTGGGGGGACTTGGCTGCTCCTTCCTGGCTGGCTGTACTGCCTTTATCCCAGCCTTCACCGCTGATTCTCGGGATGTTTTCCTCTGAATCATATCTATCGTCTGAACCGCTCTGACCGGCGCTGATCAGGCCGGAAAGCCCGTCGCCATTCTGGCCGTCGCTGCCTTGACTGTCTGCAATCGCGTCTCCGTCGCTGTCTTGACTGCCCGCAATCGCGTCTCCGTCGCTGTCTTGATTGCCGTCTTGTCCGTCCGCAATTGTGTCTCCGTCGCTGCCTTGATTGCCGTCTTGTCCGTCCGCAATTGTGTCTCCGTCGCTGTCTTCCTGACCGCCGTCGGATTGTCCTTTCTCGCTGCTCCGCTCAGAAGCTTCGGCCAAAATAAGCTCGGCGGCCTCAATATCTTCTATGGTTCCTTCGCTGATGCGCAGCTCGCCGGCGGCTTCCATGAGTTCCCTGTCATCCAAAAGCTGTGCCAGTTCCTCCATCTTCTGAGCGGCTTCTTCGAGACTCTCCTGGCTGCCGTCAGCGGCTTCCTTAAGGGCCTGTTTAACCTGTTCAAAATCGCCTTCATAGCTCTGCGTGTCTTTTTTCAGGTCGGCATTGAGATGTTCTTTCAAAGCTTGCGACAGTTCCTCATTGTCGGTAGTCTCGATAGCTGTTTCTAGTTTTTTTTGAAACCGTTCTTCAGCCTTTTTCAGCTCTTCACCGGTTCTGGCCTCCTGCAGCTCTTCTGTTACTTCGTTAAGCATGTCGGTCAATACTTCTTGTTCCGCCAGGGAGATTTCGGGTATGGCCTTGACTTCCCGTATGATATCTTCCGCTTTTTCTATCTCTGCTTCAGCCTCCTGAATGATCTCCTGCATCGCCCTGGCCTGTTCCTTTGAAGCCGACGGCAGAGCGGATACAATCAGGAAAGCAGTGCACGAAAAGACCAGCAAAGCGGCGGCTTTTTTATTGACAGTAAGAGGAAAGTATTTTGTGACCGAAAAGCCGGCAATGACCGCCACGGTATTCTTCTTCTGCAGCATACTGAAATAATCCTGCCGCCCCCGCAAGGAAATGGCCGTAACCACGCGCTCCCGCAATCCCTTTTCATCGGCAAGCAGCGCAGCCTTCTCTATGCTGGGAGTCCTGATGATACCTATGACGATACCTGCCGCCAAGGAGACTGCAATGATAACAAGACCCGCCGGAACCGCATAATAAAATGGCTCCGCCAAGGAAACAGCTCCCATGATAAAAGCGGCCAAAAAGCCCGCCGCCAGAGCGACGATACTGTGTTTCACGATCAGGATCTTGCGCTGTCTTCTGCGTACCTTGGTCACGAAGTCAAGGATATCCCGATCCGGGAACCTGTCCCGGCTCTGCCTACGATTTAACTGGGAATGATTCCCGCTAACCGGCTCATGAACAATCATAGTTACCCCCGTATTTTCAAATAAGATTTTCATTATTATTCTTGCTTAGATAAATCTTGCTTAGATAAATCTTACTTAGATAAATCTTACTTATATAAATCTTACTTAATCAAACTTCTAGCCGCTCAGGTTTTTCTTACCGCTCCGATTGAAAACGTTGACAGCCATATGAAAAATGCGGCAATACTCATATTGGCAATAATACCAAGCTCAGACGCGATACGGCTCAGCCGAATTACTGAGTCCGGCATAATTATTTCATAGCCCGCAAAGTAACCCAACAGGCCTGTCGAATCCAAGGTCCGCAGCAGAAAGCCCGCAAACATGCTTAAGGGATTGAAGAATAAGAACAGTAACGCATTCTTCTCGTCTAAACTGCCAAAGGCGGTGATTACGTACAATAAAATGATGATTATAATGGTCTGCCGCGTCGCCTGCGCGGATTTCTTCGTCATGCTGGAACAAAAAATGCCGATACTGCCCGCATAAATACTTAGAATCACCATCAGGCCGACAAACTCCAGCAAGGCCAGCCAGCTGAGCCCGCCCAGGATAAAGGCGACCGACAGGGTGGGGAGACCGGATATAATGAACATCATCAGCTTCACAATTACGGAACCCAATTTACCGGCAGCAATGGAAAATGGTGTCATCGGCGTAGTCAGTATCACGTCAAGAGTCTGTTTTTCACGCTCGTCGGAAATAGAGCCGCCTGTGATAACCGCCGCCACTAGGGTAACCACCACGATCTGGACACAGACAAGAAGCGGAAAGAGCATGCTCAAAGCCGAATAATCATAACTTATATCGTATAATACGCTATTGGCAATTGCTATCGCCAATACCGCGATCAGCGCCAGCAATAGATTATAGCCCAAAAGCAAAAGCGGGATTTTGCCGCTGCGGGAACTGAGCCAGAGCTCTTGCCGGAAGATAGGATTGGTTTCCATCACTAATTTTAGTTCTATTTGACGCTTACTCTTCATCTCATTCGCCCTTCTGCCAGGCCGCTATGCAAGGAAAATAGACAACCGCGCTTTTTTCGGCCGGATAGCGATATTGCAGGACAAGCTGGCCGTCTTTCAGATAATTATCCTGTAAAAGCAAGTCAACCTTATCCTTGTCGACAAATATCTGCTCAAATAACTTCGTTTTGTTATTATAAGCAAAAACAGCGGCAGACTCATTGTTGCTGTTGCTTCTGTCCAGCCATAAGGTGTCGATAACGGTTTCTCCGAAATCATAGGTCCGTGTCACGTAATTGCTGCGCAGATAATCCGGTTCTCCGTTATCGTCTGCCGCTTCCGCTTTGTTGCTGCCAAGCTGCATGGCCGTGATATCCGGAAAATAAACTCCTGACGTTTCCCGATAATCAACCAGATATTGCTGTACGACAAGGGCGCCGCTGTTCTGCTTTACTATCCTGTCATCGGCGATATGGATGCCATACTCCTCCATAAGCCCCCACACGGAGCAAAGATCGACTTGAAAAACCTCACTGACATAGTCGCTCCACATATAAGCCTGCATCTCGTTTAATAACGAGGCGTCTGTGGAAACATCATATCGACCTAAGAAATCAGCCGGGTAGTACACCGTCTGAATATCGCTTCCCACGATCTGGTGCGTCTGGCCTTTATTAAGGTCACCGGCAACATATATTTTCTCCTGTAAACGGATCGTCACTTCTTGCAGGTCACTATTGGTATTGTTGGTAATCGTACCAGTAAATTCGTGAGTAGGAAAGAACCTTATGTCAAGATCCAAGGTTCCGATGTCATTTTCTGCATATTTTTCCACGCTATACTGGATCTTGCGAACAGTCGATACCTCCTCAAAATCAAGGATGATATTCTCGCCGTCTTTTACCGTATACTGATATCCGCCTGCCAGCACATGATTCCCGTATGAATTCCAATACGGCGCAAAGTTACGGTACTCCGGAGCGAAACTGATTGAAAAAGCTCTGGATTCAGGAACAGTAATCTCGCTCTTAACCTCTTCTGTTTTCCTGTGATCATGAAGCCGGATGACCGCAAAACTATTTATGACAGGGTTTCTGATCTTATAATAAAAGCTTGTCAGGTAAACCAAACCGGTAAAAGCAGAAGCCGTCACAGCGACCATGAGCCAAATTTTTTCCTGCTTCTTGTTCTTCTTCAGGATCCGATACAGGACCGGGCCGACCGCCACCGCGTAAACAGCTAACAGCAGGCCATATACAAGCTGGCTTGCTCTTCTGGGGTTATCCATGAGAACCGGCAGTTTATCTTCGGTGTAGTAATAGGGGTCAGCCGACCTGGTTGTCCAGTCCATGATCCAGTTGAAGTTTTTACGGATCAGCATCTCCGCCAAATTCTCCCGCCCGCTCCAGCTGCTCAGCGGTTCCGCGCCCAGATTATAGCCCAGCACCACGACCCGGCCCAAACCGACCGCTTTGAAATGCTCCAAGCTCTTGCCTCCTGTGCCGGTGCCGGCATCAGGTAACGGCTCTGCATCCGCCATCTGATAATTCAGCACGTCCACACCGTGTACCGTTTCCTCCCCGATGGTCAGTGAAGTCTTGGTTAGGCCGCCGGCGGTTCCGGAGATAAGGCCGTCAAATTGATGGAAAACATCCTGGCCGTCCGCACCGGTTCCGATCAGTAGCACGCCGCCGCTGTTGACCCATTCGATCAGTGCCTGATACTGACGATCCGAAAGACGGGCGGTATCAAAATCATTGATTAGTATTAACTGATAGTTCTTAAGGGTTTCCCCGTTTTCAGGCATGTTCCTTTCATTCAGTTCAAATAACCTGACACGGGCATTCCAAATATATGTTGCATTTGATTTAGTGGGGGCATCGCGGTCATTAAAGAAATGCAGTGCCTCAAAATCATCGCTTAGTATCCCCATGACAAAAGTGTATTCATTAAAAAATTCAATTTCTGTTAACTGCTCGCTATGGACAGTATGGCCACGGCTGTCAGCAATCTGCAGCAGGTAAATGGATTCATTCGCATCCCTGACCGGCAGTTCGATTGTATAGCTCTGCTCTTCTCCTTTTCTCAGGACAAGATCCCGTCCGTATGCCGCGGCTTCGTAGCCCTTTTCCCGCACCGGAATCAACCTGAGCGTTCCGGTGAAGTCTTCTTTGGTATTCGTTACCGTCACGCAGACGTTGAAGGGATACTGGTATCTCACAAAGCCATCCACTCCGATCTCTGTGGTTATCAGGAAATCGGACGGAACGTTATGATAATCAGTAGCATCTGAATCCCGATAATCCGAATCCGATAGATCATCCAGATCTTCGGAGACAGAGCGTATATCGCTGTATAGGCTACCGGCCACCAGTACGGTCGTGGCGATGCCGACGACAATGAAGGCTAACAGCTTATTCTTCTCCGGCATGTATGTATCCATTTATTTCTTCACTTTCCCGATCGCAATAGTCGAAAGCCACAGGAACAATGCCGCGACTCCCATGTTTACCCCTATACCAAGAACCGTCCAAAAGCGGCTCAGTAATTTCACGATGCCCGGAATATCATGATTATGCTTGAGCAAACTGTATATGCCTTCCACATTCATTACCCGGGCAAGAAAATCCACGAATACGCTTATGGGCGTAAACAAGAATACCAACGGCCATCCCCCGAAGCTAAGATCCTGAATTCTGACCGACAGGGCACTGTACAACAAATATGCCACAATATAGACGATAAGTACAAAAATAGAAATCGCCGACCCGATCAGGATCGTCAGCAACATCGCCAGCATGGATTTCTTTACCAGGCTGGAACAAAAAACCCCGATACTGCCCACATAAATACTGATAAACACCGTCAGTCCCACAAACTCCAGCAAGGCCAGCCAGCTTAGTCCCCCCAGTACAAAAGCGATCGATAAAATGGGAATACTGGATATGACAAACATCATGATCTTGACAATTACCGCGCCCATTTTGCCTACCGCAATGGCAAGCGGCGTCATCGGTGTGGTCAGCATCACTTCCAGCGTCTGCTTCTCCCGTTCGCCGGAAATCGAACCACCGGTAATAATCGCTACAAACAGCATGATCATCCCGACCTCGCTACATACAATAAACGGAAAGACGCCGCTTAAAGCGGCATAATCATAGGTACCCCAAAGCGAGGTGGCGTTGGTAATCGCGAGGGCAATAATCGCTATCATTGCCAGCAGCAGGTTATAGCCCATGATTACCAACGGAATCTTGACGCTGCGGGAACTAATCTGAAGTTCTTTGCGTAATATCGGATTCTTAAATAATAATTTCATCGGTCTCCTTTACCCTTCTGTCTAGTTGCTTGCCGGGCTGACGTACTGATGATTTTCATAAACAGGGATTCTAAGTCGCCTTTTTCCCGGTAAAACCCGGCCACCGGTATTGCTTTCTGAATCAGCTGCCGCAGCAGGCGGGCGGCTTCGTCATCTCCGCCGCAGAAGGTAACAAAGAGCTCCTCTTCCGTAAAAGTTACTTTTTCCGTATGCGGATCTTCCCGGATCAGCCGGACAGCCTGTTCTTTTGCCTCGGAAGCGCCGGACGAAAGCCTTATCCGGATGGGCTGGGTAAACTGTGACTGCTTCATGATGTCATCCACTTTGCCGCTCACGATCATCTTGCCGCGATCCATAACGCCGATGCTGGTACACATTTCTGCCAGCTCCGGCAGGATATGGGAGCTGATGACGATCGTCTTGCCCATGCTGCTGAGGTTCTTGATGATTTCTTTCATCTCGAACCGGGCCCGCGGGTCAAGGCCGGAATTGGGCTCATCCAGGATCAGCAGCTGCGGGTTATGGATCAAGGCCCGCGCCATGCAGAGCCGCTGTTTCATCCCGCGGGAAAGCCGGTCAACAAGGAGCTCTTCCCATTCGTCCAGATTGACCAGCTTAAGCAGTCCCCGGGCAATCTCCGTCACCTGCGCCGACGGAATGTCATACATGGAGCCGAAAAACCGCATATATTCCAAAACCTTAAGATTGTCATAGACACCAAAAAAATCGGGGACATAGCCTATTTTTCTTTTGACTGCCTGTCGGGCGCGGAAGGCATCGGTTCCATCGATCATAACCTGACCGGACGTGGCTTTCAGTAAGCCGCAGCAGATCCTCATGGTAGTGGTCTTACCGGCCCCGTTAGGTCCGACAAAACCGAAGATTTCGCCTTTGCCGACATGCATATTGATATGGTTGACCGCCACGAAGCGGCCGTATTTTTTAGTCAGGTCTCTGATCATCAGCATATCATTCGCCCTCCTTCCATGCCGATATCTGGGGAATATAGGCATATTCCATTCCGTACGGATAACAATATTGTAAGATGAGACGGCCATCCACCAGATATTTCCCCACTTCTTCCAGGCCGTTCTCGTCAGCATCGTCAAACAGCCGCTCAAATAATTCGGTTTCGGGATTATAAGCTAAGATATCGGCATAGATATAGCTGCTATCCCTAAGGTCGACCCACAGAGTATCAATGGCCGACGTGCCGAAATCATAAGTTACCGTCGCATAATTTTCCATCAGATAACTCGGATAGTTGCCATAATCATCCAATATGGCTTCACTGCTGACCAGCTGCACGTCAGTGATATCGGAAATAAATATTTCCGACGGCATTTGAAAAGCAATCGGATGCTGCTGCAAGACAAGGGCACCGCTGTTCTGCTTTACTTTACTGTCAGAAGCTAGAAGAATATCATAGTTTTCCATAAACCCCCAGACCATGCAATGATGAACATTATCTTCGAACACATAGTTCGACCACATATAAGACTGGATTTGTTGGAATATGTAATTTTTTTTCTCCATTTCTTCTTCGCTTGATGCCTGTGCCGTATTTATATTATTACTGTAGGCGCTGGTAAAATCATAGGAACTCACCGAATATTTGATTTCGCTTTCCTGTATCTCGTGGGTCTGACCCTTTTCCAAATAGCCGGCAAAATACGCATGATTGGAAAAGCTGATGGTGACTTCCTCCAGGTCGGCGTTGGTATTGTTGGTAATCGTACCCGAAAAACCGTCGGGAAAATAAAACTCGATGTCGATATCCAAAGTACCGATATCATTGGCCGCAAGCTTTTTCACGTCAAATGAGACCAACTGAAAAGCAGGCAGCTTTTCAAAATCAAGATCAAGATGAGCCCCGTCTTTAACCGTATACTGATATTCTCCTTCCAACTCACCCTCAAAACTATATTGATCCCAGTGAGGGACAAAATGGCGATACCCCGCATCTAAACTCAACTGTAAAGCTTTCGGGTCAGGTATGATGATCTCACTTATGACATCTTCTTCTTTCATGCTGTCACTAAGGCGGATGATGGCAAAATTATTTATGATCGGATTCCGGACCCGGTAATATAAACTTGTCAGGTAAACCAGTCCCGTGAATGCCAAGGCCACGGCGCAGATCATGAGCCACAGTTTTTCTTGTCTTTTCATCTTCTTCAGGACCAGATACAAGATCGGGCCGGCAATCACCGCATAAACTACGAACAGCAAGCCATATAGGAACTGGCTTGGTTTTCTGGGATCATCCATGAGACTAGGCAGGTTTGATCCCGAAACTGTTTCCCAGCTAAATAGTGAAAACTCAGGAAAAATCCAATTGGCCGTCTGGCCGCCCAGACTTTTACTGATCAGCATCTGAGCCAGCTCTGTCCGTCCGCTAAAGCTGTAAAGCGGCTCCATACCCAGATTATAACCCAGCACTACCACCCGGCCCAAACCGACCTCCTTGACATGCTCCAGGCTTTTCCCGCCGGCACCGGTGAAGTTGTCAAATAACGGAACCGCCCCCGCAAATTGATAATCCAGCACGTCAACCCCTGGCAGAAATATTACCGTATCGGCATTGTCTTCGCCGGCGGTACTGTCTTCGCCGGCGTCACTGTCTTCGCCGGCGGCACTGTCTTCGCCGGCGTCACTGTCTTCGCCGGCGGCACTGTCTTCGCCGGCGGCACTGTCTTTGCCGGCGGTACTGTCTTCATTGCTTACATAAATCGTCATCGAAGTCTTGGAAAGACTGCCGATGGTTCCGGAGATAAAGCCGTCGTCAAATTTATTATAGACGGTTTGATAGTCCGCACCGGTTCCGATCATCAGCACGCCGCCATCGTTGACCCATTCCTTAAGAGCCAGATACTGTTTGTCCGAAAGTCGGGCGGTATCAAAGCTGTTGATCAATATCATCTGGCAGATCTTCAGGGCTTCGCCGTTTTCCGGCATATTCTCTTCATCCAGTTCAAGTAACCTGACCTTTAAAGCCGACTGGTCAAAGAATACATCGCGGCCTTCAAAGTAATTCAGGGCACTGAAATCATCGCTTAAGATGCCCATGACATAATAATCATTTCCATTGTAATAAGGAACTACTATCTTCTCGGAATAAACAACCTGGTCACGGCTATCGGTTATCTGTAACAGAAAGGAAGTAATGTCCGAACCTTGAGGCGGTATTTCTATAGTATAACGCTTCTGTTCTCCCTGACTAAGTACAATATCCTGTCCGTATGACGGCGTGACATCGTAGTAATTGTTTCGTTCCGAAATCAGCCGGAGCGTACCGGAAAAGTCTTCCTGATTATTCGTAATATTTACTTGGACATTGAAAGGGTATTCTTTTCGCATAGAATTGTCGATGCCGACACTGGTCGTTATCTGGAAGTTTGCCTGGACGTCATCTTCTTCGGCAGTGCCGAACAGCTCCTGAAAAGCGAGCGGATTCGCGGGCGGCACAGGATGTTCTGCCGTAACGGCGGCGGTATGAATATTGCCGCTTAAACTGGCGGCAACGAGGACGATGGCAACGCTGATGCCAATATGTATCAGCAGCTTGGATGGCTTGTTCGGTACTCGCATGATTGGCTTGGTCTCCAGTATGATTTTAATCGATCTATTAGCTCGGGCGAATGGCCGGACGCTATGATTATGATAACATAGGTGACGGGGTTTTTCTATGTAAATTATTAAAACAGCAATTAGGAATCATAAAAAGACCGTTTTGAAATAAGTACCAGTTGAGAAACTATAAAAGAATATAAAAATTATTAAAAACAAATTAGAATTATTACAGGAACAAATGAAAATACTAAAAGAACAAATAAGAATTATTAAAGTAAAATTAAAAAATTAAACTGTAAGCTTATGTAATAAAACAAACATCAGTTAAACAAAATCTCATCTACCGTTACAAACTCATATCCCCGGTTCTGTAGAATATCAATGATTACCATCACTGCCACCTTTGTTGACTCATATTCATCATGAAGCAGGATAATATCGTTATCCTTTACTTTACCGACGACACGCTCTACAATAAATGATGCGTCCGTGCTGCACCAGTCCAAGGGGTCAACCGTCCAGAGTACGGGAAACATTTTCAGTTCTTTTTCAAACTTTTTGTCCCATTCTCCATAGGGCGGACGGACAAATATGGTTTCCTGGCCTGTGATTTCCTCGATCAGTTTGCTGGTTTCTCGAAGTTCTTCAACATAGATTTCTTCGTTCAAGGTGGTGAGACGCAGATGCGAATATGTGTGATTTCCGATAATATGGCCTTCATCATAGATCCGCTTGACAATATCCGGATATTCCTCCGCATTTTGACCGGTAATAAAAAAGCTGGCCTTTACTCCCCGATCTTTCAGTTCATCCAGTATCAGTTCCGTATAGACCGGATGGGGACCGTCATCAAAGGTAATGGCCACTTTCTTGATTTCTTTATAATTATCGGCTGCTTGTATTTCTTCTTGTTCTACTCTCCTGCCGGTCACCTCGACGTTGGTGCCGCTGCCGGTAGCCGACGCATACTTGATATAATATACGGATCCTAATACTATGTATAACAGAAATAAATACCCCAGAGCATATTTCTGCCAGCCTGATTTTTGCTTCATATGATATCCTGCAACATTCTTTCTTTGTTTTATATGCTATATTATATGCTTTCACGTTCCGTTATCATACCATTACAGGCGATTGGCATTTGCATAAGAAATGCACTTTTTGACTCCTTGTTCAGGCAGTTGCGTGAATATCCGGAACTAAAGAGTATTCTATATGCGATTTTATATATAATTATTTTATATCCGAGGAAGATGTAAGCAGCAAAATCTATCGGGCAGGTTCATTCTAACACAAAGAAGAACCCTTGGCCGATTTTGCCGCGGGTTCTTCTTTTATTATTTCACTTTATATGATAAATGTCCCCGTTACGAATCGACAGCCTGTTCATCTTCCTTATCCTCTGTTCCAGATTCAACTGCTTCCCCTGGTTCGGAGTCCGGTGCTGCTTCCTCGGCTTCAGAGTCCGGTGCTGCTTCCTCGGTTTCGGTGTCCGGTGCTGCTTCCTCGGTTTCGGTGTCCGGTGCTGCTTCCTCGGTTTCGGTGTCCGGTACTGCTTCCTCGGTTTCGGTGTCTGGTATTTCCTCCGTTTCAGCGTCTGCTTCCTCATCCTCTGGTTCTTCTGTTTCCGGAGAACTATTTATGGTAATTGAGTTTTCTTCTGCCTGCTCAATGACGATCCAGCCGACGACTCCCGGTGCCCACACATTAGCATTGATGGTCGATTCCCAGACCTTGCCGTTATAAAGTACCCTGGCTCCGAGCGGATAGGCGTCCGAACTGTTCAGAGGCTGCCGCCATGCCGCCGGTTCCGCCGGCGGATCAGCCGTTTCATCCGTAACGATCCAACCGGCAATACCTGGCGCCCACACGTTGTTATCAATATCAGATACCCATACCTTACCGTGATAAATCACCTTATCACCGATGTCATAAGCATCTTGGATGCCGATCGGCTGTGTCCATAACGGGATATTGACATATTTGTAAAGCGACAGGGCAGTGCCTGGCAGCCAATGGCTCATACTGGAATGACTCTGCAGCACGATATACAGGGCCGGCCCACCGTCCGGATTGCTGTCATATGTAATAACCTGTCCCGGTTCGTAAGCGGTTCCGGCCGTCCACGCTTGATAGACTTCATCGGCAATGGACAGCCGATAGCTTCCCGTGGCTCCGCCGGCCAGTCCGCCTGAGATATAGTAGGTATTTCCCGCTACCAGCAAATGCCACAAGCTGTTCCGGCTGTTTTTCAGGACGGTGCCGTCGGCATCGTACAAGGTCAGTTCCGGTCCTTGATCGCCATAGTCAAGACTCTCAAAAGTATACACACCGCTCTCGTCGGGAACATAGACAAAATAGTTCGCCAGATTCGGCTCATCGATCACCACTGACGGATTATAATCTGACCCTAACGGCATTGCCTCAGCCCTGCTCGCTCCACGGGTGATGATCAGATCGAATGCTCCTTCGTTGGTATCATGTCTGACCGGATTGAACTCATCAAGATTGTGTGCGGCGAATATATAGGTCTGGTCTTTTTTAAGCTGATATTTCTTGATAAAGTCCATGCCGCCCAGAAAATAGTTATTGCTGTTTTGATAGGTACCAAGATGACCCTGGCCCCCATAGTTATCATCGGAAAGCGGCTCGACCTTCTGCATATCCGGAGTGTACAAAGAGCCTTCCGGATAAGTATTCGGACTCCAGACGATTTCATACGGATATCCGCCTCCCATCAACATATATTTTACCAGTTTATTTTCACTCCGGAATACATAGGTACCGTCTTGTGCCGGTGTGAATGCATAGCATCGGGACAATCCGCTGGAAAGCGTTACCGGGATGACTGTCCCCTGACTTACCGGCTCGGCTATATAGAAAGCCATATTGATGCTTTGCGATGTCTTTTTACCCTTGGAATCCACATTGACTGCGTTCACCCGTGCCACATATGTCCCAGGATCAAAGTCGCCGAGATCGATGTTTAAGGATGTGACGTTCCAATCTGTGTTGGAATCAACGGAGACCTTTACTTCCGGGCCGGGCCTGCCGCTAATATATACCTCATACCAATGGGTATTATCACATTGATTCCAGCTCAGGGTCATCTCTTCACCCGGCAGAAACAACCACTTATTTAACTGGAGCGTCGGCTGAGATGGTGCCGGTATCGACCGGTATTCATCGATCTTCACATAGCGGTAATTTCCATTGAGTATAAACGGTGTCGTCGGAAACACAGTGCCTGCCCCGCCGGGGCTGGTCCAGAAGGTGTATCCGTCAGGCAGGTCAAGCTGACCCAAAGTGCCTGGTGTACCATTGCTGCCGTCCCGGCCAAATAGCGGGCCGCCNNGCCGCTGCCGCCATATCCGCGGACGCCGCCGCCGATGGCGGCACCGTTAATACTTTGGGCTGTGACCGAACCGCCGTTGATGGTGAGACTGGCACCGTTGCCGCCGTTGCCGCCGTCGCCG
>DBDJ01000010.1:29584-61120 GCA_002293525.1 Lachnospiraceae bacterium UBA935
ACCGCCGTTACCGCCATCGCCGCCCCTGCCGCCGGCCAGACCGTCTTTATAACCGTTGGCCGCACCGCTGCCGCCGATCCCGGCACCACGGTCGTTGCCCGAGGCATCAAGGCTCGCCTGTTTATCCACCGCTTCAATGGTCAAGGTGGCATCACTTGTCTGAATCCCGCCATAAAGACCTTTACCCTTGAGAACATTATCTTCCTTCAGGGTCATGACCACATGGCTACCCGGCTGCAGACAGATCGCCGGCCCGCCGCTTGCATCCAGCGTCAGCTGATCCAGCGTGATCTTTAAAGGATGCGCTTTTGAACCGCCACTTATATCAATCCGGTCAGTTCCTGTTCCTGTAATGGTCACATCGCCGTTTACATGATAGATATCATCGGCAAACCGCCAGCCATGTCCGGTAACCGTGCCGGACAGGTTCCGCGACACATCAATGATATTGCCCGGATCACCGCCGTCGGAGACCAGATAATTAATATTCCTGAGCAGACTATAGTTTAGCCGTGTCCCCATATTAAGTGAATAACCGGAATAAGCATGTACCGCAACCACCTTATTATCACTGTTATAGACACTGCTGCCGCTGTTGCCGGGAGTGCTGTCAATGGTATAATAGGTATTCCTGTCACTGACACTGGAAATCGTGCCGGACATGGTATACATTCTCCTGTTCATCTCGCCGGGAAATCCCGTCATCGTGATATACCCGCTTTCCATATCGGTATATCCCAGCCAGCCGGCCTGCTCTCCTACCGGTCGGTCCAGCTTAATGACGGCAAAATCATATTCCGATTGGTTAAAGTTGCCGTTTACCCAGCCGGACACCGAATAGATGATCTCGCTTCTGGCAATGCCGAAAGGCGCTTCCCCCGTGATGCCGTCGTACCCGGGATAAACCTCCACAGTGCCCCAGCCCCCGCGATCCGGATTATAGACACAATGCCCGGCTGTCAGCAGGGTATCTGAAGAAATCAGGTTTCCGCTTCCCAGATAGGATCGGCCGTTTGGATATGTTGTAACGATGTAAGCCGATGTTGAATAAGGAAATTCTGTAGTATCAAGGACTCTTACCCTGTCATCCGTATCGATTATGCTTTCCGGCACAACCCCGTCCGGAAGGATCAAATCATCGGGAATCTCCGGCACTATGCCCGCCATAACTTCCCCGGTACCTTCATAATAAACGCCTTCGACGCTTTCGTTTCCGATGGCGAATGACTCGGTTTCACTATAAGGTATTACCGTTCCGTCGGAAGCGATAATGTCGTATTGATGAGTATCGTTTTCTGCCGCCTCGGTAGAAAAACCAGACAAAAATATGGTTGATAAAAAAACTGTCGTTAATAATAAATTTAATATGTAATTTTTCATTATCGTTTTCATTTGTTCACTTCCCCCATAAAAAAATCAGGACTTTGTGCAACCGTAAAGATTATTGCTTTCTGCGTCAGTTTACCATTCCTGACAGCATTGGCTTTTATTGACATAATACACAATCATTGCATCACCTCTCCTTTTTGTGATTGATTTGCTTTCAAGCTCCACTTACTTCAGTGCAATCGTTTTTTAATAAAAATAAGCAGAATATTGAATTTCGCTACAATTATTTTATTACTTAACATTATACTTGTAAACCCCACTTGGCTAATTAACAGTTTTCATGTATAATTGACGTTTGCATTTGCAACCCCCGGGAGAAAGCAAAAAAAGATGGCTCTTAAGCTTCAATTAGAAGTTGTAGTTGTTTAACGTCATTACAGGTATTTGATATAAAGGAATCCTCAACATACATTTGCCAAGGATTCCTCACCAATTATATAAATATCATGTTCCGTATCTTGCTTTCCTCTACCTCAGCACCTGCCACCTTATGTGTCGGATTCTGCTATTATCGCCGAACCAGGTTCTGCCGGCTCCTCCGTTTCCAGTTCTGCCGGCTCCTCTACTTCCGGTTGATCTGTTTCTTCTGCTGGGGGGGCTTCCTCCTCTGCGGGAACTTCGGTTTCCGCTGCTGCATGAATGCTCATTGCGCTTTCTCCAGCCATCTCAATCATAACCCAGCCGGCCACGCCCGGCGCCCACACGTTAGCATTGACTGTCGATTCCCATATCTTGCCGTTATATAGTACTCGGGCTCCGAGCGGATAAGCATCCGAACTGTTCAGAGGCTGCCGCCATGCCGGGGGGGCCGCCGGCGGCTCTGCTGTATCGTCGGTTATTGTCCAGCCGGCCACACCCGGTACCCACACATTATCATCAATATCGGATCTCCATATCTCACCGTTATAAATCACCTTATCTCCGGCATCATAAGCGTCATGGATACCGATCGGCTGCGTCCATAACGGAATATCAATATACTTATAAAGCGAGGGGGCTATGTTCGGCAACCAATGGCTCATACTGTCATGGCTCTGAAGCACGATGTACAGGGCCGGCCCGCCGTCCGCGTTACTGCCATATACAATAACCTGCCCGGCTTCATAAGCGGTTCCTGCCGACCATGCCTGATAGACTTCACCGGCAACTGATAACCGATAGCTTCCTGTGGCTCCGTCGGCCAGGCTGGCAGAGATATAATAGCTCTTTCCAGCTTCCAGTAAGTGCCACAAGCTGCTCCGGCTGCTTTTCAGAACCGTCCCGTCAGCATCGTATAAAGTCAGTACCGGTTCCTGGTCGCCATAATCCAGACTCTCAAAAGTATAAACACCGTTCTGGCTGGGAACAAAGACAAAATAGTTCTCTGAATTCGCTTCATCTACATCTACTGTCGGACTGTATGACGGATCTATCGGCATTGCCTCGTCCATGGTCAGGCCACGTACAACGAACAGGTCAAATGCCCCCTGATCGGTATCCTGCCTGACCTGATTGAATTCGTCATAATTACTGGCGAAGAATAAATAAGTCTCGCCTTGACTCAGTTTATATTTTTTAATAAAATCCATTCCGCCCAGAATAAAACTATCACTCGCTTGATATAAAGCAAGCTTTCCTTGCGTTCCGGTGTTCCCATCGGAAACCGGTTCTATCAGCCGCAAATCACGAGTGTATAATTTTCCTTCCGGATAGGTATTCGGATCCCACAAGAACATATATGGATATCCAGCGCCAATCATCATATATCTCACTTCTTTATTTCCGCTTCTGAATGAATATGTTCCGTCTTGAACCGGTGTAAACGCATAGCATCTGGGCAATCCGCCGGCGAGGGATACGCGGACAGTTTGACCTTGCCATAGCGGCTCAGCAATATAAAAGGTTACTTTATTGCTTTCTTTCCTCTTTACACCGTCATCATCCACATTGCTTGCTGTCACCCATGCCGTATACGTCCCCGGCGAATAGTCGGCCGCATTGACGCTTAAGGATGTGCCACTGGTAGTGTTTCCGGCCAGTACCTGCGGGCCGTTTACATCATCAAAATAAACCGTATAATAATGAGTATTATCACATCGATTCCAGCTCATATTTATCTCATCGCCCGGCAGATAGACCAGCTTGTCTAATTGGAGCGTCGGCTGTGAAGGTGCCGGAATCGACAGGTACACGTCTATCTTCACATATCGGTAAGACGCCGAGAGGACAAAAGCGCTTGTCGGATAAACTGTTCCGGCATCTTCGGGGTCATTCCAATGGGTGTATCTGGGAGGCAAGGTAAGCCGGCCCAGGCTGCCAGGCACACCGTCGCTGCTGCCAAATAGGGGGGAATCAGCATAACCGCGATCACCGCCGCCGATGGCAGAGGTATGAGTGCTTTTCGCCGTAACAATACCGCCAGTTATCATAAGATCAGCTCCGGCACCGCCGTCGCCGCCGTCACCGCCACGCAAAGGACGGCCTTCTCCGCCATCACCGCCTTTACCGCCGCCGATGCCGGCTCCATAAGAACTGCTGGCCGTGATGTTGCCGCTATTAATGATAATGGTACCGCCGTTACCGCCGTTATCGCCGTCAGCTTCATCTCTATCTTGTAAGCCTACGCCATCAATTCCATCAGCTCCGCCGCTGCCTCCGATGCCGGCACCACGCACTCCTACGACATCCAGTCTCGCGATTTCATCAGCAGCCACGATGGTCAGGGTGGCGTCAGTGGTCTGGATCCCGGCGTAAAGACCTTGCCCTCGAAGGATATTATGATTTTTTAACGACAGTATCACGTGAGCGCCCGGTTGCAAAAGGATGGCCGGTCCGCCGTCGGCATCCAGCGTCAGATAGTCCAGTGTGACTTTCCGAGGATTTGCCGCCGTGCCGCCGCTGATGACGATCCGGTCTGTGCCTGATCCTGTAATCAGCACATCGCCATGGACATTATATACGTTGTTACTGAACGTCCATCCAAGCCCGGAAACCGCGTCAGACGCCGACAGGCTGTGCGATATATCAATCACATTGCCCGGGTTGCCTTCATGGGTAACTATGGTATTGATTGCGATTAACAGTCCATAGTGTAACCGCGTCCCAAAATTCTGCCTTAAGGAAGGACTTCCGTATGCATGAACCGCAACCGCCTGATTATCGCTGTTATATACACTGCTACCGCTATTCCCTCCCGTGCTGTCGATTGTATAATAGGTGTTTCTTTCGCTTACATGGTCAATCGTGCCGGCCATGGTATACATTTGCCTGCCCATTTCGCCCGGATAACCGGTAATCGTAATACTGCCGCTTTCCATATCGGTATACCCCAGCCAGCCGCACCTCTCACCGATCGGACGATCCAGCTTGACTACGGCAATATCATATTCCGAGCTCTGTCCGTTTATCCAGCCCGATACCGAATAAATCATTGAGCTGTAGGCCATGCCGAAAGGCGCTTTCCCCGTTGCACCGTCGTATGCGGGATAAACCTCTAACGTGGCCCACCCCCCTTCAGCCGGATCATAGACACAATGACCAGCTGTCAGAAGGGTGTCTGCTCCTATGAGATTGCCGCTTGCTATGTATGACCTTCCACTGGGAAACCGAATCGTAATAAATGCCGAAGTCCGATAAGGAAAGGCTTGCGGGTTGGTAACCTTGGTCCGGTCATCATTGCCGATTATTATTTCCGGTAAATCCCCGGCGAACGTAGTCGCATCATCAGGGATGACCGGCACGACACCGTCGGTAGTCTCGCCGGTGCCTTCATAGTAGCTGCCGGCCGTGCCGGGACTGCGTGCAGGGCCGTCCGTGCCCGTTTCGCTGTAAGGGATGACCGTGCCGTCGGAAGCAATAATATCCAGCTCGCTG
This sequence comes from Lachnospiraceae bacterium UBA935, assembly GCA_002293525.1. GTDB lineage: Bacteria > Bacillota > Clostridia > Lachnospirales > Lachnospiraceae > UBA935. The sequence goes on from DBDJ01000010.1 coordinate 34,826, forward strand.
GCGCTGATCCCTGTTCCTGTCGCTTCAACAGGAATACCGGCAAAATATATCGCCGCCATAAAAACCGTTGCCAATAAATAAGACATATAATGTGTTATATTTTTTCTCATTGATAAGCACTCCTTTGTAATATTATTTAAATTGCATCCGTTGTGTATAATTAATATGTTTAACATATAATTACAATCATACTATCACCCCCTTCTTCATGTATAAAAATAATATTGCCTTATTACCTGCTATAACGTGCTATTAATATACAAAAATGGATCGTCCATTATTATATAGATATTATACGACTTAACATAATGCTTGTAAATCGCTTTTATTCACCTAACAGTTTTTATGTATAATTTATAGCTTCGAAATAAACCGGAGCCCGTTAAGCCAAGACACCGGACAGAAACCAGCGAAATCTTCAGGGATAACCGGCGGACAGATATTATCGTGAACAACCGTGGGGCGAGTATGTAATCGAAGTGAAGATATGACTCCGCGTTAAAAGAATCCAATGCGGGGATAAGACACTGGTAGAAGCTGTCGTATAAAAGGAACCCTTGGCTAATTGCCTAGGGTTCCTCATTTCATCCGGCAGCGCGGGATGGACATTTTTCACATATTACTGTTGCTGCTTCTTCTGTTTAGATGCGCAGTTCCTCCATCAGCCGGCCGACTACCTGCTCGATCCCGGCGATATTCTGGGCGGTTTCTGCGTATTTATCGACCATCGTCCTAGTGGTCTCATCGGAATGGCTGACGCCGTCGGTCATCTGCGCCACGACCTGAGATACTTCCTGCATGTTCCCTACCATATTGGCATTAGAAGCTTCTACTTCCTGGATGGCGGTATTGATACTCTGGATGTTTTCCCCCATCATGGAGGCGTCTTCAGTAATCTTCTGCACGCTCTGGTCCACTTCCTTGACCTTGGTCAGGGTGAGGTTGATGATCTTCAGGATCTCAGTGATGGAGCCGGTCATCTTGTCGGAGGTCTGTTCCAGATGCTGCAGGGCCTCGAATATGCTGTTGGAAGAGCTCTGGGTCCCGAGACTTAGGTTGCGGATCTCATCGGCCACCACGGCAAAGCCTCTCCCCGCTTCGCCGGCCCGTGCTGCTTCAATAGAAGCATTGAGGGACAGCAGGTTGGTCTGGCTGGTAATGTTGTCGATGGTCTGGGCTTCTTCTTTCATGACAGTAAATTCCTTTTTGAAATCCTGAAGTACCCGGTCGACTTCAGCGGACAGGTCGGCCATCAGATTGGCAGAAGCCACCACTTCACCAAGTTCCTCGGCGCCGGCATGAGCATTGGCAGCCGAGCCGGATACCAGGGCTACCATCTGACCGATCATCGCGGCAACGTTCTGAACCTGATCGTTGATTTCTTCCGTCAGCCGGATGGAGGAATTGGTGGTGTCCTGCAGGACTACGTTCTGGTCCGTCAGCGAGTTCATGCTGAACACAACATCATTGGCACTTTCCATGTTTTCGTCGGCGAGCTCCCGGACCGTTGCCATACCGGTTACGATGGTGGAGCTGGCGGTGGTGACAGCTTCGATGGTGGTGACGACTTTGTCCAGGTTGCCTTTTACCGAACGCAGCATCGAACCGTCGGAGGCCGAAAGATGGTTGATCGACAGGATGTAGCCGAAATAACAGAGCAGGATACTCGCCACCTGGATCTCGTAATCGGTCAGATCGGTGGCCTGGTTCTGGCCGTTGGCCATGCGTACGCCGATACTGATCCCTAAGAGCAACAGGTTCAGGATGCCGCACTGCAAGATAAAAGTACGGTTTTTATACAGAATAAATACACTGGCCAGCGGCAGGATGTAGACATAGGCCAGCGTCGAGGTCGTCGTCAGCATGACAAACATGTAAAAGATGCTGTATCCGGCCAAGGCCACGTATTTGTAGGCATCAGTCCCTTTTCCCTTGACCTTTAAAACAACTAGGCCGACAAAAAACGGGACCCAGCACATCAGCAAAAACATAATATAATAGTCGATGCCCCGCAGTCCCTTGACGATTTCGATCACATAGGCCGCCGACAGGACGATACACAAGGTCATCCATGCACTCCTGGCCTTACTATTGCCACTTTCCTTAAAAAACTGTTCATCATATTCCTTTTCGTTGCTGAGTAGACTTTTTTCTTTTTCCATTTCCTGGCTCTCTCCTTAAATTATTTTCCCGTATTATTCCGTACTCTGCAATGAATCGTAGGTTCCGCTTTTTTAATAACATATATGCGGAGTTTCGTGTGGATAAAATTCTTTTTCTAGTTATTATAACATATCTCAATAAAATTGTCAGGTGCTTTTGCGCTTAATTACTCTTCCTGATCTTCCTGAATCTTCCTGAATTATACGCTTAACTACTCTTCCCGAGCGACATCGAACCCAACTTAAAAACCGTGCGTACAACAAAGGTACGCACGACATTTTCATCGACTTATTCCTATGTATCACTTCGTAATTCCGCCGCAAACACTTCATTCAGAGCTTCATTCCATTTCTTGCCATGTCCTCTCGTTCTGATATTAGCCATATTGTAAGCTGGTCGCGGCTATTCATTGTTACCGTTTACAGGTGTTCGCAGGTAGTATCCTATCTTCTATGTTTCAATAGATTCTTACCTTCCGCAACTAGGCTTTTGATCAGCTTATTATATAATATGATATTTACCGCAAGCATAACCAGCATGCAGATGCCGGCCACCTTGCCGGCCATGATGAACCAGGATAACAGGCTGACCTCGCCCAGCCGGATTCCTGATGAGCACAGTAACATCAATATGACCGCAAGTCCGTTCGCCATCATATGAAGCAGGAAGTGCTTCACGGAACGCTTGAGAAGGTGGTTTGACAAATAAAACACCAGATAAACGGTCCGGTAGGTGACGGCCGCCAAGGTTCCCAGTGCTACCCCTGCCAGTCCCAGCCGGAAAACCAATGCCACCGACAGGATGATATTGGCCGCTGCTTCGATGATGCAGGCCAGCTGGGTTGAGCGGTAATGGCCGGCAGCTACTGTTATGGCATGGTAGGGGATGCGATAGCAATAGGCGGCGCCGGCCAAGGTCAGCAAAACCGCAAAGGCCGGCGCATGGTAGTCGGCATCTGTGATTCCTTTTGTGTATAACTGGATGAAAGGGAGGATCAAAATACCCGTGACAGTAAAGGCATAAGTCGTCACCGTATGATAGACCCATTCAACTTGCTCAAACAGCAAAGCCAGTTTCTGCTCTTCCTTACGCGCCAGCAAATTGCCCATAAGCGGTGTCAGACCCAGGTTCATCAGGCCGACGAACTGCTTGACGGCACGCTGCACCAGATTGTACGCCACGTAAACCGAGACGTTCTCCAAGGTGGAAAAAACCGATAAGACGACGATGTCGGTATTCTGCAGCACGACATAGGCCACATGCTGGGCGGCCCCGTTCCATTTCTGCGGGATCGGGTTGCCGCTCACGGTGATGTTCCAGTCAATCTCATAATCCTTGCGAATGACATATCCCATCAGGGCCGGGCGCAGTAAAAAAATAAAAGCCGTGGCCAGCATTACTACCGGAAGCCCATAGCCAAGCCTGATTAAAACAGCGCTTCCCAGCAGATTCAGCAATGAAGTAACGATATCAACCGCTAACGGTATATAGGCCCGCTGGTCGGCATTGAGCAATATCCTGTCAACCAGGCCAAAATAAAACTCAAAGAAAGAATTGACCGCCGAGATCAAGATGAAACCGGCAATATAATATATGCCGAATTCTGAATCGACGACATGAGGGTAAATAAAGAGCAGGACGATACAGTACCCGATGAGGACTGCCGCAAGACCGCGGAAAAACTTCCGGGCACTTCTCAAAATCCGGCTTATCGTCTGATGATCCCGCTCCGCTAACGGTTTGTACAGGGCACTGGATATCACTGAGGTCATGCCCAGGTCCAGAAATAAAATAAATCCCAGGAAATTGGCGATGGAAGAGACCAGCCCATTAGCCGCCGAGCCATAATGCTCAAGATATAATCTGGGCAGGACAAGCCCGCAGACAATGCCGGTGATCTGCTGGATAAGCGAAGCTATGGTATTTTTGGCTAGCCGCTTCAAGTTGTTTTCCTCATTGACATTATTATTTTGCGGATGATGCGTTTATATAACAGTTTCGGCTTGGCGTTTTCAAACCACTTACTGTAGAAGCTGATATGCAGGCCTGTTTCAACCCGTTTGGCCTGCGAAATTTCTGTGTGGAATAACTTAATAAAAAAATCAAGATAATCCTCTTTTCTTTTTTCATCTGCCGATATCTGTTCTTTAGTCTGCCAAGGCTGACAGACCATATCGCACCATAGTTCGTCCGATTCATCGATCTGTTTTATCCTTTGAATCAAGTCTTCGAGGCATTCATATTCATTGGCATTGATAAAAGCTTTTTCATTATAGTCCTGAAAAATCAAGGGGTTGCCCCAATAAATCGGGACAGTATTGGCCTGCAGGGCCGTCAGCAGCTTTTCACTTGTATATCCGTTATAGCGGGCATTTTCCGCTGCGATCGTAAACTTATACGGCAAGCGCAGCAGCGTGGTTTCTTGATAATGTCCTTCAAATCCGGTCGCTATATGGCCGGAATTATTCAGGTATTTCCCCAGTGAATCCACTTTTTTATAGGTTCCGACAGCATGATAAATCTCGTCCCGCTTAGCCGAAGCATGAGAATACATGAAATTACAGAACTCCGGCTTGCCTGCCAGGATTGCTTTCGCATCGGCAATACCCAGCGGTGCCTTTCTTTCCGGCAGGTAAAAGTTATGGTACATGTCCTGAGGCGGCGGCAGCCTGACGATTCTGTCATCACAATGGAGGCCTGTATCGAACACCACGCCATAGTCAAACAGATTCAAGTCCGGTTTCATGGCTTCCTGGCTGTAAAAGATTAAGATCCGGCGTTTTGACCACAGTCTGTGCAATCTTTTCTTAAGCTCGGCATCGGTATATATATGCTCGCTGATAATTAAATAATCCGGATCCTCTTCCTCCCAGATAAAGTGAAAAGAGTCGGCTATCTTTTCTAAGCGGTAGCAAATCAGCAGGCTTTTCACGTCATGAACGTTAGGATGCAGCGAATAAATCGTGATGTTTTTCATATGTCTACTCCGTCTGCGGCCTTGCCGCGCTTAAGCTCAACCGGTAATTCCAGCCAGCCGCCAATGATCAGATCATAAGCTTCGGGCTGCAAAACTTCATAGCCCGAATTGCTATATAGAGTCAGTTCCCCCACATAGATATTCTGATGTGCTGAATAAAAATCAACTCTCAGATAGGGGATATCTTTGGCCATGATTCTTGAAAGTTCCAGCATCAAATCAAGCTTTTCCGGCCTGCCTACCGTAATCGCTGCATCCGTGGGAAACGTCATGCCGACGTCGATATAGTTCCAGTCAGTCGAATATAGGTTTCTTTTATGTTCTTCAAATCGTCCATAATCCACATGGATCAGTCGGGGCGTCCCATTAAAAACATGAATTTTATAGTCCTTCAATTCTCTTCCCGATTCATCAGCTAAATACTTTTCGGCTAGGATGCGCGGTTTCACATCCTGATAAGGCCATTCCCTGCTGAAGTAATAAAAATTCTTTCTTAAGTGCTTCGAGAGCTTCTTTCTTGCCAGTTTATAATCAAAATCTGCTTTGTCCCGGCAAATAACCACGCCACCGCTGTCATGTGTCGTCTTTAAGACGAACCGGTCCGGTAACAGATTAAAGTCGATGCTGTCAAAATCGTCCCATATCCCGATTACCGGAATCACAAATTCCTCACCGATCATGTCTGCGATATATTGTCTGGACTCGTATTTATCAACCATCCTCACATACTCGTTTCGTCGGTCATAAAGTTTCAGCCACTGTGTTTTTTCGCTGAATGACCTAGGCTGGTCGATCTGTAGAGGCTTCCCCATCCTGGCCCAATAAGTAAGCTTTAAGTAAGGCTTATCCGCAATAAACCGGAACATGCCGACGGATGCCAGATAACTGATTGCTCTGTGTATTATCGTTCTGTTCATGGCCGGTCGCCTCCGCTTTCGTCGCCGTTATCGTCGCTTCTGCTTTCGTCGCCTCTGCTTTCATAAAGGCGCGGGCCGGATGCACGGGCATACATGCTGTCCCGGCCAGACGGCTGATAAATGATATACCAGCACACCGCCAGATAAAACTGCGAGCTGGCGCTCTGATAGGCACTGATGCCGACATCGCATAGGAATAATACTAGGAAAATAGAAACAAAAATCTTTTCTGTCTTATTATAAGCTTTAAAAAATGCGATGATTCTCCTGAACAACTTATAGTGCAAAGAATAGTAAATAAGGAGGCCGATGATCCCGCCGTTAACGACCAGGTCAATAAAGTTATTATCAGCTACCAGCATTTCCGTATTTCTAAAGACCATGGACAATAAGAAATTATAGTTTCCTATACCATAGCCCAGCAGCGGGCGGCTTAAAAACCAGGTGAATCCATATACTATACGGTCCACACGTCCCGATGTGCTGGCATCAATAATGAAACCGCCGATGCTGATCAGCATATTCTGAAATCTTTCACCGATGATGTTGTAAATAAGCGGTGTGTTGATCATAAAATAATAACCGACAATCAAACCGGCCGCAACCAGCAGAATATTGCGGATTCTTTTGGTAAAACTGGAAGAGGACAAAATATAATATACACATATAGGCATTACCAGAAAAACGATGGCTTTTCTGGAACTGGAAATAACCGCTATGAAGGCATTCATAAATACCGAAATCCGCCAGAGCCATTTGTACTGCACAAGCTTTTCATCGCTTAGGCAGCTTAACGAAATTGTAAATGCAAGGCCGGAAAACATCCCTATCGTATTAACACTGACATCATAATTGCGGATAGCCCATAATATATTGCTTCCGTGTTCAACAAATAAAAGCGCAAACTTCAGTAACGGAAACAGCGACAGACAGACAAGCACCCTGCGCATCCACTCCTTATCATAAGAACATAATTGAAAGAAAGACAGCAGGCACAGCGTATTCAAAATGATTGTCCTGCCAATATAGAAGGCCCAGTCCTTATTCTCAGCCCAGATAATCGACAAGACACAATATCCGCAGTAGAACAAGATCCACCGGCTATACCGATCCAGCCGCAGCTTGGTCTTACTGAGCACATAAATGGCCGTAAACAGGATCAATAAAAATTTGACGGCAACCATGAATGGCGTGCCATTTTCCAGGACAATAAGGCCGAACATATAAATAACCATGATGATATTACGTAAGCTAAGCTTGAAACTTAATTTCACAGATCTACCCTCGTAACCTTCAGAATAATTCCTGCCATTGCCGGGCAATCAGGTCAACGGCCAGTTTTTCCCTGATCTGATAGGCATTCCTGCTGATTTTGTTCCGTAAATCAGCACTGCTGATTATCTCCATTATTGACTTTGCTGTTGCCGCCGGGTCATTCACCGGTACCAGCAGCCCGTTTTCATAGTTTCGGATAAATTCCCTGGCTCCTCCGGCCGGGCAATCTGTACTGATCACCGGCATGCCCATGGCCATGGCTTCCAGCATTGAATTGGACAAGCCTTCATAGTCGGACGTAGAAACAAAGATCATGCAACGGGATACCAAGGAATGGACATCGTCCATGAACGGCATGATCGTGATATTAGCTTCCATGTCATATATGACGATTAAGTCTTGCAAATGTACCTTTTCCTCACCGTCCCCGATGATCAACAGCCTGTAATCGGGATATTCCTTATATACCAGCTGATATGCCTGGATCAGCACCGGGAGGTTTTTTTGTCTGTTTAACCGGCAAAAATTGACGATGACCTTATTTCCGTTTTCTCCGCTCCAGACAGGAAGATCATTTTTAATAGGATTCACGATCAGTCTTATTTTTTTCTGAACCGCTTCCGGAAAACATGCAGCGGCTTCCCTTGTCTGACACACCAAAGAATCAACCGACCGAAATAAAAAATCTCTTGCTTTTCTTTTGACAAAACTACTTAGCTGATTAGGATCATTTCTTTCAGAAACAATGATTTTGGCTTTCAATCTCCGAGCGGCCAGGATTACTTTCATACCGATATGGTATTCAAATGCGATGATGACATCGGGGCAGTTTTTTCTGAACAAGTCTGACAACTTAGTAATCTGGCTGATTTTCCTCGCTTCATTGAGGGCGAGGAACTTACAATGATTTTCATACGGTCTTTGCCCGGTTGTGAACGGAACGATCGTCACATCATAGCCTTGCCGGTTAAAATGGTTCGCCAGTAACAGAGCCACTCTTTCCGCCCCGCCGCCGCCTAATGAACCGATGACAAAAAAAATTTTTTTCAACTCCCAATCCTCATTTATGCAAAATAGCCATATTTTTATTTTTATATATTTTTTTATATAATTTCCGGTAAGTTTTACTTAGATTCTCCGCGTTTTGATTGATGTTAAAACCTGCCAGCGTCATGATATTTCTGATGCTCTCCTGCTCACCGTCACGATCCCGCTTCGATAATTTGATGATTTTTTGGGCCCATTTTTCAGCTCCTATCGCTAACGGGAAACGATGCGCAAAATTGGTTACTTGGCATTCTTGTGTTATTTTGTCAGAGAACAGTACCGGCAAACCGGAAATCTGATACTGGATCATCACATTGGGCAGTCCTTCATATAGTGAGGGCAAGACCATGATATCCATAGCACTTAAGTAGTTCTCAATATCGGTTTTAAAACCTTCCAGGGATATCCAGCTGTCTAAACCGCAGTCCGTGATTTTCTTCATTACCTTGGCTTTTTCACTGCCGCCGTCACCAAATAAGTACAATTTATGCTGGCTGCTCCGGCGATGTACTTCCCTGAAAATATCAATCACGAAACGATGATTCTTCGCTTCGGAAAAATTACCGACATGGCCGATGGCAAATTCATCGTCACGTAAGCCCAATTCCATCCGGATACTTTTTCGCGCATCTGGATTAAATAAAAACCGGCTGATATCCTGGCCATTGGGAATCAGGATAAACGGCCTTTCCTGAAATAACCATTTCCCGGCTTTCTTTCCGCAGGCTAGTCCGTGCGTATAATTCCTGTAAAATAGCGGGCGCAGCAATTGATCTGCGAATGGATGCGTGCATGAGGTATTGTGGCAATGGGCAAGCCTGATTTCGCAGCCGCCCAGCCTGGCCGCTGTCATTTCCACGGCCAGGGTCGCGCTGTTCCCATGGGCATGGACGACATGAATCTGATTTTGTTTTATATATCGGAGTAATTCCTGAAAATACTGCAAGGTGTTTTTTTGTCTGTCCGGAAACCTTCTGACGGTCATGCCCAGATTTTTCATACGCCAAGTCACTTTCTTATCGAAAGCTCCGGCAAAACCCAACATAATATTAAGTGCCTGTTCTGATGCTTCCTGACTGGACTTTTCGCTCTTTTTTATGGATATATTCTTTCTAATCATTTCGATCTCTTTTATGGTTTCCATATAGCTTAAGACCGAATCGGTTATCCCGTCAAGACCGATCCCATTTAAGAGAATTAATATTCTGATCATTATAGTATACCGGCCTTTATTTTTATTTCAGGTCACCTTGCTGCCCCATCTCGGTGCCGTTTTTTTCACATTCATACATCTTGGCATCTACCAGAAACCGATACCAGTAAGCCTGCAGGAAATGATATATTCTGCCTTCCGTTCCGTCAAGGAAGCCTAATCTCAGATAATACCGGTAAAAAAAGTAAAGAGAGGCTCTGAAGAACTTCGGCAGCTTATAGTAACCTTTTTCCTTTATGACCCGCTTGGTCTTGGCCTGCTTGGATGACTGGCTTAACTCTGCTGCGGTATTTTCCGTTTTAGCGGCTCTTAACTGCTGATAATCACGAACTTCTCTGTTGCTATACCAATTATGCTTATTGATCCACCAGTCAAGACTTTTTCGGTTGTTGTCGATCAGGTCGTGTTGAAAGGACACTGTAGTGCCGTCGGTCAGTACCATGTGCTCGTCCATTATTTTCATTTCGCAGAAAGCCTTCCCGGTCCGGAAGATTCTCAGCAGCAATTCCGGATAACGACCGCCGTGCTTAATCCACTTGCCCATGAAATACATCCTTCGGCGCAGAATAATTCCGTTGGCCGGCGGACTGACGGCTTCTAAACGGAGCATTATCTCCTGGGCCAATTCGCTGGTCAGCTCTTCATCGGCATCCATGCGCATCGTCCATCCGGTGTCAATCGACGTGTTTTGAAGCCCCCAGTTCAGCTGCGAAGAATAATCGATGAACCTGTGCTGATAAAAATCCAGGGACCGGCCTTCTTCGTGAAGTTCGCTGCCCAGCTTCCGGCAAAGTGCCTCTGTCTCATCGGTACTGAAACTGTCTACGACAACAAACCGTTTTGCACAGCCGCGGAATGATGCAACGCATTTTCGTAAATTAACTGCTTCATTTTTGGTCAGTATAATCACTGTTAAGTCTGACATGTTCTTCTTCCTGTTATTATGAAACAAAATGTCTGATTCAGCGGCGACGGGCTTCGGCTATCGCTTCCGCATATAAGCTGAAGGCTTTGTCTCTGGCATAGTGATTTACCAGATGGTTTCTGCCGTTCTCTCCCATGTCCGCTAAAACAGGGCTGCCGTCATTGGCCGCATACCAGTCGATCAGTTCGGCGACACGCTGATAATCCCCGGGGTCGCAGCAGATGCCGCAGCCGCTGCTTTCAATCAATTCCCTGGCCCCGGAACCGGGTTCCAGCACGCCGAGTATCGGCTTTCCAGCTGCCATGATCCCGAAGCACTTTGAGGGAAAGCTCACCCCTTTCATCCCCTTGGCATTGACACACCAGTGGACATCCGCCGCATTTAAGCTGTAGACCAGTTCTTCTTTTTCCTGGTAGGGAATGAAGATGATATGATCCAAGTGATGTTTTTCTTTGTAAAGGATCAGCTGGGATAAGACGCTTCCGGCCCCGACAAAAACAAAAGCCATTTCTCGGCCGGCGGCTGTCCGGAACCCGTCCCGGCAGCCTGCTGCCGACGCTGCCTTATGGTACCGCTTCAGGACTTTTATCAGGTTCTCCAGGTCATAGTAGAGCCCGATATTGCCGGAATACATGATCACGAACCGTTCCTCCAGGCCATATTTTTGCTTAAACGCCTCGACCTTCTCATGACCGGACGGCAACAGACTGATCTCCTGTTCATCCACCCAGTTATGGATGACCGAATAATCCGGCTGGGTTTCGCTACGGAACCTTGCCCGCAGTGTCGCTTCCATATCCTTGCCCGGCAAAATGATCTTGTGGGCGCGGCGGCAGGAAAAACGATCGGCTTTCATCATCAGCTTCAGCAGCCATTGCTTCTTTGTATAGCCGACAGCCTTGATCTGCTCCGGGTTAAAGTCCTGGATGCTATAGATAAAACGGGCTCTCTTCCAGAAACTGCCCCATACGCCCAGCAGGCCGCCCAGCACCGGCGGCTGAGAAATCGACAGGACATAGTCCTGACCTCCGACCATAAAAGTCGCCAGCATAGCGCGGATGGCATAAGCCACGATATTTTTGACCCGGCTGCTCTTGATACGTTTGGAGAACGACGGTACCCTGACCCGCAGCACCTTGATACCATGAATAGTTTCCCTATACATCCACTTGTCTTGGTATCCTGTCGCTACTTTCCCGGAATAAGACGGTACGGCACAGATTACCCGTATCTCAAACTGAGCTGATAAACCTTCCGCCAGCTCCATCAGCAGCTGCCCTGTTGCCGCCACATCAGGGTAATAATAATGCGCATAGATCAGTAAGCGGTTCTTTGATCGTAAACGATTGTAAAATCGTTTCTTCATTCCTTCCAGTCCTTTTCCTGTTTTACTTTCAGCTGTTTTACTGTCAGGTGTTCCTGCGGCTGTTTAACTGTCAGCTATTTTCCTTACTTTTTTCTGCCAGCTGTCTAACTGGCTTTTTACTGTTCTTCATACTTGCCATAATACTTCCCATAATAGCCTTTAGCCGAAAAATTCACCTTATTCAGTACGCAGCCCAGTATCTTGCACCCGGCCATGTCCAGCTGTTCCTTAACTTTTCTGACATAGCGGTAGCTGATGGCGCCGCTTTCTAAGATAATCACCGCCCCGTCACAGTTCTTGGAGACTACGGCGGCATCGATGACACTGCCGAGGGGCGGGGTATCCACGATGATGACATCAAAGACTTTGCGTCCCGCTTCCAACAGTTTCTGGAACTTGGTGCTGCCAAGCAGTTCACTGGGATTGGGCGGAACCGGTCCGGCATAGATCAGATAGAAATTACTGATGTCCGACACACATAGAATCTCTTCAAAAGAGGTCTGCCCGGCCAGGTAATTGGTCAGGCCGTAACGGATCTTCCCTTTTTTATGGCGGGCCCGCATAACGGATTTTCTAAGATCGGCATCAATCAGCAAAGTCCGCTTTCCGTTCTGGGCAAAGGAATGAGCCAGTTCAAAAGATATGCTGCTTTTTCCTTCGCCGGGAATACAGCTGGTCACGCAGATGGCATGGATGCCGACACCGCTGAATTCGATATTGGTGCGCAGGGTTTTGTATGCTTCTTTGGTTCTGAAATCAAGCACGTCCTGGTTGAGTATGATTTCCTGCATGAAGTCTCCTTTCAGCTTTTGACACTTTTAGGCATTTATAGGGAAACGCTGATGCATCATTGTTTCCTTAGACATCCGTCAGTTCGGTTATTTCTTTTACTTCGGCTTGGTCGATATCGATTTCCCTGATTTTGCTGTCTTTCCTGTTGCCTGAAAGTACCGCTTTACTGTGGCCGGCATTCATATAGCTGGTATATTCCTGACTGCTCCGCACTTTTTTTCTTTTTCCCTTTTTTCCTTCCACGCCGGTGTCCGGAATCAGGGCAAGGGTACTGAGTCCGAGATAGTTCTCGATATCTTCCGGAGAGCGGATCGTATCGTCCATCAGATAATGGATGATGATGACCGCCATGCTGACAAACAGCCCCGCCAATGTTCCGACGATGCTCCAGCGGGAGACTGACGGTTCGGACGGCATGTCCGGAAGGTTGGCCGTCTCTACGATGTTGACCGCTTCGATATCCATCACGGCGGTAATATGCTCGGAAGCCACGTCACGAACCGTGTCGGCGATATATTGTGCCCTGACGGGCTCCGTATCCTGGACGGTAATGCCGATAATACGGGTGTCAGCCTTGTTTTCAATGAAGATCCGGTCTTGCATTTCGCCGTAAGTATCCGTCAGACCACATTCTTCAATGACCTTTTCCAGCACATAGCGGCTGATAATCAGTTCATTGTAATCCTTGGTCAGCTGCGTTGCCAGCTGGGTATCGCTATAGGTGACCGTGCTGCTGTCCTGTTTGTTCAGGATATATACCTTGGTCGTTGATTCGTATTGGGGAGCGATCACATAAGAGCTAACCGCAAAGCCTATGGCACCGGCTGACAGGCCGCATAAGGCGATCAGCCATAGACGGCGCAGAACCAGCCGTATGATCTCCTGAAGGTCTATTTCTACAAAATCTTCTTTTCCTGTTCCCTGCATTGCTGTAACCTCGCATTATATGTTTCGGATGCTTGCATTAAATGTTTAGGGAAACTGATGCATCATTGTTTCCTTAGGATGCTAGCGGCATTATTAACTACTATATCATCGATATAGGATCTGCGGTATTTTCGATATAAATACGCACAGCAGCGTTTACTTTCCGGTTTTCTGACCGTACTGCCGTGGGCATCGGTGGCGATAAAATCGACCAGCTCCTGATCTAAGAACCGGCGCGTCGCTCTCCGGAGCGGCCCGCTGATGACAGACGCGGCATTGACCTGGATCCGGCTCCCCATATTGCGCAGCTCACTTAAATAATCCGGACGCCTCACGAAGCACCGGCAGCGTTCCGCGTGCGCCACTATGGGCGTATAGCCCAGTCCCATCAAATGATCCGCCGCGTTACGTATATAAGTGTACTCTTGATCGGGCGAAAACTCAACCAGAATAAATGAACTGCCGTGGATGGAACAGATTCTTTGCTGTTCCAAGGCTTCTTCCACCCCGTCGCTGTAATATATTTCATGGCCGAGATAGAGCGTAAGCGGGATGCCGTTATCTTTCAGCTCCCGGCGGACGTCCTCCAGACGTGCCCGCAAGGTCTCGGGACTGGCATTGCCCCGGTCAGCCCGGAAATGCGGGGTCGCCACGATGGCGGTTATCCCCTCCTGGCAGGCGATCCGCGCCATCGCTGCCGCTTCTTTCAGATCCGCTGCACCGTCGTCCGTTCCATACAAGATGTGGTTGTGTATATCAATCATAGTATTGCTATTTTTCCTCTCAAAAACTGTCGGCCGCCAATCGACGGCCGACAGTTTCTACGCTTAGTCTCTTGCATAACGTCAGGGACGGGGAACCGTCTGGTACGCACAAGTCAAAATAATACCCTTTATTCTAAAGGAATCGAGTCAGCAGGCATTTGAATAAAGGCAACCGGGCCTGACTGGGTCAGATTGAGGATGACATGATCAAGTCTGACTTCTACGATTTCCACATCAACCCAAACGCCGTCTACAAGCTGCTTAACTGCAACTTTGGTGTCACCCGCTAAGCCTTTTACATAAAAATTGATCGTAGCAATAAGGAAATTGGCCTTCGGGAGGCTGACATCCATAACATTGAAAAGGGTTCCGCCAAGTGTTTCTGCCTGCGATTTGGCATCGGTGACGGTATTGTTGCTGACCTTGGCCAAGGTTGCCGCCAGGTTGGTGGCCACGCCGTTAATCAGGATCTTTCCGCCTTGGCCCACCGGCATTACATTTTCTACCCCCGGTACCGATGATACGGCATTGTTGTAGAACTCGCCTGCCGACAGTCCGCGTGACGTGGCCTGTTCTGAGTCCCCGGCATTATTGAAACCGGCTTCAACATAAGGGGCGGGATTGGAGGCGGGAGCGGGAGCGTTTGAAGCTACTACTGCTTCGGCAGAAGGGCTGCCAGCCGCCAATACCGGAACCGAACTTAGCAGTACCGTTACACATACTAAAATAATTAATTTTTTCACGATCTTATTTCTCCTTTCATTTTGCTGGTGAGTGTTGACAGTTATTGTTCGTGTTATTGTTCGTGTCTTCGATCGCGTTATTGTTCGTGTCTTCGATCGTGTTATTGTTCGTGTCATTAATCGTAGTATTTAGTGCTGTGGTATATTATGCCTTTTTACGGCGACGGTATACCGTCAGTCAAGGATCATCCGGTCAATGGTACCGGCCTCGTCAGTGCTCAAAGAACCGATGACGACGTACTGGGTGCCGACCTCATTGTCGACGGTTCCGTTAAGGGTAACCAGAAAATGGTAGGGGGTAAGATCTTCCCAGCCGTCACGGATATTTCTGCCGACATCCCTGGCTCCATACATATCTTCCAAGTAATCAATACATCCGGCATAAGTCGTATAGTCATATCTTCGCAAGATGTCGCTGTCTTCATCATAATAGGCGGTAAATACGGTATATGTCAGGCGATTATCCGGAAGATAAATGATAAAGCTATCGTGGCTGTCAAAAAACTCCGGGTTCTCAAACTGGTGGAGCTGATAAAAGATGTCGCCTTCCTTGTCATCTTTCCCGTGAATAATCGTATTGAAGTCACACATATTCATCAGGTTGGCCATTTCTGTGTAAGCGGCACCGGCAGCTCCGGCGGCTCCGTCCGGGGTATGCGTGGCATAATAGTCATCGGCAATGCCGCTTTGGAGCAGCGGCAGGTCAATATCGGTTCCCGGCACGTACAGCCAAGCAAAAATATCCGGATTCAAAGACCAAAGCAGCTCAAAATCTATCGTTCCGTCCTGAGCCGATTCGATCTGCCCAGTCTCAGCTGTCCCATCACGCTGTGTCTCATCACTGTCGGAGTGTTCATCTGCTGCGTCCGGCGTTTCCGTGAAAAGTGGCACGTCAGGCTCATCGGGCAGGGCTTTTTGGTCAGTTCTGCAGGCTCCTAACCCGCAGCAAACCAGAACAGCCAGCAGCACGATCCCTTTCTTATTATAAAGGATGTATGTTGATCTTTTATTTTTAATGTTTTTCTTGATATTGTTCATGTGATTATATTCACTTTTATACTATTCACTTTTATGTCAATTCACTTCCTGCCTATTCACTGCTACGATATAGTAACCGGCTGGTAAAACACTTCGATAATCATCTGATAAAGAGCATCTTCATCCACATGAAACTCTTCAAACTGTTCACCCTGTACGGTTTCACCCGCCAAGGAACGGAACTGGCCTGAGCTGAAATCATACCCGTTCGCATCGGAGACCAGAAAAATAATCTCTTCCGCCGTAACATCCGTAATAACCTGTTCTTTTACGGCTTCATAAAGTCTTATCGGCAAGCCGATATCATTTTTTAAGGCTTCTTTCAAGTCGGCAACAAACTGATCTAAGAACTGCTGTTGTCTTAGCAGTCTCCCGTCAGCCGACCCGGGAACCGTAATATCGCGTTTCTGTACGTAATAATAGGCATCGCTGCCAGTCAGCAGGATAGTTTCCCCCTTTTTTACAGTTCTGCTATTGTCACCCAGCACGACATCTTCCAAGGCGACAACCTCGACTCCGCCGATCAAGTCGGTGAGCGTAACGACAGTCGTCATATTGATGGCGCAATAACCATGGATCGGAATGTTATAAAAAAGATTCCGCACGGCATCAACCTGATATTCGCAGCTTTGTTCCACGCCGTTGCCAAAGCCGTGCTGCACGGCCAGCGGAGCCTTTACGGTGTCAACCAGCCCGCCTTCCTGATCATAGACCGCCACATCGGTCATCGTGTTGCGGTTAATGCTGATCAACTGACAGCTTTTGTCCTCCGGGTTAAGCACCAGCAAAAACATCGCATCAGCCTGACCGCCGTCGGTACCCTCGGGGACCTCCGTCATTTCTTCTTTCTTGTCGATCCCCATCAGCAGGAAGGTCATGATTTCTTGATTATAAGTATATATACCGTCATGATACCGAACCCATCCGGCCTGCCAGATTTCCGGCTCAGATTCTGGCGGTTCTTCCGCCAGAATACTGTCATCCAGTTCAGGCACCACATCTTCCCATTGGTTCAGCAAATTCCTTCTGCCTGATTCTTTGATTATAATATAAAAAATAGCGGTAACAATGATTATGGACAAGAAACAGGCTAAAATCAAAAATATTCGCTTTTTATGACTGCTCATCTTAATTCCCTTTAATATTATTCCTGTCTTATCTGTTATTTTGTTACCGCACTGTTATTTTATACCGCACTGTTATTCTGATAGCACTGTTATTCTGTTACCGCACTGTTATTCTGTTATCGTGTTATTCTGTAAACACTGCTATTTTGTTACCGAATCGATCAGCTGAAACGCCAAAGCCGAACCCCGATATCGGTTATGATTACTACATATCGCTGCTATCTGATATACTTACTATGATTATAAATTTTACGCCATATCCCGCCTTATGTCAAGAAAAATGAATGCTGAGTTCGTTGCCTTCCAGCCCGATTTCAATCTCATTGCCGCCGGAAATCTCACCGGCCAAGATCAGTTTTGCAACCAATGTCTCAATATTTTTTTGAACATAACGCTTGAGGGGCCTGGCTCCGTATAAGGGATCATAGGCATTTTCCACAATAAACCGTTCGGCCTCGGGAGACACGGCAACAGTGAGTTCCCGGTCGGCCAGCCGCCGGTTTAAGTCGGCGGTAATCAGACGGATGATAGCCGCCATGTTATCTTTGGTCAGCGGATTAAAGAGGATGGTCTCGTCCAGGCGGTTTAAGAATTCCGGGCGAAAATGACCGCGCAGATCAGCTTGAACCAGTTGCCTGGCCGCTTCGCTGACAGTGCCGTCGGCATCGATTCCTTCCAGCAGGTATGAGGCGCCGATATTGGAAGTCATAATCAGTACGGTGTTCTTAAAGTCAACCGTCCGCCCTTGGGAATCGGTGATCCGGCCGTCGTCCAGCACCTGCAGCAGGACATTGAACACTTCCGGATGGGCTTTTTCGATTTCATCCAGGAGGATGACGGCATAAGGATGGCGGCGGACCGCTTCGGTCAGCTGGCCGCCTTCTTCATAGCCGACATAGCCGGGCGGGGCGCCGATCAACCGGGAAACGGAGAACTTTTCCATGTATTCGCTCATGTCCAGGCGGACGATGTTGGCTTCGTCATCAAATAAGGCTTCTGCCAGCGCCTTCGCCAGCTCGGTCTTGCCGACACCGGTGGGGCCGAGGAACAGAAAGGAGCCGATGGGCCTTTTCGGATCCTTGATACCGGCCTTGGAACGGAGGATGGCTTCGGTCACCTTGGTAACGGCCTCTTCCTGACCGACCACTCTTTGGTGCAGCAGCTCTTCCAGATGCAGGACTTTATGGCGCTCGCTTTCGGTCAAGCGGGCTACCGGTATCCCGGTCCAGCGGGAAATGATCCGGGCGATTTCTTCCTCGGAGACATTTTCACGAACCAGGGTGAGATCCTGATGGCGGAGCTTCTCTTCTTCGATCTCCAGCTTTTTGCGGCTGGCCGGCAATTGGCCGTAGCTGAGTTCGGCGGCGCGTTCCAGGTTGCCCTCGCGTTCGGCGATCTGGATCTCGTTATGGAGCCTTTCGATTTCTTCGCGCAGGGCGGACAGACGTTCCACCGAGGCTTTTTCGTTGTCCCATTGGGCCCGGCGGTTGTCATATTCTGCTTTCAGCTCGGCCAGTTCGCGCTGTAAGGAGGCGAGCCGGTCCTGGCTCAGGCGGTCGCTTTCTCTTTTCAGGGCTGTTTCCTCGATCTCCATCTGCATCATCCGGCGGCGCAGCTCATCCAGCTCGGCCGGCATGGAGTCCAGCTCGGTTTTGATCAGGGCGCAGGCTTCGTCCACCAGGTCGATGGCTTTGTCCGGCAGGAAGCGGTCAGAGATGTAGCGGGCCGACAGGGTGGCGGCACTGACGAGGGCATTGTCCATGATCTTCACGCCGTGATAGACTTCATAGCGCTCTTTCAGACCCCGGAGGATGGAAACGGTGTCCTCGGCGGTGGGTTCCTCGACCATGACGGGCTGGAACCTTCTTTCTAAGGCGGCGTCCTTTTCGATATACCGGCGGTACTCATCCAGGGTGGTGGCACCGATGCAGTGCAGCTCCCCGCGTGCCAGCATCGGCTTCAGCATATTGCCGGCATCAAGGGCACCGTCGGTCTTGCCGGCCCCGACGATGGTGTGAAGCTCGTCGATAAAGAGGAGGATCTGGCCGTCGCTCTGGCGGACATCCTCCAGCACGGCCTTGAGTCTTTCTTCGAATTCGCCGCGGTACTTGGCTCCCGCGACCAGGGCACCCATATCCAGGGCGAAGATTTTCTTGTCTTTCAGGCCCTGGGGGACGTCGCCCTGGACGATCCGCTGGGCCAGGCCTTCCACGACGGCGGTCTTGCCCACGCCGGGCTCGCCGATCAGGACGGGATTGTTCTTGGTCTTGCGGGACAGGATGCGGATGATGTTACGGATCTCCTGATCCCGGCCGATGACGGGGTCAAGCTTCCGGCTGCGGGCACGTTCCACCAGCTCCTGGCCATATTTTTCCAGGGTGTCATAGGTGGCCTCGGGATTGTCGCCGGTTACCCGCTGATTGCCCCTGACGGCCTGAAGCGCCTGCAAAAAGCGTTCCCGGGTAATCGCATATTCTTTCCATATCTCTTTCGTGCTCTATTGGGATGTGCCAGCATCGAAAGGATAAGGTGCTCGACGGAAACATATTCATCACCCAGGCCTTTTGCTTCTTCTTCGGCGGCAATCAGGACTTTATTCAGGTCCTTGCCGATGTGCAGCTGGCCGCCCTGAACCTTGACACGAGCCGCCAGGGCTGCGTCGGCCTGATCGAGGAAATGGTTCTTGTTGATTTCCATCTTTTCTATTAACTTGAGAATCAGGCTGTCTTCGATGGTAAGAAGGCTGTAAAGCAGATGCTCCTGTTCAATCTCTTGATTCCCGTATTCGTAGGCAAGGCTTTCGCAGCGGTTAACCGCTTCGATGGATTTCTGCGTAAACTTGGAAATATTCATGGTGCTTGCTTCCTCCTTCCTATTTCTTAATAACAAGTATCACCGTTTTATGTCCAAATTAAGAGCCGAGGATATAAAATAAAATCAAAAATTTCTCTACGACACTTCCTTCAGGCTCTGGTCGGTTATGATACCGGTCCGGATCAATACTTCCGTCACTTCCCTGACCGGAATGATGGTGAGGTTCCCTTTTACTTCGTCGGCAACCTCGCGGAGATCATCCATATTTTCTTCCGGAATAAATACCTGCTTGACTCCGGCACGCTGTGCTGCCATCAGCTTCTCCGGCAGACCGCCGATCGCCGTTACCACGCCCCGCAGCGAGACTTCGCCGGTCATGGCATATTCAGGGCTGACGGCGTGGTCCATAACCAAAGAGGCAATGGCGGTCGTCAGGGTAATGCCTGCCGACGGGCCGTCCTTGGGTACGGCACCGGCCGGAACATGGACGTGGAGGTCGTGCCTCTGAAATACATCGGCCTTTTGCGGGAACAGGGATTTGACCAGGCTGACGGCGATCTGTACCGATTCTTTCATCACGTCGCCGAGTTGGCCGGTGATGATGATCTTGCCATCGCCCTTGGTGAACACGGTTTCGGTGAAGAGAATGTCGCCGCCGTTCTGGGTCCAGGCCAGGCCGGTAACAATGCCCGGTTTCTTTTCCTTGAGGATCTGTTCGTGGTTGACCGGACGGGTGTCTAAGTATTCGCGGAGCTGGTCTTTTTGCACTTCGAGGAGCTTGGTTTTATTTCTCACGAGCTCTACCGCCGCGATGCGGCAAAGGGTGTCGATCCGTTTCTTCAGCGTCCTGACGCCGGCCTCCATAGTATAGTCCCAGATGATAGCTTCCAGAATGTCGTCCGGTATCTGTAAGTTGCCTTCCCGAATTCCCATGGATGACATCGACTTGGGGATCAGGTAATTCTTGGCAATCTGCATCTTGTCGGTCTTGGTGTAGCCGGAGAACTGGATGACCTCCATCCGATTTAACAGCGGCTCCGGAATGGTGTCCACGCTGTTGGCCGTACAGACGAACAGCACGTCGGAGAGGTCATAGGGTACGTTCATGTAATGGTCGGTGAAGGTATTGTTCTGCTCCGGATCCAGGACTTCTAAGAGGGCACTGGCCGGGTCGCCGTGATAGGAGGACGAGAGTTTATCCACTTCATCCAGCACCATGACCGGATTGGACACGCCGCTCTTCTGGATGCCGTCCATGATCCGGCCCGGCATGGCGCCGATATAGGTCCGGCGGTGGCCGCGGATATCGGCTTCATCACGGACGCCGCCAAGGCTGATGCGGATGTATTCGCGATTCAGTGCCCGGGCGATGCTTTTGCCGATACTGGTCTTACCGGTTCCCGGTGCACCTACGAACAGCAGGATGGAGCCGGACTGTTTCTTCCGCAGGTTCATGACGGCGATCTGCTGGATGATCCTCTTTTTGACTTTTTTAAGCCCGAAGTGGTCTTCTTCGAGGATCGTCTCGGCTTTGTCCAGGTTGATGGCCGAAGCCTTTTCCTTCTTCCAGGAGAGGCCGGTCAGGAAATCAAGGTAGTTGTAGAGCATGCCGGCTTCGGTGCTGTTCTGGCCTTCTTGTTTCAGGCGGTTCAGGATCTTGTCAGCCTCCTTGCGGGCGGTTTCGTTCATGCCGGATTCTTCGATCTTGATCTCCAGCTTGCGAAGGTCGGAGACGTTTTCGGGGTTCAGTTCGTCGAGTTCTTTTTGCAGGTATTGCATCTGCTTCTGGATGGCGACCTTGCGGTATAGTTTCTTATTGTCTTTTTCCTGGACGTCCTCGGCTTCGCTGGTCAGCTTCATCATTTCCATGAATTCGTAGACGCTGTTTTCCAGCATGGCGATTCGTTTTATTTCGCTGTCTTCGGCCAGGATCGCGTACTTTTCCGGGCCGGGAAGCTGCATCCAGATGGAAACGGCTGACACGAGTTCGGAGATTGATTGGAAGCGCATGATGAAGGAGCGGGCCATCATGCCCCACTGGTACTCGGCGACCATGTCCATCAGTTCTTTTTTGATTTTGTTGAGACGATCCTCTTCGTCCTTGGGGTCGATGTGGTCGGTGTCGTTTCTTCGGGATAGGTTCAGTTCGACATTGTGGCGGCCGGATACGATGACGGAGTCGAGGTTGACACGGTCGGCGGTTTCGATGATCAGGTAGCCTTCGTCATTGACTTCCGTGATCTTGCCGGAGACGCCGATCGGGTAGAAGCTGTCCTCGGTCAGGTCCTGCCAGGACTGGCTTTGCTTGAGGATGAGAAAGACGATTCTTTCATCCGGCTTTGGCTCGCTGCCGGTAAGCTGGCGGTAATTGTCGCTCTGGAAGAATACTCTGGCGTGGGGCATCACGATTATATTGTGAATGGGTATAACGGTCATGGGGTTACCTCCTTGTTGGTGTTTGTTGAGATGGGCTGGGATGAATCAGGCTGTGTCTTGGTTCTTTATGTGCGTATGTTTATGTGCCTTACCCTTATATTATGAATATAGAGCTTATTATCAGCACTGTCAATGGGTGAGTGCTAATTGTTTTATTAAAAATTTGTGAAATCATTGTAAAGACTGGAGGTTTCAGGTTCTCTCGGACTATGATATATTTTGACGGAATATAGGTCACTGGGCTATTACAAGCGTGACGATCTGACCCGGGAGTTATTTTTGCCTATGCCAGGCAAATCTGATAAGGTCATGTACCGAAGCGGTGATCTGGGAAAAGAGTTGCCGGATGGCTCCATTTCTTTTTTGGGGAGATGTGATGATCAATATAAAATCAGGGGGCATCGCGTTAATCTGAGCGAAATTGAAACCGTGATTATGGGGCACCCGCAAAATAATTCTTTTGCATTTGCCATTGACATGACATCAATTTATAGATAAAATAGAATATAGTCTATAAAATATACAAACATAAATAAAAGAGGTCTATAATATGATTGATGAGAGTACATTCTGGAATGCGACAATAAACGAGTTAAAACAAGGGTTTATTTTTGACAAAGTTGATAATAACTATACATGCCTAATTTGCGGACAGCAGTATGAGGCAGGTGTAATATATCCTGTAGATAATCTTCTTTACGATGCACACAAGGCGGTGCAACATCATATCCGTACACAACATTCCTCTGTTTTTAATTATTATCTGGGCCTTGGTAAGATATATACGGGATTGTCTGCCAGTCAGACTGAGTTGGCGAAACTGTTCTATAAAGGATATTCGGATAAAGAAATCGTTGAAATGACAGAAAGCAATAGCACTTCAACAATACGAAATCAGCGATTTTCTATAAGGGAAAAGTATAAACAGGCGAAAATATTGACTGCCCTTGTAGAGATGTTGGAGGAGCAAATGGCACAAGCAAAACACGGGCGTCAAATGGCATCCGATGATAAAGATTTGGTGGATTTTCATCGGACGGCGACTAATGTCGATGAACGTTATGCCATCACACAAGCTGAAAAAGACGCTGTACTCGGCAGGTATTTTGGTCCAAACAACGAGGTGTTGATTCATGATTTTCCTGCAAAGGAAAAGAAAAAGATTATCATTATGCAGCATATTATCAAGGAATTTGAAAGCAATAATAATTATACCGAAAAGCAAATTAATGAGGTGCTGAAAAAGTATTATGACGATTATGTTACAATCCGCAGGTACTTGATTCAATATGGCTTTTTGGACAGAAGCAAAGATGGAGAACATTATTGGATCAAACTGTGATCCACGAAACAGTCAATCTGATAATTCTCTTAACTCACTGGCAAAGGTGTTAAACGATTCTGAGCAAATACGCCATCCTGAAAATATATTGGCGAATCAGGCAGGGAACAGGACATCCATATTGGCATTCATTACCGGTATGAAAACCCAGCCCAAAACCGTGCCGATGCACCAGACCGGGGTACTGTGCCCAAAAGCAAGGATAAAATTCTCCGTACACATGGAAAAAAGCAAGGAGTTGCAGATGACCCTTACCCGACTTTTAGGCGGCGGCATTACAATAACCAATAGACTTCCAACCATTGTGGCAATCCCGGTGAAGGTATTGACAACACCAAGAGCAAACTCACTGCCTCCGGTCCGCGAGAGTAACATTGCCGGCAAAGCGGCCTGAAAAATGGAGGCTGTAAAATTAATCACCGCTAAAAAAATATCAAGTCTAAAATTCCCCGGTGTTCTTTTAAATAGTCCAGTCCGTTTTTTGCCGACTGGATAATTGTTTCTTTTTTGCTTTCCATTTCATTCTTAATCCTGGGGATTTTGATAAAGCAAAGCAAGGTTATAAAGGCGGTGTTAAATGTAAACAGATCAAACAGAATAACGGTTTCGAGACTGGTAAAGGCCAATAATGCCGTTGCCAGCACAGGGGTCAGCACCGTAATCAATGACTGTGAGAAAGAACGCATCCCACTGACCCGCTGATAATGCCGGGGGGGCATCAGCAAAGTTATTGCCACATCGGAAGCCGGCTGCTGAACTGTATTCATTAGTCCGTTCAGGGTATTGATCACATACAGATGCCATACCTGCAAATGCCCCGTGGTCAGCAAGACCAGAACGGTCAAGGTACATAGTGCCGCAAAACTGTCACTTACCAGTATCGTAACTTTCTTGTTCCACCGGTCGGAAAGCGCCCCTGCAAAAATACTCAGCAAAACATAAGGTGCATACGAGCAGATTGCCAAAAGCGCCGTTGTTAGCGCTTTCCTCATTGCGCAACTTAGCTTCGGCGGCCATTTCGGACGAAAAACCATACTTTGCGTAATCACCATCTTGTGTCAGGCTGGCCTCCGTGACAATTAACGATTCAGCCGATCCGAAAATGAATCCCATCATCATCTCTGTAAGCTCAAAGTGCTTATTCATCCCCATATCATAGATAAGCTTTTCGTTGGCCCCTATGGTTAAGATAAGCCCTACCTTGATTTTCTTGGGGAATTTAGAACCCTGTTCGTTGGTCGGAAGGTATGGATACGCGGCGCGCTCATAGAACGCCCTCATACCAGCAGACATTGATGTAAAGTAAACGGGTGAACCTAATAGCAAAACATCTACGTCCTGAAGGATTTTATCAAGTACCGGGGGCAGTTCATCCCGCTGTACACAGCCAGTGCTTTTCGCATTGTTTAGCTTACACGCCAAACAGCTCACACAACCTTTGAAGTCGAGATTCCGTGCAAAATCCAGTATATTCCGGATTACCTGTTCCAATACCTGTCTGACTGGTGCGGATCCTACCCTGCTCCATAGTCATCAGCAGCTCCATGCTGTAATCAAGGTTTTTCTCCTTGCGTTCCCGCAACATAATCTGATTAACCATACGCCAACAGGATATGTGTTGTTATTCGGACCGCCGTCTAATAATCATTTCGTAAGCAAATCGGAGATGGTATCAGTAAGGAGCAGCTTATAACATCTGGCCAGCACATTACATAGTTCGGCAAGGTTAAAAATGCCGTCGGTACCGATGCCCCAATGCTCATTCTTACCGGTAGGGTCAAAAAACTTATCATCGACGATGATGTTGCTCTTTACCAAGGTTGGATGATAGCGATCAATCCATAAGCTGAAGTCGCAGCCACTACCGCCGGTTTTATTCAGAACATAAGCTTGGCTGCTATATTTGCTGCCGCCCCTGAACTTTTCAACATAAGGTTCGAGCATCATAATACAGTCACGCACGATACCCGACCGGATGCCGGCATCGCGTGCCAGCGCTTTGTAACATTCATACATAAAATGGGCATATTCGTGTTTGCAGAAAATCCCGTCCGAGCCGACACCGTACCAGTGACACTCTTCTATCCGTTGTCCGGCATCCTTGAAAAACAGGTTGTCTTCTAAATATGGACGGTTTCCTTCCGGTAAAGCTCTTACCCAAAACGTCAACTCATAATAGTATTTGCTGCGCCACACATTCATGTCATTCGTGTCAAGGCTTACCAGTGCTTTATTGTAATCTCCCAATAGCTGCACCATCCTGTATTCATATCGCTCAAACATCATAGCGCAGGCCAGAATCTTCTTCCGGTCTTCCTGCGGTATCTGGTTCTTTTGCTCTTTATTTACTTTAGGCAAGACAATGTTAAAATTAGCTGCCGCATGTTCAAACAGGGCAAAGAAACCTAAGATAGTCTTCTTATCAGTTT
>DBDJ01000031.1 GCA_002293525.1 Lachnospiraceae bacterium UBA935
ACGGGCATGCCCGTCATACTAAAGAAGCGGATTGAACAAGTTTAAAATGTTCAGTCCGCATTCTTCATTCAACGGTATTTTTATGGCTGGGTGGCAAACGGGTGGCAAATGCTTAAATTACTATTATGCTATCATTTAAACACCTTGAATTTGCCGCATTTATTTACGTCACAGCCGCCAGATATCGCGGTTATAGTCTGCGATCGTCCGGTCTGATGAAAAGTAGCCTGCCTTCGCGATGTTGACGAGCATCATCTTCTTCCATTTCATCTCATCTTCATAATCGGCAAACATCTTATCCTTGACCCGAATATAGTCCGCAAGATCCAGAAGCGTCATAAACCAGTCCTTATTCAGCAGTTCATCGTACAGCCGCTTGAGATTTTCCTTGTGGCCGGCTTTTAGGGCCTGCTTGCCGATGATGAAATCGACTGCTTGCTTGATTACCGGGCTGTTCTTATAGTAATCCCTTGATACATAGGCCGGCTTGCCGCTTTTGATTTTTTCATAATGGCGGATCACGCTCTCTGCCTTCTCACCGAAAATATAGATGTTCTCATCCCCGACCAGTTCATGGATCTCGACGTTGGCTCCATCGGAAGTGCCGATGGTCACGGCACCATTAAGCATCAGCTTCATATTGCCGGTTCCCGAGGCTTCCTTGGAAGCCAAAGAAATCTGTTCGGAAACATCACAGGCCGGAATCAGCTTTTCCGCATAGCTGACGTTGTAGTTTTCTACCATCAGCACGGTCATATGCGGGCTTACCTCCGGGTCGTTGTTGACGATCTCCTGCAGAACCAGGATCAGGTGGATGATATCTCGGGCAATCACATAGGCCGGGGCCGCCTTGGCGCCAAATAGAAAGGTCAGCGGCGTAGACGGTATTTTTCCTCCTTTGATTTCCAGGTATTTATGGATAATATAAAGGGCGTTCATCTGCTGGCGCTTGTATTCGTGGAGCCGCTTGATCTGGATGTCAAAGATGGAATTTTCATTGAGTACCAGGCCTTCCTTGGCTTTCACGAAAGCGGCCAGCTCCTTTTTCTTATTTTTCTTGATCTCGGCTATCTGATCCAGTACCGCCGGGTCATCCTTATATTCCAGCAGCCGTTCCAGTTTCGTCGCATCCTCCCGGTAGCCGTCGCCGATGATGGCGGTCAGCAAAGCCGCCAGTTCGCGGTTGCAGGATAAAAGCCAGCGGCGGAACGTAATCCCGTTGGTCTTGTTATTGAACTTGCCGGGATAAATCTCATAAAAAGGGAGCAGCTCGGTGCTTTTGAGGATGTCGGTATGAATGGCCGCGACCCCGTTCACCGAAAAGCCATAATGGATGTCGATATGGGCCATGTGGACCGTTTTATTGCTGTCGATGATCTGTACCGCTTCTTTCTTATAATTTTCCCGGACTTTTTTGTCCAGGGCCTTGATGATCGGCACTAATTGGGGAACTACCTTGCGGAGATATTTGATTGGCCATTTTTCCAGCGCTTCCGCCAGGATGGTATGGTTGGTGTAGGCACAGGTCTTCCTGACCACGTCGATGGCCTCGGCCAGCGAAAAGCCTTTTTCTTCCGTCAGGATACGGATCAGCTCCGGGATGATCATCGTCGGATGGGTGTCATTGATCTGGATTACGGCATGCTCATATAACTTCTTGAGGTCATGCTTTTTTTCCTGCATTTCCTGTAAAATAAGCCGGGCGGCATTGGCGGACATAAAATACTCCTGAGCAATGCGCAGCAGGTTCCCTGCTACGTCGGAATCATCCGGGTAGAGGAAGAGCGTCAGGTTCCGGCGGATGTTGTTTTTATTAAACTCAATCCCTTTTTTGACGATCCGTTCATCGGCACTTTCGATGTCAAATAAATGCAGTTTATTAATCCCCTTGCCATAACCGGCCACATCGATGTCATAGAGGCGTGAAGTCACCTTGTGGGGACCGAAATGAATGTCATAGGTCACATCAGTCCGGTGCAGCCAGGAATGCGGTTCAATCCAGTCATTCTTTTCGGCTTTTTGCAGCCTGTCTTCAAATACCTGCTTAAACAGGCCAAAATGATAACACAGGCCGATGCCGTCGCCCGGAAGCCCCAGGGCTGCAATAGAATCCAGGAAACAAGCAGCCAGCCTTCCCAGCCCGCCGTTGCCCAGCGAAGGTTCCGGCTCCAGTTCTTCGAGAACGTCAAGGCTCTTTCCTTTCACTGCCAGTAAATCACGGACAATATCATATATGCCTAGATTGAGCAGGTTATTGGCCAGCAAGCGGCCGATCAGGAACTCTGCTGAAATATAGTAGACCTTTTTGGTCCCTTCTATTCTTTCGCTGTTTCCCATCAGCTGCCTGCATAACTGCAGCACCGCATAATAGGCTTCTTTGTCGGTAAGATTGGCCATGTCTTTGCCATACATATCTTTGGTAACCGACTCCAGTTTATTTTCCAAAGTCATACTTGCCATCTCCTTTTGAATATCCATTTTATTACCCCGTCTCCGCCAAATTGCATCCGGCATCTTCAGCGGACTTAAAATCAATAGCTGAAAGTGTTTTCTTCCGGCTTTTCCACTCTGCTTCTATTCATTATATCATATAACAAAAGAGTGATAATGTCTATCACCCTTTTGCCTATCTTTTCTTTATATTCCGGCATATTCCTGCATATTTCCGCATAATTCTACACGGCAGCTGTTCCCGCTTTCGAATGTCAGCATTCGGCTATCGTGACCAGATTCATCATATTGATCAGCAGATAAAACGTACTGCCTCTTTCCACCAGCGGAAGCACCAGCATTCTGTCGACTTTAATCTCTTTCATCGCCAGATAATTGCGCGGCGGCAGCAGATCCAGGACAGCCCCGTCTTGGCTAAGCGCTGAAGCATATTGGCTGCTGATGTCGTTGATGATTTCGCCGATCACGTCCAGAACTTCTTCATTCACTTCTTCATACTGGTCATGCATATACCGGGAAGCGACTGCCGCCAATGCCTGATCCTTCCCTACCATAGCCAGGGAAAAGCCGGTTTTGCCTTCAACAAATTGAATCGTGCCGTTGGACGCTTCGAATTGATCCGTAATAAATGCTTTCAAAGGATAGATCCGGGAATCCACATTGCGGATCAGAATGCGGACAGCCACGCAGGCCGCATCAATAAAATGTGACGCTTCCTCAGGAAAATACATCGGAAGGATCCGGTTTACATCGTCACTTTTCAAGTCTTCCAGATCCGCTATCGTAAGATCATTATTCTGCTGAAAGTCCACCAGATATTCTTCCAGCTCCACAATATTCATCAACTTCTGGTTCTCAAGGGTCTGGGCAAATGACATGTAAGAATCGCCCTGTTTCCTCAACAAAGAATTCACCTGGCCCTCGGTCAGATATCCCCGGTCAATAGCAATCTCAGCAAATTCACGGTCAGAATCAGTCTCGGCATTGATGGACTTGACCTCATCATAGGATAAAATCCCTTCCGATACGGCTATCAGTCCTAACTTCGCCCTTACCCGCTTCTTTTTCTTCAATATCTCACCAAACTGTTCCTTGGTAATCAGCCCGCGGCCCAGTAAATAATTACCGATGATGTGTGATACCATGTTACCCCCTCCGCAAATCTCATATTACCCGTACGCATTTAATTTTATCTTTGAAATTTGCCCTTATCTTTTATCTTTGAAATTTGCCCTTATCTTTTATTTTTGATATTTTGCCCTTTATCTTTTATCTTTAGTTCTTACCAGATGACGAGGCATCCCATTGATAAACAGCGGCTGCAGTTCGCCCATGATGAGCGGTCTGGCGTATTTGATATATTCTTCTGTCAAGCCGCAGCCGTCTTCGGTAATCCATTCTTGAGGAACGCCTCTTTCGACATTGGCGATGGCATGGATGTCATAGGCACTGGTTCCGCACTGATACGGATCGTCGCCGTTGCGGTTCAGCGTGATCATCATGCCGGTCTTGCCTTCTTCCGCAGCGATAACGGCATCATGGCCTACCTGGAACGCTTCGTTGATGTCAGTCAGGGAAGCTAAGTGGGTCGCGGCGCGCTGCAAGGTAGAAAACTCGATCGCCCGGGTCTTGAGCCCGGTCTCGGCTGCTACTTTATTGGCAAGCGTGGCGGCACAGCCGGATAACTGCTTATGACCGAAAGCATCGACAAAATCAGAGGCATTGCCCAGTTCACATACGAAACGGCCGTCGGCCAGGGACACGCCTTCCGATACTGCGATTACTACCGAAGATTTGGTAGCCGCCAGATGTTTTACTTTTTCCATGAACTGATCCATGTCAAAAGTGACTTCCGGCATATAGACCGCATCCGGTCCGGAACAGTCCTCGCCTTTTGAAAGGGCGGCGGCGGCCGTCAGCCAGCCGGCATGACGTCCCATGATCTCCACGATCGTTATCGTGGGCTTCTCAACTCCGAAGGATTCGTTGTCACGGATGATTTCTTTCATGCTGGTAGCAATATATTTGGCTGCCGAACCGTAACCGGGACAATGGTCGGTAATCGGCAGGTCGTTATCGATGGTCTTGGGAACTCCCATAAACCTCTGCGGCTTCCCATGGGCCGCGGCATAATCGGAAAGCATCTTTACGGTATCCATGGAGTCGTTGCCGCCGGCATAGAATAAACATTCGATGTCGTGCTTTTCCATGATCTCAAATACTTTCTCATAAGTATCTTCATGGCCTTCGATTTTCGGCATTTTGAACCGGCAGGA
Organism: Lachnospiraceae bacterium UBA935; assembly: GCA_002293525.1. Classification (GTDB taxonomy): domain Bacteria; phylum Bacillota; class Clostridia; order Lachnospirales; family Lachnospiraceae; genus UBA935. The sequence goes on from DBDJ01000031.1 coordinate 4,728, forward strand.
GCCTAAAAATGCGGAAGGTGTCCGCTTCAATAATTCCAGCCCGGCCTCATCGGCAAGATAATCATCCAGATCACATAGATTGTCCTGTAAAAAACCCTGGATGCCATGAACCATGCCATATATTTTCTTTACGCCTAATTTCCTGGCAGCCGCATATACACCCGCTACAGACGAGTTAATTACAGCGGTGGGTCCGCCGGACTGTCCAACAACAATATTTCCTTTCATGTTTTTCTCCTTTTCGTATATTTATCCAAAACGATTATAGCAGAAATTGTCATCTATCACAATAGGAAATATGGCCACTGAACTGCGCATGGATACAGCACTGATACCGCCCTGATACCGAACTGATACCGCCACTGATGCCCCCCCATTATGCCGACGCTGATGCCCTGCTAATTCCTATATGCCAGCTCTGCCAGTTCGTAGAATTCTTCTCGGTATTCGTCATGTAAGGTCATTTCTTCTAGGACTGAAAGGACATGGTCGAGGGATGCCTCGCCCTTATTTTCGCTCTGCGAAGCCAACAGGCCGAATTCGGCTACTGCAGCGGCAAATTTCCAGTCCTGGCTCGGATCATCGCGGTAACTACGATAATCCACCGGGTAGTCCAGCTGGCTGGCGGTATCTTCAGACGGTTTTTTGTAGCGTATGCTGATGGTCAGCCACTCTTCGCTTTGCGCTATGCTGTCCGGGGATTCTTCATGATTTTCGGCATATTTCAGATCACTTGTGGCAATTCCGGTTAACGGCTCTGTCAGCTTGACTTCGTATAAAGCCGTCACGCTATGTCCGGCCCCTATTTCCCCGGCATCTTTGCTATCGTCTTTAAAGTCTTCCGCTGCCATCCGGCGGTTTTCATAGCCGATCAGGCGGTATTCCTGCACTACGGCGGGGTTGAATTCTACCTGAAACTTGACATCCTTACACACCGTGAGGAGCGTCGCGCCCATTTCCTGAACCAGGACCTTGCGGCTTTCCCGTTCCGAATCGATGTAAGCATAGTTGCCGTTGCCCTTGTCGGCCAGGGTTTCCATGTTATTGTCTTTGATATTACCGGTGCCGAAACCCAGGACGGACAGAAAAATCCCGCTTTCCCGCTTCTGGCTGATCAGTTCTTCGAGCTCATCCTCAGTGGTCAGGCCGACGTTCAGGTCGCCGTCGGTGGCTAAGATAACGCGGTTGTTGCCGCCTTCGATGAAATAAGCTTCCGCCAGTTCATAGGCGGTGATGATGCCGGCACTGCCGTGGGTGCCGCCGGCGGCATTCAGATCGTACAGGGCCTCTTTGATAATCTGGGTTTCGCTGCCCTTCACGCCTTCCAGCACGATGTCGTCGCTGCCGGCATAGGTTACGATTGACACCCGGTCTTTCCCGGAAAGGTTCTCGGTCAGCATGGCGAAAGACTCCTGCAGCAGGGGCAGTTTGTCAGGTTCTTCCATGGAACCGGATACGTCCAGCAAAAAAACCAGATTGGAGGCTGGTGCCTTACTGTAATCGATATCCTGAGTTTTCAGGCCGATCATCAGCAGTTCGGTTTCCGGATTCCAGGGACAGGCGGCGATTTCTGTCGTCACGCCGAAGGGTTCATTGCTCTCTGGCAGCTTATAGTCATAAGTAAAATAATTAAGCATTTCTTCGATTCTGACTGAACCTTCCGGAAAATCGTCGATCCCGTAGCCATCGCGGATCATCCGGCGCAGATTGCTGTAGGAAGCAGTATCCACATCGGCCGCAAAAGTTGAGAGCGGCTGTCTTGCCACGGAGGCAAAGCCGGTTTCGGTAATATCGCTGTACTCTTCCGTTCCCTGATCAATGACATCCGTGTCATAATTATATATAGAATCCATATAGCTGGTATCCGCTTCCGGTGCGCTGATCTCCGCGTAGTAAGCGCTGTCATTGCTTGCGCTCCCGCTTCTTTCTTCACTCGGGCCGCAGGCAGCAATGCCCAAGACCGCCCCTAATAAAAACCATGCCATTAATTTCCTTTTCATAAAACTCTCCTCCTTTTTATGTAAAAATGTTATTAATTCTGCTGGTTAACCTTTGCCAGCTATGTTTTTTGGCTTTAAATTTTATGCTGCTTTTGTGCTGTTTTTACGCTGTTCATAATATTTTTGATGATATAAATCCGATTATAAGGCATATAAAACAAAAAATCAAGAATTTGAACCGTCCTTGATTTTTTGTGTTTGCTGTTTAATATCATTAAACTGGGGGGGCTCGGGAACCGGAGGGCTGAAGTCCTAACGAAAAAATGGTGGTCGCAAGGCTCGGGGGCCGGAGGGCTGGGCGGTCGGTTTTCTCTCTGGACGCTTTAAGTGCCAACGCAGAGGAAAC
>DBDJ01000030.1 GCA_002293525.1 Lachnospiraceae bacterium UBA935
GTGCCAACGCAGAGGAAACCAATGAAAGTGGAGCCCCTCTGGGCGAGACTTTTATGCTCTGGGTTCCTCGGAGTGCTTTAAACGCCGCGTCCAGAGAAAAAATCCGACCGCCCAGCCCTCCGGCCCCCGAGCCCTCCCCCTCCTTCAATACCCAATAATGATAAACAGCACACCTTGACTCTTATGCCGAAGCATGGAACAGGCTTATCTCAATCATTTCTATCTGCCTGAACTACCAGCTCGTAAAATTCTTCCCGGTATTCGTCTTGTAAGGACATTTCTTTCAGGAGCGAACGGACATGGTCCAAAGATGCATCGCCCTTGTTGCTGCTTTGCGAAGCCAGTAGGCCGAATTCGGCGACCGCGGCGGCAAATTCCCAGTCCTGGCTCGGATTATCGCTGTAGCTGTCATAGTCTACCGGATAGTCCAGCTGGCTGGCGGTATTGGCGGACGGTTTTTTGTAGCGTATGCCGATGGTCAGCCATTCTTCACTTTGAGCCGGGCTGCTCTGGTCCTGATGGTTTTCGGCGTATTTGAGTCCGCTTGCGGCAGCTCCTGTTAACGGTTCTGTCAATTTGATTTCGTATAAAGCCGTCACGCTATGTCCGGCCCCGATTTCTCCGGCATCTTTGGTGTCATCTTTGAAGTCTTCCGCTGCCATCCGGCGGTTTTCATAGCCGATCAGGCGGTACTCCTGCACTATGGCGGGGTTGAATTCTACCTGAAGCTTGACATCCTTACATACGGTGAGGAGGGTGGCACCCATTTCTTGCACCAGGACTTTGTAGCTTTCCCGTTCCGAATCGATGTAGGCATAGTTGCCGTTGCCCTTGTCGGCCAGGGTTTCCATTTTGTTATCTTTGAGGTTGCCGGTGCCGAAGCCTAGGACGGATAGGAAAATCCCGCTTTCCCGCTTCTGGCTGATCAGTTCTTCGAGCTCATCCTCGGTGGTCAGGCCGACGTTCAGGTCGCCGTCGGTGGCTAAGATAACGCGGTTGTTGCCGCCTTCGATGAAATAATCTTCCGCCAGTTCATAGGCGGTGATGATGCCGGCACTGCCGTGGGTACTGCCGGCGGCACTCAGATCGTACAGGGCCTCCTTGATAGTCTGGGTTTCACTGCCCTTCACGCCTTCCAGCACGATGTCGTCGCTGCCGGCATAGGTTACGATGGAGACGCGGTCTTTGCTGGTAAGGTTCTCGGTCAGCATGGCAAACGACTGCTGCAGCAGGGGCAGTTTATCGGCTTCCCCCATAGAACCGGATACGTCCAGCAAAAAAACCAAGTTGGATGCCGGGGCTTCCGCGTAATCAATATCCTGAGTTTTCAGGCCGATCATCAGCAGTTCGGTTTCCGGATTCCAGGGACAGGCAGCGATTTCTGTCGTCACGCCGAAAGGTTCGTTCTGCTTGGGACTGTTGTAGTCATAGATAAAATAATTGAGCAATTCTTCGATTCTTACCGAATCCTCCGGAAAATCGTCGATCCCGTAGCCGTCGCGGATCATGCGGCGCATATTGCTGTAGGAAGCGGTATCCACATCGGCCGAAAAAGTAGAGAGCGGCTGTCTTGCCACGGAAGCAAAACCGGTTTCGGTAATGTCGCTATACTCTTCGCTCCCTGGATTTATGACATCCATGTCATAGTCTGGGTCATAATCGTAAATGGAACCCAGATAGCTGTCCTCATACGCTCCTGCTCTTTCCACTGCCGAATAAGGGGTATCAGATGCTTCACTTGCCGGAGCGTAATTATCTGTCTCGAAAGCGTCGCTTTCCGGGGCAAAGTATTCAGCTTCAGAAGTATCACCTGCCGGGGTGTAGTATTCTGCTTCGTAAGTATCACTTGGAGCGGTATAGCCGCCTTCCGCTTCCGTCTCTGTGCCCGGCGTGTAGTCTTCGCCCGCGTCAGGGTTTTCTGCCTTATTGCCGCAGGCGGTCAGATTCCCGGCTACGAGTGCACTCAATAAAAGCCATACAATAATGTTTCTCTTCATAATATTTTCCTCCCAAAAATGTTATCATGTAAAAGATACGACTGGTACGGTGTCAATTTATGGGGGATATGAAAATAATTTTATTACGGTTTGGAGGGCTTCACGGCATCAGCTTCACGGCATCAGCTTCAAAATGAACGGCCTCTTCGTCATAGCGCAGATTGACTTGATAATATTCTCCGACATTGATCTCCTCAGCCACAGCGGCGGTTTTGATAAAGGTTATCATCTCACCCTGCGTAAACAGCTGATCGGAATCCTCCCGGATGACGGCATAGTAAACGGTTGCTGACTCGGTTGTATCCGTGGCAATGACGGTAATGCTTACTCCTTTGACAATCTGCCCGTCGGCCAGCATTCCTTGATAGTCTTCTTTATCTTTTGGTGTCAGGCTGTTATTCTCCGCTATTCCGTCGAACTGATTTTCTGTTTCCAATTCAGCCGGCATTCCTTCATCCGCTGTTATCTCATCTTTTATCTCATCTATAGTCTGCCCAGCGGTGTCCGATCGTTCGGATGGCATTTCTCCATCAGACAGTCCTCCGGTGTCCGATGTGTAGTCCGGCTCTGCTTCGGCGACTGCTTCTTCCGGCGCTGCTTCGGCGGCCGGTGCGTATTCTGCTGCGGCTGATGCGTCCTCTTCCGGCGCTGTTTCGGTCGGCGCCAGTTCCGCCTCTGCTGCTTCGTACGCTATTTCTTCCGGGGCCGCGGCATCTGCGTCCTCTGCGGACGGCATGGCAGACATATCGGTCAGCTTGCCGCGATTGACCGCCGCCGGTATGATTATGGCAGCACATATACAGGCGGCAACAATACCGGCATATTTACGGATGGTTCGGAGGGGGATGCCTCTGTTCCTGCGGGTGGGGTCGGTCTCGATATGGCTTATGGCTCCTGTGGGCCGGGCGTCAGGCGCTGCGTTTATGGGTTGCGTGTCAGGAACTGCGTTTATGGGCTGCGTGTCAGGAACTGCGTTTATGGGCTGCGTGTCAGGAACTGCGTTTATGGGCTGCATGTTTAATCCGGCTTCGATCCGGTTCCACAGATCGGGAATATCATTTTCAGCCAGTCGCCGGTATTCTTCGTCAAAGACTTTACTCATATCCGCACCTCCTTAATTTTTTGATGGCGTTCTGGTATCGCCAGGTAACCGTTCCCATGGGAATATTCATAATTGCGGCAATTTCTTTAAAAGTCAGCTCTCCTAGCACCTTCATACTGACGATCTGGCGTTCCGCTTCTTTCAGGGCTGCCAGAGCCGCCTGCAGGGAAATATCTTCTACCACGATGTCTTCGGTAGTCTGATCGGCACGGATGTCGGGGAGCGGCTGCCCGGAAAGGTGTTCCGCTTCCGGATCAGTACCGATATCCTGCAGCATAGCGGTCAGTTCTTCCCTGCGGAATTTTCGGAAGAAGTCAATGGCCATGTTTCTTGCCATTACGGTAAGGAAGGCTCTGTGCCCGCTTCCCGGCCGGTAGCTGCCCGCTTTGTCCCAGAGCTTGATAAAAAACTCGCTGGTAACATCCTCGGCGTTTTCTTTGTTTTGCAGCATCTCAAAGATGATGCGGTAAATATAGCCGATATAGGCTTCATAGATTTCTTTCAGTCCAGATCTGTCTCCACGGAGCATCCGTGCAATGGCGGCCTCAAATTGCTCATTCGTCACGTGAAGGCCTCCTTTCTATATTATGATACGTCAGACAAAGGTCAGATTTATGGATAATAACAGTTATATTATTACCGGCAGGTCATTTGCAAGAAGCAGGGCACGGCAAGGCGCACCTTCTGCACCGCCCAGTTTCAGCGGAGCAGCATTCAAGAAATATTTACTGGCAAAAATGGTCGCGGTTACCGGTTCTTTCGCCGGCACTTCTTTCAGCACCAGGCCCTCCAGCAGGATGACTTCCCGACCCAGCAATTCATAGTGGACCGAAACCGGATCTTCCGGCGGACCGATGGTCTGGTATTCACTTCCGATCAAGTCGATATGGTACCGGTTCAGCTCTCTGGCTCCTTCGATAGTAAGTCTCGCCTCGCCTTTAAACAGGATTCTTTTATAGGCCAGGTCATTTTCCTTGCCGCAGTAGATGCTTTTCACGATTTCTGCGGTAATGTCTCCTGCGGTTTCTATTACTACCGCCGCTCCGATGCATTTGTGCAGGTTCAGCTGGTCGACTTTTTTCCCGTTATCCAGAAAGTGCCAGGGGGCATCCAGATGTGTGCCGTTATGGACATTCATCGTAAGTTCGGAAAGATTGCAGATATCTCCGCCGGCAATACTGCGGACTTGCCGGTAAACCGGGCTTGCATCGCCAGGATAGACGTTTCCGGAAAATAATTCCTGGGTAATGTCATATATTTTCATCTTGGTATATTGCTCCTTGTTGAATATGTAAAGCGGACGGCTTTTAATAGTTATTTTTGCGAGGTGTTTTGCTTGTTTTTGTCGATGATAACTTATTGATGATAAGAAAAAGAACCACCGATACAACCAGTAAAACAATGCTTATATCCAGGCGGACTGCCGTCCAGTAAGGAGTTTCGCTGTAAGCAAGGGTAAAAACGCTGATGTTGGCCACGCTATGGAATAAAACGGGAGCCAGAAAAGCTTTGAACCGGTAGTAGACGAATGCCATCAGAAATCCCATGATCATGGCATAGGTTCCCTGAACGATATTTTGATGAAAGATCGCAAACAGAAGCGAGGAGAGCAAAAAGGCCGGTAGTATTGGATAATATTTTTTCATCCGGTTAAAAATAATCCCTCGAAACAATACTTCTTCGGCAAGCGGGGAGATCAGACCGAAAACGATCAAACCAAGCGCAAAAGGAACCCGGAACTGGTTTTCCGCCGTTCTTGCATAGGCCGCCGAGATTTCTGTAAATCCCGTTACTGAGAAGATGAGGTTAATTCCCAACGCGGAGGTAAATGCCAGGGCTATCAGTAACATATATTCCATGACTTGTTTTGACTGGGGCGTTATGTGAAGGTTCGGGGATGGGCTGGGCGCAGGCTTCTTGACTGTCTCTGGTGCCGGGTATGGCCGGAATGCGGTGTTGATCGGTCCGATTTCTGTGCGGGCGGCCCGCCTGACAGCCAGCAGGCCGGCTAAAGTATAGAGTCCTGTCATGATGCCCTGTGCTGCTCCCGGATTCTCGGAAATAGCCGAGATGTAAGACTCTCCAAAATACTGGCCTACTAGTTGCAGGAGCTGAAACAGAAGTATCTGCGCTAAAACACATGCCACATTATACACAAAATAAGGCATCAGGATAGTCAGTGTTTTCCGGAAAGTACCGGGTGATTTCATAAATGAGCCTCCATTAGCATTAAGGATAATGCTGATTAAATCAGGGTTTCCTGAGTTCAGCTCTCAGGTCAAGCTGCATAAATACCGTGCTTTTGACAGGACTGTCATTATAGGGAGGGATGCGGTAAAAACCCATGTTTTCATATAAGTTTATGGCGGCAGTCAGTGCCGGCAAGGTATCAAGTAGCATGGAATGGTAGCCGATATTACCGGCATCACGGACAATGCGCTCAGACAGTGCCTTGGCAATTCCCAGGTTACGGAACTGCGGCCTGACATACAGGCGCTTCATTTCACAGGCGCTTTGATTGAGCGGCCGCAAGGCGATACAGCCGGCCGGCTGTCCGTCATGGTATGCGATATATAGCCGGCCAGAAGGAAAACCGTATTTTACATGCAGGTCGGCTAACTCCTCGCTGTAATCCTGAATGTCCAGATATCTTTGGAAATTGATTTCTATGCTGAACAGGTACTGGGTATATTCATCAAATAATGCTTTTATATGATCGATATCGTCATATGCCAGCCGGATATCCAGAAGCATGCCAACCTCCGTATTATTATTTACCAAGACCCTATGGCAGTGATGTTGTACATAGGGCCTTTTACCTTTTACTATTTTGATCAGTTCGGCTGGTCACCTCTGTTTATTAATCAATTCTTTCAGCTGGGGAATTAGGATTTGCCAAGTATTTCCTTCGGCCGCCGCCTGCATACCAGCCAACATACCGCCACTGATCATAAACGGTTTTGATTTTTTGTCTTTGCTAACGAAAGGATTTTCCTGCGTCTTCAGCTTTTGGGTTGTCCCGTCAATAAGCGCAAGAACCAATCCTCCTGTTAAGGCATTATATTTAATGTCACTGACACGGTCAAAGGAGACTGTCCAAAGCACTTCGCCTTTTTTGTCCAGATGTACGAACCTGTCAGCATATATGTTTAATTTCCGCTTGTGAAAACAGTCGTTCCCATTGTATTGATTGCATAGATTATTTCACTCATTTCATACCACCCTTCTGCGATACATCGGCCAGCAGTTAAGAACCAATGAGGATCGCTTTGACTTATGTAGATTATTAATATAAATTATAATTGGTGGGAATCAAAAAATCAAGAAGTTTGGTTCTTGAATATTATGCCGAAGCATGTTATAATCTCAAATTAAGGAGGCATAGCTCAGTTGGGAGAGCACTTGCTCGACAAGCAAGGGGTCAC
>DBDJ01000027.1 GCA_002293525.1 Lachnospiraceae bacterium UBA935
GATAAAAATGGGGAAACTCAAATGAATGAGTCTATTGATTTTTAGGGGAAAAAATGATATTATTTTAACGATATGATTTTGCGGGATGAAAGAAAATAAAAACAAGGGAGCCATGCCGACATCATTCTTTCAGCCATACTACAGGAGCGCATGGGAATAAAAATGAATAAGACATTTGATGATCTGATTGCCGGTTTAAGCGGCAGACCTATGAAAAAAGTAGCCGTCGCGGTGGCGCAGGACTCTGCTGTGCTGGAGGCGGTGCAGGCTGCTAAGGAAAGGGGAATTGCGAATGCCGTTCTGGTTGGCGATGAAGTGAAGATAAAGGAAGTCGCCGACTCTCTTCAGATTAATATCAATGATTTCGAACTGATCCACGTGGAAGACGATTATGAAGCCGCCCTTACCGCCGTCAAGCTGGTACATGACGGCCAAGCCGATATGTATATGAAAGGGCTGATCGACACCAAAGGCTTCCTAAAAAGCGTGCTGGATAAGAATGTCGGCCTGAGAACCGGCAGCGCTTTATCCCATGTGTGCGTATTTGACATAGAAGGCATTGACAAGCTGCTTTTTCTTACCGATGTCGCCTTTATACCCTATCCTTCTTTGGAAGACAAGGTAAATATTATCAAAAATACCTTGGAAATCACCTCCGCCTGCGGAATCGAACAGCCCAAGGTAGCGCCTTTAGCCGCCGTGGAAGTAGTAAATCCCAAGATGCCCGCTACCGTAGAAGCCGCTGAACTTACCCAGATGTACAAGAACGGGCAGATTAGCGGCTGCATCGTTGACGGGCCTTTGTCACTGGATCTGGCGATTGATCCCGATGCCGCCGAACATAAAGGTGCCACCGACCGTGATATCCAAGGCGATGCCGACATCCTCCTTTTTCCCGACATCCATGCCGGCAATCTGGTCTACAAAGCCCTTGTTCATACCGCCAAAGTTAAGAACGGCAATATTATCACCGGAACCAAAGCCCCGGTAATTCTGACTTCCCGTTCCGATGACTTCGAATGTAAAGTGAACTCTATCGCCCTCGGCGCCGTAGTGTCAGAGGCCATGAAAATACGTAATGCGTAAATAAGTAATGCGAAAAATACGGCATGCAACCAGAAAATTACCAAGCAGAAAGGCAGAAACTACCATGTCAGTGAAAAGTCTTGTAATCAACCCCGGTTCCACTTCCACCAAAATCGGCGTCTATGATGACGAAACCCTGCTATTTGAAGAGACCCTGCGCCATAGCACAGAAGAAATCGCCCGCTTTGCCTGTATGGCAGATCAGAAGGATTTCCGTAAGGACATTATTTTAAGCATGCTCCGGGAAAAGGATTTTGACTCAGCCTCGCTGAATATGGTCGTTGGCCGCGGCGGCCTGCTGAAACCGATTGTCAGCGGTACTTATGCGATTAACGATGCGCTGACAGCTGATCTTAATAAAAGCGAGCGCGGGGAGCATGCCTCCAATCTGGGCGGGCTGATAGCCAAGGAAATTGCCGATTCCCTACATATTCCTTCCTACATCGTCGACCCGGTTGTCGTGGACGAGCTGATTCCCGAAGCAAGGCTCTCCGGCATGCCGGAAATCCCCCGGGTCAGTATCTTCCATGCCCTGAATCAGAAAGCGATTGCCAAGCGCTATGCCAAGGAGACCGGCCGTCCTTATCCGGAACTGAATCTGATCGTGGTGCATCTGGGCGGCGGCGTATCGGTGGGTGCCCACCGGAACGGCCGGGTAATCGATGTTTTTAATGCCTTGGACGGCGACGGTGCTTTTTCGCCTGAACGGGCCGGCGGCGTCCCTTCGGGAGCCTTGATCAGACTGTGTTTTTCCGGCAAGTACACAGAAACGGAATTGCTTAAGAAAGTAACCGGTAACGGCGGTCTCAATGCCTTCCTGGGAACTAACAATATGCAGAATGTAGAAAAAAAGGTGGCCGAAGGCGACCCGGAATGGACTTTGGTGAGAAATGCTTTTATCATGCAGGTCAGCAAAGATATCGGCTCTATGGCCTGTGTGCTGGAAGGCAAGGTAGACCAGATTCTCATTACCGGCGGTATTGCGTATAATAAATCAGTGACTGATTCCCTTCGCGAGAAAACCGGCTGGATTGCCCCGATCACGGTTTATCCTGGCGAAGACGAATTGCTGGCTCTGGTTCAGGGAGCGCTGCGGGTGCTACATGGTGAGGAGGCGGCGCTGACGTATGAATGACGGTGTGCCGTGCTGTCACAGGGTATCCGTGAGAGTATCTGAGGAAGCTTATGTATGAGGCTGCCATTGTTGTCTTCCATATTTTATACTTGGTCGGCGATGCTTTTAAATTATTGGATATTACGAGGAAACATGTCCGGTTTCCGGTATATTTGCTGATGCCGCATCTCGTCCTGTTATGGTCGGACGCGGTTATTGTCAATACTTTGCTGATTGTCTGCTTTCTCTATACTACTGTCAGACTGCATTTCTTTACCTTCCGCTACAGCCAATGCGACAACCTCCGGATCAATGTCCTTTACGGAGGCCAGCTGTTGATCCGGTTCTCACTTTGGGGTCTGACGGTTCAGGTTTTGTATTACGTTCTGGTCATAACCCTTACTTCGTGGGCACCTTCCTGGACTTCAACTCCATCATGGATGGCCTTTCTGAGTTTTCTTAACTTTAACGATAATGTCATCTTGTTCTGGGCTGACGCTTTTGTGACGGCGGTCTTCTTTTTATTCCTGTTGGCTAACGGGACACTGCGGCTGCTGTTCACCTGCTACCGGCTCGGCATCCTGCGCCGCATCCTGATTGCCGTCAACCTGTGGATTCCGGTCGTGAACCTCTTTTTGATGAATTATATCTGCAACAAGGCCATCGAAGAATACGACGGGGAATGCTGCCGCTTAGATAACCGTTTGCTGCGGTCGGCGGGGCGCACCTGCCAGACCCAGTATCCGTTTATCCTGCTTCATGGCATCGGATTCCGTGACTTAAAACATCTCAATTACTGGGGCCGCATTGCCCGGGAACTGACCAGGAACGGCGCCGTGCTATATTATGGACATCAGGAGGCATGGGGAACGATAGAACGGAACAGCGCCATGATCAGCGCTAAAATCAACGAAGTTCTGGCCGAGACCGGCGGTCAGAAGGTAAACATCATCGCCCACTCCAAAGGCGGCCTGGACGCCCGCTATTTGATCTGTGAACCGGGCATGGCCGCCAAGGTGGCCAGCCTGACCACGATTTGCACGCCGCACCGGGGTTCCGAACTGATCTCGTTCCTGAATAAACTGCCGGACGGTATTTACCGTTATATTGCTTCCGTGTTTAACCGCACCTTTGCCCGCATCGGCGACCAGGAGCCGGATTTTTATGCTGCCACGAAACAGCTTTCCCCGGAATACTGCCACGAATTTAATATGAAATATCCCGATGCACCGGAAGTATATTACCAAAGCTATGCCTCTGTCATGAATCGGTTCAGCGCAGACAGTCTGCTGAGTATCCCGCACCTGCTGATGCGCTTTTCCGGTGCGGGTAAAAACGACGGTCTTGTCAGTGAAGCTTCCGCCAAATGGGGCGCATACCGGGGCACCTTTGTCAGTACCGGAAGAAGAGGCATTTCCCATGGCGATATCATCGATCTGAAAAGAGAGGATTACCGGGGTTTTGACGTTCTGGAAGAATATATCAAGATAGTACAGGATCTGAAGGAAAAAGGGTTTTAAGCCATAGCAACGTATGGCTGGCGCCTTGCTTATTATCTGGATTTGATGGTAAGGAGCGATTCGCTGAAAGGCGGCCGGGCGATCCCGTGCTCAGTTATAATCGCGGTAATCAGCTCATGATCGGTCACATCAAAGGCCGGGTTAAATACTTTTACTCCTTCCGGTGCCATCCGAGTTTCGTACCACATCTCTGTCACTTCCTCAGCCGGGCGCTCTTCGATATGAATAGCCGCCCCGTCAGGGGTATCAAGGTCAATCGTCGCCGCCGGGGCACATACATAAAAAGGGATCCGGTAGTGCCGTGCCACAGCCGCAATGACTGAAGTGCCGATTTTATTGGCCGTGTCACCGTTAGCTGCTACCCGGTCACAGCCTACCAAGACTGCCTGAATCCAGCCCTTTTTCATAACCGTGGCCGCCATATTGTCACAGATCAGCGTCACATCGATGCCGACGGACCAAAGCTCATAGGCTGTCAGCCTCGCTCCTTGCAGCAGCGGTCTGGTTTCATCGGCAAAAACTCGGAAGCGGTAGCCTTTTTCCTGACCTAAATAAATCGGCGCGGTTGCTGTCCCGTATTTGCAAGCCGCCAGCTGGCCCGCGTTGCAATGTGTCAGGATACCGTCTCCCGGCTTAAGCAGGGTAAGGCCGTACCTGCCGATCGTCCGGCATACTTGGATGTCTTCTGCTTTTATGGCTTGGGCTTCCCGGCGTAACGCTTCCTTGATGGATGCTATCGGTTTATCCTGATTGTCACTGCATATTTTATCCATCCGGTTCAAGGCCCACAAAAGATTGACTGCCGTGGGCCGGGAAGAATTCAGATAATCTTTATAGCTGACAAATGTGTCATAAAACTCTTGATAACTATCCGTCTTGATCCCCTTCGACAAAATATAGATTCCCATGGCGGCAGCCACACCGATAGCCGGGGCTCCCCTGACCTGCAGCAGATATATGGCATCCCACATCTCCTTGGCATCATACAGGCGCCGCTGCTCTATTTTAGACGGCAATTTGGTCTGGTCGATGATGACGACACAGTTGTCGTCATCATCCAGTTCCACCGTTTCATAGTCCAGTATTCCACTCATAATAATGATTCCACCTTATTGATCTATAATCTAAAACATCCCGCTGGCGCATACCCGGTTCCCGCCTGATGCAATAGCGCGGCTGAGTTCTTCCTCGGCTTCACGCAGCAGCTCCTGAAAGTTATCCTCCCGTTCCGGGCTTCTGGTAGCGACACCGATGCTGACGGTAACGCCGATTCCGGCCGGTTCCGGGCCGGGAGCTTCTCTGCCTTCTCTGGCTTCTCTGCCTGCGACCGCTTTCACGGAACGGGCAATTTTGTCGGCAACTTTTATAGCTCCCCTGTTTTCGGTATTCGGAAGGATGACCGCAAACTTGCTGCTTCCCGACCGCGCCAGAAAATCAGCGGAACGTTTCAGGCAGCCTGACATGGCCTGGCTCATCTGCCGAATCAGTTCATCACCCTGTAAATACCCATTCTGCTCTACATAGTCCTCAAATCTGTCAATAGCAATACTTAGCACGCTGATCGGACCGCTCTTTCTGACCGCGCCGTTCCACTCAATATAATAGCGTTCTTCAAATAAGCGCTGATTGGGAATCCCGGTAAGCCTATCCAGCATGGCCAGACGTTCTATCATCTGCCCCTGCCACACGACATGGAGGTGCGTTCCGATCCGGGCTTTAAGGACAAAGCCGTTAATCGGGCCGGCAAGATAATCTGCTGCCCCCAGCCTAAAGCCTTCTTCCTCTTCCTTGGCATCAACCGAACCGCTCAATAAGATAACCGGGATATTTCTCGTGCTATCCGTTTCTTTCAACCCTTTTAAGATGGCTAAACCGCTCTGATCGGGCTGGGTAAGATGCAGCAGGATCAGCGCCGGAGGCTCAGCTTTGGCCGAATCTAACGCTGCTGCTCCGCTGGCAGCCGTTATGACATGATATTCTTCCGCCAGAATCTGTTCCAGTCTGTCTGCATCGGTATTACCGGCAGCTGCCAGCAAAATTGTGATTTTTTGAATGTCTGACATCTTCTGTACCTCATTTTCATGGAATATAGAAATAGACTCTAAATATAAATATAGACTCTAGCTGTAGCAAATAGATGAAATCTGTCGCCGTACTATTGATGCCGTATCACCTCAAAGCGTTCAAGTGCAAATGTATCCTGCGGGTCTATACCCGCTTTCCGGCAAGCAATCGCAAGCTGCTCGTCCACCGTATCTACGCCTTCAAGATTGGGAAGCAGCAGTCCGCGCCGATGCCCTTTGGTAACAATCACGCCGTATTTTTTGCAGTCCAGCCCTTTACGGTCTGTGACTGGTTCCGGCGGAGCAAGGATGTCGACGCTGTATACCAGGTCCGGCAGCTCTTCTGCTGTTACTGCCGGAAAACGGGGATCCTTCATTCCCGACGAGATAGCATTATACATGATTTCTTTTGCGACGCTTTCTTGTGTTGCCATGATGGTTCCGATGCATCCGCGCAGAGCTCCGTGTTTTTTGATCGACACAAAGGCTCCCGCCGACACTTCTGTCATTTCCGTCGGCAGTCCTTCGGGCAGGGGCATCAGCCGGTCATAGCGGACGTAATGTTCCAGTGTTTCTCTGGCAAGCTGTACGTAGCGATCTTTGGAGCCCTCACTGGTATTTTTATTGGTGTTTTTATTGTCGTTTTTATCGTTGTTATTATCGCTGTTATTATTGTCGCTGTTATGGTTTTTATTGTTGTCGTAATTATTGTTATTATTCATTTCGTCTTGCTTCATGATTATACCCCGTGTCCGCGATAGCGAACTTAAAGGACCAACTATTGCAACCGGAAAAGACAGACCGCATAACCTACACCGAAGGGTCCTTCATAGGACAGGAACTCCGGAGTAACGATCGATTTATGCAGCATTCCTGCCATGATAATAAATGATCCGAGGCCGCATTCTGCGCCCAGACGGCTCAACTTGGCATCGACCTCCATAAACGCTCTTACCTCGCCGGATTTCATGACTCCTGTCAATACACTGTCCAGCTTCGGACCCTCCGGGGCAAAGCGGTAAGGACCGCTTTCTTTTAATTTGTGTGACAGGTCGCCGCTGGCGATCACGGCTATTTTTCTCCCCAGGGCGGCGGCGGCTTCCTGCACATAAACACCGAAGCGATACATTTTCTCTCGGGAAAGACCGGACAAAGAGCATATGACCAGACGGTAGCCGGTAAAATACTGGTTTACATAATACAAGGGAACAAACGTCCCGTGATCCATCGGTGCAAATGTCTCACCTTCTGTTCCCGCCGGAAAACCGTCAGCCCGACAGCTCTGCTCGACAGCGGCAATCAACTCTTCATCGAGCCGCGAGCTGATCTCGCCGGTACCGCCAAATGCCTTCAAGCTTCCCTGTATCGAATGGCCGGAAGCCATGTGGATATAATCGGAATAAGCCGGCGCGTGCGGAGAGATCACGATCAGCGTTTCCGGCTGTTGTTCCGCAATAAAACGGGCGGCTTTATGATAACTGTCGACCGTATCCGCTATTCCTCTTTCCTGCCCTCTGCCCACCTCGGGAACGATCAGAGGGGGGTGAGGGACAATGACTGCTGCTGTAATCGCCATACTATTCCTCATGCATTCCGCAAACCTGCTTGCGGGACTTAACAGAACTATATAAGATAATATCAGTCAAATTTAATATTGGCAAGCAGGCTTCCTAAAGAAGTGGTCAGTTCTCCATCAGACTTATATTGCAGTTCTTCGATTTTATCAGCTTCCCGGTTCTCTTCAAGGCTTTTCATGCTGAGAGAAATTTTACCGTTATTTGTATGAAGAACTTTTGCTTTGACTTTCTCGCCGATGTTCAGCACCTCTGACGGCTTCTGGATTCTTTTTTCACTGATCTGGGAAATATGCACCAGTCCGCTTAAACCCTCTCCCAGGTTAATAAACGCGCCGTAAGGCGTCAGATTTTCTACCGTTCCTTCAAGAATGCTGCCCGGCACGATCATGGCAATCCTTTTGTCCCGGCTGGCGCGGGCTTCTTCCTGCAAGATCACCTTGGCCGAAAGGACCAGTTTTTCTTTGTTCCGGTCAACTGTGATTACCCTGGCTTTGACATTTTTGTGGAGCCACGGATTCACATCCTCCACATAATCCATGGATAGCTGTGATGCCGGAATAAATCCTCTGGTATCCTCCAGATAACAAATCACTCCGCCGTTGGTAACCCCGCTGATCTTAACGGTAACATCATGGCCTTCTTCCTTGTATTGTGACAGTTTGTCCCAGGCCAATATTTTGTTGGCTTCGATCCGCGACAGCAGGATATTGCCTTGCCCGTCATCCATCTTGACGACCGAAGCTTCCACGACATCCCCGGCCTGAACATCGCGCAGGAGAGAAAAATCCGGATTCCGGCTCATGTCCTGTGCCTTGATGATCCCCTGTGCATAATAACGCAGATCAAGAATCACTTCCTCTTCATTGACCGCGATAACCGTTCCCGCAATAATATCCTCCTCCTGTATCTTACGGAAGGATGCTTCCAGTTCCTTGGTATAGTCGCTCATGGTTTCGGTTGGTTCAGCGGTTTCGGTTGGTTCGGCTATTTCAGTTGTTTCGGCTGTTTCCGCATTCCCGGCAGGGTTTTCTGCTGCCTCAGCCTGTTCATTTCCCTGGACTTGATTCCCTTCCCTTGCTTCTGTGTCTGGTGTTGCCATTTCTCTCATGTTTTCCTCCTGCTATATCATACAAAACTACTCAGCAAGCTAAATGTTCCTAGCCTTAGAACACTTTGTATATTCTTTCAAATACAGTATACGAAAAACAATAGCACTTTACAATGATTTTGTTTTCATTTTTATTACATAAAAGAACTGTCGATTATAATAACACCAATTTTGAGTTTTACCATGGTGGCTATGCCAAATATTGTAATAAAAAATAGGTTTTTATCATGTTTATTTATTCTAATCATAATTATTTTATGTTATAATGTGAAATGATACCGGCATTTTTAAGAATTAAGAGGATAACACTCGCTGGAGGTACCTAAAATATGAAATCAAGACTTTGTAAGCGGATCGGAGCATGTATTGTTTTGCTTATTATGATATTGATGTCCGGATGCGGAAACAATCGCCCTGACGGCCGCCAAAGCGGCGATGTCTTCAAACAAGAAGATATCTCATATACGGTTCAGGCGGTTGAATTCCCAGGTTTTGATTCCTTTGACGGAGCCTGGTCTGACGGGACTGATCTGTATTATATTGCCGGTATGTATGATCAGACGGCGGCCAGTTATCAATCGGCCTTTTACTTATATCAAGACGCGGCAGCACCGGAAATGCTCTTTTCATTGCCACAAAACCATCACGCTGTCGATATGGCGCTAGACGGACAGGGTTATGTCTATTATCTGGGTTATGAAGAGTCTTCCGATCAAACTGAGACGGCAGCAGTCAATTACGTCCTTGGCAAACTGGATAAAGACGGGATGCCATTGCTGACACTTGACTTGACAGAAGCGGCCATGGGTCAGTCGGCATCTGTTTTTCATTTCCTGACCGTGGACGATGAGGGGCACATTGCCATATCCGGTGACGATCAAACAGTCTATGTCTTTGCCCCGGACGGCTCCGGCTACTTTGAAGCCCGGGTTGACGGGTGGATTTTTGACATGGCTTTCAGCAATGATAAGATGATGGTCGGCTACAGGGAAGACACCGGGATGGCTGTCAGGGAAATCGATGTTGCCGGCCGGAAGCTCACCACGAAGCTGAGCCACAGCATTCCGGGTGAGCAGTTTACCATGGCGGCTGCCCCTGACAGCAATCTGCTGATTGCCACGGAAGAAAGCGCCTATCGGTACTCACTGTCGGATGACGAGCTGGTCAAAAAGCTGGACTGGCAGACCTATAATTATACCGGGATGTCTGCCCCTTGCCGGCAAAGCTTCGGCATTGCCGGAGGAAGCATCCGACAGCGCATCCGCACCGCCGACATCGGAAGGAGTATCCGGCTGGAATCTGGATGAACTGATAACCTATGCAGGCCAGAGTCCGGAAGGAAGCGTTTTATTTGACGACATGTCCAAGAGCGGTGTTTTCGGTACCCTGAAAATGGCTTACAGCGATCAGCTGATCAACAGGGAAACGCCTGACAACCCTGTAAATCAGGAGCTTTTGGTCAAAATGCTGGAGTTTGCCAACCAGTTCGAAGATGACGACCGGTATGTTTATGACAATGCCTTGGCAAAGAAGATGATGACAGAGCCAATGCTGCTGATGAATACCACGGTTATGACGGGACACGCCGCTTTCGGGCTTACCGGCCTGTATGAAGAAGACATTGCCTTTATCGGCTATCCCGATGACAATAAAAACGGGCATCTGATTCAATCCTATAATACGCTGGCGATCAGTACGGGCAGCCAGCACAAAGAGATTGCCTGGAGTTTTATCAGCACGCTGTTATCGAAGGACAGCCAGATGAGAATGGAAGAAAGCTACCATTCCGCACAGGGATTTTCCATCAGGAAAGACGTCCTGGAGATTCATTTTGACTGGGTTATGGAAAACTCCAGCAGCTTTTTCCTCGCCACCAATTCCGGCGGAACCGCTACTTATCGATTTGTCCCGGGGGATGTCCGGGAGGAAGATATCCAGAAGATCCGTACCCTTATACAAAGCGCGGATACGGTACGCACTTACTCGCCGGAAATTGATCAGATTATTCTGGATGAGGCGGCGCTTTATTTTGACGGCACTAAATCAGTGTCAGAGGTAGTTGCAGTCATTGAGAACCGGGTGCGCACTTATGTCTTAGAAAACATGTGAGTGCCGCCAGACTGTTATCCCTGGCCAGATACCCTTATTTTGCCTGAAAAGCATTGATCAAGCCGGCGGCTTCTGCCGGTTCGTCATATGTCAGGTTAATTGAGAAGATCATGTCATCGACTTGGGTGTAATAGGTATCGGAATAACTTATATCCTCGTTGCCTTCTACGACTGTAGTTAAAGTAGCATGAAACCTGGTAAATTCATGCCCGGCAATAGTAACCTTTTCTGTAACATCATCAAATTGGCAATATACTCCAAGCTCTTGCATTTCCTGGGTAACCTGTTTAGAAGCTTCGATATATTGCGCTATTGGAATCGAAGGATCCGGCATTTGTCCAGACGTAAAATTGATATTGGATGAATCTAAAGAAGAACCACAGATCATTTCGTATGTATCCTCAGCCAGCATGTAATATTTCGCTTTTATTTCCTCTACATCCACTATTTCGGAAATAAAAGCGGTCATGAACTCTTCATAATCTTCCATTTCTTCATCTAATAACAGTTCATATCCATCCGGTGCCGTAAAACGGATTCCCATCCAGTCGTTCTCATAGGTAGTCCTGTCAATTATAATTCCTTTGGTATATGCTTCCCTTTTTGTCTCATTCATGAGCGAGGCGCGAACGTCGCCGGTATTCTGATATTCATAGGTACCGTCACGCAGGGTAAACGTCGTATACAGGGCCGAAGTCTGGCCGTCAGCGGTCAGTAACCCGTATTCTGCATATTCATACTTTGATTCAGGAAAATAAAAGCCGGTGCCATCCGGAGTCATGATCGAAACCCACAGAAGATTGCTGTCCCTGACATATTGATCAGCAAATTCCTTTAACTGACTAACCGTGATTGTCAGTTCGTCAGCCGGTATCTCTATATAGCCCCGCTGACCGGATATCCCGCCATTTTCATCTATTACATCCTGCCGTACAAAGTCTGCTTCCATCAGCGGATTGGGAATATCGTCGGCAGCGTGCTGCTGCACTTCCCCATAGACAATATAGGCAACGACTCCGACACTTAATATTAAGAAGGCAATTAATATACTAGTCCATACTGCAAACCCTGTTCTCATAAGACAAAACGCTCCGCTGTCACGGCATCCCTTTCCGATTCTCACTTATTTTCAATTGTAACATATGAAATATCGGTCTGCAATGAAACTGAAAAACTTTGCTACTCAAACTTTGCTGACTTAAACTTCTATGTGTTACTGTTTACTCCCAACTCATTTCCATCCTTAATGACAGTGAACAGTAACGTCTATGTTGCCAAATTGCAATAATTACGATTATTGTTATATATATTTATATTTGTCACAGCAATCTCCGCGTAAATACTATAATATTCACCTTTCCATAAATATCGTATTGTTGTATACTATAGGAAAAGAAACTGTTCATATCAATATTTCTTACAAAGGAGGACGAAACATATGAAACCAAATTTCATCCGCAAAACGGCGCGTCTTATGGCGTTGCTGTTACCCTTGTACCTAGCGGTACCGGAGCTGCCGGCGGCACATGCGGCGCCCGCAAAGATTACCCCTATATCCGTCACGGGAAAAAGCACGTCCGGATATCCCGCGGCAAACGCCATTGACGGCAATGTCGCCACTTATTGGACGTCACCGGCCAGCAATACCATGCAGGATCATAATCGTAACATCGACATCCAGCTGGACGGCCTGTATGACCTGTCGTCCATTGTCATCAAAAACCCGACGACACCCGCCGGCGTGTATTATCATTATCAGGTGTACGCCAGTGAAAACGGCGAGAATTTTACGAAGATTGCCTACAAATCGGACAGCACTGCGGCAGTATCGGGAGGGAAAACCTTTGACCTAACCGGCACGGCCGGTGCGAAGGGCGTCAGTATTGTCCGTATCAACCTCTCTTACGCTTCAGATACCTTCGCGGGACGGATCTCTGAGGTTGAGCTATATGGGGAAAAGAAATCATCCACGATTCCGGCCAAACCGGCTGTTTCGGTCACCGATTTTGAAGACACGGAATGGGCGGCGGAATATACAAGATTTGCGACAGACACAAACTATGCCCGTACCAAAACTATCGATGAGATGAGTTCCTTGGTGGGCAGGGTGCTGGGCAGCTCCTGGATAAATTCCTTTGTGTTTGAAATCGAGGATATCAGCAGCAACGGTCAGGATGCCTTCGAGATTGAGGGAGCTTCCGGGATCATAACCATCCGGGGACGAAACGGTATTTCAATGGCATCCGGCTTTAATTATTACCTGAAAAATTATGCCAACGTCAATTATAACCCGCTCTTTGTCAGCAATCTGGATATGCCTGACACACTGCCGATGCCCGCCGGAACAATCGTGCGTGAGACGGATTACGACGAACGTTATGCCTTGAATTTCTGCACCCTGTCTTACACTATGGCTTTTTGGGGCTGGGATGAATATGAGGCATATCTGGACTGGGCGGCCATGAACGGCATTAACCTGATTCTCGATATCGCCGGCCAGGAAGAGGTCTTGCGCCGGGTCTTGCTGCAATACGGTTATTCGGAAACAGAGATTCGCGACTACATCAGCGGCCCGGCTTATTTTGCCTGGTTCTATATGCAGAATATGACCGGCTTTGGCGGACCCCTGCCGGATAACTGGTTTTCGCAGCGCGTGGAACTGGGACGGCAGATGCATGACCGGATGCAGACCTATGGAATCCGGCCCGTACTGCAAGGATATTCCGGCATGGTACCGACGGATTTTGCGGCTAAAAATGCCGGTGCGCAGGTGATTTCGCAGGGAAGCTGGTGCGGCTTTACCCGTCCGTCCATGCTTCGTACCCTGGTTACGAGCGGAAGAGATTATTTTTCCGAAGTCGCCGATGCTTTCTACGAGGCACAGAATGACCTGTTCGGCGATGTGACGGACTACTATGCCGTAGATCCTTTCCATGAGGGCGGCAACATGGGCGGCATGAATGCCACCTCAGTGTACGCACGAATCCAACAAAAGATGATGAGTTCCGATCCGGACGCGGTCTGGGTCGTGCAGCAATGGCTGAATAATATCACCACCGCGAAACTGAACGGCTTAAACAAGGATCACGTGATTGTACTGGATCTTTTTTCAGAGATGAGACCGCAGCACACCGCGATGGAAAGCACCGGTGTTGACTGGATCTGGAATATGCTTCATAGCTTCGGCGGCCGGATGGGACTGTTCGGCGACTTGCCGATTGTTACCCAAGGCCCGCCTACGGACTTTGACAGGAACAACTATATGGTCGGCATCGGCGTGACGGCGGAGGCCTATTCCAACTCGGGAATCATGTATGACCTGATGGGCGATATGACGTGGATCAGTGCGCCGATTTCCTATCAGGATTATTTGGAAAGTTATGTAAAAAGCCGTTACGGAGAGCTGAACCAAAACGCCCTGGACGGATGGAACATCCTGGCGGAAACGGCCTATGCGTCCAAAACCGCTGTCGTCCAGGGACCTCCTGAGTCCGTGATCAATGCCCGCCCCGGCATGAGCTTTACGACGGCTTCCACATGGGGGAACGGTACCTACATGTATGACAAAGAAGAGCTGGAAGCTGCGCTGCCGTACTTTATTGCCGCCTACGACGAGCTGAGCGGCAACCCCGCTTTTGTCTATGATTTTGTCGAAGTGACGGCCCAGGTGCTGTCCACTGCCACGCTGGAATATTACCGAAGCATGATAGCGGCGTATGGCTCCAATGATGAAACGGCATTTATGCTGTATTCGGAAAAATTCCTGAACGGGATCCGGTTGATGGAAGAAGTCCTTGCCGTCAGCCCGGAATTTGGCGTCGGCCAATGGATCGAAGGCTCACGGACGATGATGGACGACATGGATGACTGGACGAAAGATTTATTTGAGTTTAATGCCCGCGCTTTGATCACTACCTGGGGCGGCCAGAAAAATGTCAGCGGCGGGCTGGGGGACTATTCGAACCGCCAATGGTCCGGTTTGACTGAGGGCTTGTATCTTAAGCGCTGGGAGCGGTTTGTCAACGCGCTGAGAAACGGCACGGCCGTACCGAGCAGTAACGCTTATTTCCAGATGGAATGGGAGTGGGCAAATCAGAAATCAGATGAGGGCCACGGCTATTCCACCGTCGGATCCGGCGGGAATCTGAAGGCTTTGGCATCCTCAGTGTATGCGAGTTATACCCTGACCAATATGGATGCCTCTTTGGCGGAGGAACGGGCCAATATTGCCCTGAGTAAGACCGTCACCGCCAGCCCGGCCGGCGGAACCACCGCGAACCTGACCAACGGCGACACCGGCGGCAGCCCATGGTCGGCGGCTTCAGCCGACGTGGGCAGCGTGACACTGACGTTGGATCTCGGCGGAACCAAGGATGTGGACGGTGTTGCCTTTGTCATGGAGCAGGCGGCCGGCGGTTATTTGATCACCTACCAGGTCGAGGCGCTTTTAGGTGACGAAGCAACTTTAATCGCGGAAAAAAACGATGCAACACCCGTCAGCGGCACCATCGAACTGGATTATACCGGTCAGGCCGACAAAATACGCTATACCTTCGCCAAGCACAGCAACGCTCCGTCAGAGTATATCCTGACCCTGACGCAGCTGATGGTCTACGGCGGTGAAAGCACGGAGCCGGCCGCCTTGAATGTGGCCGCAGGAAAAACCGCATCTTATGCCGCCGGCAGCAATATCAACATTACCAATGACGACAGCCTGAAAACCTCTCTCAAAACAGTGTCCTTCAGCGGCACAAACGGTAACCTGACCAACGGCGATTTAAACGGCACGGCGTGGGGACCCCAGAGCAACTACCCCGTCGCCTTTAAGATCGACTTGGGACAGGAATATTTCATCGATGACATCAGAACCGCCTTTGAGCGGCTGGAGACGGGGAATACCAATCCCAATATCACCAACCCCGATCCGCAAAACAACCCGCTCAAATCCTATAAGTTCAAGATCCTTACGGAAGACGCCGCCGGGAATATGACCGTGGTTCTGGATAAAACGAACCACACCGGTAATCTGGACAGCCGCTTCTATACGGCGGAGGTGCAAGACAGCGTGAAGGTAATCTATGCGGTGATTCTGAGCTGTAACACCCCGAACAATGAGATCGGCGCGGGCAACGGCTGGCCGGCCTTTACCCAGATCCAGGCTTTCGAGGGGACAGAACAGCCAGAACAGCCAGAACCGCCGGAAGAAAACGTATCGGCGGGCAAAAGCGCGTCCGTCGCCGGCAGCGGCCTCGATATCACGGACGACAACACCCTGAAGGCCTCACTCAAGACAGCATCCTTCAGCGGTTCAAACATGAACCTGACCAACGGTGACTTAAACGGCACGGCATGGGGACCGCAAAGCAATTACCCGGTCGCGTTTAAGATCGACTTGGGGAAAGAATATCGTATCAGTGAAATCAAAACCGCCTTCGAACGTCTGGAGACGGGCAACACCAATCCCAGTATCACCAATCCCGATCCTGACAATCTTCCGCTCAAATCATACAAGTTTAAGATCATTACGGAAGATGCCGCTGGGAATATGACCGTGGTCCTGGACAAAACGAACCATACGGGCAACCTGGACAGCCGCTTCTATACGGCTCAGATTGACCATGACGTTAAGGTTATCTATGCGGTAATCTTGGGCCATAACGGGCAAACCAATGACATCGGCGCGGGCAATGGCTGGCCGGCCTTTACGCAGATTCAGGCGTTTGGATTTGAAGACTAGTATGGGCAGGCTTATAAAGGCTACAAGAAATTTAGTTTTCTGATTGTATTGGGTATCAAGATGCGGTTAATATTCTGGTAATCCAATTTATTGATTAGGTGCTACTAGTTACGGTTGGCGGGAAAACCCTCTTCCAGAGGGCTACAGTTCTCTTAGAGGGAACTGTGGCCCTCTGTTTACATAGAATAATAGCTACTTTTATTTCACGTGGAATGACGAGGCCCTTTGCACCAACTTCGCGCGGGGGAAGCTCACCGAGCTGTTAGCCGCGCAGGAGCGGCAGACCGCCGCCGAGGGCGCGGTCACGGACGCGCCGACCGCCGGAGGCAAAGCGCGTCACAACCTACTTAATCATCAATTACCTAAATCTTCTTTCCGATATAAAACACATACCCGTAATGCTGTTTATAATTTGAATATAAGTCTACTTCTTGTCTTGAACTTGCGATATAGTCCTCCACCATCTTATTTCCAGCGTATTTTTTCAAAATAGCCTTTTCAGTTTCGGTGCGAGGAATAAAATAACCATCAAACCAGTCTTTTTCAGGTAGCGTGAAAGCCGCGATGAAGCTGTACCCGGCTTTTTGCATTATCTTAACGTTGTGTCCTACCGTGTCTAAGCTACTACCGGCGTCAACCCAAAACTTATCAACTTCATCGGGGTATTCGTCCGCAATCCAAGAGGGGCATGATACGGCAATATAACCGGCCCTTTTGAGAAAATCACGCCAATAACTTATCCCTTTTTCAAAACCGATATTATCTATAGCTCCTTCCGACCAAATGAGGTCAAATTCCTCTTTCTCAAAAGAGAGTACATCCATTGAACCGACAATCCCCTTTACTCTTTCGTGGAGATTTAGTTTCTTGGCGTTATTGTTAAAAACCTCTATAAAGTCAGGAGAAATGTCGATGCCGATAATATTACCGGCGATATTTCTTGCAAGAACCATCGTTTGCCCGCCTGTTCCGCAGGCTATATCAGCTACCCTTGAAAACTTGCTCGGATTATCCAAAAAATTCAACGCCTTAACAGTAGTTTCTAGGCTGCCGGGACCCTGACGCTCTAACTCTATATGGGTCTCAATAAGTAATCCCATCTCTGTTACCTGTTTGTAATCCATTTGTTTATCTCCTTATTTTCTGCTTGCTCCTACAGCTTTTTCTGCCTTAGCAAATTTTGCAATACTCTGTCACTTGCTCTTCTGGCCGTAAGATGGCTGATCCGGCCTTATGTCGAAGTGGGCTATCTGACGTGGAAATACGGGGATTTCTTCAAAGAAGGGTATCAGGACATTTCTTATTTTGAAGATGACATCATGAAGCCCCGGGTATTGCGGTATAAGGATGGGAGAGCAAGAATCGCGACCGATGCCGGCTTCGTACAAATGCTTCTGGGGCATTAATAGCATCAAGACCCCATTGCCGGTAAGGCAAGTTCCCTTCGTAATATTCAGGAGCTGTGTCATATAGACCCAAAGACGTCCTCTGTTTATATTCATCTAGGCCATTAACTTCATTGCTGACGGGCGTTTCACTCCACCATGGGTCATTTGTCTGATACAGAGTCAGTCCACCTACATAATCTGCTGCATTTTGATTCAAAAAAACCCAGCATCGGCCTTGGCCTATCCGTCCGGTTTACCTACTACCCGATCCACCGTATCTTTGACAGATCCGGCTCATGAGGTGAGCCAGAGCCGGCGGCATAACCCACTAAAACAGACATCCCGAACTCGTATCCTTCAGGGAAGCCTGCCTTCTGCATAAATATCCCGGCGTTTTCCCCGCCCAAGGGAATACCGGCCATGCCGCAGATCACGTTGCCCAGTCCCAGGGCTGTGGCCGCTAAAGCAATGTTTTCACTTACGATGCCGCAGTCCAGCTCCGTGCCGGGCTGCTTCAGGATCAGGAACATGCAGGGGGCATTGTAGAACAGCCTGCCGCCGCGTTCCATGAAGCGTTCATAGACCGCTTTGTCATCCGCCTGGGCGAGAATCCGCATGCCTTCGGCATCCATCTCGTCTATCAAGGCTTTGTCGGTAATGACATTAACCAGCCACGGCTGGCGGTTAATGGCACTTGGTGACTGGACAGCGGCAACGGCGATTTGCTCCAGCTGTTCTTTTTCCGGCAGCCGTCCGTCATAAGCGCGGCAGGAATATCGCTCGGTAATCATGCGAAGGGTTTCATTCATCATTATTTTCCTCTACTTTCTGAATATTCCGGAATCACTGGTTAAAACAGTGTTCCTTGGTTACTGTTACTTAAACACATCCTATCATTAATTATACTTTTATTCAATTTAATTGAAAATGCTCCTTTAGATAAGAATCGTTTCATCTTGTTATCTGATTCTTATCTAAAAGGAGCTATTTTCTCTTTTGAAGATACAATCTACTATTTTCGTCGGCTTGCTGCATCATGGGCAGCTGACCAAGTGTTCCTCAAACCGCCGACATAACTTAATCAAATAAAAATAATATTTTAAAAGTCTACTCAAAAATCTTCCACCCATGTGTCCCGGGTGCCCAGACATTTCCGTCTATTTCGGAGATCCATCTCTTACCCTTATACATCACCTTCTCGCCGGCCATATAAGCATCGATCGCATTCAGAGGCTGAGTCCATTCGGGAATCTCTATTTTCTTGTAAAGCGAAGTGGCTGCGCTGGGGAGCCAATGAGCCGCACTTGTATGATTCTGGAAGACAATATAAAGAACCGGTGACCCGTTCGCATCCGTGCCATATTCTAACATTTCACCTGCAGTATAATTCTTACCGGCAGACCACTGTTCATAATACGGATCAATAGAGAGCTGATATTCTCCGGTTGCTTCGTCGGCCAGTCCTGCCAAGATATAGTAGGTTTCTCCCGCCTCAAACATATACACAACCTCGGTCTCGCCAATTCCCAGAGCTTCGTTGCCGTCATCATACAATGTGATCTCCGGCTGATCATTGCCGAATTCCCGCGCCGTAACCGCGTACATTCTCCGCCGCTGAGGGGTGAAGGCGAAGGCGACCTGCTGATCCGGCTCTTGGATGCTTACCGGCATCGTTTCTTCCACAGTGGTCTCTCTGATATACGGCTGTACGATGGTGACCGTTTCTTCCATTCCGTTACAGCTGACCGTGACAAAGCCATCCCTTACCGCTCCTGTATTGTTATTATCCGCGGTAATAGTTAAAATCCCGGCCGTGTTCCCTTCCATCGGTACAATTTCCATCCAGCCGGTGTCACCGTTGCTGCTTTGCACTTTCGTAACGCTCCAGGCGTTGTTTACAAGCACCTCCACCTCCACTGTGTGCTTTGTTCCAGGTATATTATAATGATTACGGAATAAAGAAAGTGCCGCGTTAATCTTTATATGCCGGTGTGCATTATTAAGGCTGAACCGTTCTTCCGGCGGCCTTCGATCAACGCCGTCCCCGCCCAGCTGAAAAATATAGTTCTGGGGAAGCGTGATATAGCCCAGACTTCCTGTAGAACCGTCGTCACCGTTATTTGCGTCCGATAAATCAGTGTCGCCCCCGGAACCATATCTGCCGCCGCCAATAGCTGCGCTATGGGTACTTCTGGCCGTGATGACTCCTCCGTGAATAGAAAGATTAGCACCGGCACCGCCGTTGCCGCCGTTGCCGCCTGCATATACAGTGTCACCGTATCCGCCGTTACCGGCCTTGCCGCCGCCGATACCGGCACCGTAAGTACTGGTAGCGGTAATATTTCCTCCTTCAATCGTAATGTTGCCGCCGGAACTTCCGTCATCTCCTCTGCCACCTGCCAGCCGACCGCTTTGAGCCCCCCTATTGCCGCCGTTGCCGCCGATGGCTGCCCCGTCCCAGGCTGTCGCGGTAAGGCTGGCACTTCCTCTGCCTGCCCTGATGGTCAGATTGGCACCGGTAGTGCTTAGTCCGGCATATATGCCATTGCCGCTCAGGGAGTTATTGTCGCTTAAAACAAGAATTACATGAGCTCCCGAACCAAGCTGAATCGGCGATCCCGATTGGGAGGATATGGTTAGGTTCTGTATCGTAACCAGATGCGGCCTCGCTGATGTACCGCCGCCGATCACAACCCTGTTTCCACTGCTTGATCCGGTCAACGTCGCGTCGCCGCTAACATAGAACACGCCATTTTCCAGCCGCCAATTGTCTCCGCTGGTAACCGAACTATTTGACACGTCAATTACGTTATCTGATAAATATTGTTCGACAGCAATCGAATCAGAAAGAGAATCGCCATAAATATCAATCCCTTCAATCCTGATTTCCCCATTATCTCTTGACAATGATGTCGGATCGACGGTAACCGTTATTTCCGCCGGACCGTTTCCGCCTTTAACTTCCCCGAGCTTCAGCCAGTCACTGACGGATGCCTCCCAAGTTATCCCGTCCGCGATAACCTGAAACGTCTTACTTGTCGAGCTTGAGGTCGGATACCAGGTTTCGTCGGTACCCAGCCGCAGAATCGGCTTCCCCAACTGCGTTACTTTGAACTCTCTGGTAAGGCTGCCATAGCTGCTTTGAATCACCACGGTGCCATCCCTTGGCTCTTCAGAGGGGTTCTTTTCTTTCATCCTGACTGAAAAGCTTTTATTATCTGCTGCCGGAGTCACTTCCAGCCACGATGAAGTTTCATCTTCCAGCACTGACCAGGGTTCGCTGTCAGGGGCGGCTACCTTTACAACCTTGGTGCTTCTTTCTTCGCTCCTGCCAGGTGCCCAGCTATAGCTATCCAGCGCCAGGATCGGAGCTTGTGTAACTATAATCTGATCATCCGGTGCCTGTTCGGTAGGACTGGTAACATCAACTCGCATTACCCGAGGCGTAAAACTGTCACTCGTATTGGGTAAAGCCACTAATGTAAATTTATAATCTCCTTTGTGTACTACCAGACCGCTTTCGGCAACAGCATCCCACGTCCCTCTCATAGTTAAAGTCACCTCAAAACTATCTCCTGTCGGCGGGGCAGTCAAGCTGAACTCACTAAGCCCCATCGAGGGCCATGTCCTTCTAGACTGAGTAATATATACATATCGTGTAATATCTATATCTGGATGTGAGGCAGTAATTTTAATCCTTGCTTGCCTGTCTACTGGGCCATCGTTTCTGTACACGGTGATATCCAGCCTGCTTTTTCCCCATGGTCCTTCTTTATAGACATACAGCCACGTTTCGGAAAAGCCGAACTCTCTCCACTGACCATCGACAAACTCTTCTAGATAAATATCACATTCTGTATTAAATTCTATGTAGATCTCTCCCCATCTCGCGTAGCCCTCTGAATCAACATGATTGCCATCGGCATTATAATATTCGCTTGAAGCCTGATACAGCTCCCCTGCTTCATCCACCAGGTTAATGTAAGGGGGCTCTTTCTTATCTTCATCGCTGGCCGATCCTATTAGGGCACAATTGGCTATTGAGATTAATAGCACTGTCATAAACAGCAGCATTCTGCTTAACGGTTTTATGGTATTATTTTTCATATTGTTTATCATTTTGTTCTTCATATTTTTCATCCTCCTGAAAAACATCTTGGTAATCTTAGATTGAAGCCTGAACTTTCATAAGCTCCGATCTCCTTTAGTTACATTTTAATTATCCTCCTTTCTGTTACCACTATAACCTGCCTGTTAATAAGCGACCTTACATCACTGATTAATTTACTCAAAAATCTTCCATCCATACGTCCCAGGCGCCCAAACATTTCCGTCTATTTCGGAGATCCACCTCTTGCCTTTGTACATCACCTTTTCACCGGCAGGATAAGCATCGACCGCATTCAGCGGCTGTGTCCATTCGGGAATCTCCATTTTCTTATAAAGCGATGTGGCGGCACCGGGGAGCCAATGAGCCGCGCTTGTATGATTCTGCAGGACAATATAAAGAACCGGTGACCCGTTGACATTCGTGCCGTATTCCAATATTTCACCCGCAGTATAATTCTTTCCGGAAGCCCACTGCTCATAGTAGGGATCGATAGAGAGCTGGTATTCTCCGATTTCTTCAGCGGCCAGTCCGGTTAAGATATAGTAGGTTTCTCCCGCTTCAAACATGTACTCAACATCAATTTCGCCGCTTTCCAAGACTTCATTGCCGGCATCAAACACAGTGATATACGGATGATTATCACCATATTCCTGAGCCGTGATTTTGTACATCCTCCTCTTCTGGGGCGTGAACGAGAAGGCTATCTGCTGATCTGCATCCTCAATGTTAGCCTGCACCCTTTCATCCAGAGTGCTCCGCATGATACGCAACTGCACGATTGTGATTTTTCGTTCCATTCCGCCGCTGTTTACGGTGATGAAACCGTCTCGTACCGCTCCGGTGTTGTTATTATCCGCAGTAATGGTTATTATGCCGGCACCGGTGCCTTCCATCGGCGAAATCTCCAGCCAACCGATGTCACCGTTACTGCTTCCCACTTCGACGACACTCCAGGTATCGTTTGCGGTTACTTCCACTTCCATAACAGTCCTTATACCCGATATTTCATAGAATTCACGGAATAAATTCAGCGAAGCATTGATCTTGACATTTCTATGAGCACCGTCAAGGGAGAATCTTTCTGCCGGCGGCCTTCTATCCTTACCGTCTCCCAGCTGGAAAACATAGTTCGACGGCAGCGTGATATAACCTTCGTGTCCTGTAGTACCGTCACTGCCGTCATTATCACTACCAAGGTCACTATCGCCACCAGCGCCATATCTGCCGCCGCCAATGGCTGCACTGTGGATACTGCCGGCTATGATGACCCCACCTGCAATGTGAAGGTCAGCTCCGGCTCCGCCGTTACCGCCGTCTCCGCCGCTCCAAAATAAGTTGCCATAGCCGCCGTTACCGGCCTTGCCGCCGCCGATACCGGCACCATAAGTACTGGTGGCGATAATGGTTCCTCCTTCAATCGTAATGGTGCCGCCGGAACTGCCGTCACTTCCCCTGCCTCCAGACAACCGATCTGCTTCGGCCCCCCTTTTCCCGCCGTTGCCGCCGATGGCAGCCCCTTCCCAGGCAGTCGCAGCAAGGCTGGCACTTCCTCTGCCTGCCCTGATGGTCAGGTTGGCACCGGTAGTACTTAGTCCGGCATATATGACGTTACCGGTCAAGGCGTTACTTCCGTTTAATACAATAATTGCATGAGTCCCTGATCCAAGCTGAACCGGTGATCCCGATCCAGAGGATATGGTCAGATCCTGAAAAGTAACCCGAACGGGTCTTGCCGATGTTCCGCCGTCGATCACAACCCTGTTTCCATCGTTGCTTGTTCCGGTCAACGTCGCGTCACCGCTAATATAGAACACGCCATTTTCCAGCCGCCAACTGTCTCCGCTGGTAATCGAGCTGTTAGATACATCTATGACGTTATAAGACAGATATTGTTCGACAGCAATCGAATCCGAATGAAAACCGCCGTAAATATCCGTTCCTTCGACCCTGATTTCCCCATTATCCCTTGACACTGATGTCGAACCGACAGTAACCGTTATTTCTGCCGAACCTTTTCCGTTTTTGACTTCACCGAGCTCCAGCCAGTCACTGACAGATGCCGTCCAGGTTATCCCGTCTGCGATTACTTGAAATGCCTTACTCGATGAATCGGAGGTCGGATACCAGGTTTCGTCGGTACCCAACCGCAGAAACGGCTTCCCCATCTGCGTTACTTTGAATTCCCTGGTAAGACCACCGTAACCGCTTTGGATTACAACTTTTCCCTCCCTTGGCCCCTCACCGGGATTTTTGTCCTTTATTCTGACTGAAAAGCTTTTATGATCTGCTGCCGGAGTCACGGCTAACCAATATGAAGTTTCCAGCACTGACCAGGATTCATTGTCAGGGGCAGATACATTGACAACCTTAGTACTTCTTTCTTCACTTCTGTCAGGCGCCCAGCTATAACTCGCCAAGGCCAGACCCGGAGCTTGCGCAGCTTCAACCCCATCATCTCCTGTCGGCGCCCCCTCTTCCGTATAGCCCTCACCATCAACAGGCCCGGCTTCTGCATCAGATAAATCGCTTTCATCTTGATATAGCTCCCCCCTGCCATCCACTAGGTCGTTGTAGGCAGGATCTTCCTCTTCTTCGTTAGCCGAGCCTATTACTGTAAAATTAACTATCACAATAAACAGGACTGACATAAGCATCAGCAATCTGATTAACGGCTTTGCAATTTCTTTCTTCATATTTTTTCTCCTAAACACACTGTAGTGATCCCGATAGAAGCCTTTTCCCTCTGAAAGCTCCGATCTCCTTTAGTTACGTTCTTAATTATCCTCCTTTCTGTTTTTATCCCATCAGCCTGCTTGTTGAAAATTATTATAGTTCTCACATAATATATAACTTTGTTAAGTAATGAATGTATAGTTAGATATAACTTTATATATTATAATAAATAATGTTATTATTGATGATATTAATAACAATATTCTATTATAGTAAATGATATTCATTAAATCTAAATACATATTACCAAATATTATTAACAATATCTATGCCTTTTCAAAAATAGACATTTTATAACCAAAAATTGTTGCAAAACATATGATACTTAAATTTTAATTACTTCAGCAAAATAACTATTCTCTTTTCTAAACATAACATCTTATTATTAAACAAAAAATGCTCCTTTTGATAAGAATCTTTATTACTTGATTTGATTCTCATCAAAGGGAGCACGGACAAATAGCAGAACTGCATTACACTTGCCGATCCTCAACCGCCGACATTATTTACTATAAGACTCATTTACTATTTTGAAAACCCACCCAAAAATCTGATCGTTAACAACACAACCGGATATAATACTATTTCCTGCTGGGCGGGACAA
Source organism: Lachnospiraceae bacterium UBA935 (assembly GCA_002293525.1). Taxonomy (GTDB): domain Bacteria; phylum Bacillota; class Clostridia; order Lachnospirales; family Lachnospiraceae; genus UBA935. The sequence goes on from DBDJ01000027.1 coordinate 25,151, forward strand.
ATTACATTACACACTTAAATCAGTATAAAACCGCTGATATTCCTTGGGGATATTGGCCAAAATCTTATTAAGATAATACTGATATTCGCTTCTGTATAATTTCCCCTCATTAATGATTTTATTTCTTACCGAATCAAGGATTGCAAATGCTTCCTCATAATATTGTCTGGAAGTATCATATTGTCCGTCCGCACGTACATCGTACTTCACATCATAACCGGCATCGGAGAAGTCTTGATCTTGGGTCTGGCGTTCTTCGATGACCGAGCCATATTCCATGTCAAGGATTGCCCAAGTGGTCGGCCTGTTGACTTTTCCTGCCGCGATATCCTCCTTGGTATAATAAAACACAAAAACAGCCAGATAATAGTTATCCCCTTCCCTATAAATCACGGTATGAGACGTACTATGCGGGATTTTCACTCCGCCTAATATATCTCTCTGGATTTTCAGATTGACTTCCCTGCTGCCTATCATGATCTTCCTCCCTTATACCATCTTTATTTTGTATTGCAGGCACAATTCTATCATTTTTTCCACCGGAACCTCTATTTTCTCTCTTAGGATACTGTCCAGCGTCTTACCGTCTTTCTTTCTGTATAAATATTCTACTATCGTACTCTTAATTTCAGTGATTTCAACGAATTTGATACACACATTTTTATCTAGGATTTCCCAACCCGGTAATATACCATTGCAAAACATTAACTGTATCCTTTCCTTTTCTATACCACCGGCTTCCTCTTGTACTATCCACAAAGACGGGGTGTCGGGCAAACCGGCATCATAGGCGGCCCAATACCTGACTTCAAACACATCTGTTATGTCTTCCTCGTTAACTTCCTTGTAAAAATCATCTCTATCCTTTTTGAAATCTGTATCCGCTTTTCCCCTTTGTCTGGTTGTAATTACCTTATTAGTACTATTGGAAACATACGCATATATTCGTCCTTTATATTTTGCTAACATATTACCCTCCTTAAACTATTTTAGTGTTTAACTTCTGCCGAAACAAAATTTTTACCGTTCCACACTGCTGCCAGCGTTTCGTTTCCGTCACTGTCCAGCCGATAAATAACCGCATCTTCCATAGATGCTTTGAATTTTTCATAAGTATATTCAGGGATTAAATGCTCGGCACTTCCTGTAAATCCGGTTCCTGTACACGGCGGTGTATTATTTCCATCCACTTTAGGTATATCTTCATTTGTCTGGCAGAATTCTGATTTAAATCTTAAGATATACATATCGTTATCTTTATCGGTATATGGCGAATTCGGATAATCAAGTCTAAGCGCCTCACGGGCCTGTGGTATAGTTTTCGTATATGGTGCCGCATCTTCTGCTTTCGAGATGCATCCTGACACAAAAGTGAACGGTTCCTTTTCCTTCATATACATTTCATACAGTTTAGCAGAAATCACTTTTTGCATTACAGTATCTTTTGTAATCTCCGGCACTCCTTTTCTGAGATTCTGTAACTCCTTTAGCTTTTCATCGGATATTTTAAATTCATCATTGTTTTTGTATTTTCCTGTAAGATTTGTATCATAGCCGCAGGTGGTAGCGTTATTTGTCCCGATAAGTTCTTTCCTTTTATCCTCTTTAAATCTGCTTTCAAAACTACTTTCAGAGGAAAAATTATCGCGACCGAAAATACCTTCCTTCTCTTTTACATCAATCTTACTCCCTAATTCTAATACTAACTTACTGCCCTTAAAATTAAAAGCTCTTTCTGAGTCCTCGGGGGAAGAAAATGTATTAGCAGCCTCTCCTGATTTAGATACTAATATAACCGTCGGGTCAGCTATCGTATGCCTGTCATTGCCTTGATACATAGCAACAAATTTATCGCGATCCACGTAAACTGCACCGCCGCCTGAGTCTATAATATTAAACCCTGTAACGTTGCCATCCTCATCTCGTACAGGACTGTCCACTGTGATCCAATGATCAGATTCATGTTGGAAAAGACCGCTGTTTGTAACATTGCCTTCCTTATCCCATAAAGTGGCGGCATCCACGCCAACAATAGCCACAGTATCAGGATCATCAAGGCGGTCAGCCAATTCCTCTACGTTCAGACATTTATCATATTCATAAACCTCAGTATGTATATTGCTTTCCGGTCCTTTTACATTATCAATTATTGCAACAATATTTTCTGTTGAAGTTAGCCCTATTTGGCTGGGATCTTCACTCTTTGTGCATTGGTTGTGATCTATAGCATTGTGAAGGACGTCATTCTCATTATAATCAGCTGTACCCGTAATCCGATTTAATGCGTTAGCTATGGATGTCGGTCCACATGTTTCACTGGCGCCAAGGTCATTCTGACCTTGTTGATATGAAACATTTTCCAACTTAGCCCCTTTTTCTGCATCATCACGCTTCTCTACAGTATGCTCAGCCGCATTTCCTTTCTCAGGCGGGATCGGCTCTTGTGGCTTGGCGGCCTTTTCCTTCTCTGCCGGAGCCGGCTCTTGCGGTTCAGTGGTCTTTTCTTTCTCTGCCGGGGCCGGCTTTGCGGCTTCAGCAGG
>DBDJ01000004.1 GCA_002293525.1 Lachnospiraceae bacterium UBA935
TGCAAGAAGTATATCATACCCTCTTGAGAGTAGCAACATGAATTTTGGGATTAACGGAATCTGTTTATTAAAAATCCTTATTTCCGAATATTGATATATGATATGTCATTTGAAATACTAAGAGTGATTAAAACATCCTTGACAAGTTGTCTCAGGTTGGGTGCATTGGGGAATGTTAATAGCGTTTAATGTAATAAAAATCACTGTCTACTTATTTAGGAAGGAAGTGCGAAGATTTTGAAATTAGTAAAAAAGATGCGCATGAAACCATTAACATTAAAAAATCAATCGATATAAGCTAATCGGAGTGTTCTAAAATCATATTAAGTAACTGTTTGTCAGTCATGTTTCCCTGTGCAAGTTCTAATCCAATACAGATAATATCTTCATTAGTAAAATCGGCCTTAATATGGTTTATCTCCAACAGCACCAACATCACAAAAGTGCCGAGTCTCTTATTCCCATCCACAAAAGGATGATTGCATACAAGAGAAAACGTGGTACGCGCAATCTTCGCTGCTGCCGACGGATAAAACTCAACTTCGTCAAACGTCTGAAACGGAGTAGCCAAAGCGGAATCCAACAAAGCCTCATCTCGGATTCCGTCAAGACCGCCCGTACTGTCCAACAGCATTTTGTGAAGCCGTTTGATTTGTTCTTTGCTCAGCGTAATCATTTCGCCAACTCTTCAAATGCCTTGATGTGTTTAGCCAGTATGCTTATTGCCGCTGTGTTCACATCCGTATCGTCGGCGATAGTGTTTTGTTGGAATAGAGCGTAATCCAATAAAACGTATCTTGGGGCATTATTTTTGAGAATAAGCGCAGTACCCTTTTCATCAACCAGTCTGGCCACCTTAGAAAAATTCTGATTGGCTTCGGATATTGAAACCAAGTTATCAATGTTAATATTCATAAAATCATCTCCTGTGAACAGTATACCCCGTTTTTAGGATAAATGCAACCTAAAAACTCAACCCCTCACCGATGATAGCTGCAATTTCTTCTGGCGAAGGCAAAATGGAACGCATATTCCGGCAGATTATTATCTCTCTGGACAGGTACAATACAGTGTGGCAACAAATTTCCCCCAACCCTGTTCGCGTTCAATTTCCCCGCCGATTTCCCAGTAAAGTTGTATCAGTTCAGCGTTGACCTTTCTCATTGCCTCATACTGGCGGCGATAAATAAGATCTTTAATTAAATGAATCCGCTATAAATTGCCAATCCCGTCTCCATTATTCTTATTTTATACAGGACTGTACCTATTGCAGCTGCAATAGTATCGATGCAGAAAAATAGAGTGTGAACAGCAGATTCGACCAACCACCTGCCATCACAACGCGAAATGGTTGCAGCAAGCATTTCCATAGAACCATAGAAATAGAAGGAAAATTGTGACGGTTGGTGTCAAGAGGATAAACCACCCTGGCATTATAGTTTTGCCAAATATGGCGTAGGTCTTCTTAATTGTTTGAATGTATATAATAAAGAATACATTTTGAGAGATCTACATAATAAACCTCATAATTATCATATTTCCCATACAAGCTGTCACCACTTTTTTCCCCTTCTTTTGAAACGATATAATAATAATCCCCTTCTTTAATTTGTGACTGATAATAAAAATCATAGTTATCATAATAGCTTTGATGTTCGACCCAGCCGTTGAAGTTTTCAAAATAACTCTTTATATTTTCAATATTAGATTCCGTGACCAGTGTAAAATTGTTATGAGTTTCAAATTTTTGGATACTATCCTCATCATAAAAATACTTACAATAATCAGTATAATCTTGATATCCTTCTCCATAATACGATTCTTTCGATATATATTCAGGTATTAACTCCGCTTCGCCACAACCAAACAACAAGAGCCCCGTACCTATAAAAATTAGCAAGATAAGTAATTTATTCAAAAGCAAGAACCTCACCTTAAAAAATTTAATCAACTATATAATATTGTACTACAAAGGTGGCATATATTCAACAGATAAGTCAGGCCAGACCTGCCATCCCGCCTGAGTCAGGCCAGATCACACCTGAGATCCGTCATGTATAGGCCATGCGATCCGCCTATGAGAACCGCCATGAGAACCTGTGTAAAGCCATGAGATCCGTTGGCACTGAAAAGGTTCAAAAATATTCATTTATAGGCATTGACAAAATCGACACGCATGTCTATAATATTAATAGACACGCGTGTCGAAAATGAAGGGTGGTGAACGATGACTATAAAAAAAGAAAAAACAAGAGAATTTATCATTGATATGTCATACCCCCTTTTCGCGAAAAACGGCTTCAATAAGATCACGATGAAAGATATATGCGAAGCAACAAAGCTGAGCCGAGGAGGTCTGTACAGCCATTTTTCAAGCACAAGAAAAATATTTGAAGCAATACTTGAAAAGCTAAGTCATAAAGAAGAAATTAATTTTTATGAGGAGATGGAAAACAGCATTCCTGCGACAGTAATTATGAATCGCGCACTGGTGCTTATGGAATATGAGATGAATCATCCGGAAGATTCATTAAGCCTTGCGATGTACGAATATTCCGGCAGCGTAGAGTCCGGCCTGATGCAGCACTTCAATAAAATCAGTGTAGAGAAATGGACAGCACTCATTCAGTATGGGCTTGAACGCGGCGAATTCTACAATGTCAATGTAGATGAATTGGTACAAGTTATTCTGTACACCTATCAGGGCATCCGCATGTGGAGCAGAATCATACCAATGTCACCTGATGTGTTCGCATCAATTACGAATCATATAAAAAATCAACTATATGGAGAAAAAAACGATGGTATTTAAAACAGAAAGATTAATCCTGCGTCCGTGGAAGGAAACAGATGCCGAGAGTCTATATCAATATGCCAAAGATCCTGCGGTTGGACCAATTGCCGGCTGGCCTGTTCACACAAGTGTAGAGAACAGCCTTGAAATTATCAAGAATGTCCTATCAGCCTCGGAAACCTATGCGGTATGCCGAAAGGAAGATAATATAGCAATCGGAAGTATTGGTCTGATCTCGCCCATGCAGTCCCATACAACGGTCGCCGATGATGAAATAGAGATAGGATATTGGATCGGAGTTCCTTTCTGGGGCCGTGGATATATTCCTGAAGCTGTACGTGAATTACAAAGACACGCCTTTGAAGAGCTGGGCTGCCAAGCGCTATGGTGCGGATATTACGACAGCAACGAAAAATCCAGACGCTGTCAAGAGAAATGTGGGTTTACTTATCATCATACTGAGGAGAATAAACCATGCGCCTTGATGGGTGATGACAGAACAGAACATTTCACTTACCTTACCAAAGAAGAGTGGGAGAGGGCCCATCACCCCGCCGATTGATCAGTTGCTCCGTCGCGATTAAAAAATCTCTCCGAGGGAAGGTGGAAGAAATTTATCATGGGAGGACATTTTGTAAGGACGCACAGGAGAAATATTTCTTACTGATTTTGAGGACATACGTAGCTTTATCAACAATTTTGAGCCTTGGGATAAAGTGGATACTGAAATATTTGATGATAGCTTAGAGTGGGTAATCGCAGTTACGCATGAAGACGTTTCAAAGGTATTTGGTCTTAGTGTTACAATTGACGAGTATGATTACCAAAAAGATTTGATGCAAAGATAAAATCCATGGAATACAGCGTCCGCACCTCCGCCTATATGCCACCGCCTTTGCTAATGTTTATCTGCATGAGTGTTATTTTATTTCTTAATCGTCTTTTCAGCGATGTGATTATTGCATCTTTTGGTGCTTCCGGTTTTATTATCCTGGCATTGCCAAAAGTCAGCGGTTCCCGTACAAGAAATGTCATCGGCGGTTATATATGCGGGGTTCTGGCAGGAGCACTTCTGGCATTTTCCGGAACCAGGATTACATAGATGACCTGGTGTAGTCCTAACGAAAAAGTGGTGGCCGCAAGGCTCGGGGGACGGAGGGCTGGACGGTCGGTTTTCTCGGCGGACGCTTTAAGTGCCAACGCAGAGGAAACCAATGAAAGTGGAGCCCCTCTGGGCGAGACTTGAATGCTCTGAGTTCCTCGGAGTGCTATAAACGCCGCGTCCAGAGAGAAAAGCCGACCGTCCAGCCCTCCGTCCCACGAGCCCTCCCCCCCGCTCTTATTTTTGAATACTATAGTAAATTAGTCCTGGATATGGTAAAATAATGATTGCTTGCGGCCAAACAGGCAGTGCGTTGCCAAAACACCGGCCGGTGCAGATAGGAAAACCATGACGGAAAAGAAATGGAAACTTAATGTAATCTTGTTTTTAGCCAGCCAGTGCATTACCTTGTTTGGTTCAATGCTGGTATATTATGCCATAATGTGGCATATCACCCTGGAAACCCAGTCGGGAGTGATGATGGCCGTGATTACCGCCGTAGGAACCCTGCCGATGTTTTTTATATCGCCTTTCAGCGGAGTCTGGGCCGACCGCTATAATAAGAAGCATATTATCAACATAGCAGATGCTGCCATAGCCGTGGTAACGCTGGTTATGGCGATCATTTTTTCGGTGGGCATCGAATTGAATGCGATGCTCATTATTTGTCTGGCCGTGCGGTCTTTGGGGCAAGGTGTCCAGACACCGGCTGTCAATGCGCTGGTTCCTGAGCTGGCACCGCCGGAACATCTGACCCGGGTGAACGGAATCAACGGAGGAATCCAGTCATTGGTCATGTTCGCAGCTCCGGTGGCCGGCGCCGCGCTGTTAGCCGTCGCCCCGATTCATGTTTTGATGTTTATTGACGTAATCACGGCTGTCATCGGCATCACGGTCCTGCTGCTTTGTGTCAAGGTTCCGGCCCGTGCGCCGAAGGAGCGGGATCCGGCAGAAGATGCTGCACTCCGTGGCGTGGAAACGTCCGGATCGGGAGAAGACTCCCGTAAAGCGGGTAAGGGCGGAGGAGCAGGGCAGTATTTCCAAGAAATGGCGGAAGGGATCCGTTATGTCAGAGATAAGAAAATCCTGGTTAAATTCCTGGCCTTAAGTGCGGTCTTTAATATCCTGGCAGCTCCTTATGCCACCATGACACCGCTGCAAGTGGCCCGCGATTTTGGGGGCAGCAGCTGGAACTTTCTGAATATATCTTTTGGCCCCGAGCAGCAGCTGGCGGCAGTCGAGGTCGTCTTCTTTATCGGCATGATGCTGGGCGGCCTGCTAATCGGCGTGTGGGGCGGATTCAAGAATAAAAGCCATACGATGGCGCTTTCGACCTTCTTATTGGGGCTCGGCACCATCAGCCTGGGACTCATAACGGATTTCTCGGTCTATCTGATCTGCATGGGTCTGTCGGGGGTGGTGATGAACCTCTTTAACCCGCCTATGATGGCGACCCTCCAGACCAATGTGGATGGAGCGTATATGGGAAGGGTATTTTCAGTCCTGACCATGGTATCCAGCGTGATGATGCCGCTGGGCATGGTACTGTGGGGTCCCCTGGGTGACAGGGTGTCAATTGACGGGATCCTGATCGGGACGGGGGCCGGTATTTTGCTGATGGGTTTTGTGTTTATCTTTGATCAGACGTTGCTGAAGGCCGGAAAGCAGTAGGAAGAAAAACGGAAAAAACGGAACCTTTTCTCTCTTGGGAAGCAGCTTTTACATAGCCGCCGCAGGCAATGATGATTTCCCGCGCCAGATACAGTCCTACGCCCACGCCGAGACTGTCAGCTGCGGCGGCCGACCGCCAGAAGCGGCCGAATACTTTGGGCAGGTCGGTTTCGGCGATGCCGCGCCCGGTATCTTTCACGTCGATCCGCACGAACATCTCATATTCGCGGACAGTTACGGTCACGCTGCCGTTTTCCGGGGTATATTTGACGGCATTGTCGATGATATTAAAGAGCGCTTCCGTGCACCAGCGTTTGTCCAACAACGCATACACCGGCTGTCCTGCGAATCGGTCATCCCGGGCATCGTCTGTCATCATGCCGGATTCACAGGAGAGCCGGATGTGTTTGGCGGCGGCCAGGCTTAAGCCTTCGGCTACGGCGGCGTCAACGACATCATAGACATTGCCGACTGTCGGGCTAATGGTCAGGATGCCGTTTTCTAAGCGTGAGGTCTTGACCAGAGCCTGGATGAGAAAGTCCAGTTTCTCGGCACTTTTGGCTATCTGACCGGCGAGCTTAAGCTGGTCGGTGCTCAGATCCTGTTCCGCCAGTAAGCCGGTATAAAGGGTGATGTTGGCAAGCGGTGTTTTCGTCTGATGGGAGATGTCGCTGATCAGGGAACGGATACGATCCTGCTCCTGTTCTGTATGTTCACGGCGAAGCCGCGACTGCTCCAGGAAACGGGACATTTTCGACTCGATCTTGGAAAACAGTTTTTCATCGTAAGAAACTGCGCTGAATGTTCCGGCCAGCGCGTCGTCAAGCATGGAATCCAGTTTTTTTAATAGTCTGCGGCCACATATCATAGGCTCACCGCCCATTTATAGCCGATGCGGTGGATGGTTTTGATGAACCGGGGATCTGAGGGATTGTCTTCGAGCTTGGAACGCAGCCGGCGCACCGAAACCGACAGGGCATTCTCATAAACGTAAACCGTACCGTCCGGCCAGATGTGCTCCAGTAACTGTTCCCGGGTCAGGATCTGGCCTTTGTTGGCATAGAGGAGCTGGAGCAGCCGTGCTTCGGTTTTGGAGAGTTCAACCGCCCGGCCGTTTTTTTCAAAACGCAGTTGTTCAAAATCAAACAAGAAGCCGTCGTTGTCAACCGCTGCTTTTGGGATCACGTATCTTCTGAGCAGGGCTTCCATCCGCGCCCGCAGTACCGCTAAGGAAAACGGCTTGGTCACATAATCGTCAGCACCGGTCTCAAGCCCGGCCACCATGTCCAGCTCGCTGTCATTGGCCGTAAGCATCAGGATCGGTACCGTAAAACCGGCGCCCCGCAGCTCGGCGCAGAAAGCCAGGCCGGAGCCGTCCGGCAGGTTGATGTCCAGGATAAATGCGTCCGTCCGGCCCGACTGCAATTGTTGCTTTGCCTCGCTCAGGCTATGGCAAAGGATAAACTCCCTGTTGTAAGCCGCAAGAGCCAATGCGATCCCGCGGCAGAGAGCAATGTCGTCTTCGAGAATCAAGATATTCATCAGTCGCTAACCTCACTAAACCAATTCATTATAATCTTATCTAATAATAACAATTGTCATGAGTTCAAGCAATATTTTTGTATAATTATTCTCTTGTTCCTCAAATTAGGAAGCAAATAAATCACATCAAATTTCTTCCCGCAGCCGCTCTATCATCGAATGCTTCTCCATGACCGACAGACTGATCATCGGCAATAGCACGCCTAAGGCGGCAAATACCGGAACCAAAGCCATCAACGGCGCCACCGTAAAACGATAGCGGAAGAACCAGATCATGCTTTCTAAAGCCGTACGGAGCAAGGGACCCGTCGCCACAAAAAGAAGCAGGGACAGCAGCACTGCTCCTAAGGTATGATAGAGACCTTCCCAGATCAGCAAGGCCTTGGCCTGACTGCTGGTCATGCCGATGGCCTGCAGCATGGCTAGTTCCCGGCGGCGGCTGATGATACTGGTAATCGTGGCATTCAGGAAGTTTAAGACACCTACCAGGCCGATGATAAAGCACAGCACCCCGCCCATGATCAGGAACATATTTCGGAAGGAGGAAAAGCTCGCAGCGTATGTTTCCTTGCTCTCATAATCATACTGCGGCTGCCGGTTTTCGGTAAAGTCTTGCAGGAAGGCTTCCATCTGGCCATTGGCTTCATCGGCAGTGTCGTAGGCATAGTACAGGATATCAGAGGTGCCGGTGTCCTGGATAAAAGTCTGGGCGTTAAGCACGAATTCATCGGTTCCGTAAAAGCGATAGCTTAACTGGGACGGAACGGTCACCAGGGCGACAACCTCGTATTCCAGCTCCTGATATTTCTTGGCACGAGACCAAAAGTAGCCGTTTTCTGGAATATCGTCAAGGACCTCTCCGGTATCCGGATCAAGATACTCCAATTCATCAGCGCGTCGCAGCGTGACCCGGTCGCCCACCTTGGCCCAGTGGCTATCTAGCTGCGGAACGTCATAATCATCCGTTAAGTAAACGGCGGCAATGCTGCGGCTGCCGGCTTCATATAACTTGGTAAGATCCCCTTCTACGACATTCAGTTTGTCAAGTACATAATCTTCCATGCCGAAAAGCCGGACATTGTCTACGATCCAGTTATCTTTTCGTTCACTGTTATCGATCATGCTGTCAATGTCTTCAGGAGTTGACCACCGGCCGTTCATTTTACGAAAATGTTCTTCCGTAAGATATTCCTCCATGTAGACGGTTTGACCGTAGGTCCGGCCGCCTTCCAGGATCCCGCTTTGCTGCCCCAGCGTAGCTATGATTTCTTCGCTTAGTGCCATGTCTTTGCCCCACAGGTTCCCGCCCACCTGGAAATATCCGGCATCGGCCAGAATGAAATCAGAAACCACAAACTTAGCCAGATATCGGTCCATGTCAAAGCCGACCGTAAAGGTATAGGTCAGATTGAGAAGCACTGCCGCCAAAGAGAGCGACAGCATGGTAATCACCGTTTTCTTGCGGCTCCTTCCCAGGTTGGCCAAGGCCATACGTGAGAGCAAGGCCCCCTTCTTCCCTTTACGGAGGGTCTTTTTGCCGCCGGTAACTTCGTTATAACGTACTGCCTCCAGCGGTGAGGTTTTGGCCGCTATTTTGCCCGGCCGGCGGCAGGAAATCAATACCGTCAGCAGGGAAAACAGGGCCGCTCCGACAAAAATCAGCGGATTTACCGACACAGCTTCCGGTACGAAACCATTAAAATTGGACAGAATCACCGGGGTCAGCCATATCCCGATCACATAACCAGGCAGCAGCCCGACCGGAATGCCAAGGAGTGATAAAGATAGCGCTTGCAGGCGAATCATCCGTTTCAATTGCCGTCCGGTTACGCCGATGGTTTTTAACAGGCCATAATAGCGGATGTCGTTCGCAACGGAGATCTGAAACACATTGTAGATGATGAGATAACCGGTAAACAGGATGACCAACAGCAGTGCTGCGATTGCAAGGACAAGGGAAGGATCAAGGCTGTTGGTCAGCTGTGCGCCGGTATAAGCCCAGTTTACGCCAGTACTGATATAGGTATCGTCATCCCTGATCTCATTCTGATAACCATGATTGGCCAGAATCGTGAGGATATCCCGTTCAATATGAGCGGAACTGTCTAGTATGATGTCCAAGGTCCAGAGTCCGGTCATGCCGTCATGTCCTTGTGTGTCCAGATCGTCGAATATTTGCCGGGCGCGGCTTTCGGGTAGCAGGACATGGCTGGCGATAATCGCACTGTCATAGTCCCACCAGCCGGAGAGGGTAAAGGTTTCCGTGGTTTCCTGCCCGTCCACGTCGAACGTCATGGTGAACGCGGCACCGATTTCTGGTTCGACGCCCAAGAGCGAAAGAACCCGCAGATCTGTGGCGGCTTCCTGGGTTCCTTCGGCAGGCAGCCGACCCTCGGATGGCTCAGCATACATCCATTTGGCCCCATTGTCGTTACAATAACTGACTTCGACCTGCGTTTTATTAAAAGGCATCTTCAGTGGCATGCCGACTATTAGTCGTAGCCCGTATTCCTGAATCAGCGGATCGGTTTTCAGCTCATCCCTCTGCGCTGCCGTAAGATATTTAAAACCACCGTGGGAATATCCGCCGACCATCCGGAAATTATTTTCTTGGGCAGCATGATTCATGGATATCACAATGGTAAAAAGCGTAGTGAACAGCAGGGTTGTCAGCGCGATGGCCAGGATGGCGATAATATTACGGCTTCTTGAAGCAAGCATGCTTTTGAGGCTCAGTCGGCGGATACAGCGGCGGTTGGTAACGTTCATCCGACACCGCCTTGTCCGGCGACGATATGCCCGTCCTCAATCCGGACAGAACGGTCGGCCATTTGCGCGATTTCGGGGTTGTGGGTTATCAGGACAATCGTCTGGCCGAACCGCTCGCCGCTTATTTTCAGCAGGCCCATGACATCCATGCTGGTTTTGCTGTCGAGGTTGCCGGTGGGTTCGTCGGCGAGGACGATCGCCGGCTTGCTGGCCAGAGCGCGGGCGATGGCCACCCGCTGCTGCTGGCCGCCGGAAAGCTGGTTCGGCATATTCAGCCGTTTTTCGGTCAGGCCGAGAACCTCGATAACCTGCTCAACATAGGCCAGATCCGGCTTGTTACCGTCAAGCTCGATGGGCAGCAGGATGTTTTCTTCCACATTCAGGACGGGGACGAGGTTATAGCTTTGAAACACGAAGCCGATGTTGCGGCGGCGGAAGATCGTCAGTTCATCGTCCTTCATAGTATAAATGGCTTTGCCGTTGATTTCCACGCTTCCCGAGGTGGGTCGGTCAAGACCGCCCAGCAGATGAAGCAGGGTTGACTTCCCGCTTCCCGAACTGCCTACGATCGAAACAAACTCGCCGGACTCAACGGAAAAATCAATGCCGTCGATGGCTTTGACAACCGTACTGGTCTGGTAATGTTTTTTCAGGTCATTGGTTTTCAGAACACTCATAGCATAGCCTCCTTAATTGATATTCTCTTTAAAATGAATAAGAGTTGAATTGCGATTAGCACAATATAATAACGCAGCGGAATCTCCAGCTGCGTTAAGTATACCACACTGATCTTTCGGATATCTTTCATACATCTTTCACTTTTGAAAGAACAATTGCAACGAAACAAACTGGCTTAAATTCAATCGTTCGTTAACCTTCTTTTTGTGTATGCTCTTTTCGGACATGAATGTATTTTGCGTATCCATAAAGCTGATATTATTCCGGTTGAAGTGAAAAGCGGAGTCCGGACAAGATCAAGAAGCTTATCTATGTTTATAGAAAAATATAAGCCTTCTTATTCCATCCGCATCTCCGCTAATTTCGGATATGAAAATATATTAAGTCAGTGCCGCTGTATGCTGTTTTTGTATTTGATTTTCCTATCTAGGCAAACAGTTTAAATCTGCTGACCAGTCCTGTCAGTTCATCGGCGGTCTGCTGGGTTTTGTTCATGTTCTCCGCGACAACGGAGGCGTTATTGGATATGTCCGCGGTCTGTTCAGCAACGATCGAGGTGGCGTAAGCGCCTTCCTGGGCGGTGGTGGAGACTTCGCCGATCGCTTTCAGAAGGGTGTGGATGGAAGCCAGGAGCTCTTCTGAAGTGGCGTTCAGGTCGCTGGTCATGTCGGCAATATAGATCGCATCATTTTTATAGGAATCTGCGGCCTTCAGCATGTCCTGATAGTCGCTCTGAACATTGTCGGCGACAAAATTCAACAGGTTTGTGGAACTGCTGGCCAGTGCGTTTACTGCGTTCATCACGATTTTGGTGATGGCTTGGATCTGGGTAACCGTGTTTTTGGAGTTGTCGGCCAAGGAACTGATTTCATTGGCAACCACGGCAAACCCTTTTCCCGCTGCTCCGGCCCGGGCGGCTTCGATGGAAGCGTTGAGGGCCAGCAAGTTGGTCTGGCTGGTAATGCTCAGAATCGCATCGGCAAGGACGTTTATTTCATCCACGGCCTTAGAGTCATGCAAGGCTTTTTCCAGTGATGCTTTGATTTCACGGAACATCTGGTTGGACTGTTCGATAGAGGCACTGACATTTTTATCCAGTTCCTGGGCCCGGACATGGATTTCAGCTGACCGGCCGGCTCCTTCTTCCGACTTACCGGATACTACGCCGACGGCATGTTCGATTTCATCAACGGTGGTCTTCATATTTTCCGCCGAAGTACCGGAATCATCCATGCTGGCACTCAGTTCTTCCGTGGCGGAAGAGGTCGCAATAAGGCGGTCGTTGAGCACGTCGATTGTATCTTTGGATATGGAGACCTGATCTAACAGGGAATTGGAGGCATTATTGATGCCCCGGACGGTAGCCGACAGGCTGTCCTGCATCCGTTGGATGTCGTTGGACAGATCACCGATCTCGTCTTTACGGCGCCGGAACTGGTCGGGGACAGAGACAGATAAGTCGCCGTCAGCAATTTTGTTGGCCGTTTTGCACATGGCCTTGATGGGCCGGGATATATTGCCGGAGAGAACCGCTATAATGATGGCAGATGCCAATAGGCCGATACCGCCGACGATAGAGATGATCATAATCATGCGGTTGGTGGAGCGCATGACTTCGGCTTCGGGAACCTCGGTGGCATATACCCAATAGCCGCCGCTGTTGCCCAAGGGGACATTAGTAAATGCTTTATAGGCTTCTGCATTCAAGACAGCGGAATAACTCTTATTCACATAGGTTGAGCCGGTCTGCAGCGAGGCTTTGATCGCTTCGGCATCGGCACTTTCCGTATAGTCTGAGTCGATAGTGTTGATCAGTTCCTTATTGATATGGGCGATGGTAATGCCCTGATCGGTAAACAACCGTCCGTAACCGTTGTCATACAGCTTGACTTCATCATTGATCGCATTAATATAATCCATGGTATAATCGACGCCGATGACCCCGACCGCTTTCCCTGACCGGTTAGCAATCGGGTAGGCAACCGATATGATATTGATGATCTGGTCGCCGACAGCATAATCATAGGGAGGGGTCACATGGGGTTTTCCGGTTTCAAGGGCAACGAGATAATAATCGCCGGCACCGGCAACGTCATAATCGACCAGGACATCTCTTTTCGTGCCTTCCCCGGTATTATAATAGTAGGAAACAAACCTTCCGGTTTCGTCATGGTTCATGCCGCCGGCATATTTGCTGTCCATGCTGTCCAGCTGGTTTGGCTCAAAGCAGGCCCAGGCCGCCAGGATGCCGGTCATCTCATTGGAAACGGCTTTTTGCAGCATGTCATCCAGATAAACACGGCGGCTGTCCGTTTGGATGCTTTCATAGCGTTCGGCAGCTAACCGCAGGCCAAGCACCAGGTTATCGGCTTTGTCAAACATCGACGACATCTGGTTGGCGTAGTTTTCGGCGGTACTCTTGGTCAGATCTTCCGCCATGCTATCAGCGAGGGAAGTGGTCTGTAGGATGGTAAGTACAAGGAACGTGCCTAGAACGACAAAAAAAGTTGTCATGAGGGAAATCAACATTTTGGGGCCGATTCGTTTAATTTGACGCATATTTTCCTGTGCTCCGATCTTCAATCCGGTATTTTATACAAATCCCAATACAATTCTACATCAAATCAGGAAAATTTGTCAATAAAATAATAATTTAACATGATGTATCCCAAGGGCCTATAAGAAATATTCAATGGTTTTTTCCGGTGTTTTCCGGGTATGGTCATTAAACAGCAGCACCGCCGCGCGGCCTTCGTCCAGCCCCATCGTATAGGCTCCTTTAGCGGTTTGGTTGAGGATTTCAAACGCTACCCCCGCAACATCGTCCGCGCCCAGGATCGTCATGCCGCCCGATGTAATCCGGCCGTCTTCTTGTTCCTGCTTAGAAATTCGGGGGAGACAGTGGCCTGTAAGTACCACTGTCTCCTTGGGATAAGAGTATTTATGATCCAGCCGTTCCTTAGTTTTTGCTGAACAGCGGGGTGCTGAGATAACGCTCGCCGGTGTCGGGTAAAATCACGACGACATTTTTGCCGGCAAATTCGGGGCGCTTGGCAATCTCAGTAGCAGCAGTCAAGGCCGCACCTGACGAGATACCCACAAGCAGTCCTTCGGCAGCGGCAACCCGGCGTGAGGTTTCAAAGGCATCTTCATTGGCAACGGTGATGATTTCGTCCACCACGCTCTTGTCAAATATCTTCGGCACGAATCCGGCACCAATGCCCTGGATCTTATGCGGCCCCGAGCTGCCGCCGGAAAGGACGGGAGAAGCGGCCGGCTCGACGGCAAAGATCTTGACGCCCGGTACTTTTTCCTTCAGGATCTGGCCGACACCCGTAACTGTGCCGCCGGTGCCGACACCCGCTACAAAGGCGGCGATTTCGCCCTCGGTGTCAGCGAGGATTTCCTGCGCTGTCGTTTCGCGGTGTATCTTGGGATTGGCAGGGTTTTCAAACTGCTGGGGAATAAAGGCGTCGGGACTGTCGGCCGCCAGTTCCTGTGCTTTGGCGATGGCGCCCTTCATCCCTTCGGAACCGGGAGTAAGCACGATCTCGGCACCCAATGCCGCAACCAGCTGACGGCGTTCTACACTCATCGTTTCAGGCATGGTAAGGATCAGCCGGTAGCCTTTGGCAGCCGCGACGAAAGCCAGTCCGATGCCAGTGTTGCCGCTGGTAGGCTCGATAATAACAGTGCCTTCCTTTATCAGTCCTTTTTGTTCGGCGTCAGTTATCATGGCGTAAGCGATTCTGTCCTTGACGCTGCCGAGCGGGTTGAAATACTCCAGTTTAGCGATCAGGTTCGCCGAAACTCCGGCTGAGCTTCCGTATTGATTCAGCTGCAGCAGCGGCGTGCGTCCGATCAGGTCGGTAAGGTTCTGATGAATATTTGACATGGTGATTCCTCCTCTTCGTTCTTCCCTATAATGTATAATACATATAGACTTAATATGTATTTAATTATAACTGAGTATTGTATTTTGTCAAGAGGTTTTAGAAAGAATTATTTTCGTTCACTCCCCAATGTCTTTAATTAAGTTTATTGAAAAGAGAGGGGAGAGGGCTCGGGGGCCGGAGGGCTGGACGGTCGGATTTTCTCTCTGGACGCGGCGTTTATAGCACTCCGAGGAACCCAAAGCAGATAAAGTCTTGCCCAGTGGGGCTCCACTTTACGAAATGAACAGTTCTGGACTGTTCATTTTGGTTTCCGTGCAGCCAGTCAGTTGATGGCAAAGGCCTCTGCAAAAATAATAAAGAAAAAAGAAGAATAGCAAGTGAATGGAAAACATGATAAAATAATGTATTGGTAACATAACAATTGTAATCGTAAAGGAAAGAAGATGATGAAACCTTCCTATCGTTTCTTTGAAAACAAGGACTGTCAATATTATCCCTGCCATAGGGGCTTGGAAGATTTTAATTGCTTATTTTGTTATTGTCCGTTTTTTTCCATGGATCATTGTCCGGGAAAGCCGCAATACAAGAACGTTGAAAGATGTTCAGGCAAAAAAATCAAGGTTTGTACAGAGTGTATTTATCCGCATGAACCAGAAAATTATGATGATATAATAAAACATTTAAAGGAAGAGATCGATTAATGAAAGGATGCGGACTTTAACCTTGTAATCAGTAAATAGAAATGTTACAATCAATACTAAATAGATATGTATTGTATGAAATGTGTAAATGTGAGATATATTTGAGATTAATCTGAATATTTAAGAAACTACTTGGTTGAAAAACGCATAGTGTAAATCATAGTAAAGACAACTCCGCGTTAATTATACCCATATGAATTTATACGCTTGTCAATTTATACACTAATACATTTAAATATATGTTCAGGGAAGGACGTTTCTCATGAAAAAAATAAGTAAAGTAAGTAAAGATAGAGATAAAGATAAGAATAAAAAGAGTATATACGTATTTGGTATTGTCCTTGCCCTGCTTATGATAAATTTGTTTATCGATGATTTTGTGTTTGACAGCAGTTCCATAGGGCAGGCTTTGTCGGTGTCAGCGGCTGAAGCCGAAGCAGGCGTATTCACTTCCTTTTATGACATCCCCGGTGTTACGGCAGAAGAGATCGCGGCGATTGAAACGCTGCAGCAAGAATATGAGCACTTAACCTATGGGATGTATCTCACAAGCGAGGCGTTTATTGAAGAAGACGGTGACGTTGGCGGTTATGCCGCGTATTTTTGTAAATGGATGAGTAACGTATTCGGGATTCCGTTTGAGGTTGAGCTTTTTCTCTCGAATGAGCTTGATGACAAGCTGCTGTCAGGGGAAATAGATTTTTCCGGTAACTTCATGCCGACCGCCGACCGTCAGCAGAATTTTATCATGTCTGATACCATTGCTGAGCGTCAGTTCAAAATTGTCTGGCTGGACAGCAGCCGGAATCCCGGTGACATTGCCAGAGAACGTCCAGTCCGCTATGTCTTCAATGAAAACACGCCGCTGGAAGCCGCCGTGGGCGCCGTGACCGAACCCGGCAGCTATGAGCCGGTCTGGTCAGCCAATTTTCAGGAGGCTTACCAGATACTGAAAAGCGGTGAAGCCGATGCCTTTATTACGCTCGGGATCTCAGAGGCATCGCTTTTGGATTATGATGATCTGATTTTCGCGGACTATTTTCCGCTTATTTTCCATCCGGCTTCTATGATGGCGGCTAAGCCGGAGCTGGCACCCATTATTTCCGTTTTGGATAAAGCGTTGGACAATGGTGCTATGCCTTACCTCAACCAGCTTTATAGTCAGGGATATCAGGATTACCGCAAGTTCAGCCTCAGAGCCAAACTCACTGAAGAAGAGAAGGAATATATCGAGGCCCATCCGGTGATACCGATTACTGCTTTTAACACCAATTATCCGGTCAGTTTTTATAACGACCAGGAAGATGCCTGGCAAGGCGTTTACTTTGAACTGCTGGCTGAGGTCACCGCCTTGACCGGGCTGGAGTTTCAGGTTGTCCATGACGAGGATGCCAATATGCCGGCGCAGAGTGAAATGATAATCAGCGGCGAGGCCCGCATGATACCGGAGTGGCTCAGTAACCCGGAAAGGGAGCAAGATTTCATCTGGTCGGAGACGGTGACGTTCAGCGATACCTATGCGCTGATTTCCAAGGAGGAGTTCCGTAATATCACGCTGAATGAAATCCTTGACGTGACAGTCGGGATAGCCAGGGGAACCGCCCATGCTGATGCTTTTATGCAGTGGTTTCCCAATCACCACAATCATGTGGAATATGACGGGATTAACCTTGCCTTTGAGGCCTTGAAAAACGGCGAGGTTGACATGGTGATGACGTCAAGGCGCAAACTGCTGCAGCTTACCCATTATGAGGAATTGGTAGGTTACAAGGCCAATGTTACTTTTAATCAGCCGATTGAAACCAGTATCGCGTTTGGCCGTACAGACACCGTTCTGCGCAGCATCTTCGACAAGGCGATGGCGATGACGGATACGGAAGGCATCACTGAGCGCTGGATGGAGAAAACCTTTGACTACCGGCTGAAACTGGCTGAGGCCCAGCGTCCTTGGTTTATCGGCGCGATTGCCCTTTCCTTTTTAGTAATCGGCCTGATCCTGGTTATGCTCAGGCGCAACCGCAGAATGACGGAAGAGCTGGTGAAGGCCAAAGGACGGGCGGAAGCCGCCAGCGAGGCCAAATCCACTTTCCTTGCCAATATGAGCCATGAAATCCGCACGCCGATGAATGCCATTATCGGGATGACCGATATCGCCAAGTCTTCGGGCAGCAGTGAACGGAAAGATTATGCGCTGGATAAAATCCGGGATGCCTCCAATCATCTGCTGGGCGTGATTAACGACATCCTAGACATGTCTAAGATCGAAGCCAATATATTCCAGATCTCGCCTTCGGAAATGATCTTTGAAAGGGTGCTGCAGCGTGTCGTCAATGTCGTCAACTTCCGGGTGGATGAAAAGAAGCAGGTTTTTTCGGTGCGGATCGATCAAAACATCCCCAAGCGGATTATCGCCGACGATCAGCGACTGGCGCAGGTCATCACGAATATCCTGTCTAATGCCATTAAATTTACGCCGGAAGGCGGCATGATCCGCCTGGATACCAGCCTGAAGGGAAGGGACGAAAACGGCGTCTGTACGATCCGGATCGACATCACCGATACCGGCATCGGTATCACCGCAGAGCAGCAGAGCAAGCTTTTCCGGTCTTTTGAGCAGGGAGAAGCCCATACTTCGCGCACTTACGGCGGTACAGGGCTGGGCCTGGCGATTTCCAAGTCCATCGTGGAAATGATGGGCGGTACCATCTGGGTGGAGTCGGAGCCAGACAAGGGTTCCACCTTTTCCTTCACGTTCCGGGCGGCACCGGGGCTGGGAGACGGAGAAAAACGCCTGGGTGGCAATATCAGCTGGGACAACGCCCGTTTCATGGTAGTCGATGACGACCCTGATGTCCTGGAATATTTCATGGAAATCATGGGGGAAGCCGGCTTCCCGTGTGACACGGCGTTGAGCGGCATGGAAGCCCTGGCGCGGATCGGCGAAAACGGGCTGTACCATATCTACTTCGTTGACTGGCTGATGCCCGATATGGACGGCATTGAACTGGCCCATCAGCTGAAAGCGCTGGAAAGCGAGGTGGACAATTCGGTCGTCATCATGATCTCGGCTGCAGCATGGAACGGTATCGAAGATGAAGCCCGCAAAGCCGGCGTGGAGCGTTTCCTTTCCAAGCCGCTTTTCCCGTCCATGATTATGGATGTCATCAGCGAATGTCTGGGGCAGCGAGGAAATGACGAGCCGGCGGATACCGCAGTCGCCGAGGTTTCTTTTGCCGGACGCCGGATCTTGCTGGCGGAAGATGTGCAGATCAACAGCGAAATACTGGAAGTCCTGCTGAGTCCCACCGAGCTCGCCATCGACTGCGCCATTAACGGGGAAGAGGCGGTACGGATGTTCAGTAAGAATCCGGAGCGGTACGACCTGATCCTCATGGATGTGCAGATGCCCATCATGGACGGCTACGAAGCAACCCGGACCATTCGCGAGTTAGACAAGAAGATCCCGATCATTGCCATGACCGCGAACGTCTTTCGCGAGGATGTGGAAAAATGCCTGGAGGCAGGCATGAACGACCACTTAGGCAAGCCGCTGGACGTGGCTGAGGTGGTTGAAAAGATCGGAAAATATCTGGATCTGCACCTTTAAATAATATAATTATCCGGTCCTTTATGGTCATTTTGCTCAAGAATAGTTTCAATCGTCACGTTGTCAAGATAGTCCGTGACTACCTTATAAAGCCCATCCCAGACGGATAAGGTTTTACATGTCGCTGCCCGTTCGCATTGATTGACCTTGTCTTCCAGACAGGCTATCGGCGCAAGGCTGCCTTCGGTAATACGGAGGATCTGCCCCACCGTGATCTGTGAGGGCGGTTTGCCCAGCGAATATCCGCCTTGCTTGCCCCGGTTGGTTTTCAGGATGTCCGAGGTGTTCAGCAGGGACACGATTTGTTCCAGATACTGTTTGGAGATGTTTTGCCGTACCGCGATCTCCTTTAGCGGGATAAAGCCGGCTTCTTTATGCTCGGCCAGGTCAACCAGCATCCGCAGTGCGTATCTGCCCTTTGTCGATATCTTCATGTTATTCTCCTTAGTCTTGATATTTTCCTATGTCCTGAGCTTATGTTCACGGATTAATTACTTAATAATAACATATGTTTACTATGTTTTCAAGTGCCGCAAGATAGGATTAAAATAGGTAACATAGGTAACTCAAGTTATTTGAGTTTCCCCCAAAAATGA
>DBDJ01000011.1 GCA_002293525.1 Lachnospiraceae bacterium UBA935
AAGGCGAAAGAGGATGTCCCGGTTCGGTTGGCCCGCAGGGCGAAAGAGGAAATGCTGGCCCGGTTGGCCCGCAGGGCGAAAGAGGAAATGCCGGCCCGGTTGGCCCACAGGGCGAAAGAGGAATTGCCGGTCCGGTTGGCCCGCAGGGCGAAAGAGGAGTTGCCGGCCCACATGGACAGCAGGGAGAAAAAGGATGCCCCGGGCCAATGGGCCCTCAGGGAGAAAAAGGAAATTGCGGACCAGCTGGTCCACAAGGGGAAAAAGGAAGTTGTGGCGAGCCAGGTCCACGGGGGGAAAAAGGAGATTGTGGCGCATCAGGACGACAAGGTGAAAGAGGATATCCCGGCCCGGCAGGTCCACAGGGAGAAAAAGGAGATCCTGGTCCGAAAGGGCCACAGGGAGACAGGGGATATTTCGGCCCGACAGGTCCACAAGGGGATAAAGGAAATCCTGGTCCTCGGGGACCACAGGGGGAAAATGGATGTGCCGGCCCGCCAGGCAAACAGGGAGAAAGAGGGAATCCCGGTCCGGCCGGCCCGATGGGTCCGCGTGGGCTTCAGGGTCTCAGAGGCGATATTGGTCCTCAGGGCGATTGCGGTGCTCCGGGTCCGCAAGGTATCAGAGGAAATCCTGGCCCTCAAGGCCTGATGGGTCCGCCCGGTCCGATCGGGCCAAAAGGCGATATGGGTCCGGCCGGCCCGGCCGGTCCTGAAGGCCCGGTTGGGCCGGAAGGATCCCAGGGTCCGGTCGGCCAGGAAGGGCCAGTGGGGGCAGAAGGCCCGGCCGGTCAAGTCGGTCCGCAAGGTCCGGTCGGGGCTATGGGCTGCCAAGGACCGCAAGGAGAACAAGGTCCTCAGGGTCCGGCCGGCCATCCCGGAGACACTGGTCCGACCGGCCCGACCGGTCCGGCTGGAATCGGTAGCACGATTTTTGTTGCCGCCGCTTCTCCGAAAACCTTAAGTATTAATGCACAGAATCATGACCGGTCCGGCGTAATCATGGGTAATGTCATGTCTTATGACGGAGTTCAGCTTTCATCCGGATATCTGGATCAAAAAATAAAAGATAAAATTGCCGGCTGCAGCATGCTGATCTTGCATGACTGTTATATAACGGATATCGGAATGTGTTTATATTTGTCAGATGATAGTCCGGAAATAACAGCAGATATGGTGGTATTTGCTCAGCTATGGATGTCTGAGGATAAGCATAATTATTTTAAACCGATCCAGGAAGCGGCGGTAAGAAAGCCGATTTATGCCGCAACTGAAGCAGATGACTGTATTTTGGAGACCGTTGCCCTAAAGCAGCCGGTTTTTATCAAAGCCGGAACCCGTTTGCTTTATGTTGTCGGTATAGATGCCCCTGATGTGTCAAAAGAGATATCCGTGAAGGCCTTCCTGAACGGAAGCTTTGCTTTGCGACACATCGCTGATTTACAGTAAGTATCCGGCACAGCAGGACATTAGTTACTGTTCAGCCCCTAGCCGAAGTGCATCAAACCCCTGCTCCACAGTAACATTTATGCACACAAAATGCGATAAAACTGCATTTTGGCGCTTGCACAACTCGGAATTTTGCGCAAAAACAGCGCAAAACACCTCGTGGAATACTACCTGTGAACAGTAACGCCATTATATCCGAGACAGCAGACCACTATATTGAGATTTGATAAATGCCGACAACTATGGTATAATTACCCATAGTTTTCAGGCGCAATCAAATTCAACAAGGATATCATATGAATAAAATAGTTTATAAAAGCCAGGCTTTACAGGCTTCCATTATTATAGTGGCCGCATGTCTTATAGTATCACTTTTTCCCTTGCGTTTATGGAAAGAAACAGTAACCTTTACCGTTCCCGGTTCGTCCGGCGAGGTAAGCGGTCCGGTTGATGACAGCCGGATGATTATGCAAAGCATGATAGCGCAATATGACCATATGGGAAGCATCAGGATCTATCTGGGTGAGGATACCGCCGGGGAGTCCTTTTATGTCCGGATGCTGGACACAGACTACGTGGAGATGTTCGAAGAAAGGGTGTATATAGAAGGACTGGACATTCCCGGTTATTTTGAGGTTTTGGTCGATCAGGATATGAAAGTAGGGCAAAGATACTACCTGATTATTCAGGGCAGCGTTTCTGAGCTTGGTGAAGTATCCCATGTCTATGTAGGCAGTGAAGCTGTTATTGTTCCTGATTATCCTTTTGCCGGCGACATGCATTATCATGACAGCCGTGTGGAAGGAAGGAACGTCGCGGCGGACTATCACTATACAGTCCCGCTCAGAAAAGCAAAAGTGGCTTTTTTTGATGTGCTGATCTTGCTTTCGGCCGCCATTTTGCTTTATTGTGTCCGGTATTATTATCGGAAGAAGCCGGATCGAAACAAGCTGATGACGGTCGAGCGGGTGATTAAATCCGTCGGGACTCCGGTTACGGTCGCAGCGACGCTGGCTGGTCTTGTGGCCGTGGTCATGAAGGTGTTCGGCAGTTATACTTTGGACAATACTTTCTTTTTTATCAGTATTTTGCTGTCAGGCGGGATCGTGCTTTATGGAATCAATCATAACCGCGACGGTCAGGGAGCCATCATCAACAGGGACATTATCAAAGAAAAATGGCCGGACATTCTCCAGTCGGTTTTCCTGGCGCTGGCAATCGCTGCCTGCTGTGAGTATATGAACGGCTTATATGACATCCATCATGCCATAGCGGAGCGGAAAGAAATTATTTTCTTTGCCTTAGCCATGATCGTGATGCTCCGGCTTAAAGAAGTCCTAAGATTTCACAACGTGGTATATGTGATCGTAGCCGGATTCTATGGCCATCATTACTATACGGAAAACTTAACCGAGGAAATGACTGATCTCGACCGGCAGAGCCTGAAGCTGCTGGTATGGGCAGGGGCATTTGCCGGATTTGTA
The DNA here is from genome assembly GCA_002293525.1 of Lachnospiraceae bacterium UBA935. GTDB lineage: Bacteria > Bacillota > Clostridia > Lachnospirales > Lachnospiraceae > UBA935. The sequence goes on from DBDJ01000011.1 coordinate 2,930, forward strand.
ATCTTAAATGCGGCGATCCGGATCATTACGGCAATCATCCGTAAAGAAATGAAGAAACCGGCATATCTGTATGGCGGGCTGATGGCCGTATTTTTATTACTGATTATGATTTTCCGTAACGGACGCTGGTGGACGGTTGCCCTGGCCGTTTCCTTTACGTTTTTTTATCTTCTGTATGGAGCATGGAAGAAATGGGACATTCTTACAAATATTGTCAGGGCAATTGTGATTCATTTTATCTGGTTCACGGGATATTCGTTACTGCATCGCCCCTTTGTCACGTTTCGAACGGTTCGCTATACGCATATTTTTCACACCGTTACCATTACAGCGACTTATCTGACGATGGTGGAGTGTGCGGCGCTGATTCTATTTCTGGTGAAGTTCCGGAAGAGCCATAAGTTAAAGGATATCTGGAAAGAAGCAGTATTTTTCGGAGTGGTAACCTCCTATGTACTGTTTACTATGGCCCGTACCGGTTTTCTGGCGGTGGCGGTCACGGCGCTGCTGGCGGTTATCATTATGACGGTCGGCAAAGGCCGGGAGAAGCTTAAGAATATCTTGACGGCCATGGCCATCATGGCGCTGGCGGCGGTGGTCTGTTTTCCCGTGACTTTTTTTGTGCAGCGGACGGTTCCGGCTTTGGTCAGTGAGCCGCACCTTCATGAAATAGAATCCTATCCGGATGAGGTGATGCGCGGCCGCAAAGTAAATTCACTGGAATTTATGCGGGTGGGACGTTTTATTGAAGTGTTCGGGGAGAAAATATTCAGTATACCGGAAAGTACTTTTGATATATACGGTGAAATAAAAGAATTCAATGAGACCCATACTTATATTGACGGGCATCTGATGTCGATTCAGCAAGCAGAAGCACTGGGGCTGGATTCCGTGCAGTCGGTGGCGGAAGACAAAGCGGCCAACGCGGCAGAGAAGGTCAATACAGAGGACGAATCCATTGGCAGCGCTGTAGAGGAAACCGCAGGAAGTCCGGATCAGCCCGGTGAGGAAGACCAGTCGCTGTCGGATTATACCAACGGGCGAACCGATATCTTCCGCGCTTACCTGAAGCAGCTGACGATGTCCGGCCATCAGGAAATGGGTGCTTTGCTTGACGACGGAACACTGGCAGTCCATGCTCATAATATATATTTACAATTTGCTTATGATCATGGTATCTTAATGGGCATCTTATTTGTAGCGGTAATCATTGCGACCTTGTTGCAAAGCTTACGGTATTACCGCCGGAATAAAGACCGGGAAAGCTATGCTGCCCTGCCGGCAGTGGTGACCGTGGCCGTAGCGGCGGAAGGGATCGTTGAATGGGTCTTCCATTTCAGTAATCCTTCCGGTTTTATCCTGGTGCTGATCATCGCGCCGCTGATCTTCGGTATGCCGGAAGCGTTCAGGAAATCAAATCAGGTCAAGGATAAATAAGAGGTAACTGTTCAATAGGTAGTATTCCGCGAGGTATAAAGAGGACGGAACATGAGAAAAGCCAAAACCCCGTTTAATTATAAATTATTGTACCGCCGGGCGGCATTGATCATCTATGATATTATCAGTGTGATCTGTGCCAGTTATCTGGCATTAATCATGCGTTATGAATTTGATCTGTCGGGGATTCCCGACTATTTTCTGGAACCGATTACCAGATTCCTGGCTATCAATATTGTCCTGACTTTGACAGTCCTGTATTTCTTCCGGATGTATCATAGCCTCTGGGCCTTTGCCGGCGAGACCGAGTTACAGAACATCGTAATTTCCTGTGTGCTTTCGGCAGCGATTAACGGCATCGGGCTACAGTTTTTTCGTATGGAAAACCGGGCGGTACCCAACAGCTATTACTTTCTCTATGCCTTCATCCTGATAACCTTTGTGTTTGTCAGCCGTTTTTCCTACCGTTTTTTCAGGGGCCTGAAACATAAGAAAACAAACAAGAATAACAATATCTCCGTCATGGTGATCGGAGCCGGCGAAGCGGCCAACCTGATTATAAAAGAGATTGTCAACAGTAATTTCAGCACCATGGTGATCCGCTGTATCATCGATGACGACAAAGGAAAATGGGGGCGCTTTATTCAAGGCATCAAGGTGGTGGGCGGTCGGGACAAGATTATCGAATGTGCCGATATTTACAGCGTGGATGAGATCATCGTGGCGATGCCCTCGATCACCCGCAGTGAAATGAAGGAAATCCTTGACATCTGTAAAGAGACAAGCTGTAAGCTGCGGGCCCTGCCGGGCGTATACCAGCTGGTAAACGGAGAGGTAAGCGTCAGCAAGCTGCGGGATGTCGAAGTCGAGGATCTGCTCGGCAGAGATGCGGTAGAAATCGATCTGGATTCTATTCTGGGTTATGTAAAAGACAAAAAAGTCCTGGTAACCGGCGGCGGCGGCTCCATCGGCAGCGAGCTGTGTCGGCAGATAGCCTCCCATGCGCCCTCGGAGCTGATTATCTTAGATATCTATGAAAACAGTGTATATGAAATCCAGCAGGAACTGCTCAACCAGTATCCCGGCCTGAAGCTGACAGTACTGATTGCTTCGGTACGCAATACCGGCCGGATGAACCGGATCTTTGAGCGTTTCCGCCCGGACATCGTCTATCACGCTGCTGCCCACAAGCACGTGCCTTTGATGGAAGCCAGCCCCAATGAAGCCGTAAAAAATAATATTTTCGGAACGTTTAAGACCGCTATGGCAGCAGCCATGAACGGGACCACCCGCTTTGTGATGATATCAACCGACAAGGCGGTGAATCCCACCAATATTATGGGTGCCAGCAAGCGCATCTGTGAAATGATCATCCAGACCTTTAACAAACACTATGACACCGAATTTGTAGCGGTCCGCTTTGGCAACGTGCTGGGAAGCAACGGCAGCGTAATCCCGCTGTTTAAAAAGCAGATATTGGCGGGCGGCCCGGTAACCGTCACGCATCCGGATATTATCCGTTATTTTATGACTATACCCGAAGCCGTTTCCCTGGTGCTGCAGGCCGGTGCCTATGCCAAAGGCGGGGAAATCTTCGTCCTGGACATGGGGCGCCCGGTAAAAATCCTGGATCTCGCCAAGAACCTGATCCGCCTGTCCGGTTTTCGCGTCGGAGAAGATATTAAAATAGAGTTTACCGGCCTCCGTCCCGGGGAAAAATTATATGAAGAGCTGCTTATGGAAGAAGAAGGCATGAAGGAAACCGCCAACCGGCTGATTTATGTCGGCAAGCCGATCGAGCTTGACGAAGAACGCTTCTTTGTTCAGCTCAAAAAGCTGAAAGAAGCTTCCAAAGCGGAAAATGACGACATCCGCTCGCTGATCAGGGAAATGGTACCGACCTATTCTTATAAGAATGTATAATTCAAGAATGTATAATTGCTGAAAATCAGGCTATGAACACTGTTAAGATAAAATATGAAAATGAAAGCTTAATTAGGTCATAAGGTAAAAAAGAAAAGGATACTGCCATATGATGAATAAACAAACTAAGAAGAAAATCTATCTTTCCTCACCGACTATGCATGGTCACGAACAGAAATTTGTTCAGGAAGCCTTTGCCAGCAACTGGGTGGCTCCTTTAGGCCCGAATGTCGATTATTTTGAAAAGGAGCTGGCCGCCTATGTCGGGAGCGGATACGCTGCCGCACTGAGTTCCGGTACCGCGGCCATCCATTTAGCATTACGCCTTTTAGGAACGGCTCAAGGCGACACCGTCTTTGTGTCATCTTTGACCTTCAGTGCTTCCTGTAATCCTATTATGTACGAAAAAGCCACCCCTGTGTTTATTGATTCGGAGCCTGACACATGGAATATGTCTCCGGAGGCCTTAAAAAAAGCCTTTGAAAAGTATCCTCGCCCTAAGGCGGTGATTGTGGTACATCTATATGGAACCCCCGCAAAGCTTACGGAGATCCTAGCGATCTGTGAAGAGTATCAGGTGCCGGTAATCGAAGATGCTGCCGAATCGCTTTCCGCCACCTACCGTGGCAAGCTTACGGGAAGCTTTGGCAAACTGGGTGTTTTTTCTTTTAACGGGAACAAAATAATTACTACCTCAGGCGGCGGCATGCTGGTCTCAGACGAAGAAGAATATATTACCAAGGCTCGTTTTTTGTCCACTCAGGCTAGGGATCCGGCCAGGCATTATCAGCATTCCCAGCTCGGCTATAACTACCGCATGAGTAATATTGTCGCCGGTATCGGCCGGGGACAGCTTCTTTACCTTGAGGAACACAAACAGAAAAAACAAGCACTTTACCGCCAATATCAGGACGCGTTTGCGGATATTCCTGCGATAACCATGAACCCCCTTAACCGTGACGGCGAAGCCAATAACTGGCTCTCCTGCATAACCATCGACAAAGAAAGCCCGGTTACCCCCGACATGGTCATGGACGCCCTCGATGCCGAAAATATCGAAGCCCGTCCCATCTGGAAACCTATGCACCGGCAGCCGGTGTTTGCCGGGTATGACTTTATTCCGCATCATAATGAAGGGAATATTGCCGTCTCAGAAGACATCTTCGCCAGGGGCCTGTGCCTGCCCAGCGATATCAAAAACACCGAAGAAGACATGGAGTTAATTATTTCGACGATAAGAAGTCTATTCTAGGGGTACTCTGATGAAACAGCATGTCCCTAATACTAAATCGAAAGGTGAGTGCTCATGTACGCCAGACATTTCAAACGTCTCTTTGATTGTATCGCCGCCTTATCCGGCCTGCTGCTATTATCACCGCTATACCTGATCCTGGCACTGCTGGTCAGGCTGAAATTAGGCAGTCCCATCTTATTCACGCAGCAACGCCCGGGCAGAAACGAAAAAATATTCAAACTCTATAAATTTCGCACCATGACTTCTGAAAAAGATGAAAACGGCCTATTGCTTCCCGATTCCGCCCGTCTTACCCGGTTCGGCAAGCTGCTGCGGGCTGCCAGTCTGGATGAACTGCCGGAGCTTGTCAACATCCTCAAGGGTGACATGAGCCTGATCGGCCCCCGTCCCCTGCTGGTGTCATATCTTCCCTATTATACGGAAAGGGAAAGACTCCGTCACACGGTCCGGCCCGGGCTTACCGGCCTGGCCCAGGTCAGCGGCAGAAATTATCTCGGCTGGGATGCCCGTCTGGAAAAGGATGTGGAATATGTTGAACATCTTACCTTGCGAATGGATGTCTATATCATCGGAAGGACAATCGGAACGCTGCTGGGGCACCGGGATCATGTGGCGGAAGATACTAACGCCGCCGAAGGAAACTTTGCGGAAATCAGAAAACAGGTGAATAAACAAAAGGTAATCGAACAAGAGGTAATCAATCAACAGGCAATCGAACAAGAACAGGAATAACCGAGTGCCGGCCAAAGCACACAGATGGGAGCAGACATGAATATTTTGATACTTAGCGCAGGAACGCGGAATAAGATCGTCCAGTATTTCAAAGAGGCTGTAGGGGATGGCGGTAAAGTAATTGCCACCGACTGTTCAAATCTGGCTCCGGCGATCTACGATGCCGATGCTTTTTATCTGGTGCCGCGCATTACCTCGCCGGGCTATCTGGACTGTATCCTGGACATCTGTAAAAGCAATAAGATCGGCGGGATATTTTCTTTGATTGACCCCGAGCTGAGTCTACTAGCCGCAGAAAAAGAGCAGTTTCTGGCTGCCGGTACCGTTCCTGTCATCTCGCCGGCAGTTATCGTGGAAACCTGTTTTGACAAATTTGCCATGTTTAATCTGCTTAAAAAAATGTCCATTCCTACGGGAAAATGTTATGTCCGGAAAGAGGATTTTTATCATGACGTGGCGGCAGGCATCATTGATTATCCGGTTTTTGTCAAGCCGGTAAAAGGAAGCGCCAGCATTAATATCAATCAAGTGACAGCTAAGGAAGAAATCGAAGTCCTGTTTGCGCGTTATGATGACTTGATGATCCAGGAATATATGGACGGGACAGAGTATGGGGCCGATGTGTACATTGATATGATTTCAGGCAAATGTACTTCCATATTTTTAAAGAAAAAGCTGAAGATGCGGGCCGGGGAGACGGACAAGTCGGTATCGGTACAAAATGAAAGCTTATTCAACTTAATTAAAAATTTCGTAGAATCCTGCGGGTTTTGTGGTATGATAGATATTGATATATTTGATATAAATGGGGAATATTACATTTCTGAAGTCAATCCCCGTTTTGGCGGCGGTTATCCGCATGCCCATGCCTGCGGGATCGACATCCCTTCCCAGGTCATCAACAATCTGGAGGGCCGGGAAAATCCCGTGAAAATAGGGGATTATCAGACAGGGATCGCCATGATGAAGTACAATGAAATCGCGATTACAGATATGAATGAGACCGGCATCGTCCTATAACAACCGAGTTTGCCAGGAGGTGCGGGAGTATGGAAATTGACACGGCTGACGCGGCTGACACGGAAACTGGCATGAAACTGACATGGAAACAGGCATGGAAACTGACAACATGGAATTTAACATGAAAACGATACTGATTTTAGCCAACTCTTCCGGCGGTCTCTATGATTTCCGGAGCGAGCTTCTGGAACACCTAGTACAAAAATACAATGTCACAGTCGGTCTGCCGGATGCGGTAAAGGTAAGGGAACTGGAAGAACTGGGCTGCCAGGTAGTTACTACGCCTATGAACAGGAGAGGGATCAACCCAAAGGAAGATTTAAAGTTACTGTGGGCCTATCATAGGCTGATCAAAAAAGTCAGTCCGGCACTGGTTCTTACTTATACGATAAAGCCCAATATCTATGGCGGCCTTATCTGCAGATGGCGCAAGCTTCCTTACCTGGCAACCATAACCGGGCTGGGGAGTGTATTTCAGCAGAAGGGTTTACTTCTGAAAACAGTGGTTATGCTTTATCGGTTAGGGATAAGAAAGGCTTCCTGCGTATTTTTTCAAAATAATGAAAATCAGGATATTTTCAGTAAATACCGTATCAGTGCTAAAAACACTAGGCTGGTCAGCGGTTCCGGGGTAAATATACGCAAATACCGCATGGAACCTTATCCGATGCAGGAGGGATTCTGCTTTCTATATGTAGGCCGTGTCATGAAGGAAAAGGGCATTGAGGAATATTTGGAAGCTGCCGAGGCTTTACATAGTGAAACGGTCCGCTTTCAGATCGCCGGCTACTGTGACGAAGATTATCAGGAAAGATTGGACCGGCTGGAGCAGCGCGGGGTGATCGAACAGCTTGGCTTCCAGCCGCAGATGCATGAATACCTGGCACAGGCAAGTGCGGTCATCCTGCCTTCCTATCATGAAGGGATGTCCAACGTGCTGCAGGAGGCATCGTCCACGGGAAGGCCGGTCTTGGCCTCCGATATCAGCGGCTGTCGGGAGATATTTACCGAAGGGGAGACCGGGCTCGGCTTCCGCCCCCGCGACGGTGCCGACTTAATCCGTGCCGTCAAGCAGTTTATGAGGATTCCGGTAGACGAACGGGCCTTGATGGGACGGAAAGCCAGGGAAAAAATGGGCCGGGAATTTGACAGGGAGCGGGTCATCCAGGCCTATCTGGAGGAAATCGATAAACTGGTGGGAGAACGAAAGGAGCAGAGATGAACTTATCCGATAAAATAGTGGCAGGCGAGGAAAAAATATCTGTAATTGGCCTAGGTTATGTAGGTATGCCGATCGCGGTGGCATTTGCCAGGAAAACCAAGGTAATCGGTTTCGACCTCAATGAAAACAAGATCAATCTCTACCGCAGCGGGTCAGATCCTACCAAGGAGGTCGGTGATGAGGTGGTAAAAAACACCACTGTCGAGTTTACCGCCGATCCGGCCCGTCTCAAGGAAGCCAGATTTCATATCGTAGCAGTCCCTACCCCGGTAAATGAGGATCATACCCCCGACCTGTCGCCGATCAAGGGCGCCAGCCGGATCTTAGGCCAAAACCTTACCAAAGGTTCTGTCGTTGTGTTTGAGTCCACGGTCTACCCCGGCGTGACGGAAGAAACATGCGTGCCGATATTGGAAAAGGAATCCGGTCTTATATGCGGAAGCGATTTTAAGATCGGTTACTCGCCGGAAAGAATCAATCCCGGAGACCAGGTACATCGTCTGGAAACCATCGTGAAGATTGTTGCCGGTATGGATGAAGAAACGCTGGAAGTCGTCGCCGGCGTCTATGAACTGGTGGTGGAAGCCGGTATCTACCGGGCCGCCTCGATCAAGGTAGCCGAAGCAGCGAAGGTCATCGAAAACTGCCAGCGTGACATCAATATTGCTTTTATGAATGAGTTGTCGATCATCTTTAACCGGCTGGGCATCGATACCAAGTCGGTGCTGGAAGCAGCGGGAACTAAGTGGAACTTTATCAAGTTTTCACCGGGACTGGTTGGTGGCCACTGTATCGGCATCGATCCTTACTACCTCACCTATAAAGCCGAGGAAGCCGGGTACCATTCGCAGATTATTCTGGCGGGCCGACGTATCAATGATGACATGGGCAAATATGTGGCGGAAAGCTTAGTAAAGAATCTGATCAAGGCCGATATCCCGGTAAAACGGGCTAAGATAGCGATCCTTGGCTTTACCTTTAAGGAGAACTGCCCGGATACCAGAAACACCAAGGTGGTCGATATCTACCGGGAATTGACCGAATATGGGATAAGCCCGATTGTGATTGACCCACAGGCTGATTCGGAAGAGGCCAGGCAGCTGTATGGGATAGGCTTTGCGGATATGACGGATGTTAAAGATATGGATGCAGTTATTGTTGCGGTTGCCCATGATGAGTTCGCGGGGCTGGGTAAGGAAGAGATAGACGGGTTCTTTCGCGCCGGCAGTAAGAAGAAGGTATTTGTGGATTTGAAGGGTCTGTTTGATAAGAATGCGTTTTCTGGGGGTGATTATCTGTACTGGCGGCTATAGATATTTTGATCTTTTTAGCGTTAATCATTATTTCTGATACTGTCAGAAATCGTACTCCTTCCTAACTTGGCCGATACCTGCCAGAAAATGAATACATAAGATACGACATTGGCCGCCGGGACTATAAGGAGCGTAGGGATGCTGATCTTTGTCGTGTTAAAAGCGAGGTTGGTAACGGCGATGTTAAACAGAAGGCTTAAGAAAATTGATATGAGTCCCGCAACCGCAGATACTGCCAGCGCCTCAAAACATATAATTCGCCTTACGACCGTCAGAGTGGCTCCCAAAGCTCGGTGAATGGAATATTCTTTGATATACATGGTTAAATTGGTTTTAACCGCACCGATTTCCAGTTGCAGCAAAATGATGGTGACATATATGGAGAGCAGGAGGGTGATGACCAAAATAGCCAGCAGCTGCATCATATCCGGCGATAAGCTGACTTTAAAGCTGACATAGCGGTAATCACGGAACTGTTCAAATATAGGGTTGATTAAAGGAATCAGTTCGGCAGAATCCATATCCGTTTCAAAGAAAATGTCATTGTAGTAAGCGGTGCCAAATATTTGCTCGGCATAAACTTCATTTATGATCAGGTTTATTCCGTTGTTGCTTTCCCGGATGTTTCCTCCGTTTTGATAAAATTCATCCTCATAATAACTGCTAATGATTATTTCGCCGTCATAGATAATATCGGGATGAGCTTTACCTAAATCTTCCATTAGCACAGCTCCGATTTCTAAGGGATTATCGGCACGAATATCGCCGATTGAAATGGCTTTTGGCTCTTGAAGATTTTCCAGTGGAATACCAGCAGACTGACAAAATAGCGTAAACAGGTCATTGTTGTAAACGCTGATTCCAATATATTCTCCAGTAGCATAATTTTTTATTTGATAATTAATAGAGTTACCCATTGCGTATATATGCTCAACAGCTGCCACATTTCTTATTTCTGCCAATACTTGATTATCAAACTGAGGGTAAAAATCCGTCAGCCAATCCTGAATAATTTCAAAATCCGCCACTTCGCTTTTTGGATCGCCCTTTGGCCATTCCAGACTAAAAAATGTGTTGGCAAGGGTGGCAAAAAGAACGTTGCACAAAATCAGGATGCCACCGACTGTGTATACTGCTGTTTTACGCCGAAAAATCTGTCTGGCACCAATAAACAGGATGGGATTATTGCCATTAAACTGAAATTTGCTGATAACCTTCTGTTCGCCTTTCATATTATTTTCATTGTAATTCATCATTTCTATCGGCGATAAACTTGCAGCCTGACGATACAAAATCAAGGTGGAAATGATAATTGCTATAGCTGAAATAGCTACGGCAATGAGATATCCATGAAATGACAATACGGCATAAACCTTGGTCTTGATAAGTGCCGAAGCAATCTGTCCGCCGGTTAGCTGAGTCAGGATACTACCGATGGCAAGACCAAGGATGCTACCTGACAGGAAATAAATAAATCCTTCTATAATCAGCACAGCAGAAAACTGTTTTCGTGACAATCCTAAAGCCCGCATGGAACCCCATTGTTTTATCTGACGGGAATAATTTATATTCATGCTGTTAAAAAGAAGCAGAACCGAGGCTGTCGCGATAAAGAACGCCACGACATGCATAGTCAAGTCAAACTGGTCATATCCCGCCTGATCATTGTAAATATTCTCTTTTTCATGATTAAAGGTCAGTATAGAATTAATATCTGCCAGTCGACCTGACAGCTCTTCCGATATTTCACCTGTAACAGCAGCCTGCATTAAATCTTCATATTCAGGATATAGTATTTCAAGGGTTTTTTCAGCATCAATTATTATCTGCTCATAGTTATATTTGTTATAGTCTGCATTTGAAATAACATTAATGGTATAGGGTGCTATCAGATTTACTTCTTTCGCAATAAATTCAGCTGTTTCCAACGATACTGCCGCATAAATTGTTTCATTTCCAGATATGTCTGCCAAGCCGCTATTTTCAAGGAATCCGCATATAGTAAACGTATAATAAGGCGCTACATTATATTTGCCACTATAAAGCTGCACAGTGATTTCATCTCCTATGTGACAGGACTCTGGTAATAAAAGATTCACGCTTTCCTCTATCGCGATATCAAATTTTTTTTGCGGAAACATACCTTCCGATATCGCGATATGCTCCATTGCATCTAGGCCTTCGCTGGTTCCTGCCAGAAGCCAAGCCCTTAATGACATTGAAGAGTTAAGGTCAAAGAAACCTAGTGAGGTCTGTACTGAGGTTTTACTTTCTTCATTTGGAAATTGCTGACTAAAACGAATAACCTGTTCCAACGTCAGATCTCTCACTTGGAAGTCCATCGGCTCATTTGACGCAAGATAGCTGCGAAAACGGGATAAAACTGTATTGCCCAACTGAATAACCACAAACACAAGCATAACTGACAGGGCTATTTTTAAAATAATGCTTATTGAATAAAGGGGGCTTCTCATAATTCTTTTTATTGTGAAAGTAAACATCACTAACACCTCTTTTCTTTTTAGGTATGCCATTGTCCGGCTTAACGTCGAACAATTTGGCATACCTTAACTGATTTATTCCTTAACTAAACAAACTATGCATATTTTTAGATGGCACAATATGTTTGCTTTTATGTGATCTTACAACAACGTAGAAATTTGAGGTGTTAGATCTATATAGCAATAGACTATTCCAAGATCGTTTGCCGTTTCCATTCCTATTTGAAGCTCTTCAGTTGATGGTTCGCGAATATTAACATATTCTTTGAGCTTGTTGGTTTCCCAGGCTCCACTTCTGCGAAATACTTCGCAATCCGTATCGCATCCGTGAAGCTCAACATCCCTTTATTAAATATCAGACTGATATCCGCAAAGATGGCATGTCCGTTCGGATAGCGGAAGAACAGCCGACGGAGCTGAATCTCATCACAGTTGGGGGACGGACGTGTTCCAGTTGTTCCGGACATGGCCTGTGAAGCCCATAGGATCTCAACCATGTTCTCCAGTTCGCATCTGTTGGCATACAGAAAGTTTACCTGAGACAGAATCTGCGATATCGAAGACAAAAGTTGCAACGTATATCTGCTGATGCTGAACATCATTCCTACCGTCATCTTTTTGCGGATGACCTGATAACCGGTAAACACCATTATCCCCATTGACAAAAACTGGTCATTGATTCCCGATAAGACATTGACTTTTTGATGCAGGCAGTATGCCCCATACTCTGTAGCCAGATAGCTGTTATAGTTGTCGGAAAGGCGGCGGCGTATAAACGGTATTGCATGTATCAGACGGGCTGTCTTGAAATAATCCAGGAACTCCATTTGTTTCGTATTTAACTGTAAGGTTACATTATATAGAACCGTGTTCAAATTCTGTAACACACTGCTTAGCTTGTTGCGAATAATTACGGAAATAAGGCACAGGGCAATGATCGGAATGGTAAAATGCTTGTTCGATTTCTCTCTGCTGGTCTTTCATGACACAGCATATATATTTCAGTCAGGAACAGAGCTACTATCTGTACAGGGAAAAACGGCAGCCGCTTTTACTGGCGATCGATGAATCGCAGTACCTTTCTCCCAGAATCCTTAATGACATCAAGATGCTGATGAATTACGGCTATGATTCAGTCAACTGCTTTACCCTCATCCTTTGCGGCGAATCATATCTTAACAGTACTCTGCAGCGCCCGGTCCATGAAGCGCTGCGTCAGCGCATCACGGTCCATTATAACTTTGGCGGTCTCTCCGATGATGAGGTCACACAGTATGTCATTCACAAACTGGCCTGTGCCGGCGGGGCGGAAAGCATAGTTGAATCAGCGGCCCTTGCGGCCATTCACAGCCACGGGCAGGGCAATCCCCGCCTGATTGATAACCTGATGACCGATGCTCTTGCCATAGGTCATCAGGCAGACCAGCAGGCTATCACTCCGGAAATCATTCTTGCCGCGGTCAGCAACCAGAACCTCGGGTAAATAACGGTTATAGCGGAGAAATGTCCCCCAAAAGGGACATTTCAAATTTTCGGCGGTATCAATTCGCCCATTCAGGATGAAGAGGAAAAGATCACCTGATAATCTGCTATAATATCTGTCCATTTTTACCTGAAACTATGTGACTGTAATCTGCGGTCTCTTTGCCCAGAACGCGCTTTCATTGATTGGTCTGCGCGGTCATCAAGACAACACCCGAAAATCTAATTCGCTGTTTGTTGCTCCTACAATTCGCCATCCGACACCTGACCGCTGCGGCCCACTCTTCCGATAAGGCGGCAATGGCGACCGGATGAATGGCGGTGCTTTTCCTCACGGCATTTTATTTCATTTAAACCAACTAAGTAACTCATGTATATTTTTAAGTTCGTTAGTACGATTGCGAAATTTTTGATATTGTAAATCGGCTTCTAAAACACTAATATATGATCCCCCCCCCATATAATTGTATATTAGAGTTGAGAATTAATTGATTGTGATAATCAATAAATGTTTCCCAAGAGTTCTGTGAATTAATAAATATATCTTTATCTTTATCATCCAACAAATCAATAATTTGATCATGTTCTAGCTGCATTTCATTTTTCCATAATGCAGCATATTTATTAGTTATATCAATTAATTCTGACGTCGTTCCTTCACTGTTAGCAATTTCATTATCATAATTATCATTTGATAATAAGTTTTTCTGTGATGTTATTGTAGTAATATAGTTTTGAATTAGAATTTTATTTTCATTTTCATTGTAATTAGCTTGATGTAAAGACAATAATAAAAAATTTAAAACCACTGAACCAACTCTCCTGTCTCCAGATCAAATGTACTACCATAATAATACCAGTTTTTGGGTCCTGCTGTTTGATAAGTCACAATCTGAAAAACACTCAACAAGCTTTCACTATGCAAAACTATTTTTGTATCAACTGTATATAAAAATGGTTGTTTTGCTAATTCCACATCACCTATAGTTTCACGAGATTCATCAGTTATCTCAAGAAAGCGTGATAACCATGTGAAAAATTTTGTGTCAATACTTATTTTTCCGAAATCAGTACATTTTTTAAATGCCTTGAATGTGTGAAATAATGCATCTCATATTAGGTTTTCAAGGAACTGATTATTGCTTAAATTTACTGGAAATCCATTTTTTTCATGGGATAACATGAGGTCCCTTTGTGTAATATCACCAATGGATTTTAAGTTATTATTATTTTGGAGTAAAATACTCATTTTCAGTAAAATCCAGAGCACATACCCGAAACTATCTTACCCCTTTGAGAAACCCCTTGCAGGGGTGTGTGTTGCCCTGTGTGCGATTTTTATCAGTCAATTGACCTGTGATAGCCTGAAGCCGATTCTGGATCAACATGAGCATTACATAACAGCTGTATTTTTATATGAAAATGGCCTAAAACTACTAAAATCAACAGGGTCGAAAAAGTAGCAGGATAAAGGGTTTATCCCAAAAAGCATGGGCTAAACCGTGGAACACCGGCCGGCAGAGCCGTCCGGGGATTTGGTGGCGGGATAACTTTGGGGCCAAAAGTGAAAAGTGTTATCCATTTAGGGGTCATTGTCTATTTTGCTTAACTTTCTTTTCCTTTTCTGCCGTTATTTTTGTCAGTAACTATGAATAGACTTATTTTTCTTTTCCGGTATCGTATGTCAGTACAAGGAAGTACGATATGGCAAACGAAAACATATTTCAACTGATCTACAGAGAACTGGAAGAACGATCATTTGACAATGTCGCTCAAAATCTTAAGCAGGACAGCAATTTTCAAGATACGGATAAAAGGGAAACCAAACTCTTCAAAAAATATGAAGCACTTAACTTAACCAAAAAGTAACGTAAAATCATAGAAAAATGGATCCATTCAGGTAAAAAATTCAGCCGATGCGATGGTTTTGTTCCGCATGGGAATACAATATTGCTTTTCTATGCTGTTGCAATTGTCTGGAACAAAATAAATTCTGTATGAAATCGTGGTATCCCTCGGAGAGCTTTATTTAAACGGTTGCGCGAAATCTTAAGCATATTAATTAATAATTAATTATTGGTTTAAATTTATCATCATCAGTACTGATCATTTCAAGAATATTTTTATTCTCGTTTAAAAAAATATTTTCTGAAAGTTCTACAAGCTCCTTGTTATCAGAAACTATATTTTTTCCAGATTGCCCAATTTCATTTGCTACTTCTTCTGGTGCCATGTTATTAAACCATAGGTATTCGTATACCAATAAATCTTCATCAATGGTTATATATCCGTAATGCTCTACCCCACCACCCCACCGCAAAGTAAATAATCCTGGATACAATTGATGATACGATACACGTAAAGCAGATCCAACTTTAACATCTGTGTAATTGCCAGTTTTAAATACTCCTCCATTAAAAGAATAAATTTCTAATAGTGCAGTTGATGCATTTGATTGGAGTAAAATTAAATCTGGCACTCCATCTAAATTGACATCTCTCAAAGCGTATTGACAAATTTCATAATCTTCTAAAATACTAAATTCACTTATAAATACTATGTAAGCTTTTTGCCAGTCTTGAATATCACTACTTACCCTATCTAATAATGTTTTTTGCACGTCTTCAGCATCAATTTCCGTTTTTTCCATAATGTCGGTAGTAACGTCATTATTTATTAGCAAATTATCATCCGAAGAACAGGAAGCTAAAGATATTAATATTGCGCCAATGATTGTGATTATAAATAATTTTTTCATAATAATTTCCATTTTTAAGAGTACCGTACATGGCGTTTTGTATTAATTGTCATAATAATTACCTACTATGGTTACTCTTAGCACCTTTCCTTTACCCCAAGGATTATTCCCTGCACTTACAGGATTGTTCACACTATCATATCCATCTGGCGGAGTATAGCTATGATAAATTATTTCAACTACTCCTTTACCATCATAATGTCCCCAATCATTTGGAGCATCCGCTCCCTTAACGTCTCCAATGATGCATTCATACGTTGATTTTGTACCATCACTTGCCTCAAAGAGAACATTAACATAATCCCCAACTGAAACTTCAAGCAATCCACCAATATTCTCTTTGGTTGCTATTAACATTCTTCCATCTATTGTAGCATAGTATTTTGAACCGATGCCAATTGAATATCTACCATTGGCATTCGCATCATTTTTCAGCGTGAGCTGAGGTGAAACAGCAGTAATTTGTTGCCAATTCATGTATGACACGATTGTTCCTAGATTTCTGCTATCTTGGGGAATATCAACATATGGATAGTCCTCACCACCCCCCTTGTCAGCGACATCAGATGATTATGTTTTTGAAACCTTTTCCG
>DBDJ01000055.1:0-4167 GCA_002293525.1 Lachnospiraceae bacterium UBA935
CCGGCCTGAGGGACTGCCGCCGCCGGTAAGGCCCGCCGCCTGGCTGCATCTGCTTCCCCATGTGGCTATTGCCGCCAACCCTGCACTTCCCTCCATATAGCTATTGCGCCAACACCTGCACTTCCCCTTCTATAGCATGAACCAACCTACATTCCCACGAATTACTCCCGCCACGTCAACTCCCCCTACGTCAACTCCGGCGTATACTTCTTCTCAAACTCCGCCTCCGGAACCGGCTTACTAAAATAATATCCCTGTATCAGCCCCACATTCATATCCGCAAGGATCCGATACTGCTCCTTCGTCTCCACCCCTTCAATACAGATATTCACATCAATCTCTTCCGCCAGCTGCACCACCATCTTAATGAAGGAACGTGAATAAGCATCTTTCTCCAGATCCTTAATAAACGTCCGGTCCACCTTAATCACATCAAAGGGAATCTCCCTGATATGGTTAAGCGAAGAATACCCTGTCCCAAAATCGTCCAAGGCAATCCTGATCCCCAGCTTCTTAATATTATTGAGAATATCTTTCATCCTCTCCATATCATTAATAGCCAGGCTCTCCGTCACCTCTAAAGTCAGGTTCTCCGGTTTGATCCCCGTCTCCCTCAGCGCACTGTCCACAATCCTGACAATATCCGGCTGCAGCAACTGCACCACCGACAGGTTGACATTCACCTTATAATCCGGATAACCATGGTCATTCCAATATTTACAGCGCCTGCTGGCTTCCACCAGAACATGGTTGCCGATCGGATTGATCAGCCCCAGATATTCCGCCAGCGGAATAAACTCCGACGGCGGGACAAAACCCATTTCCGCACTGTTCCACCGGATCAGCGCCTCCGCTCCGGTGCAAGGCGTTCCCTCTTTGCGAAGGTCAATAATCGGCTGGTAATAGATCTCAAATTCACGATAGCCGCTTATCGTGGCATCACGCATATTTTTCTCCATATCCAGCCGTTTGCCCTGCTGGGAATCGGTACCTTTTGTATATTTAACATGCCGGTTCTTGCCGCCCTTTTTGGCTTCATACATGGCAATATCGGCTTTTTTGATCAGCTCATGGACATTTTCCCCGTCTTTCGGAAAACTGACCGAACCCATGCTCATCGTGCAGTAATAATCGCTTCCCCGCAAATACCAAGGCCGCGAAAAAACTTCCCGGATGTCGTAGATAATATCCTCCAGCCGGTGATGGCTCGCCATCGGAACAATGACGACAAATTCGTCGCCGCCCATCCGGTAGCAGGTATCCTCGACCCCCCTTACCCGCTGCAGGCTGTGGGCGATCGCCTTCAGCAAGATATCGCCGTACTGGTGGCCCAAGCCTTCATTGATGTTCTTGAAATCATCAAGGTCAAGGAATAAAACCACCCCTTCGCCATGCGCTTTTTTGGCTTCATCAATATACCTGGAAAGGTCTCTTTCACAGCACAGCCGGTTATAAAGGCCGGTCAGGAAGTCATAATAAGTATGCTGCTCCACCTTTTTCTGGTAAAGCATTTTTTCTGTGATGTCATAGAGGGTATAGATATAAGCTTCTCTGCCGTCCAGCCATTTTACCGGGGCATAATGCAGGTCATACCAGCTTTGGTCAAATTCGTGAAAAACCTCGCTGACACCGCTTTGTCCCGGGTTTTCCCTGGTAATAAACTGATAGAGCGTGCCCTTCTCCGTTCCCGGCTTGAAGATGTCGCGCATCAGCGCGTTACTGTACAGCATTTCGCCGGTCTTGGCATCCTTGGCATAGACAGCGCTACCCACAAGCTCCAGGATCTTCTCCAGAGAGCTGCGAATATTTTCGCACGGATCAGCGTTATGTATTTCTTCTCCTGATTCTTGGTTATTAACTCTCAAATCTCCCATGCCCTCTTTTTGCACTCCTCTCGTGTAATCTACCGCTAAATCGCGTCCGTGCGCTTTAGTGTCATTCTCATAAAGATGGGAATCTTCGCTATTCTTCTACACTATAGTTGGGTGCTTCCTTGGTAATCTGGATATCATGCGGGTGGCTTTCTTTTAAGGAAGCGGCCGTGATCTTCATAAAGCTGCCTTTTTCCTTCAGTTCCTCGATGCTGGCCGTCCCGCAATATCCCATGCCGGAACGTAAGCCTCCTAAGAGCTGGAAGACGGTATCTTCGACGGTGCCTTTATAAGCAACCCGTCCTTCCACGCCTTCCGGTACCAGCTTCTTGGCATCCGTCTGAAAATAGCGGTCTTTGCTTCCGCTTTCCATAGCAGACAGGGAACCCATACCCCGGTATACCTTGTATTTCCGTCCTTGATACAGCTCGAACGTGCCCGGGCTTTCATCGCAGCCGGCAAAGATGCCGCCCATCATGCAGACATTGCCTCCGGCAGCGATGGCTTTGGTCATGTCGCCGGAATACTTGATGCCGCCGTCGGCGATGATCGGGATGCCGCTTTTCCTGGCCACTTCATAGGCTTCCATGATGGCGGTAATCTGCGGGACTCCGATACCGGCAACAACACGGGTAGTACAGATGGAACCGGGGCCGATGCCGACTTTGACGGCATCCGCACCCGCTTCGATCAGGGCCTTGGTACCGGCGCCGGTAGCCACGTTTCCGGCTATCACCTGCACGTCAGGATATTTTTGCTTAATCATTTTGAGACAGCGGATGACATTTTCCGAATGGCCGTGCGCGGAATCCAGCACGATGACATCAATCTTGGCATCCACCAAGGCACCGACCCGGTCCAGGACATTGGCGGTTATGCCGACGGCGGCGCCGCACAGCAGCCGGCCTTTATGGTCTTTGGCGGAAAGCGGGTACTTAATATTTTTTTCGATATCTTTTATAGTGATTAGACCGACAAGATTGTAGTCATTATCGACGATGGGAAGTTTTTCCTTGCGAGCCTTAGCCAGAATCTGCTTGGCTTCTTCCAAGGTAATGCCTTCCTTGGCGGTGATCAGGCCTTCGCTGGTCATGGATTCTTTGATTTTCTTAGTGAAGTCGGTTTCGAATTTGAGATCGCGGTTGGTGATGATGCCAACCAGCTTGCGCCCCTCGGTCACCGGAACACCGGAGATACGGAACTTGGCCATCAGGGCATCGGCGTCGCCCAGGGTATGCTCGGGAGTTAAAGAAAAGGGATCGGTTATGACACCGTTTTCCGAGCGCTTTACTTTATCGGCTTCTTCCGCCTGGGCTTCAATAGACATGTTCTTATGAAGAATACCGATACCTCCCTGCCTGGCCATGGCTATTGCCATCCGGTGTTCGGTAACGGTATCCATCCCTGCGCTCATCATTGGTATATTCAGTTTGATCTTTTTGGTCAGCCAGGTGGTCAGATCCACCTGATTGGCGACTACCGAAGAATATCCCGGCACCAGCAGCACGTCGTCAAACGTAATTCCTTCTCCGATTATCTGGCCCATTACACTTTCCTCCATTTCGTATTTTATTTTCCATACTAACAGGTAATATGGATTTGGTCAATCCCTAAACACCTTCCTCGGGGCAATCATCTGAATCGCTTTTATCAGCTCGGGGCTGGGTTCGATAATTATTTTTTTATTGCCGTCATAGTACATGGCATACCTGACATCCGGCTGCTGTTCCACGCCGCTGCTGTAATCGGTCGTTTTGACGGTGCGGTTTTTGTAGCTGTCGAGACGATAGGATTTAATAGGGGCCAAGATCTCCATCCGTTCCAGGTCATAAGAGGTCAGCCTTTTCCTTTTGCTCTTGTTCATCACCTTGTCCACGACCAGTTCCTTGTCCACATAGAGGTATTCGTATTCGATGTCGGAATTCATGGTGATGAAATAGGCGACGATAGCAAGCGGGACACCGAGGACCAGCGCCGGCCAGAATATGGACATGCCGAGCAGGACAAAGCAGATCGCCAGCATGATCGTTAAAAGCTTTAAAAACTTCATCATGGGGTTGGATTTTTTCTTCACTAGGCATTCTACGTAGGTTTCATTCATGGTATGTTCTCCTGTCAGTCCGAAATGTTATCATAACAATGGCATGTTTTCTGCTTGATTGCAGCAATATATTTATAATATTATATTTTGCGGGATTTTTCAAGATATATTGGCTTCATCCTAAATCGCGTTTCAGTCAGCTGACTGGCGGCGCGGTCATCGTCCGATTGCCCGGGGGACGGAGGGCTGGACGGT
>DBDJ01000055.1:4261-44559 GCA_002293525.1 Lachnospiraceae bacterium UBA935
CCGGCCCCCGAGCCCTCCCCCTGCTCTCTTTTCTCTAAACTTAATGATACGACAGGAGTGAACAGTTATAAACAGCTTACAGCGATTAATTCGTGCAGCAACTTTTATTGACACCCTGACAAATAAGAGCTATGATTACTTATTATAAAGCTATAAAGGTTTTGCACATATAGGACTACATGCAAAGGACTTATGATAATAATACAAAAGGATGAGAAGATGACTGAGAAAACAACAAAGTCCGTAGCCGCGGAAATCAGAGAAGAACAGCGAAAAGCCTTGAAAAAGATGAACCCGAAGCAGAAGCTGGCTTATTTCTGGGAGTACTATAAAACACATGTGCTGGTATCGGTCATCGCTATGGCGATTCTCATCAGTATCATCACTACTGTCGCCAATGCCAAAGAACAGGTCTTTTATGCCATGATGCTGAATGCCTATGGATTGGACAGTGAATATCTGTCAGAAGATTTCGCGAATTTTATCGACTTGGATACCGAACAGTTTGAGTGCTACGTAGATGGCGGTTCGGCCTTGGTTCTTGATTCTTATTCCCAGACCGACATCGGTACGATGCAAAAGATCATGGCCTATACCCAGGTCGGGGATCTGGATGTGATTGTTTCTGATTCCGATGTATTTGCCCGATATACGGAAAGCGAGATGTTTACCGACCTGCGGATGCTGTTAAGCGAAGAAGAGCTTGCGGCCTACGCCGATCATCTTTATTACGTGGATGCGTCCGTCATTGCCGCACAGAGCGATGCCGCTCCGACAGACCCGCCGCAACTGACAGAGGCCGAGCAGGCTGAGGCCCTGGAGAGCCACCGGCATCCGGAAGATATGAAAGACCCTGTGCCGGTAGGCATCTTTCTTACTGAAGCAGCTTTCATCAAAAGTACCGATAGTTATCCGGCCGGCTACTC
This sequence comes from Lachnospiraceae bacterium UBA935, assembly GCA_002293525.1. Taxonomy (GTDB): domain Bacteria; phylum Bacillota; class Clostridia; order Lachnospirales; family Lachnospiraceae; genus UBA935. The sequence goes on from DBDJ01000055.1 coordinate 5,188, forward strand.
CAAGCCGCCGGTGTTCGGTGTAGTGATCAGTACCCGCCAGGTGGATAATTCGCTCCGGTTTCTTGAATACCTTTGGACAACGTCGCCTTCGTAACTATGTGGCGATATTGCTCTGGAGCGACTTTGTTTCATGATTTCTCAATTGATTCTGTGATAATACCATCGTCAATTTTGATGATTCGTTTGCATTGCCTCGCAATGTTCATATCGTGTGTGACTATGATGACGGTTTTTCCTAAATCGCGGATTTCATTGAAAACTTTCATAAGTGTGTTTGATGTGTTATTATCAAGTGCCCCGGTCGGCTCATCCGCTAGCAGTACTTTGGTATCTGCCGCCAAGGCTCTCGCAATCGCGACACGCTGCTGCTGGCCGCCTGATAAATGGTTGGGATATTTTGATGCCAAATCAGCAATCTGAAGTTTTTCTAAACACTGCGAAATAATCTTTTTTCTTTCTCGTCTCGGAACATCTCTGGCAATCAGAGGCATTTCAACATTAGCATAAACATCGTACATTGTCATAAGTTCAAAGTGCTGAAAGACAAAGCTGATATTATCTTTTCGGAACTCCCTGAACTTATTTTTATTCAGTTCCGTTACCCTGATTTCGTTAAAGGTATACTGGCCTGAACTCGCAGTGTCCATCGCACCGATGATATTCAGCAAGGTTGTCTTACCCGAACCGGAAGTACCGACTATGGCGGTCATTTCCCCGGAATCGATGGTGAGATTTATCCCTTTTAACGCATTCGTTTCAACGCCGTCTGCTTTATATGTTTTCGTGATATTGCTAAGCTTTATCATAAGCCCTCTCCTATCTCATTATCATTTTTGTCACAGGTGTTTTTTTGAAAATGGTAATTGGAATAATCCATGACACCAATGTTACTAAAAATGCCACTGCTAATACGATCGGGAAAGTTTTATCCCACATAATATCGTTAATAAATGATGTTTCGGCTCCCGCAAACCAATTTATGGAAAGAAACCGGGCAATCGGAAATGCCAGCATCAGGGAGAGCAGAATTTTCAGCAGCATCTCAAAAACAAGCATTTTAATGATATCTTGCTCTGAAAAACCGACTGCCAAAAATATCCCATACTGCGCTTTATTGTAATAAATCATTACGGTTGAAAGGCACGACATAATAATAATCGACGATAGCAAAACGATGCCGGTCAGCTGTTTGATATAATCTGCGAGAATCTCATTGTCAGTACTTGCCGTATCATAAACGGTTTGCAACGAACCGACGGCGACAGTAAATCCATGCGCCTTAGCGGCTTCAAGTATCAATTTGCGAGTCTCTTCAAAATTATCTTCGGTGTTAAAGAAAATACTGTCAGTATTGGGATATTTGATAAGCATAATCACGGCATAGTCTAAGTTGTAGGTAGGCTTTGCCGAATCAAACAGAAGCGCGATATTGGGATTAATCCATTGGCTGTCTTTTCCCAGAAAACCTGCCACTTTATAGCTCGTATTGTAATTGCTTTGATATGTCTTCCCTAATTCCACCTTGTTTTTGTAAGCATGGCCCAAATATAAATAAATCAGACTCTCATCGGAAAAATCCAGATTGCTGATTCTTTCGCCTTCGTCAATATTTATATTACAAAAATTAAATAGCGCGGGATTCATGGTTAGAACTTCCAATACTTTCGATAATTCATAACCATAGTTTTGCGTGTGGCCTCTTTGTGTGTCTACTAAGTCGGTAAGTATATCGTTGCCTCTTAAATCAGACGATCCAAAAGAATCGATAATATCTTGATTCTGCAATTCATCCAAAAAAGCCAACCCCTTGTCAGAAATCAACTTGTGATCTAAGGAGCGAATCGTACCGCTGTTTTTCATTCCTGCGGACAGCACCCTGTTACAAGCATCGTATGCGGAGTTCAGGCCAAAGAATGTAATAAAGGCAAATGAAATCAGTATTATTGACAAAGATAGTGTCAAGATATACTGAATATTGCGATATAGGTGTAACGCTACATTACTAAAAGAATATTTCAAGAGTTTTAAGTTTCTCACACAAACTCCCATCTGTGCTTGCTCGCACATTATTATAGTTGGTTTGTAACTGTTCAGTACGGGTTATTATAAATTATCACGACCTAGCCCTTCGACAATAGATGTTTTGCCAATCTGGCGCACTAATCGATCAAACATGAGCATCATCAACAGAATAACGCCAAGTAAAACTATCCCGGATTTTACCGGTAATTGTGAAGTAATATTAATACTGACATCAAAAACATAGCAGTATATAAATTGTAAAACATATGCAAAAGCCATCGCCATACCGATGATTTTAAGAATATCGATTAATAAAACGCTAGCAATTTTCATTGTAGAATAACCATAAATAATCCGTATCACAATTTCCTTTTGTCTCCGCAAAAGCCATAGCTTCACTGCAACAAGAATTGCTGCTATTGCAAAAAACAGCGATAGCCCATTATATAAGGCTCCGTAAGACTGATGCCACAAATTTTGATACGCCCCATCATAAGAAGCCTCAAAAACAATCGGCTGACTCCCCCACTCCTCACTCATTGTGAAGCTAAAATCATCATAAATCTCATTCAGAGGCATATCACTTTTAAAACTCACCCTAAGCAGCAATTGTTCCTCTATAACTTGCAGTAAGGTTTCTTTTGCGAATAACGGTATTTTGTCCCAGATGATCCATACCGAATTATCAATACCGCCGGACATATTGTTTTGCATAATATCGATTACTGGTAATGACTGTCCCAAGATTTGGATTTCAGTGTTATTATTGTAAACGTCAGTAAGATATTCTGCCATTGTTTGTCCGATTAAGACGCAGCCGCTATCATCCTGATAGATATTTATTTTATCACCATGAAGTGACTTGAAATTGAAATCTTCATTCGTATTTAAGACAATGTTACAAACATAATTGACCGGTTCGTCATTAATAAAAACTTTAATATCCGTAAGATATATATTGGCTTGCTTATTACCCAGATATTCCAATAAATCTTCAACTTGTTTTTTGCTGTCGTATATATCCAAAAGGGTATCGATCGAATATTTAAATCGGTTGATTTCTTTTCTTTCATGGGCGATTTTACCAATCAGCTCAGCTACATTCAACACGATGAACAATGCTGCTGTGAAACAAATCATCATCAACAAAGCACTTGGTATGTCAACCAATAGTTTTTTTATCCTTACTTTTGTCACGTAAACTCCTTTTAACTTAATTAAAGTCCTTGCATTATTGAATTAATGATGCAAGGACTTTATCAAGATCAAGAAACAACTAAGAGACCGTTAACGTTTTATTATTGTAAATACACTGCATTTTCAACATTCCATAATTAGCTTGTGCGCCAGAACCAACGCGAACATCCGATTCAGAAATATTTCTATTGGAATCATTTAGGTATTTTGTAGTGAGGGTCACTTTATCTGATCCACCGACAACACAACAATAATATGGTACTTGTGAATTATTACCAACCATCCAAAGATCACTACCCGATGCATTGGCATTATAAAAGAGAAGATCTGGAGTTATTATGGGAATCGTACCTCTCACAAAATCTACCCAACCATAAAGGCTTACCTTAATATCACTACTTGTGACTGTTCCACTTTGAGCTGCAAATGCAGTTCCAGCGGAAAAAGAAAATAAAATAATAACTAAAAATAGTACAACAGTGAGTTTTTATTTTACTTTTATTTTATGCATATAACCTCCTTTCACAACTTGAGAAATCTCTTTTTCCTAATTATTATTAATATTCTAAAACAATTTGATTGTACCGTCAATACCTTTAACGTTATATTTTTATTAATTTATATTACAATTCGACTCATTATTAAAACTCATAAAATAATTAAATTGTTCGTGATATTTTTTCTTTAATTAGATAGTTTAATTGCAAATTCCATGTTTTTATTTTTAAATTATACAACTACTGTTTTTATTTTTAAATCCATGCAAAAACAAACAAATAAACAAAGTGAACAAAAGTTTTCGAAATAACTTTTGTTCACCAAAATGAAGAAAATTCTTACTTCTCTTCTAAATATTACACCAGGAACGCAACATCTCAAAATGAAAAACGCTAACGAATTCAACCGCTTAAAATTGCCTACGCCACAAACAGCTCATAGATCGCCTTGATCGCCGCCTCAAAATCTTCGTCGGCGACTCCGATGATAATGTTGAGCTCACTGGATCCCTGGTCGATCATCTTTATGTTGACATGCTCGGTCGCCAAGGCCGAGAAGATCCGGCCCGCGGTTCCCTGCGTGGACTTCATGCCCCGGCCGACGACGGCGATCAGTGCCAGGTCGCCCTCGATTTCAATCGAATCGGGGCCGGCCAGCCGATGGATTGCCGCCGTGACCTTCTGCTCCTTGTCGGCAAACTCATCCTGATGGACGAAAACTGTCAGCGTGTCGATCCCAGACGGCATATGTTCAAAGGAAATGCCATGGTCTTCAAAAGCCTGCAGCACCTTTCTGCCGAAGCCGATCTCCGAATTCATCATGTCTTTTTCGATATTGACAGCGCAGAAGCCTTTTTTGCCGGCGATGCCGGTGATGATGTAGCGGGACTTCTGGCAGGTGCTTTCGACGATCCAGGTGCCGTTATCCTCCGGCGCGTTGGTATTGCGGATGTTGATCGGTATCCCTTCCCGGCGAACCGGGAATATCGCTTCCTCGTGTAGGACGCTGGCTCCCATATAAGCCAGTTCGCGGAGCTCGCGGTAGGTGATGGTTTCGATCACTTCCGGACTGTCGATGATGCGGGGATCGGCGATCAAAAAACCCGATACGTCGGTCCAGTTTTCATAGACGTCGGCCTTGACTGCCCTGGCGACAATGGAGCCGGTGATATCTGAACCGCCCCGGGAAAAGGTCTTGACTTTGCCGCTTTCGCGGGAGCCATAGAATCCGGGGATTACCGCCCGCTCCAAAGGTTCCAGCCGGGCACTCAGGATCTGGTTGGTGGTCTCGGCATCAAAATTGCCACTGTCATCAAAACGGATGACTTCCGCCGCGTCCACAAACTCATAATCCAGATAGCAGGCCATGATCAGGCTGTTCAGGTACTCGCCGCGGGAGGCCGCATAATTGGTTCCTTTATGATCCTTAAAATCCTGCTCGATCCTGCTGAATTCTTCGGCAAGGGACAGGTCAAGCTCCAGGCCGTCGATAATATCCTGAAACCGTTCCTTGATCAGCTTTAGTTCCTGGGAAAAATCTTCTCCTGCCTTCGCTTTGGCATAGCACACATAAAGCATGTCGGTTACTTTCTTATCCGCCGAAAACCGTTTGCCCGGCGCTGACGGGATGACAAACTTCCGGTCTTCATCGGCATGGACAATGGCTGCGACTTTTTTAAACTGTTCGGCACTGGCAAGGGAACTGCCGCCGAATTTGACTACTGTTTTCATGATTGCTTTTTCTCCTCAAATAGTATATCTATTATAGTATGGCCTTGGGCGACAAAATTACCGCTCTTCGCAGCTTCCGCTTCATTATAATAGCGGTCGGCATCATATTGCCAGTGCTTATCATAACAACCGCTCTTCCCGGTTCCGGCGGAACTGTCATAAAGAAGATAGGGGACGCTGTCAGCCGTATGGGTCCGAAGCCGGAGCGGGGTCGGATGATCGGGAAGCACCAGCAGCCGGAAAAGCTGACCAGACTCTTCCATCATCTTTACCAGCGGAGCGATCAATTTCTGATCCAGATACTCGATTGCCAGGAGCTTTCGTTCCAGGCTGCCCTGATGTGACATTTCATCAGGGGCTTCGACATGGATATAGACGAAGTCATAACCTTCCTGCATAAGGGCCCGGGCAGCCGCCTCCACCTTGCCGGCATAATCGGTGTGCAGGCCGCCGTTTGCTCCGGCCACATAGGCTACGCCCATGCCGGTTCCCACGGCAATGCCTTTCAGCAGGTCGACTGCCGACACCATCATCCCTTTCTTATGATTTTTTTCATAAAAAGATGGCAGGGCCGGCTTGGTTCCTGCTCCCCAGAACCAGCAGCAGTTGGCCGGATGAAGGCCTTTTTCCCGGCGTTTATGATTGACGGGATGATCCTTTAAAAGCTGGTGGCTTCTTTCCATCATCCGTAAAAGTTCTCGATCCGGCGGCAGATAGGTGCCGATATGCCGGCCCAGAATATCGTGGGGCGGCGTCAGCTCGGCTATATAGCCGTTCTGCCAGATCAGGCAGTGGCGGTAACTGGTTCCGGTATAAAAACGATAACGCTCCGAGCCCAGCTCCTTTTGTACGGCATCCAGTAAAATGCGGCTTTCTTCCGTACTGATTTCATCGGCGCTGTGATCAATCATCGTTTTGTCGGTGAAATTGCTTTCTTCTTCGGTTATCGTCACGATATTGCAGCGGACCGCGATATCGTCCTGCCCCATCGGCGCACCGATACTCAGTGCTTCCAAGGGAGAACGGCCCGAATAATAAACCGCCGGGTCATATCCCAATACCGCCAGGTTGGCGGTATCAGAGCCCGGGCTCATGCCGGGGGGAATGGTTTGAACCAAGCCGATCTGTGCCTGTTTACTCAGAACATCCAGCATCGGGGTCTGGGCATAAGCTAACGGTGTCTTGCCGCCTAGTTCGGACAGCGGCTCATCCGACATGCCGTCACCCAAGATAATAATATATTTCATCGCACAATCTCCCAGGTAAATTATTAATCAATTAAGCCGGATCCGGCTGATCAGGCCGTCTAGGCCAGCGGCTTTGGCAGCAAACTCAGCTTCGCTGACCGGGCCGCATAAAAAGGCAAATTCGTCTTCGGCCTGGGGAGATATGACGGTGATGTCACCGAACCGCTCAGCCGCCCGTTTGCTTACGCCGGCACTGGCAGCGACCCGGACAAAAAACCGGCCGATGCGCTCGTCAACAGGTGCCAGCTGGACGTTTTCACTGTCCCAGAAACACATAATGGTTTTCCCCAGGTGCCTGGCGCAATCCACTACATCCGACACGACGGCGCTGGCGGTCGGCAATTTTCCGGCACCGCGTCCGTAATACATGGAATCGCCCAGCATATTGCCGTGTACGTAGACGGCGTTGAACACGTCATGAACAAAATAGAGCGGATGGTCCCTTCCTATCATAAAGGGAGCCACGTAAGCATAAAGCCGGTCTGCGAGCATAACGCTGACGGCCAGCAGCTTGATCGTCATATCCATGGACTTGGCATAGCGGAAATCAACGGCGGTGATCCCGGTAATCCCTTCGGTATAGATGTCTTCATAGCGGACATTCTTGCCGGTCATCAGCGAGGACAGGATGGCAATCTTGCGGCAGGCGTCGTGGCCTTCCACATCAGCTTCGGGGTTACGTTCCGCAAACCCGTTATCCTGGGCTTCTTTCAGAACCTCGGCAAAATCAGCGCCTTCGGTTTCCATCTTAGACAGGATGAAATTGGTCGTTCCGTTTAAGATGCCGACGATACTGTCGATTTTCTCTGCCGTCAAGGAGTAGTTGAGCGGCCGGATGATCGGGATCCCGCCTCCGACGCTGGCTTCAAACAGATAATTACATTTATTTTCAGTCGCAATACGGATCAATTCCGGTCCGTGCGTAGCTACCAGTTCTTTATTGGACGTACAAACGCTTTTCCCCTGTAAAAGAGCCTGCTTGGTAAAATCATAAGCGGGCCGGATACCGCCCATAGTCTCACATATAATCTTGATCTCCGGATCTTCCATGATAGCAGCGACGTCATGAATGACCCTGTCTTCATAAGGGTCGCCTGGAAAATCGCGCAGGTCCAGAATGTATTTGACGTAGATTTCTTCACCCGCTTTTTTACTGATTTCATCATGGTTCCGGCCGATTACCTCGACCACGCCGCTTCCTACCGTGCCGTATCCGATTACTGCTATCTGGATCATATTATCCTCCCATCATTGTGCTTTCTTATTTTATCTGTCTTACAAAAATTTGCTATTCTTTTGCCAATATGCAGACATTGCGGACCCCGCGCCGGCTTTCCATGATCTCAATCATCCGGGAGATATCGCCGGTACCCGGCAGCACCTGCACGCTGAGGGTCAAGGACGCAACCCCGTTGACCGGGATGCTCTGGTGGATGGTGAGGATATTAGCCTGATATTCGGCGATAATCTTCAGTACATCGGAAAGCAGCCCCGGCTCATCATCCATCTGAAACGCCAAGGTAATCGTGGTTCCCTGCGCGTTGTCATGAAACTGGAAAATATCGTCCTTATACTTGTAAAAAGAACTGCGGCTGATGCCCAGCTGATCGGCCGCCTCATTGACTGACCGGACCCGTCCGGTCTCCAACAGCTTTTTCGCTTCCAATACTTTAAGCAATACTTCCGGTACCGCCCGCTTCTTTACGACGTAATAAGCTGATTCTTCCATGTGTCCCTCCAATTTTACTTGGCACGTTGTAGTATGTTCTGCTCTTGTCTATCAATGGCGTACATTTGTCTGCGTATGAAAGATATTTTAGCATATATGACGATGATTTGCAAGCCACAAATTTGAATATTCGCATTTCAGAAAATATATTTTGCAATCAGAAAAGGGGAATCGTGTTACAAGGGTGTTGGCCTTCCAGTTTACATAGATGGGAGGTGGTGCAGATGAGCGTATATGAGGCATTATCTTTAATGATGGCTTTCGGGTTACTGATTCTTGCATTGCTTACTTACATAGATAAACCACGCAAGTAACTTCTAAGTCCCAATATTGGGCATAGAAAAACCACCCTTGAAACTTTGACCGGTTGAGAGGGTGGGTTTTCTACTTTTCTTAGGTCAACCCCTTGTGGGCGATTACCTCTTGTAATGCCATTATAGCACATAGATATTTTTTTCAAGACTTAACGTTTCTTAAGATAGTGCCTGAATAATGCCTGAGAGTGTCCGGCCACCAATACCAATACTGGTCAATGTCATTAGAGAAATACCGACCGTCCAGCCCTCCGGCCACCGAGCCCTCCCCCTGCTCTCTAAATGTTCAATTCTTCATACTATTCAGCACATCTACCTTCAGCTAAATCTCGCCTCTGAACACAGTCATCGCCGGACCCGTCAATGTGAGCCGTGCTTCTTCACGGCTCCAGCGAACCGTCACTTCGCCGCCCTTAAGCCGGACTGTCACCTTTTCCTCTGTCAGGCCGTGGACAACGCCGGCGGCCACCGCGGCGCAGCAGCCGGTGCCGCAGGCCAGAGTTTCCCCGCTGCCTCTTTCCCAAACCCTCATGCTGATTGTCCGGCGATCAAGGATTTTGATAAATTCCGTGTTGATTCGATCCGGAAACCATTCATGGTTTTCAAAAAAAGGCCCCAGCCGCTCAAGATCCAGGCGCTCCAAGTCAGTTGCTTCAGGCATCACGATCACGGCATGAGGATTGCCCATCGAGACATAGGTCATCGGATAGGCTTTCCCGTCCGCCACGATGGTTTCATAAGCAGCCGGAGGATCTTGCGTCAGCTGTCCGGTATCGGCGGTTCGGAAAAGGGGGCTGCCCATGTCGACCTTGACGGACGCCACCCGGCCGCTGTCGGTGAAAAGCTCCAGGTGCTTGATCTTGCCGTAGCTTTCTACTGTGATAACGGTTTTGTCGGTCAGTCCTTCCTCATATACATATTTTCCCACGCAGCGGATGCCGTTTCCGCACATTTCCGCTCTGGAGCCGTCGGCATTGTACATTTCCATCTCAAAATCGGCTGTCAGGGACGGGTTGATAAATATCATGCCGTCGCTGCCGATGCCAAAATGCCGGTCGCTTAACCGGACTGCCAGCTTTGGCTTCTCTTCCTGGGGAATTTTTTCTTCAAAGCCATTGATGTAGATATAATCATTGCCGCAGCCGTGCATTTTGATAAACTTCATAGGTTTCTCCCTGCTAATTCTCTAAGAAACGCTGAGTAAATCAGGGTTTCCTAAGCATTATGACCGGTATTCTTTCATAATTATGGAATACATAATAATACTATTGTCACAATGATACCACCATAAATAATACCACCATAAATAGTACCACAGTGTCCACAAAAAAGATAGATTTTTTATGTGCAATGCTTTGTGCGCCACACCTTGTATAAAATGCTTTTGTTTTAGGAATACTTAAGGCGGCACATTAATATGATAGTAAAAAGAATGAATCGGGGATCTGTCATGAAATCAAAAACCAAAATTGTCGTACTTCATCTGAAGGAATTGATATATACGGGTATTTTCGCCGTGCTGGGTATCTTATTCATTATCTTGCTGATCATCATGTTCCTGCCTGATAAAAAAGAAGCCTCCAGAACCGGAGCGACACCCGACGTCACCTATGTGCCCGGGATTTATACCACTTCCCTGCTGCTCAACGACAATGTCCTGGATATTCAAGTCACTGTAGATGAGTACCGGATCAATGATGTTTCTATCGTCAACCTTGATGAAGCGGTCGCCACAATGTTCCCTCTGATTGAACCGGCTTTCGAAACACTTTCCATGCAGATATGTGAACAGCAGTCAACCGACAACATCACCTATTCCAATGACAACAAATATACCTCTATGGTCCTGCTGAATGCCATCAAAGCTTCCCTGGAAAAAGCTATGATACCCGCTTCGAATAACGCGGCAGCACTGGACTGATACATAGCGGAACACGGTAATCCTCACGGCAATAAGGAAGAGCTTCCGGCCCTTCCTTATTTTGATTGAAGGGAAAACAGGAGGAAACAGGGGGGACAGGGCGAGCGATAAAACGTTGCATTATGTTTAATGATGTGTTACAATTAATTGATGGCTTTCACAATGCCAAACAATCACAATATCCACGAAGAATAAATATCAATTATTGCAAATCCCTCGTTTATGGTGTTCTATAAATATTGGTGCAGCTATTATGTTATGCCACTTTGTATGGTTTCAGGTAATTTTAAATAGTCATTTGGTTACGGAAGGGAGCAACGCATGTTTGCCTATGAAAAAACTATGAATACCATTATTCAAAAAATATCCCGAAACAACAGTCTCGGGGATGAAAACGAACAAGCCTACTGGGACAGACATTGGCGTACCCATAAGGAATATATTAAGAAAAATAATACTCCCATGGAAATAAACGATATGTGGTATAAAAATTTATATGACGAGATGCTGCATCATTATAGAGGCGCGACTCAGGGCTTCCTAAATAAAACAGTCTGTGAGCTTGGCTGCGGATCCGGTTATCCCACTTTATTAATGGCGAAAGAAGGGGCTAAGGTTACTCTTGTGGATTTTTCTCCTGCTTCTTTGGATTATGCAAAAGACATTTGTGAGTATATGAGCATCGATGCGGATTCTGTCCGTTTTATTGTGGAAGATGCTTTTTCGAAGGATTTGGATATTGGTATCTATGACATTGTCTGGAATTGTGGGGTTGTCGAACACTATGAAGACAGCGATGCCGTTGAATTGGTGAAGGTAATGTCCAAACACGCCAAAAAAGGCGGAAAGGTGATGGTAACATTACCAAATCTGCTTTCTTTGGAACTAATCTATGGAATGTTTAAAGTCGGAAAAGGAAGTGAGATTTACTATACCAAACGCAAACTGAATAGAATAATGGAAAATGCCGGTTTGAAAAATGTCACAGTTAAAAGCATAAATTATTGGGTTCCCTCATTTCTGCCGGCGGCTTTTGCCAACGATATGAGGAAAGTTAAGTTTTTGTCAGGCTTAGGCTGGCTGTTTAACGGAGTGGGAACCAAAGTATAATAATTCAACCGGCCAGCAAGAGCGAGCGTTCACCGGCAGACAAGAGCATGAGCCGGTGCATGGCCCGGGTACAGGCTATATAGAGCAGACTTTTGTCATATTCGGTATGATAACTGCCGCTGTCTACGCCGGGGATAATGACCATGTCAAACTCCAGTCCCTTGGACATCGCAACAGAGGTAATCGACACACCGTTAACAAATCGGCTGCTGTCAGGCGAAATCAAATGAACATCATCATAAGACTCCGACATAAGCTCATATAATTGTTTTGCGTCCCTGTTGTTCTTTGTAATAATCCCCAGCGACGCGTAACCAGTTTTGGCGAAAGCTTCAATCTCATTGCGGATGCGTTTTATCACGTCGTCGTGATCGGTGCATTCAATCACCTCCGGCGGTTCGCCGTAACGCTCGACTACTTCAATGCTGTCGTTTCTTTTTATTTGTTTTGCAAAAGAAATAATCTCGAAAGTCGATCGGTAGCTTTTGGACAATTCTACCACCTCACAGTCTTTGTACAGCCATTTTAAGTCTTCTAGCGTGTGCAGATGATTGGGATTGACAAATTGGTCAAAATCCCCCAGTATTGTTTTTTGACATTTAAACATTACGTTAAGTACCGCATATTGAACGGGCGTATAATCCTGCATTTCATCAACCACCAGATGCTTGATGACATCGCTCTCTCGCAGCCCTTCGAAGGTCGCATAAATATACAGGAAAGGGTAAACATCCGACCATTCCAAAGTCTTTTTATCAGGCATAACAAACAAATCCGTTTTATGGATCTGTTTATAAAACTCTTTATAAAGTGTTAACGTATCTTTTATTTTCAGCATTTGCTTTAAGGCTTTGATGATGGTATTGATCTTAGGCAAATCATCATCCGTGATGTTTTTGGTCGCAAAGCGATCATAGATATCCTCCGCGATCATTTGCAGACGACGCTTTACAGGATATTTGCCGTAGGCCAGAAACCGATTGGTAATCATTGCTTCGTCGGCCGTAAATCGCCCGTAGGAATAGCTCCCGGCTTCAAAAACAAATTGCGGCAGCCGTTTGATAAACTCATCCAGCTGTTTCACAAAATCCAACGTGGATTTATAACGCACCCGTTCCATCCAGGCCGCGTCGCTGATCTCCAGCGGATCTTTATCCGGTTCATAACGGATCACACCTTCCAGCTGGATTTCGGCAATATCTTCAAAGCTGACCTCGTAGACAGGTTCTTCACCCAACTCCGGCAAAACATTGGAGATATAGTCTCCGAAAACTTTATTGGGAGATAATATCGTGATATTCCTTGCCGAAAGTCGATCCTTCAGCCGATATAACAGAAAAGCAATCCGATGAAGGGCGATGGAGGTTTTACCCGAACCGGCAACGCCTTGTATAATCAGCGTGTCGGCTTTTTCATTTCTAATGATCTGATTCTGCTCCTTTTGAATTGTCGCTATGATGGACTTCATTTTCTCATCAGATGTATGAGCCAGTTCCTGCTGTAAAATATTATCCTGTATATTCACGGAGCTTTCCAGCACCGACTTCATGACACCTTCTTTAATGATGAACTGTCTTTTACGTGTCAATTCGCCATCAACTTTACCTGTCGGCGCAACATAACCGGCGGGACCTACTTCATGATCATAGAACATGCCGGCGACAGGTGAACGCCAGTCCAAGATCAATAGTTGATTTTCATGCGAAAAGGCAAATTTGCCGATATAATAATTTTCCGCTTCGCTCTCCGCGGCCTGACAAAAATCAATCCTGGCAAAATAGGGCGAGTATTTTAATTTTGCCAATCTGTCCCGCACTTGAACAGCGAAGGCTCCCGTTTTATCAATTTGTTTTAAGCCCAGCTCATTCTGGAACATTTCATGAGGGTCAATTTCTCCGCGATAATCCGCCATATACCGCTTCATATCCATATAGTTTTTATCAATCCGCTCGACATTCGCTTCCGCTTCCGCCAGCGCACTGTCGAGATTGCTGTTTATTTTTTCCAGATGGGCTATTTCGTCCGGAAACGGGATTGTATCTTGTTTACTATCCATTATTTCTCCCTTCAATATTGCGGATTTGCAGCACAACTACCGGTTTTTGTTGCAAATCCGTGCGTATCCTGCAGAGCATCTAAAGAAATACTAATGCATCAGCGTTTCTATGGTATCAACACCATAGTATAATGGATAAAATGATTTTGTTTTTCATAATTCTTGCTGTCTTGGTACATATAGCCCCCAGGAAATACGGATGCATCCGTGTTTCCTTAGGGAATTAGGCTCTGATCGCCAGAACTAGTTTTTCCAATTCGTCAAACGATAACTGCTGTCTACTGTCAGACAGGGCTTTTTCCGGGCAATTATGGGTTTCCGCCATGATTCCGTCCGCACCGCAGGCTCTGCTTGCCTTTGCCATTTGGACAATGATATCTTTTCGCCCCAGAGAATGGCTTAAATCAACAATAACCGGCAGAGAGGTTCTCTCCTTGATAATTGCCACACAAGCCAGATCAAGAGTATTTCTGGTGGCACTGTCAAATGTTCGGATACCTCTTTCGCACATGACAATATTTTCATTACCTCCCATTGCGATGTACTCCGCCGCATAAACAAACTCATCAATGGTGGACATTAATCCCCTTTTCAACAAGACAGGGGTGTTAATCGTGCCAAGCTCGCTCAATAATGAAAAGTTTGTCATATTTCTTGACCCGACCTGAATAATATCAACATGATCTATCATAATCTCAATATTTCTAATGTCTATTATCTCCGATACCGTAATCAGATTATACTTTTCCTTGATTTGTTTCAGCAGAATCAAACCTTCTTTTCCCATTCCCTGAAATTCATAGGGCGATGTCCTGGGCTTATATGCGCCGCCGCGGAAAAAAGCAAGATCCAATGATTTTACTTTTTCCGCGACAGTATAGATCTGTTCTTCACTTTCAACGGAACAGGGCCCAGCAATTACCTGAAAATTATTGCTGACCGAAAACATCTCCTGTAATGTATGAAATTTTCTATTTTCAACTATTAAACGGTTCATACTAATACCCATGCATCTTAATAAAATATTTTAAAAATCGTTTTTATATTAATACCCATGAATAAATATTAATTTGCAAAATTAGTACAGTAGGTTTGTAAATTTTTGAAAAAAATTCCCAAATGGTATCCGTCTATAAAAGCATGATTGGCCAAAACGCTTACCGGCATAATTAACTTGTCGCCTTCCTCACGATATTTCCCCCACGCAATCCTTGGTGAAGCATCTTCGGAAGCAATATTAATCGGATTAAAGACATCCGTAAACGATACCCAAGGAACACAGGTAAGATAAATCAGGTTCTCCAGATCTTTTTCATGATAAATATCCGTATTTCCTTGCAGCTTTTCTTCCTTGGCCGCCGCATTGTCACAAAACTTTTGGAAATCCTCGGTATACAATACGGTACAGTAATTAAACGCGTCTTCTTTTACCATCAATGTATAAGAGGGGTGGACAATGTCATATTCCACAATCTTATCTTCATAAAACCGGTATCGGAACTCTTTTATCGAATTACATGTTTTGGTTATTAAGTACATAATTGTCTTAAAAAATGAATATTGACACTGTTTACATCGATTGTAAACTTCCGTCACATCGATATTTGCCGTAATCCCGACATATGGCAAATCCATTTCTCGGAATAAATTATACAGGTATTTTCTTGGCATTTTTTCATAATCTATATATTTCTTCATTTATGTATTCATTCCTTTCGCTTGGCTCTCAAAAAAAATCAAAGTCATTTAAAACAAATCCTAACTTTGTTTTTTCTTCATAGTATGGCGATGCCTCCGTCACTCTGCGTATCGTCTTTTTTAAGTCGGCCAGCATCCTTATAGTATCTTGTCTTGTCTGATAAGGCATTTCATGTGTCACCAACTCGGGATAAAGACCATTATCCCGTCTTTCGATGTCGGAAAAAATCTTGAAGTCATCAAAATTGTGAAAAAATGCGGTCATTTTATATTTTTCTCTGTTTTTATAAAGCTCTGTCTGCGGAAAAAGCAACAGCTGGGAAACGCGTTCCGTAAAAACACCCATTTGGGTCGTATCAATAATGGCTTTTTCTGTCAGCTTTACATCTTTATCCTCTTCACCCGGCAAACTGATAAGCCACCAGGCCGTGGAAACGGTTTGGGTCTTTCCGAGCACCTCCACATCCGCATATATCCTCTCCATATCATGATATCGCCGCATGTTGGCAGCGACTTTTTCCGATCCTGTCTCAATACCGTAATCAATAGCCACTTTTCGGGCCGGGAATGACTCCATCACTTTAAAAGTGGCAGAACTAAGATAACCGGGCTCCACAAAAAAATGCATTGCGTCAACATAGATGTTGTTTTTATGGGCAAGACTTACAAACTCTTCAATCGGTTCATCACCGTTGGCATAGTAAGAATCCTGAATAAGAATATTGGTTTTTCCTTCGTCGATATATCTTTTGAGTTGATCGATCAGGTATTCGGGTGAATGGAAATCCATCTTGTCACGGCCGTGCTTCCCCAATCCGTTCCCCTCAAAGCAATGTAAACATGACTGGGGACAACCGCCCCTGACGGAGTCCAATGTTGCCGCAAAGGGAATGATATCTCCCACGGCCGGTACGATATGCGGCCATATCCCCTGATGCGACATAAAAGGCAGCTGATCTAGCCTTACCGTTACTTTTCTTGGCGTAAAGCTAAACTCTCCATCCTCATTCCCAGTCATAAAACCCGGGATGCCGGCCACAATGCCGTGATTTTCTTCCAGAGACTTCACTACATCATGCAGCGTTTCCTCTCCTTCTCCGACAATTACCCCGTCAATCATGTCTGAATAAGACCTGACGATATCCTCGGCAAAAAAACTGGCATGTTGACCGCCTACGACGACCGCTACATCGGGATATATTTTTTTCAGCAGTTCTGCCGTCTCAAGCATGCCCACACTCTGGTGAACCCACATATTGCCAATTCCAAATAAAAGCGGCTTGCGCGACTTGATTTTGCGGACTACCTGATCCCGACTATATCCGTTGCGAAATGCTTTGGCCAGATGCAGGATTTCAACCTCATACCCCTTTTGTTTTAAATATGCCGCCAGTGCCATTAAGCCGATACTGTCAAACTGATCAAACAGAGCCGGCTGAACATTCATTAATTTGTAAGAAGTATGAGGCTGAATAAGACATATGAATTTCTCTGTTTGCATTGTTATCCTTTCTTCTCTTAACAAATCTTAACAAAGGAAACGCTGATGCATCATTTCCCCCGACACGTTTCCCTAATGAATATAACTGGGAATCGCTCTGCCTTCCTGATGATCCTTAAGCATTTCTTCCTGCTGCTTTCTGCTTGGGCAGATGGTGTCAAAACAATGACGCCAATATGGATTGTCAACGATCCGGCTCTTCATGCAGACTTCCTTGCGGCAAAAGATAACCGCGTGCGACTTACTTTCTTTATGTATCAGATAGTCATTTTCTTCCAGACGCTTAATAAAATGATCGATCCTTTTTACCTTGGTATCCACATCTATCTGTCCTGCCATTTTCTCGGCATCCGTTCCGTCTTTGGGAGAGAAGATAAACAAATGTCCCCAATCAACCTTGGTATCAAGAACAAAAGTTATTCCGGACTCCAAATCCTCCTCCGTCTCAGTGGGAAATCCGATAATTACCTCCGTACCCATTATCAATTGCGGGCTTTTTTCTTTCAACTCAATAAATGATTTTTTAAGAAGACTCATGTCGGCTTTTCTTCTCATCAGTTCTATGATGCGCTCGCTACCGGATTGAATCGCCGAAACAATCATCCCGATTTCATTATTCTGTACCGCCTTAAGAATGCTTTCATAATACCGCAACAGCCATTTGGGATGAAAAGAATCGATCAGCGCGCTGTATCCGTCCTTTGCCAGCGGCAGGGCATTAATCATGGTGCCGAAAGTCTCCTTAATATCCAGGCCATATGCGCCGACATTGTCGCCGTTGATAACCACCTTATCCTTATCACTCTTATTGAAGTCCTCGATTTCTTTCACACAATCTGCGATGGACTTACTATGTAATTTGCCGACAGCCCATCTGGTGGCACAATAAGAGCAGGTTTCCGGGCAACCCCGGCTGACTTCGACGCAGAAATATTTGTCTCCCCATGCCATATCGTGAACATCCGGGATTTCATCCAATCTGTAAAACTTCCCGAAATAATCATCAAATTTTTCCATTTCGGTATTTCTGATAACCGTTCCAGTAAAAATCTTCTTTAGTTTTTCCACGTCCGTATCCGGAACACAGCCGGTTACGATGATTTCGGCCGAGTATTTTTTTACCCTTTCGATCTGTTCCAGCGCCATCTTGGCAGTCTCATTGATAAACCCGCAGCTGGTTACTATAATGTAATCGGCTTCCTTTTCTTCATCGGTTATTTCATACCCGTTTAATTGCAGATATACTTTTAATTTAGCGGCATCCATTTCACGCCTGCTGCAGTTCAGTTTACATATGATACATACTTTTTTATCCATTGTTTTTTATTCTCCTTTATCATGGTTGGTTGTTTTTTGAAAAACCCCTCGCAGCACGCCTCTCACTCCGACATTTATATGACTGAGATAAGAAACCGGTTCCTTAACGGGATACATCTTACTCTCCTGCAATATCCTCATGATTTCCTGTTCCGGCAACAACATCATATCAAGCTGGTCCGGTGTGATATAAAGGTATGCTTTCGCTTGTTTCTTTAAAGATGGATCAATATAACGATCCGTAAAAATATTCAGGCAGAGCAGCCCGCCGGTTTTTAAAATGCGCACGGATTCCCTGAACGCCAGCGTAATCTCATCATATGACGATGTATTGTGATACACACCGTTGGCGAGGATCACGTCAACACTGTCGGATTCATAAGGCAGACAGAGCATATTGGCTTGTTCAACGGTAACTCTTTCCCTGTCGGAATGCTCAAGTTGTTGAATCTTTTTTTTGGTTGCTTCAACCATATTCTCATGGTAGTCACAAGCTAACACCCAAAATCCCAACGAAGCAAGCATATAAGTATTTCTGCCGCCGCCGCATCCCAAATCCAAAACCTTTTTTGTGTCAGGTTTGTCCAAACTTTCAAAGAACTCCGCCCAATAGGATGGCACCGATGCATTGGTAAATTCAGTGACGATTTTTTCACTGTTCCAATACTGATTTGATGTCAATTCCTTCACCTTCATCCTTTACCTCCTTTCCATTTTACATCATGTTCGATATAATCAATGATAGACAAACCGCCGTCATATGCCAGATGAAATCCGGCATATTTGTTTAATCCGGCGGTTGTTTCGCCTACGCCGATTCCTACATCCGCCGCTTTAAACATTTCAATATCGTTATCCCCGTTCCCAAAGGCCACCGTTGATGTTATCCTGTCATGGCCGAAAATTTTCCTGATCATCCTGACCGCCGCTCCTTTGGAGGCTTGTGAGGGAAGAATATCCAATACTTTGATATCCTTGTCGAAGGGGTCGGAATATATATTTATGGTAATCCCGGGAATACTCCTTTTGCGTACCTGATAATCCAGCCCGGCAATCCCGCTTGTGGAAGTCACAGCGGAACAAGACAAAATATTATCCATTTCACCCGAGATCCATTCGTGGTCACAATCAATCACTTTTCTATGAACCTCGCTGTTTTTATTGTAATTCACGGTTACAATCGTTCTGTTTTTCAACAGTATCTCAAGAAGCTTTCGGCCGGAAGTCCTGCTTATATAATTCCCGGTGATAATTTTTTTGCGAGCAAAATCCATAACGACCGAACCGTTAAAAACAGCAACCGGGATATTGATCAAAGAATCTTTCATGATCGTATGAGCACTGTCCCAATCCCTTGCCGTAATAAATGTAAATAATACGCCCTTTTTTATCAGGCAGTTTAATCGCTCCTGCACATCCCGGCCAACAGCTGCTTCGGCGTTCAGAAAAGTATCGTCCAAATCAGTAATATATAAAGTTTTATTAATCATTTGACTCCTATGTATCATAATCTGCAATGATCTGTTCCATGGCCTTATATATCGTTACAAACTTGGCCGGTTCACTTGGGATGGTAATACGCACCATATTTTGCTGACTGACACCAATCTCGTTATCAATACGGAAGGATATGATGCCGTTTTGTTCGAGTTTTTCCCATAAGTTAATATTTTGAGACAAATACCTGACTGCCAAAATATTACTGCTTGATTCTATATAGCGCATATTTTTTGAGCTGCTAATCAATTTTTGCAATTCTTTTCGGTGTTCCGCAATTTTATATAAAACCCGGTCATGAAATAATTGATTACCCAATAGTTTCCGCGCCAGCAATAGCGAAAACCCGTCAACCGGGAAAACCGGACTGTTCTTTGTTATACAGGACGAATATTGCTCGGCCATACAGGCATATCCCAGGCGGGCTCCGGGGATTCCATAAAACTTTGAAAATGACCTTACTATGATCAGATTGGGACGGTTTTCGGAGCTATATAACAGACTCTTTTCTTTTTCACAGCTCACAGCATCCATCGAAACCTCATCCACCGCGACAAGTACGGAAGGGAATTCCTTCACCAGCAGCTCGATTTCTTCTCGCAAAAAATACTGACCGGTAATCGGATTGGGATTGGATAGCCATATTGCCTCCACTTGCTTATTCTCTAAGAAATTCCGTATCGGGGCAAGATGGAGCAGGCCTGTTTCCTTTTCTATCGGATTGCTGATAAATACAGGATTGTGAAGCGTCTCAAAAATACGATAAAAATTGGGGACAACAACACCTGTCTTTTTATTAATCAGCAGCAGCGTGTTGATCTTCCATATGATATCTTCGGAACCACTTCCTATGATAAAGTTTTTACCATTATAAGTTTCGGAAAGAAGCTTTATAAAATCAGCGTATATTTTAGTCGGGTATTTACTGATTGCCGAGATTATTTCTTCACTTGTACAGCTTTCCACGATGTATTTCAACTCATCTGCTGTATTATAGCTAAGCGAACAATCTACTTTATCTTCCGTATTTCTTAATTTTTCATACATGTCCAAATAATTCACGTCACCCTCAAATCCTTAAAAAGCTATTCCAGCAGTTTGACTACATACCGGTCATTATGTATCTTTGTTCTCACTATTTTTAGTTTATTTTCCGAAAATCGCCTGACGATGTATTCCGCCTCCCGAGTAATCGCAAAAACCGCTGGTCCTACCGAGGAAACCGACAGGACATCTGCTTTGTTTTCCGTCCTGATACTTGCCAGCCGTTCCATAAGTTCCGGGAGTTCAGGATATGTATAGGCACAGTTTTTGATACTGCCTTTATGATAACGGTAGTCCCATATCACATCTCCCATAACCTTCACATCCCGATTGTATAGCGCCGGCAAGAACTGATGCAGGATATTATAGGCAATCTCATGCTTATACTTATTGCCGCATTCCAAAAAACTGTTTAAATTCTCTTTTTCATTTTCAAATTGTTCATTTGAGTCAATAAATACGTAATCCTCCGGTATCCCAATGATGACTTCGTACTCCTCACCGATACTACCCTCCGCAATAACGGTGTTTTCTCCAGCCACAACAATGACTCCGCCTTTATACAATCCCGAGGCGGCGGATCCGCCGATACACTGTACCGGATTCAGATAGTCCGCATTGCCGTCAATTTCCTCCCCATAATTCTGTGCCAGGTATCGGACAAGCCATTCGGGCGGAATCGGATTCCCAAATAAATGATTGACCGCCGCCGCGACTCCTGCCTGGATACATCCGGTGGATCCCAAACCGCAGTGCTTTAAGTTATGATAGTTCTTAATGGTTACTGCCATTCCCTTATCATAACCAAACGCTTTTCGCATAAGCAGACAGGCATGTTTGATAACCGTCTCCCGATCCCGCATCTCTTCGTTAACCATAATACCATTGTCATCCACCAGTTCTATCGATACTTCAATGAATATCCGGGTCGAAAACACCACCTCGCCGGGAGTATATTTCATGTTATGGTTCTCCACAATCTTGCTTGGGTCAATCGCCATTGCGTTTAAGCGTGTGGGGTAGAGAATGGTGATTTTTTGGTTGACGGGCTTTACGGGACCGTCTAAAATAAGCGGATTAAATATCGTTCCCACCTTAAAATAATCAAAATTATCTATCTTCATGCATATAGCTCCAATTTCTCGGAATCATCGTTAATAAATCGATATCTTAGTCTTCCGTCGGCCAAAAACGGTTCTACCGAAACATTATCAATATAAAAATCATGATTTTGATATAACTTTAATATCCAGTCTTCACAATATTTTCTTTCCATATTGGTGTCATCCGACCGGGTATATTCTGCCAAAAATCCATCCAGCGCCTTGTTATTGATCAAAACTTTTCGTTCAATCTCAAGTAGCGGATCCGTTCCCAGCAAACGATACAAATTGCCCTTATATTCCCGGTTTAAGTAACCCTGCACTACCTCTTCCAGCCAATCCATCGGTTTTGAACGGCCAGTTATCTTAAACATCGTCACTCCCATTTCTTCATATATACCCAGATCCTCGGGACGAATAAAGTTAGCCATCAACAGCTGGTAAGGATTTATGATCTTAATCATATTGCATGTTTCATGAAATTTCCGGTCGCTGCCTCCCTCACCCAGAATCCGATAGTGGTCCTCTCTGAAATTACACCTTCTTAAGCAGCTTTCATTGACCATGATTTCCAGGTCCATATCCCTTATCTTTAAAAAGCTTACCATCATTTTTAAATCTTCATAATTTCTGTTAAGATCATGGTGGGTTATGACCTTTTGGGGATTTACATGCAAATATTTTTCGATGTCTTTGATTGTTTTAACCCCTGCTATCGTGGAAACATTAATTTTGGCTTTCGGGTACTGACGGCGAATTACTTCCATCAATTCCAGAGAACAGACCGTCAGGGAATCGGCCTTAAACACATTAATGATCCAGTTTAATTCTTCTTCGAGGTTTTTATAGCTTTTCAGTTTAATCGGTGTATTAATTAAGTAAGCAAACGCAATCCCGTTTTGTTCCAAATATCTTTTTACCGTCAAGGCATTTTCTCTGTCGCTTTGATGCGCCACCGAAAGCTCCCGTCCCTGAGGCGTCTCCCCGTTGGATAAGGCTCCGTACATTTCTGCTATTGCAATATCTTTTTTCTTATTATATGAGATTATTTTCTTGATTTTATCCAGATTCCACTGACATGGAACCGTTATTTCCGAACCACTCATTTTATCCGCTCCTTACTTTTCTTTGTTCCACTCATCCCGTTACTGTCTCCACCCACTTGAACTACTTATCTTTGCTTCGATACCGACTGCATAATGCGCGTTAATCAGTGTTTCCATAACAGCCTTTTAACTCACTGACAAAATTTTTCAGAGAGTCTATGGTGACATGCGGCATCAGATAGATTTTGTAACACATAATATCCGCTCCGTTGTCATATAAAAAGAATCCGTCCAGAACATATTTTTTTTCTATCGCTTCCGTCAGACGACCGCCATCATGATTCAAAAAATGCAGACATAGCATATTGGTTCCCGGATCCGAAATAATTCGGGCAAGGTTTTTCCCTTGTAGTTCTTTTATCAAAAACTCTTTGAGGCGGATTAAGTCCTTCAGTACGACGGAAAATCCTTTTCGGCCAAGATACTGAAACACTGCCCAACAAGAAACCGCCGCTGCCGCGTTTCGCGAACTGATTAAGGTTTTGTCGGTTATTTCTTTGGCATAGTTTATCGGTACTTCGATATGGCGCTGCATCCCTTTTCGGCACATAAATATTCCCGCCGAAAACGGAACGTAACCCATTTTATGCGGATCAACCGACAAGGAATATACATATCGGCACTGAAAGGCAAATTCCTCCCCGGAAAGAAACGGGAATACCAGTCCGCCTATAGCAGCATCGACATGGATGTAAAATTGGGCCTGATACTCCTTTTCCAGTTCACCGAGTATCATGCCGATTTCTTTTACCGGATCGGCTGTCCCGGTCATGGTATAACCCACGGTGACTACAACAATAAATTTATGAACACCAGCATGTATCTTATCAATAATGGCGTTCCTTAAATCGATAACACTCATCTGAAATCTTTCGTTGTACCGGATATCTATGACATATTTTATTTGCAGCATATTACAGGCTTTATCTATGGATTGATGCGTTAAGGAGGTCTTAAGCAAACAAACTTCTCCGGCCAGGTAATTTCTGGCTATCCAGACGCCCATAATATTCCCTTCCGTTCCTCCGGAAGTGACATAGCCGTCCGCCTCATTATCGCCATACAAATCTCCCAGCATCTCAATCAGTTCTTTTTCCATGTTCCGGGTACTGTCTTTGTCATGCTCCATGTTAGTAAATGTACCGACATGATTTTCATTGATATCCAAATACTGTTTATATATCTCCCTGCCCAAATGATGAGGCACCGACTGCGGATATCCCAAAAACACCCTGTCCCCGGCAATATAGTTGTCGCCCGGCTTAAGTCTCTTATGAATCATTTCTGCGGAAATCCCGTTAAGGGGAAATTGTTTATGTAACATACCTTCCTCGCAATCTATTTTGACACGCGGTCATGTTTGCTTACTATGCAGATCATACACACACCTATGGTCAGAAACTCGGCAATCGGCACCACCATCCAAACCCCCGGAACCCCGGCAAATCGCGGCAATATGAAAAGACCGGCCACAATAAGTCCAAAAGTTCTAAAAAATGTTATTAATGCGGCTATTTTCCCGTTGGACATTGCTGTAAAGTAAGCGGCAACAAAAATATTTAAACCGCTGAACAGAAAACTGATGATGAAAATCGGAAAACCTTGCGCTGCTATTTCGTAAACTGCTGTTCCTCTGTCCGCAAAAACACCAATCAGGGCTGGATGATATATCATGATGGCCACAAACACCGAAACCGACATCACCGCAATAAACACATAGCTGTATTTTGTTACTTCTTTCATCTGAATTTTATTGTCTTCACCATACTTATAACTTATTACCGGTGCAACCCCCATCGAATATCCAATAAATAATGTTGTAAGCAAAAATTGTGAAAATATCATAATTGTTACTGCCGCAACCCCATCTTCACCCAAGAGATTCATCATGGTGAGATTAAAATACAGCGTTGTAACTGACATTGCCACCTGCCCCACCATACCGGAAGCCCCATTCTTACTGCTGTTTACAATTAATCCGAAACGAAATCGGAATCTTTTAAAATGAAGACCGTTTTTATTCCTGGCAAAGAAAGCAATCCCAATCAAAGAAGGAACCAGATATGCCAATCCCGTTCCCAAAGCCGCTCCGACGACTCCTATGTTAAGTATTACAATAAACAGATAGTCCAGCAATATATTGGTCGCACCTGCGGCAAAAATCGTAAACATGCCCAGCCTCGGTTTGCCGGCCGTAACAAATAAGCTTTGGAACAAGACTTGTAATATATTAGCCGGTGTAAATAAAAGCAAAACACCCAAATAATCTTTACAATAGTCATACAGCACATCGCTTGAACCAAGACCTAAAATAACCGGCCGGATAAACAAGATTCCCAGTACCGTAATAAGCACTCCGATTAAGGCTCCCGAATAAATCAATTGCGAAAAATCCCGACAGGCGCTTTCCTGATCACCTTGTCCTATTTTACGGGCTACAATAGCATTGCCGCCGGTTGCCAGCATAGTGCCAAGACCGACAATCAAACTTATGACCGGCGTAACGATATTGATTGATGACAGGGCATTTGTATTCACAAACCGGGAGACCAGAATAGCATCAACCGTCGTATATATCCCCATAAAAATCATCATTATAATTGTTGGTGTGGCAAAACGCAATAAAGGAGCCAATATAAAACGTTGTCCCAAAACATTGTCATGCGTACTTTCTATCTGCTGATCTTTACTATCCATCAGGATCTTCCTCTTTTGTCTTTCGTAATATAAATCTTTGCGTGGGGTATCCGAATTCAGTCAGATACTCATTTGTTTCTTCAAATCCTAATTCCTTAATAAGCTTCCGATATCCGATATCCGCTTTATCGCCTTCGCGATAGGTGGTAACACAAATATCTTTATTATACAAAAACTCATTTCGTATTATGGAAAGCAATTGTCTTTCTATTTTCTTTTGCTTGAACAACGGATGAATTGCGATAAATTCAATTTTTGCCATATCATGCTCCGTGATATCGTAATCAAATATTATCGCTGCGATAATAAGGGACTCCTCTCTGATGATAACGGCTCTTTTTTCCTCAATACTTTTTGTCAGGTTTTTTATATATTCATTAATATCAATCCCCGGATATCCGTCTATAACAAGCCAAAGCAACCTCAGCCACTCAAACATATCTTCTCTTTTGGCGAAGTCTATTTTCTGACACCAGTTGTCATTATCCAGATTATTGACTTCAAGGTTATAGCTTATCACATAAGGCAACTGCAGCGGATAAAAACTACTGTTTTGGCGGAAATAATGGGGAGGAGTCTTATACATCTCTTTAAATGTAAGCGAAAACGCTTGCTGGCTCTGGTATCCGCTAATAAGAGCTATTTCCAATATGGGCCGATCGGTATAAATCAAATTTCTAGCCGCTTCGGTAAGCCTTCTTCTGGTTATATAATTATTTAATGTAATACCCATCTCCTTACTGAATATCCTATGCAAATAGAATTTCGAGTAATTCAGACCGTTGGCAATTACCTCCAGATTCATTTCCTGATGCAAATTATCTTCAACATACCTAATAATTTTTTGAGTAATTTCAAAATTATACATTTTATGTTCCAATCATCATACTTTAACATATTTTTGCAAAACCTATTTCATAATTCTTGCTCAATTCTGCTTATTGCTTTATTATTAAATCTCATTTTTTGTATTTTCTAAATAATTCCTTTATTTTTATGTTTTCTCATCCATTTATTTTGTTTATTTGCGTTTCATAGCGTTTTGATTGTTCTTTCTGCATATAAATGCTCCCATCCGAAACTCTTCCTCAGACATGCGCCTGCATATCTCAAATCCGGCACCCTCTATCGCCGACCGATATTCCCACTCGCTAAACAATGATATCTTCTGATGGTGACGATATTCCTCCACTTGGCCATTACTGGCTATAATATGATACATATTGACTTCGACTTTGTTTTGATCACTTTTTTTTAAATCTTCCAAATAGCAGTAATGCAACGTATCTTTGTTTCCGGAACCTGTAATTGTGAGATCGCTGAATGTTTCCTGCGTATCCCAGGGTGTCAGGATCAGGATCCCTCCCTCGTCCAAACAATTACATGCACAGATAAGACCTGCCGCCATTTCCTGATAATTCTTGGCAAACCCGATGCTTCCAAATAAATTTACAGCAATTCCATATCTCTCCGGCAATATGAAGTCAAACATGTTCTTCTTATGGAATTTTCCTTCCGGAACATTATCCATGGCATTTTTTATCATCTTGCCACTGATGTCAATCCCTGTTACCGTAAAGTATTCTGACAGTTTTTTGGTTGGCACCCCTGTTCCGCAGCCAATATCAAGAAGATTCTTATTCGTCGACCGGCTGTATTCGTGATATATTTCTCTTATTAATGTTGCTTCTCTTTCATATACTTCGTCGTCAATGTACATTTCATCATAATAATCCGCAATTATGTCGAAGTCAATTTTCATTTTGTCCATCCTTTTTACTATTGTCTATTATTTGTTGATTTTTATTATATTTTGTCTTTTTTTAAAGTAGTATTATTGTTTATTTTACATTCAAAATATAATTGTGTCAATATAAATATATAATATGTATTATTCGAAGTATTTGAGATATCATGGTCGATATATGCGATATTTTCCATTTCGATTATTTATTGTCAAAATTATACATTATGTTTTAATGTTTATTTATATTTCTAACGAATTTAGCACTTATGTTATCACAAGCCGCGATTATAATCCCAATGTGCTATCCTGTCTTCTCAACTAAAAAGCTAAATCAGATTCCCTCATTTCCGAATCCGATCTAGCCCCATGTAATATTTATGCGGTTAACACACTTTTATTTTGCGTTAACTTATTATATGTCAAAATAAATGTCAGTACACTTCTGCCGGCCTTTCCGGGAACGGTATGATGATCCGGAAAACAAATTCCGTTCCCTCATAACCATAATTGCATTCGCCGTCATACTTTATCACTGATTTTCTGATATTGGCAATGCCGAATCCATGATCTTCGGCATTTTCTTTGGTTGACGGAAAACGGGTTCCGTAATCCGGCGCTTCCACGGGATTGCTCATCTTGATGACCAGAAAGCGGTTCTGGGCTTTGACTTTCAGGGAAATCCGCTTCTTGATGTCCTCCCGGCTGATCCTGACGCTAGCTTCAATCGCATTGTCAAACAGGTTCCCGAATATCGTGCTGATATCCAGAAGTTCCAGAAAGCTTCCTGACTGCATATCGACATCCAGCTGCACTTCTATGCCTTCCTTTTTGATGGTTTTCATCTTTTCTTTGATAATAATGTCCAGCATTTCATGGCCGGTACTATAAAAGTCCTCATAATCGGAGATCTTGCCAGAAAGCTTGCGGATGGCTTCCTTGGCCTGATCGGTCTGGCCGAGGTTGGCTTCCAGCAACAAGAGATGGTTTTTGAAATCATGGTAGATTTCCCTGATCTTTTCCTCCTCCACCAGTTTTTCCTGATAGTAGCTGTTTTTTAGCCGCAGCTCATACAGGGACTGTTCACGCTTATATTCAGCTTCTTTCATCTGGACGTAACGGCTTATTAAGCCGGTGTTAAAGATGAGCGCCAGGGAAAGGACGACCGAAGCAATAAATAAGGCAAGCGCCAGGTTCCGGTCCTCCATATGATAATAATTATAGCAGACAACAATCAGGATCAGCACGGAGGACAGGCCCGATGTCAGAAAAGAATAAATATCCCGGAAACGGAACTCCCGCCTATTTCTCAGCATATATTCAGCCGCGACAATAATGATAAAACTGATAACCTTCATCAGGATCACAATCTCCAGGTTGGTTAGTTCTTTATTCGCCATCACCACCGCATTGGGGTTCCGGCTTATAAAATACCATATTCCCATCCCGATGGCTTCTCCGCTTAACAAGGAAATAGCGAAGATAATCAGATAAAACAGCATGGATAATTTCGTAGTCTGATACACATAACTTCCTCCGAAGACAAAAAGCAGCAACATGAACATCAGCTTAAAATGAGCCGCGGTGTCAATTTCCGTCAGGAAGACAATCGATAAGAAATGAACAGCATATAATAAAAGCGGTTTCAGCCTGGAAGAATCCCGCTTCGGCAGATTTTTTAAAATAAAATACATAAAATATGTTTCTGCTCCGGTTACGGCAATATCAGTGGCATAATACATCATGGTTCCGTTCATAGCCTGTCCCCCCAATAGGCTGCCAAGTCTTCCATAAATTTCTTTTTCCTCTGCTTGCTGATTGGCACGGAACCGCCGGATGTCAGCTTTGCTTCCAGTTTTTCCACTGCCTCTACATAAAAAAGATTAACCAAAAAGCCGGAATGGCTTCGGGAAAAACCATGCGGCGAGAGTTCTGCCTCCACATCGCGGAGTTTCTTATAGCAGACAATACGGTCCTGATCGGTATGGATCAGGAGGTTCCGGTTGTAGGTTTCGATATATTGCAAGGATTTGAGCATGATCCGGTAAGTACCGGCATCATTTTGAACTGCCCAGAATACTTCGTCCCGTTTTTTAATGCTGCCGAGCCAGCGGTCCAACTCGGCCTTCAGGACATCATAGGGAAGCGGCTTAACCAAATAGCTAAGCGCTTTGACAGAGTAACCGCTTACCGCATGCTGGATCATGGATGTCAAAAAGATAATATCGACGCCTTCGTCTTTTTTTCTGATTTCCTCCGCCGTCCGGATACCGTTCAGACCGGGCATCCGCACATCGAGAAAAATCAGGTTCAGTTTTTCCGTCCGGGCTTCCAGCAGCTGCCGGCCTTCACCAAATCTGATTATCTTAAATGGTTCCCCGGCTTCCTCGGCATAGCGCATCAGGGCCTTTTCCAGCCAGTCCAAAAAATCTGCTTCGTCATCACAGATAGCAATTGTATACATATTTATACCCCGTTTATAGTGCTTTTCGGTAGATCTGTTCCAGTTCCGCCACCGTAAAATGGTAGGCGGTGTTACAAAAATGACATTTTACCTCGATAGTTTTCTTATCATGGATCATGGCTTCGAGCTCGGTTTTACCGGTACTGATCAATACCTTCTCTACCCGTTTCTTGTCGCAGTTACAGTAGAACACGGGCTCGGTCACATCGGTGACGACCGGGGCCATGTCAGGCAAAAGCTGCCGGAGCAGGTACTCAGGATCGGCACCCTGTTCCAGGATGTGGGTGACAGACGGCAGGCCGGACAAGTTTTCTTCCAGCTTCTGAATGACAGCGTCCTCGGCAAAAGGCATGACCTGGATAATAAAGCCGCCCGCACATTTGACGGTATTATCGCGTTCCATCAGTACGCCCAGCCCGACCGCTGAAGGAACCTGTTCCGAAGCCGCGAAATAATAAGTCAGGTCCTCGGCAATCTCGCCGGTCTTCAGTTCCGTCCGTCCGGAATAAGGCTCCTTGAGACCCATGTCTTTGATTACCTGAAGCCATCCCCGGCCTACTGCGCCGCCGACATCCAGCTTGCCGGCCCGGCTCGGCGGGAGCATGACCTGAGGGACATTGGCGTACCCCTTGACCCGGCAGCGACTGTCCGCAGTTACGGTAAGCCCGCCGATCGGACCGTCGCCCTTGACCTGCAGGGTAAGAAGATCCTTTTCGCCCTTAAGCGTCATCCCCATCATCGCCCCTGCTGTCAGCAGCCGTCCCAAGGCCGCCGCGGCAACCGGGCTCAGGTCATGAACTTGCCTGGCCGTTTCCGCCATCTCTCTGGTTGTAGCGCAGAATATCCGAAGCTGTGTGTCAGCGGCGGTCGCCCTGATTATTTTATCTGCCATTGTTTTCCTTCCTTAATTTTCCTAGTAAAACGCCTGATTAGCGCTTCGCTGGCATGATTGCTATCTGTTGTCTTCGATTGTCATAGTACTTCGATGAGCATACTGAAAGAGTGACTGTCAACCGAAGCCGGCAGTTGAGGCAGCGCTTCTTTTCAGCTCTAAGATTTTCTGGGACGGGGCATGCGAAAGGTCTTTCCGAAATTCAGTTAATAACCAGATCCCTTATAATTGGTACCCTTTGCTATACAGATATTTTTCAATTAAATCAATTAGTTCTTCAGCAATATCCACTTGTACATTTAATCTCGTCTATATTCCTTTAAAATGTTATCCATTTCTGTTTTCACTGCCATAACAGTCATGTTATCACCTACCATCTATATTAATTATATCCAAAAATAATTTAAAATCAACACTCTAATCAATTTTGCAGATTCCATTAAAACCACAGAGAATTCTATCAATTAGACCTTTCTAACCTATTTCGCTACATACCCCTCCAGGTCAATCAGCATCTGCCCCTCTTCTCCCTGCAGCCATTCGGCCACTTGGTTGGCCGGGCTGTCCGGTGCCTCGTCTTTTCTGGTGACAACATAAAAATCATGAACCAGCGGATAAGTCCCTTGTTGAATGGTCTCTTTCTCCGGCATGACACCGTCAACAGCCAGGATTTTTACATTGGGGTCCTTTTTCATTTCCGTCACATAGTAAAAAACATTATAACCCAGGGCGTAACGGCCGGTATCGAAATCCGACACAGCGGTAAGAAGCCCTCCCGACTGAAGACGCATAGCCTCCGGATCTTTGCTCGTATCCGGGGCACTGCCATCATCCTGACCGGTTATCGCACAGCCACATAACGTCATCGTGATTATGACCACTGCCCTTATCGGGATTCGTCGTAAGTGATTCATAAGATAGCCCTTTTCCATATGGTTCCATCGCCCTCCTCATATGCCAATAATTGTATTATAACAAGAAATACTAAGGGTATCCACAATAATTTAGAAAGCATTAAAATGACTAAATTATTACAAATATTGGATATATAATTAGATAATTGGTATATATTGACATTTATTTTTATTCAATATATAATATTTTGTAAAAAGGAGGAATTTCATATGCACAAAAAAATCAAGAGCACCAGCTTTAAACTCCACATTCTTATCTTAACGGTAATTCTTGTTGTAACTATTCCATCGTGGAAAAGCTTGGCGACAGAAGTAGACACAAGTAATTACGATTATTTACCGGTATCAGATTTACCCACATTTTCCCCATCAGAAATAGTAAATATGAATATTGCCGATTTTGTGGTGACAGATATCTCCGATGCCACTCCGCCGGCTAGTCAGAACCGGGCCGCCGTCGATGCCGGTTTGTATGGCATATATCTTGTCAGAATGAATGCCCCGGGAGGCACCGTATCGATGACTTGCACATTAGATCCTGCTTCTGTCGTTCATTTCGCTCTGGATGTGTCGATTGCATTCTCGAATGAATACAAAATGTATCTATATGAAGTGGCGGACGACGGTACCATTCTGGCCCAAGTTGATGCTTGTGAATCGCTCACAAGGCTAAGTGATACAGTAATCGGAAACGTCGGGATCGTGAATGACAGTACTGTTAGCAAGAAATATATGATATATATAGAAGCAACAGTCGATTCGACGGAAACGATGGCAATTTTTTGTGCAATTAACGAAACTACTGACAATAACGAGGCTAATGAACATGCTGCCAATGCAACAGAGATTGTCCTGGAACCCAATGGTATCACGCAACTCAACCCTTACTGGGATACCAGAGTCGATAGCGACTGGTATCGGTTTCAGATACCGGTTGATGCTACATATAGCAATTTTACCGTCGACTGCTATAACGCTGCTTCTATAGCACGTTCAAAAGATGTTTTCGCTGTGTTTAAGTTGAGCGACGACGGCAGCCTGGATCTGGTGGAGGCTGCCGAAGAAGGACGTATCTTTGCGGTATCACCCGGAGAAACATATTATGTGAATGCGTATAATGCTTATAACAGTAATATAAGTGGCGAGCTGGTTGGTAATTATAACCTATACTTAATGCCGGTAGGTGATCCGGGAATCATCTTAACCGACTATGACGGAGTGGAACTGCCCAAAGCTAATTTAGGCAACCAGGGAAGCAGATATTTGATAACGGATGATATGTATCTTATTAATACCTATGTTAATGGTGTCGGCGAGACAACTACAGATTTAGTAGTAATGGAAGTCAGGAATTTAGACAACAATGATTATTATGAGGATGGGTCACTAACCGGACATGATGGCTTTTTGTCATGCAGTACCTATCTTCCCCAAGTGACCGGGTCGCGACAATATATAGATACGAAGACACCGCAACAAATTTACTTTTATGACCATGGGCAGATTACTGTCAAAAAAGCCGACGGTACCATAATTGACAGCATAGATGTTTACTTAGTGGAACATTCGGAACCGATTATCACGGCTGATTATGTGGAAATTACTAGTTGATCCGGGGGGGAATATGTTACCTATGAGGAACGAAGATATCAGGTCGGCGACACCGCTACCCTGACTGTTAACGGTAAAGCTAAGAAAGCAGGTAATCCAGCAAAGTATGCTTGGATAACAGTTACCATTACAAATGAGTTTTGGTTTACAGATGAACCAGCTACAGTAAGGGTATTGACGGACAGTGAAGGGAATTTTACTGCAAAACTGTCGCCGGGACAAGCTGCGGGACAGCATAAGTATATTTCACTCGTTGGCATTACATATCATTATGACGAAGGAACATTGACTGTGCAGTCCGGAACGGCATCTACTGTGGTCGACTTGTACATACGTGGGCTTATTGAATATCCTACTCAATGAACTGAAGAAGCACTTATCTCATTAAAATACTAATATCTCACATGCGGTAGCAATTACCATTTTGCGGCATTACGGCAATCGTAAAGGTGGTTTTTGTTACCGCATAAGATATAGTTTTATGTAACCGGCGCTTTCCCGCCTTCCTTGGCAATCACGAATATACGCTCGCTTTCCTCACCAGCCGCCTCACCAGTAATACTGTCAAAAGCTGTAATAAACTCCATGCCCGCCTGCCACAGCAGTCCCTTCATCTGTTCCAGCGTATACCCGCGCTGATAATGGTTTTCCTGAAAACAGCGGTAGCGGCCGTCGGGCTCTTTCACAAAAAAAGTCAGCTCGTATTCATTGACCTTCCGGTCCTCGTCATAATAATTATCCCAGATAAAACTGCACTCCTCGCGGTTTTCCGCAATCGTTGTATCGCCGATCACCTCTTTATACTTATACACCGTATTAAAATCAAAGATAAAAATACCGCCGGCATAAAGATAATTATTGATCAGCCGGAAAACATAGGCAACTTCCTGCTCCGACAGCAGATAATTTAACGAGTCACAGATGCTGATTACCGTACCGACCGTGCTGTACAGCTCCAAGTCCTGCATCCTCTGGCACAGATAAAGGATCCGGCTTTCCGCCAAAGCCTTTTTGCTCATGGCAACGGTCAGCATCTCTGCCGAACTGTCGATCCCGATGCAGTCATACCCCATATCTTCCAGCATCCCGGTAAGCGTTCCGGTTCCGCAGCCAAGGTCAAGCACCAGATTGGCTTCCGTCTCCGCACCATGTTTCACCGAAATCCCATACTCCTTGATCCAGCCGTCGATCAGCCGGCACCATTCATCATAGGGAGCCTCCGCCATGAAAATATCATAAATCTCAGCAAAATCTTCATACATCCCGTCTGCCAATCCTTTTTCCTCCGCATCCATGCCGCCTTCGCTGTTTTCCTCATCCCACCGCACTGACCGGACAAGTCAATGCTTCAGATATCCTTCCAGAAAATCCAGCAAGCTCTTCATCTCTTCCTCTGTACCGATCGTAATCCGCAGGTAGTTGTCGATCCGGGGCCGGTTCCAGTACCTGACATAGATGCCGTGTTGCTTAAGTGCCTGAAACAGCTCTTCGGCCCTGCTTTCTTCATGGGTGGCAAACACGAAATTGCCCTTTGAGTCCGGAAAAGAAAAACCCAGCTTGCGCAGTTCATCCTTGACTGCTTCTCTGGTAGCGATGATTTTCGCTGTCGTGGAGCGAAAATAAGCTTCGTCTTTGACCGCTTCAATGCCCAGCTCCAAGGCCGGCCGGTTAAGCGTGTACGAATTAAAAGAAAATTTCGCGGCCCGCAGGTAAGCAATCAGTTTCTTATCCCCCATCGCAAAGCCGATCCGCATCCCGGCCATGGCGCGGGACTTGGAAAAGGTCTGTACGACCAGTATATTGTCATATTGGTTAATCAGCGGCAGACAGCTGGTTCCGCCAAAATCGATATAGGCCTCGTCGATAATCACGACACTGTCACGATTGGCCCGAAGAATGTCTTCAATCAGTTCCTGACTCTCTTCCACACCGGTGGGGGCATTGGGATTGGGAAAAATAACCCCGCCGTTTTCCCCATCATAATCCTCTCTCACAAGGCGAAACTTATCATCCAAAGGCTTACGTTCATACGGGATCCGGTAAAGATCGGCCCAGACGTCATAAAAAGCATAAGTAATGTCCGGAAAAAAAATCGGCCTGCCAGAATTGAAAAAAGTCAGAAACGCCATCGCCAGGACATCATCTGAGCCGACACCGACAAAAACCTGGTCGGCGCAAATCCCATAATAATCCGCCAGTGTCTGGATCAGGCCTTCCGCATCGGGATCGGGATACAGACGGAAGTCGGCTCCGTTCAGCTCTGCGGCCTTGGCAATTACGCCGGGTGCCGGAGGATAAGGACTTTCATTGGTATTCAGTTTGATGATGCCGGCCCGGTCCGGCTGTTCTCCCGGCACATAGGGCGTCACTGTCCTGACATTCCGCTGCCAGCTCATATCCTGTATCCTCCTTGATTTTATGCTTGGCTTGCCGACAAGATTTCCCTCTTGCTGATTTGACTCACCAGCGATATTCTCGTCTTTCACAGACTAACCAGCGGTATTTTCTTCTTTCACCGACTTGGCAGCGATACTTTCGTCTTTCACAGACTCGACCGCCTGCTGCCGGTATTCCTCAGCTTTCTCTTTCATCCCCAGGGCTTCGTAACATTCCGCCAAGGCCGTCAGCGGTATGATGCTGCTACATCTGATGTTCAATATACAGGGGGTCTCAAACGCGGCATTATAGAACCAGACCGCCGCTTCATGATAATCTTTTTTATCCATATAATACTGCCCCAGCTCACAGCAGATCTCACTGCTGCCTTCGCTGCCGACATCTTTGATGGCGAACTTGAAAAATTTGTGGACGTCGTTCCGTAACCGGGCCGCCCTTGCCACCACGCAGGAAGCTTCCTTTATTTGATCCAGGGTGTAACTGGTATTCACTGCCGATTCCTCAAAAAAAGCCTCTGCACACAGAAAATCTTCTTTTTCTCCCGATACGTACAGTTCCTTGGCGTATAAATTGTGCATCCGCGGCGAAAGTACCTTGCCCCCGGCAATCATCCGCTCAAAAGCCTGGATGTCCCTGGACGTATGGCTCTCCTTGGGCAGGTGCCGGATCTCGATTTCACTGTCAAACACCACCGGCTCCAGCCTGACGGTCTCATGAATCGGTTCGATCCAGACGAAGCTGCGGGTTCTTTTAAATAATTTCGGCCGGTATTCACGGTCGAAATTGTAGATGGTTCCGTGCTCAAGCTGATTGGCATAGTACATCTGGACGATTTCCACGTCCTCCGTGAGCACCTGCT
This sequence comes from Lachnospiraceae bacterium UBA935, assembly GCA_002293525.1. Lineage (GTDB taxonomy): Bacteria > Bacillota > Clostridia > Lachnospirales > Lachnospiraceae > UBA935. The sequence goes on from DBDJ01000055.1 coordinate 41,856, forward strand.
TCAGCTCCTGAAAGCGGCTGCGGTTTTCCTCGTCCAGCACTTCATCGGCATCCGCCGAATAGATATAATCACAGGAAGCCTTGGAAAAGGCATAATTCCTTGCGGCGGCGAAATCATGAACCCACGTGAAATCAAACAGCTGCCCGGTATATCGGGCAGCAATCTCCTTGGTTTTATCGGTAGAACCCGTATCGACGATAATGATCTCATCCATCAGGTCAGAAACCGAGTCAAGACACCGCGCCAGGATATCCTCTTCATTCTTGACGATCATACAAAGACTTATTGTAACCATATTCCTCCTATATAGCCCTGCGCATACCCCTGATCCTATGCATGTTTCAGTGAATTTAACCGAATACGATTACCGTAATGCTATAGAACCTTGGACAAAAACTCCTTAAGCCGGGCGCTTTGCGGATTCCCGAAAAACTCTGCCGGGGTGTTCTCCTCCACAATATTCCCGTCATCCATAAACAGCACCTTGGTTCCTACCTCTCTGGCAAAACCCATTTCATGGGTCACGACCGCCATCGTCATGCCGCTTTCCGCCAGATCCTTCATGACATCAAGAACCTCTCCTACCATCTCCGGATCTAACGCTGAGGTCGGTTCGTCAAAGAGCATGACCCGGGGATTCATCGCCAAGGAGCGGACGATGGCGATCCGCTGCTTCTGGCCTCCGGAAAGCCGGCTGGGATAAACATTGGCCTTTTCCTTAAGCCCCACCCGTTCCAGCAGCCGAAGCGCATTTTCGGAGGCCTCCGTCTTATTCATCAGCCCGGTTTTGATCGGAGCCAGCGTAATATTGTCCATTACCGTAAGGTTATTAAAGAGGTGAAAGTTCTGAAACACCATGCCCATCCGCATCCTGACTAAGCGGATGTCGGTTTTCTTCCGGTCTGTGCCGGGACCGCTGATCTGGCGGCCCTCAAACCAGATCTCTCCTTCCGTAGGCCTTTCCAGCAAGTTCAGGCAACGTAAGAACGTGCTTTTCCCGGAGCCGGAAGGGCCGACGACGACGATTTTTTCTCCGGTCTTAATATGATAGCTGATCCCCTTCAGCACGAAAATGTCGTTTTCAAACTTCTTACACAGATTCTTAACGATTATCACTTTGACGCAGCCTCCTCTCTAGTTTACCCAAAAGAATAGTCAGTATCTTAATGATAATAAAGTAAATCATCGCCGAGATAATCAAAGGCGTAAATGCTTCATACGTACGCGAAGCAATCTGATTGGCGATACGGGTCAGGTCACTGAGGCCGACATAGCCCACAATCGCCGTTTCCTTGAGCAGGACGATGAATTCATTGCCGATCGGCGGCAGGACATTTTTGACCGCTTGCGGGATTACGACATGAACCATCGTCTGTCCTCTTGTCAAACCGAGCGAATGGCCCGCTTCTGTCTGCCCTTTGTCCACCGCCAGAATGCCGGCCCTGATGATCTCCGCGACATAAGCCCCGCTGTTAATCCCAAAGGACAGCACGGCAATCAATACCTTATTATTGTTGTTAGCCATAATCGCAAAATACATAATCATCAGCTGCAATACCGACGGCGTCCCGCGGATAATATCAATATAGATATTGGCTATCACCGTAAAGACGGTTTTCTTGCCGTTCCACCTGACGGAAAGCTTCATAAGCGCCAGTACCGTACCGATCAGCAGACCTAAGATACCGGCAAAAAATGATATCTGCAAGGTCACGCCAAGGCCGCCGAAGTAAAGCTTCCAGCGGTCCGCAGTAATAAATGCTGCCTCAAACTTATCCCACATCTCACTATTCCTTCCCATCGTATGCAAAACGCTTGCTATGAAAGCACTGCTTCCATAGCAAGCGGGATAGCAAATCTTGCTTATCGGTTACTGCTCAATATAGGTCTGCACCAGTTCGTCAAACGTACCGTCTTCAATGATTTCCTTCAATGCCCCGTTGATCTGGTCAGCCAGTTCGGTATCGCCCTTTGGCAGCGCGATGGCATAATACTCCATAGCAAACCCGAACTGCGTACCGTCCAATGCTACCAGTTCATCCGAATATTGATCGGCAAATACCTGGGCCGGGTTCTGATCAAGGATCACACAGTCTACCCTCCCGTTCAGCAGATCATTGACGGCATCGACAGGTTTATTGAACTGGGCCGGCGTAGCCCCGGCAATCTCATCCTGAACAATGAAATCGCCTGTAGTTCCCAGCTGCACGCCGATGGTCTTGCCTTCCAGGTCGGCCGCCGTGGCAATATCCGAGCCTGCCGGGACGATCACATATTGTAACGCCTCATAGTAAGGATTGGAGAAATCCACCATCTCAAGCCGTTCTTCTTCAATGGTCATTCCCGCTATGGCAACGTCGATCTTCGTTCCGATAGCACCTACCAAAGAAGCAAACTCCAGATTCTCAATCTGAATTTCCATCCCAAGCTTGTCGGCAATTGCGTTAATCAGGGCAATGTCGAAGCCTTCCGGTTCGCCGCTGTCTCCGATATACTCAAAAGGCGGAAACTCGGCATTGGTTCCTACGATAAGAACTTCTCCTGTCGTCTCGTCTCCTTGCCCGCAGGCTGTCAGTAAACTAAAACTTACAACAAGGGTCAATGCTGCTGCTACTATTCTTTTCATGGTACTGCCTCCCTTTATGAACGGCATAAATATACTGCCGATACTGATTTACTCAGATTATGTTATTCGTAGCTTACC
>DBDJ01000052.1 GCA_002293525.1 Lachnospiraceae bacterium UBA935
CTGCACTTAATCAAGTGCGAAGTATATATATCTTCTCCATTAGTTACCTCCTTACAATCATTATACATATTAATAATAAAGTGTCAAAGCGCATTCAACGCTTTTAGATTGCGGAAGCAGAGTGCTTATAGTATAATAATTGCAGTTTATTATAAAAGCCTTGCGAACGGTAAGAAACGGTAGTATTCATGCTTTTATAGAATTATTATGAGTCGCGTAGAAAAGGAGAATGAAATGGCTGACAAAAAATTAGTAGAGGCAATCACTTCCATGAATGAAGATTTTGCCCAATGGTATACCGATGTAGTAAAAAAAGCCGAGCTGATCGATTATTCTAACGTAAAGGGCTGCATGGTCGTGAAACCGGCCGGTTATGCGATCTGGGAACTGATCCAGCGGCAGTTAGATGACATGTTTAAGGCCACCGGAGTGGAAAACGTATACATGCCCATGTTTATCCCGGAAAGCCTTTTACAGAAAGAAAAAGATCATGTCGAAGGCTTTGCTCCTGAAGTGGCATGGGTGACCCACGGCGGTCTCAGCCCCTTACAGGAAAGGATGTGTGTACGTCCTACCTCGGAAACCCTTTTCTGCGATTTCTATAAGGGTGATATTCATTCCTACCGTGACCTGCCAAAAGTATATAACCAGTGGTGCAGCGTAGTTCGTTGGGAAAAGGAAACTAGGCCTTTCCTCCGCTCCCGCGAGTTTCTATGGCAGGAAGGCCATACCGCCCATGCGACCGCCGCAGAGGCAGAGGCGCGTACCGAACAGATGCTGAACATCTATGCTGACTTCTGTGAACAGGTCTTAGCGATACCGGTAGTAAAGGGCCGGAAGACCGACAAAGAAAAATTTGCCGGCGCAGAGTCCACCTATTCTATTGAAGCATTGATGCACGACGGCAAAGCGCTGCAGTCCGGTACCAGCCATAATTTTGGTGACGGGTTTGCCAAGGCTTTTGATATCCAGTATACCGACAAAGACAATACATTAAAATACGTCTACCAGACTTCCTGGGGGATGTCCACTCGGATTATCGGAGCTATTATCATGGTCCATGGCGATGACTCCGGTCTGGTTCTGCCGCCCAAAGTGGCACCGACCCAGGTGATGATCATACCCATCCAGCAACGAAAAGAAGGTGTTCTGGAGAAGGCTATGGAACTAAAAGAGGAACTGCGTGAATTCCGGGTGAAGATTGATGATTCCGATAAAAGTCCCGGATGGAAGTTTTCTGAACAGGAAATGCGCGGGATTCCGATCCGTATCGAGATCGGCCCCAAGGATATTGAGGCAGGGAAATGTGTGATTTGCCGCAGGGATACGAGGGAAAAAATCGAAGTCGGGCTGGATGACCTAAAAGATAAGGTATCGGAGATTCTTAAGAATATTCAACAAGATATGTTGGACAGGGCGGCCAAACATCGGGAAGAACATACTTATCAAGCTGCCAATAAAGAAGAGTTTGTTAAGATATTCAAACAGAAGACAGGTTTTGTGAAAGCCATGTGGTGTGGGGAAAGAGAGTGCGAGGAAACCATCAAGGAGGATATGAGCGTAACCAGCCGCTGTATGCCTTTGAATCAGGAACATATCGCTGATACCTGCGTGTATTGCGGGAAACCAGCGAAAAAGATGGTTTATTGGGGAAAGGCATATTAAATCAAGTAAACGGAGAATTGCATATGCAGATATCTTTACCGGGTAAAGTAAATAAGATCATTCAGACCCTTAACGAAGCGGGATATGAAGCATATGCGGTGGGAGGCTGTGTCCGTGACCGGGTTCTTGGAAGAGAACCTGAGGACTGGGATATTACGACTTCAGCATCTCCCAGCCAGGTAAAAGAGTTATTCCGCAGGACAGTGGATACGGGTATAAAGCATGGAACGGTAACGGTTATGTCGGGAAAAGAAGGTTTTGAGGTTACGACATACCGGATTGACGGGAATTATGAAGACAACCGGCACCCTTCGGAAGTAATCTTTACTTCCAGCCTTGCCGAAGACCTTAAACGTCGGGATTTTACCATTAACGCTATGGCTTATAATGATCAGGACGGGCTGATCGACCTGTTTGGAGGGATGGAGGATATTGAAAAGAAACAGGTCCGGTGCGTAGGCAAGCCAGAAGAAAGGTTTGCGGAAGATGCGCTACGGATTATGCGTGCCGTCCGCTTTTCGGCTCAACTCGGCTACCTTATTGAGGCAAAAACAAAAGCGGCTATCTGCCGACAAGTGTCCGACCTGCAATATATCAGCGCAGAGCGGATCAGGGTAGAACTGGTAAAACTAATTACGTCACCCCATCCCGAATATCTGGCGGCTGCTTATGAAACCGGTATCACAAGCCAGATTCTGCCGGAATTTGACGCTTGCATGCAAACCAGCCAGAACAGCCGCCATCACTGTTATTCCGTTGGTGAGCATAGCTTATATTCCATGCGCCAGATCGAACCGCAAAAGATTCTCCGTCTGACAATGTTATTACATGACATAGCCAAACCACAGACTAAAACTGTGGATGAAGACGGAACCGACCATTTCTATGGACATCCGGCAAAAAGTGAAGTCATTGCCGTCCAGATATTAAAACGGCTTAAGTTTGATAATGACACCATCGACAAAGTGTCCCGGCTGGTACGCTATCACGACTATGAGATAGAACCTGAGGCCGTCAATGTAAGACGCGCTCTGGCCAGAATCGGAAGTGATTTATTTCCTTCCTACCTCAAGGTAAAAGCGGCAGATGTGGCAGCACAGAGCAACTATCTGCGGAAAGAAAAAACGGATCGTCTCATACGGATCCACCAGATATACGAAGAAGTACTGGAAGCGGCTAACTGCATTTCCCTAAAAGATCTTGCGATAACGGGAGATGACCTGATTGCCGCCGGCATGTCCCCCGGCAGAGAAATGGGGGCAACGCTGAACCGGTTACTGGAAGATGTCATCGACTATCCGGAACACAACAACAAAGAATACTTATTAAAAGCTGTCTTTATACTTTAGTGCAGACTGCTTCCATATTAAATTAAGCCAGGATGCAATCATAATAAAGCACTGGCCGAATGGCCATCCTACAAGG
>DBDJ01000051.1 GCA_002293525.1 Lachnospiraceae bacterium UBA935
TTACTTAACTGTTGAAGACCCGAATAAAAATCCACTGTTTTCTGTATGTTTTACCCATGCAACATCATCATAATAGGCAAATAGTGATGGATTATAATTTTTATTTTCTTTAGAGACATATAATGATATAATATAAATCAGATTGATAATCATTAATAATGCGATAAGTAGTAATACAATTATTGAGGATATGACTATTTTGCGTCTCATTATGTAGTAATCCTTTCAGGGGAGGATACTTGTGATAGTTTTCATGTGGATAATAATAGCTGTTATCATATTACTAATAATATGCATTATTATATATAAAAGTCAAGCACGGAATGGTCCTGTTAGTAAAGTTGCATATTTTCTATTTACTATAACATCAGTTATAGGCTTAGTTACATATTTAACAAATCCTTCTAAAATTATAGATGAAATACTTGATTGGTTTCCGACCTCTGGTCAAAAGAAAGAGGAACAAGTAAAGCCAAGTCCACCATTTACTGTGACATTCCCTGAAAAAACCATTATTAATACCGAGGATGTGAGTAATATTGATTTGGATAATACAGAATCTGAATACATAGTTCAACCGGTTTTTCTAAATATTCATAATGAAATGGTAAGAGATAACCAAGGTTTCATATTTATTGAATGGACTCCAATTAAAAATAATCTGGGGTATACTTTATATCTTTCTTTGGATGATCCCTTTCAGCAGTATAATCTTAATCAAGATATTTTTGTAGAAGATAATTGGTACAATTTAGATGCTAATGAATTTCCGTTAGATACACTTGTTTTTATTTCAGTTGCTACAAATAGGAAAAATGGAGTGGAGTCTGAATTAGAAACACTAAATTTCAAAATAGTTAATTAATATCTTTACCTTCATTTTATATAAAAAGTTGTGCAATTGTTATGAATGAGAAATCAAATTAAGGAGGCTGAAATAGCAAGTAAAAAATAATAATACTTATAAAAGCATGTATCTGTTGACGTAAAGTGATAGGGGTATAATGGCTAAATTAATCATACGGTGCAATTATTTGAAATACGCACCTGTATCTCACCTGCAAAATTTTATTCATTATCTTGGTACTCGTGAGGGTGTGGAAAAAGTAAGCAGTACTAACGCATTACTTCCTGCAACTATAAAGCAAATGGATCTTATTCAAGAAATTCTCATAAAAGTCACAGAAACGACAAAAATGCATGAATACCACGACTACCAACAAAACCCCTCCAGAGAGAATGCCTCCGAGTTTATCACCCAGGCACTGGAGCAAAACATAGAACTCATTGCCAAAAAGAAAAATTACATAGACTATCTAGCAAAAAGGCCAAGAGTTGAAAAAATCGGAACACACGGCCTGTTTTCTTATGAAAATGAGGCTGTAGTATTATCTCAAGTAGTTGATCAAATTTCTAATCACATTGGTGTCGTTTGGATTAATGTCATCAGCCTGCGGCGCGAGGATGCGGAACGCCTTGGTTATGACCATGTATCTGAGTGGCAGTCACTTCCAGATGGAGGAAGAAGCTGTCATGCAAGCCGAAATGTACATGATGTAAACACCGCATAAATAAAACTCAAATCATAGATCAAAAATAAATTAAACACCCAAAACAACCAAAGCAACTACAGCAACCACAGGATCTACAGAAAGAGGATACAAATGCTAGAGAATTACCCGGATGTAATGAATATTGAGGATATATGCACAGCCCTGAACATAGGGAAAAACACAGCCTACCAACTGGTCAGGAACAAATCACTGAAAAGCATCCGCATCGGAAAGACCTACAAAATCCCTAAAATATATCTAATTGAATTCCTCAAAACATAACACGAATTACCTCCAGCCTCATCCCCCGCATTTCACCCATCTCCAACAATAGCACTCTTATAACAACAATCAACAACAATCATGATTAAATTGCTTTAGTAGCCATATTACTTTATAATAAAGGTACTACACAACAGATAGCGGCTGCTCAGAAAGGAGGCAATTTGACAGGTAGCCTACAAATCAAAGGAAACATATACTACGCCGTAGTCAACTACACCGACGAAGACGGCAATCGTAAACTAAAATGGATCTCCACCCGCCTAAAGGTGGACGGCAGCAACAAACGCAAAGCAGACAAATTTCTGCGGGATGTAATCAGCCAGCACGAGGACAGCAAGGTTATATTCTCCAAAGAAGTCCTCTTCTCCGACTGGATGCTCAGCTGGCTGGATCGAATGAAATCCAACGTGGAACTGACCACATGGGAGGGATATGAAAGTTATGTCCGGGTCCACATCGTGCCGTACTTTTCCGTAAGACGGATCATGCTGACAGATCTGGAACCCAAGCACCTCCAGGACTATTTTACCGAAAAGCTGAAAAACGGCCGTGCCGACGGCAAAGGCGGCCTGTGCGTGGAATCGGTCAAGAAGCATAAAAGGTCATGCGCCTTGCCCTGACCGAAGCCCTGAACCTCAACCTCATTCCCTACAACCCTTCCGACCGGACCAAGCTGCCGAAGAACGACAACAAATTCGTAGCCAGCTTCTACAATGAAGAACAGGCAATGGAACTGCTGCGAATCTGCAAAGACTCCGTCATCGAACCGGCGGTAATCTTAACGGTATACTACGGCCTCAGAAGAAGCGAAGTCTGCGGCCTGAAATGGTCAGCCATTGATTTTGACAAAGGCACGATGCTGATCAAGAACACCGTGGTCACCGTGCGAACCCGTGTGGAAAAGGAACGGGCCAAGAATAAAAGCAGCTATCGCACCTTCCCCTTACTGCCCGCTGTAAAAACCTACCTAAAGGCCCTACAGCACCACCAGAAGAAAATGCAGCTGCTCTGCGGTGACACCTACGTCAGAAACGACTATATCTGCAAATGGGACGACGGCAGGCCACTGGAGCCGGGGTATATCAGCAAGAAATTCGCCAAGATGATTAAATCATCCACCCTCCCCCAGATCCGGTTCCACGACCTCAGGCACTCAACAGCAAGCATCCTGATCGGCCTGAAATTCGGCCTCAAAGAAGTCCAGGAATGGCTCGGACACAACGACATCTCCACCACGGCAAACATCTACGCCCACTTAGAATACACAACAAAAGTAATGATGGTCGACAGCCTCAACGAGAAAATAAAGCTCCCCGTTTGACCCATTCCCAAAATCCGTTAGAAGTTCCGTTAGAAGTCGGCCATTTTGACCCCAAAACGGCCCGCAACAATAAAAAAGAAAACCCCGCAAACACCGATGTTTACAAGGTTTTCTCACCATGGAGACAGCTGGACTCGAACCAGTGACCCCTTGCTTGTCGAGCAAGTGCTCTCCCAACTGAGCTATGCCTCCCTAACTTGAGATTATAGCATGCTTCTATATAATATTCAAGAACCAAAATTCTTGATTTTTTATCTTCAATGCCTTATAATTTCTATTAACGTCAAACCCCAATAATACAATAGTTATCAGTTTTAATTACGCATCAGGAGTTTGCAGTAAGGTTGTCATTAATTATGGACGAAATAATCTATATCCTAGTGCCCGAAAAACTGAAGAAATTAATTAACAAACGGGGGATCGGCAGGACTAAAACAGCATATCCCTTTGCTTCCGCGATTTAACCGCAGCAGAAAAGATAATAAAAAGATAAAAGGCTCTATGCACAACCTCACTGCCATAGGGCCTTTGCAGATTATACGGAGGGTTTGCCATGCCTTTGGATATCCGGCCTGCATATACATATGATAACATAGAGAATATAAAAGTTTTATTTAACGAATATACGCAGTCTCTTTTCACCATAGAGAGTAATTTTCAGAGCTATCTGGAACTTCAGAATTATGAAGACGAAATAAATAATCTAAATCAAAAATATGCCATGCCTGCTGGTCGCCTATATATTGCATATTGTGCCGGACAGGCCGCCGGCTGTATCGCTTTACGTCCGATGAATCAAACAGAATGTGAAATGAAGCGCCTATATGTCAGGCCACAGTTCCGTAATAAGGGAGTGGCCAAGTCACTGTCTGAACGTATTATTCAGGATGCGGCAGATATCGGTTATCAGTATATGTTACTGGATACTTTGCCTAGCCTGGCTGCTGCTATAAGACTATATGAAAACATAGGTTTTTACCGCATTCCGCCGTACAATGACAGTCCTGTCGGAAGCACAGTATTCATGAAGCTTGACTTGTAAGATATACTTATGATTAGAAGCATGTCATCAGATATCAGATATATGTAACCAAATGCATATAATCAGATGTAATAGAAAGATATATAAATAATAAATCCATGAAGTATAAAAAGTATCACAGATAAAGAAATACTAAACACAAGAAATGGAGACTATCATGAAATTACCCGGTTCTTTCCGGAAAACATGGGATGTTCTGCTGCCTTTTATTATTTATAACGCGGCATGTATTTTCGCTCAGATGGTGTTGCTGCAGCTCCTGCAGATATCCGGCCAATATCTGGGGGATTCTTACTTGGCGTTTATCGCCGAACATCCGGGAATGTTGCAGGGTATTATGACAGGACTTTATATTTCGGCCGGCCTGTTTGCGATCCGTCGAGCTGCCCGGAAGGAAATCGGACCGCTTAAAACCGTGTTCCGGCCTGCACAGTCCCCAGCTATAGCTGATGCCCCCAGATCCTTCCCGCCTAACTCCCCAGCCATAGCTGATGCCCCCAGATCCTTCCCGCCGATGCCCCCGGCCATAGCTGATCCCCCTAAGCCGCTCCCGATTGAATCCCTAGTCCGCCCAAAGCTGCCGCAGTTAAGGCAGCTCATGGAATATATGCTTATGGCGGCGTTGGCATTTACTTCCGCTCTCGGAATCAATATCCTGTTTTCCGTTACAGGAATTACGAAAATCTCGGATGCCTATTCTAGAACGGCGGAAAATCAGGCCATGATCCCTTTCGGAATCGGTGTGACGGTATTCGGCCTTATCTCGCCATTGGCAGAAGAGGTGCTGTTCCGTGGGATCATTTATAACCGGATGAAAAAACATTATCCTTTACCGCTGGCCATATTGCTCTCCTCGTTTTTATTCGCGATATATCATCAAAATATTGTTCAAGGAGTCTATGCAATGATTATGGGGCTTCTGATTGTATTTGCATATTATCGCTACAATGCTTTCCTGGCTCCTGTTTTATTTCATAGCATAGCCAATATCAGTATTTATGTTCTTTCTTACAACGAAGAATTTTATCGTGCAGCGGTAAGACCGGGAGTGGGCATTATTTTTATTGCGGCATCAACCATGATTTTTGTTATTATTCAATATATTTTCCATAAAAAATCCTTATGCCCACCAGAAGGACAAAAATAAAAGAGGAGCCATACCAAGCCAAAGGAGTCATATCAAGCCAAAGTAGCCATGCCTAATAATAAAAAAGGAGCCGTAGCGCAACATGATAATATATGACATAACCCAAGAGCTGTTTTCCAGCAGTGTCTATCCTGGCGACGCAAGTCCGGTTCATAGGCAAGTCCGCAGTATTGCCGGTGGGGATATCTGCAATCTTTCCGAACTTACGATGAATGTCCATAACGGGACTCATCTAGATGCCCCGTGGCACTTTCTTGATAATGGCAAAAAAATTGAGCAACTAGACCTGTCCAAATGTGTCGGTGAAGCGGCGGTGATTGAAACCACGGGATTTATCACGGAAGAAATGGTTAAGGCCATTTACCATGGCAAGGAAAATGATCCGGCTTATAAAAGAATCCTGTTCAAGGGCAAGGCGATGCTTACCATAGCGGGAGCCCGACAGCTGAACCGCTATCATATTGAACTGATCGGCAGTGAATACCAGACCATCGGGCCGCCGGAGGATCCCGTCGCCGTCCACTATGAACTGCTGGGACGGGAAGTCGTTTTGCTGGAAGGCTTGGTGCTTAAAGATGTGCCAACCACAGAGACGATAACCGCAACGATTTTTGCCGGAACCTATTTCTTAAGTGCCGCTCCGTTGAAACTGGGCGGCGCGGAAGGAGCACCTTGCCGGGCTTTGCTTCTGAAGGACGAGTAAAAGTTTTTATTTATCCATAAATCCGCCCGTTATCTGCCGTATAAATATAGAAAGGAGTCACTCACGTGACGAATGAGCAATTTGAGGCCGCTATTGCACGGATGCTCCGTGGAGACAGAGCCGGACTGAAAGAAATCTATGAAGCTTATATCGGATATATTTACCGCATCATCTTTGAGATCCTGCAAAATAAAGAAAATGCGGAAGATGTTACCAGCGAGTTTTTTATTAAGCTATGGGGCAGAGCAGGCAGCTACCGGCCGGGAAACGGCCACAAAGCCTTCCTCACAGTGACGGCAAGGAACATGGCGATTGACTTCCTCCGCAAATACCGCAAAGAAGAACTGACCGCCATGTTGCAGGATATCGGTACAGATCCGGAGGAAGGATTTCTTTCCGGGAAACAGCTCCCCGGCGAACGCACTGGCCCGACGACGGAAGCTATCGTGGTAGAAGAAATATCCCTTCAGGCGGCCCTAGCGGCCCTGAAAGAAGCGGAACGCCAGATTGTCAGCATGAAGGTGCTCGGAGAGCTGACATTTAAAGAAATCGCTGAGATTATGAATATCCCTATGGGAACGGTTACTTGGCGGTACCAGAATGCTATTAAAAAACTAAGGAGGTGCGGATATGAGTAAAGTATTGGAAGAAGAATACCGGCAACTGGCTGAAAGCGATATTCCTGATCTGTGGAACCGGATTGAAGCCGGATTAAATACTCAGTCCATTGAAGCAGCTCCCGATTCCCGGTCAAGTGAAACCGTGAACCGTAACGATCCCGCCCGTAGGAACCGTAGCGATGTTAGTCCCGCGCAGAGAAACCGGGTTATGCCCCGCCGTTCCCTCCGCAAATATGCCGGAATCGTTGCCGCCTGCATATGTGCTGCCATAATTATCCCGGCGGCGCTTAACCGCGGCAAGATAAACGAGATGTCGATGATGCCGGACGCAGAAGCACCAGCCGCGGAAGCTGAGATGGCAGAAGCACCAGCCGCGGAAGCTGAGATGGCGGAAGCAGCCGCAGAAGATTCGTCCACGGGAGGATCCGCACCGGAATCCCAGTTGCCGCAAGTTGGCACCGGCGATTCATCAAGGGAAATAATCGCTGATGAAAAGTCTGACGCAGTTATGCCGGAAGCAGACAGTCAAACTGACGGAATGGAAAGTAATGAGTATCGGACATCAGAAGATCAAAAAGACTACAGCGGATTGCTGACTGACGGGCAGACGGTCAAGGGGGTAAGCCTTACCGTCACTGCCTGGGAAATTGACGGGACGGTCACCGTTTATTACGCCGTTATCCAAGAGGACCCCAATAAGCTGTTTGAGAAGGGCGATACAATATCTTTTATTAAAAATTCAGCAGTGGTAAATGACATCAGCGTCGGAGAATACTACCAAGTCACTCTGCGTTATAGTGAGGAGGCTTCCTATTTTGAAGCTGATGTGGTAAAGCACTATAAACCTTGATTATTTAGTAAAATATTTTCCCCCAAAATCTCGCAAAATTTTTATTATCCCCATAAATTGATACCATACCGTTCGTATCTTTGATAACTTATAAATTTTAAGAATAACTATCCAAATGTATTTTTAAAATTGTACGAATTTATGGGAGGATATCATGAAAAAAGAAATCACAAAAACAAAAATCATTACGAAAAAAATCATGGCGTGGCTTATATTTAGCACGATCGTGACCGGAGGACTTTCTGCCTGCGGCAATAAAGACGATAACTCTGCTGCCCAGACTGAGGTTCCGGCAGGAGAAACGCCGGTCACGGCCCCGGAATATGCTTATCCCGATAGTCAGGAAAGCCCCCAAATCAATTTTGAAAGCGCATCCGAGCTGCCGCAAGCAGAAAGCGGCAATGCCTATTATGATATGGCACCAAGCGCGGAACAGAATGTAGCCCAAGATTCCGAAAGAAGCGAAGCATATTACGACAGCTATCTGGGTTCTATATATGACTATGACACCGGTGTCATTGATCCAGGGAGCGAAGAGTACAGCGACATCAGCGAAACCGGTTTTGCCTCCGTTGCCCGGCAGCCCCTCTCAACCTTTTCCGCGGACGTGGATACCGCTTCCTACAGCAATCTCCGCCGGATGATCAACGGCGGCTGCGGAATCGGCGATTTCCCGGAAGACTCGGTAAGAATCGAAGAAATGCTTAACTATTTTTCCTATAACTACAACATGCCCAAGAGAAATGAGCCCTTCGGCGTGACAACGGAAATCTCCGCCTGCCCCTGGAACCCGGAAACCGAACTGCTGATGATCGGCCTGAAAACTCAGGATATTGATTATAGCAAGGCGCCGGCCTCCAATCTGGTTTTCTTGCTGGACGTATCCGGCTCCATGGCAGAACCTGACAAGCTGCCCCTGCTGCAGAAGTCCTTTTCTATGCTGACCGAGAACCTTACCGGCAAGGACCGTGTCTCCATCGTAACCTACGCCGGCAGCGACGACATCGTGCTGGAAGGGGTGAAGGGCAATAATACCCAAACCATCAAAGAAGCCCTGAATAACCTGGACGCCGGCGGCAGCACCAACGGCAGCGCCGGTATCATAACTGCTTATGAACTGGCGGAGACTTATTTTATCAAAGGCGGCAACAACCGGGTCATCTTAGCCACCGACGGCGACCTGAACGTCGGCCTGACCACCGAATCAGAACTGGAAGAACTGATCAGCCGGAAAAAAGAAAGCGGCGTATTCTTATCCGTCCTAGGCTTCGGCACGGGCAACATCAAAGATAATAAAATGGAAACCCTAGCCGACAAGGGAAACGGCAACTATGCTTATATTGATTCGGAACGGGAAAGCAGCAAGGTTCTGGTTCAGGAAATGGGCGCTACCCTCCTCACCATATGTAAGGACGTCAAACTCCAGGTAGAATTTAATCCTGCCGTAGTGAAAGAATACCGTCTCATCGGCTACGAAAACCGCCGGATGGCGGCAGAAGATTTCAAAGATGATACCAAGGATGCTGGGGAAATCGGCGCCGGCCACAGCGTGACGGCGCTATATGAAATCAAACTGACAGAGCCATTAACCGGAATCGCCACCAGTGAACTCAAATACGCCGAAAACCATCCCACATCCGATGCCAGCCCGGCACGCAGCAAAGAATGGCTGACCATCGGCATACGCTTCAAAAAACCGTCCGCAGATACTGCCAGCCAGCTGGACTATCCGGTAGATTATCGCAGTTACAGCCCGGATCCGAGTTCAGACTGGGAATTTGCCGCCGCAGTGGCCGAATTCGGTCTGCTGGCTTCTCAAAGCAGCAATAAAGGGGAAGCTTCCCTAGATCATGTCCGTTCCCTGCTGAAAGAAATGCCCTTGTATGACGAATACCGGGCAGAATTCTATGAGCTGGTGATCCAGGCTGATAGAAATGACTAGCGATAATTTGAGTTATACAATTTGCGCCGCGCCATTTCCTGTTATAATAATTATTGTGATACAATTATTATATTAATTGCCATAATTATTAATATATTATAATATTCTACTGGCTAAAATGGTGATATAATAGCTATATAGCTCTTATGTTGCTATAAAAATATTACTTTTTGGGAGGAAAGTTTTATGAAAAGAAAGTTAGTGGCCTGCTATTTAGTAGGCGCGCTCTTAGCCGGAGGCCTTGCGGCCTGCGGTCCTAGAGAAGAAAGCGACAGTTACTATAGCACAGATACGGCGGAGTACGTGACCGTAGAGGAACCGGCAGATAGTTATCTGGATTCCATCTACGACTATAGTTATGACAATGATGTCATTGATCCAGGGACCGAAGAGTATAGCGATATCAGCGAAACAGGTTTTGCCTCCGTTGCCCGGGAACCGTTATCGACTTTTTCCGCCGATGTGGACACCGCTTCCTACAGCAATCTCCGCCGGATGATCAACGACGGCTACGGAATCGGCGATTTCCCGGAAGACTCGGTAAGAATCGAAGAAATGCTTAATTATTTTACTTATGATTACAATATGCCCAAGAGCAATGAGCCCTTCGGCGTGACTACAGAGATCTCAGAATGTCCTTGGAACCCGGAAGCTGAGCTGCTGACGATCGGCCTGAAAACCGAAGACATTGATTTTGATATGGCGCCGGCCTCCAACCTGGTTTTTTTGCTGGATGTATCCGGTTCCATGAACGATCCCGACAAACTGCCCCTGCTGCAGAAGTCCTTTTCCATGCTGGCCGAGAACCTTACCAGCAAGGATGTCGTGTCCATCGTAACCTATGCCGGCAGTGACGAAATCGTGCTGGACGGGGCGAGGGGCAATCAGACCAAAGTCATCATCGATGCCCTTAATTACCTGAGGGCTGGCGGCAGCACCCACGGCAGTGCCGGAATCATCACCGCTTATGAACTGGCGGAGGAGAACTTTATCGAGGGCGGCAACAACCGGGTTATCTTAGCCACCGACGGCGACCTGAACGTCGGCCTGACCAGCGAATCAGAACTGGAAGAGCTGATCAGCCAGAAGAGAGAAAGCGGCGTATTCTTAACTGTCTTAGGCTTCGGCACCGGCAACATCAAGGATAATAAAATGGAAACCCTAGCCGACAAGGGAAACGGCAACTATGCTTATATCGATTCGGAACGGGAAAGCAGCAAAGTCATGGTCCGGGAAATGGGTGCCACCCTCCTCACCGTATGCAAAGACGTCAAGCTCCAAGTGGAGTTTAATCCCGCCGTAGTGGCAGAATACCGTCTCGTCGGCTACGAAAACCGCCGGATGGCAGCGGAAGACTTTAAGGATGACACCAAGGATGCCGGGGAAATCGGCGCCGGCCACAGCGTGACGGCTTTATACGAAATCAAGCTGGCAGAGCCGCTAGAAGGAATCGCCACAAGTGACCTCAAATACGCCGAAAATCATGAAGAAACAGGGAGCAGCACGGCACACAGCGAAGAATGGCTGACCATTAGCATCCGCTATAAAAAACCGTCCGAAGATACCGCCAGCCAGCTGGAATATCCGGTCGATTTTAGCAGTTACAGCCCGGATCCGAGTACGGACTGGAAATTTGCCGCCGCAGTGGCCGAATTCGGCATGCTGGTTTCGCAAAGCGACTATCAGGGAGAGGCCTCCCTCGACCATGTCCGTTCCCAGCTGAATGAAATGCCCCTGAATGACGAATACCGGGAAGAATTTTACGAGCTAGTAGTTCAGACAGATAATAACAGCCGATAAAAAGGTTTTTGGTCCGCATGCACGGACTGGAACGAGACCATATTTCCTATTGTGATGGATGACAATTTCTGCTATAATCGTTTTGGATAAACATACGAAAAGGAGAAAAAGCATGAAAGGAAATATTGTTATTGGACAGTCCGGCGGACCTACCGCCGTAATTAATTCGTCGGTAGCGGGAGTTTATGCGGCCGCTAAGAAATTAGGCGTAAAGAAAATATATGGCATGGTTCATGGCATCCAAGGTTTTTTGCAGGATAATCTATGTGATCTGGATGAATATCTTGCCGATGAGGCCGGGCTTGAGCTGTTAAAGCGAACCCCTTCCGCATTTTTAGGCTCCTGCCGGTTCAAGATGCCGAAGATCGAGGGCCATGAGGCTACTTATGAAAAAGTATTTGAGATTATGGAAAAACATGACATCGAGTGCTTGTTCTATGCCGGCGGCAATGATTCCATGGATACCGTAAAAATGCTTTCCGATTATGCGGCGGCTCACGGTAAGCCGCAGAGATTTATGGGAGTACCCAAGACCATCGATAACGACCTGCCCATTACCGATCATTGCCCCGGCTACGGTTCGGCGGCCAAATATATCGCTACCAGCATGAAAGAGATTATCCGTGACAACGAATCTTTCGGCGTAGAAAAACCCACCATAACAATTGTAGAGATCATGGGAAGACATGCCGGCTGGCTGACGGCAGCCGCGGCTCTTTCCAAAGGTGAAGACTGTTCCGGGCCTGATGCGGTCTACATGCCGGAGGTCACTTTTGACATGGACAGATTTATGGAAAAGGTAAAACACCTGGCAGCTACCAAATCATCGGTAGTAATCGCCGTATCGGAGGGAGTGGCGCTGGCCGACGGCCGTTTTGTATGTGAACTGGGCAATGCCTCTGACTTCGTGGATGCGTTCGGCCATAAGCAGCTGTCTGGCTGCGCCGCCACGCTGGCCAATAAAGTGGCGGCAGAGACCGGGCTTAAGACCCGGGCGATCGAGTTTTCTACCTTGCAGCGCGCCGCGACCCACTTAGCTTCCCTGACCGACATCAACGAAGCGTTCCAGGTAGGCTATGATGCCGTCATGGCCGCGGAAGAAGGTAAGACAGGCATGATGATCACGTTGAACCGCAACGGCGACGATCCTTATCAGTGCGGGACAAGTGCCTATGACATCCATGCCATTGCCAATGTCGAAAGAGGCGTGCCGTCGGAATGGATTACCGAGGACGGCTGCGGCTTGACGGAAGAATATATCAAGTATGCTAGGCCGCTGATCATGGGCGAGCTGACACCGCTGTTTATCAACGGGATGCCACGCCATCTAGTCAGGAAAAAGGGCTAAAGACTTAGGGACAAAGACTAAAGACTTAGAAACAAGACGGCTTGCTGGCCGTATGGATGATATACGCATAATGTAGGATTTTACGGAGGGGGTAAACATGGTATCACACATCATCGGTAATTATCTGCTCGGCCGCGGCCTGATTACCAAAGAACAGTTTGCTGAAATCTTAAAGAAAAAAAAGCGTGTAAGAGCAAAGTTAGGGCTGATAGCCGTTTCGGAAGGTATTTTATCATATGACGAGGTCAAATCCATTAATGTCGAGACTGATTCCGACCGGGCGTTTGCGGAGATTGCCGTTGAACGGGGCTATCTGACCGAGGGGCAGGTGAGCTCCTTGCTGAGGAAACAGGGCGATTCTTATATGTCATTTGCCCAGACCCTTGAGAACCAGAAGCTGATGAACATCGTAGAACTGGAAGAATATCTGATGGACTTTCAGCAGAACAACGATCTTACCATCGCCGATCTGGAAGACCTGAAAAGCGACGATGTAAACCGGATCCTGCCCATGTATTTTCCGGAGGAGGCGTCCCATTATATTGATGTGGCCTGCGTGGCTGTCCGTAACTTGATCCGTAATGTTGATTCCCGGATATATCCCCTGAAAGCATTTATCACGGATCAATTTGAAGCATTGAACGGAACAATACAATTTGTTGAAGGCAAAACCGGTTTTTCCCTGGCTTTGGTAGGGAAGGACAAGGCGCTGGCGGCGGTCGCTTCCCGCTATATGCATGACCAGTATGAAGAAGTGGATGAAGAAGTGCTGGATGTGATCAGTGAAATTATCAGCGATATCAGCAGCCAATACGCTTCCGCGCTCAGTCAGGAAGGGGCAGTCATGGATCTGCTCCCGCCCCGGAATTATCTCGCGATGAAAGAAATAAAAGTCGACGGGATGCTCGTGCTACCGCTGGTGGAAAGAGGCAGTATTTTTTATTTGCTGATCAACATGATGAATCTGGTTACGATAACTGAGTGAGGCCCGGATCCAGATATTTAAAGGGATAACCGGACTTAGATACAGCATCAATTTACCATTTTATAGGACATTAATACACCATTCATACAACATAAATACAACATAAGCACAACAGATAAAAGGGTGATAGACAATATCACTCTTTTGTTATATGATGAGATGAATAGAAGCAGGCGGAAAAACTGAAAGGGGTGAAAGGTGAAAATGAATATTCAAAAGGAAATGGCAAGTATGACTTTGGAAAATAAACTGGAGTCGGTTACCAAAGAAATGTATGGCAAGGATATGGCCGCTCTTACCGACAAAGAAGCCTATTATGCAGTGCTGCAGTTATGCAGGCAGCTGATGGAAAACAGCGAAAGAATCGAAGGCACCAAAAAGGTTTACTATATTTCGGCAGAGTTTCTGATCGGCCGGCTGCTGGCCAATAACTTGCTCAATCTTGGCATATATGATATTGTCCGGGACTTACTGGCTGCCAAGGGAAAGAGTTTAGGGGTCCTTGAAGAGCTGGAGCCGGAGCCCTCGCTGGGCAATGGCGGACTGGGAAGGCTGGCCGCCTGTTTCCTAGACTCGATCGCAGCCCTGGGGCTTCCGGGAGACGGCATTGGCCTGTGTTATCATTTTGGCTTGTTCAAGCAGGTATTTGAAGACCGCTTGCAAAAGGCGGAAAAAAACAGCTGGATTGAACCACATTCATGGCTGCACCGGACCGATGTGACCTATGATATTCATTTCGGCCCTCATAAAGTGACCTCGCGCCTCTACGACATCGACATTGCCGGCTACGGCCAAGGGATCAACAAGCTACATCTGTTTGATATTGAAAGCGCCGATGAGCGCATCGTCAAAAAAGGGATTGAATTCAATAAAAACAACATCCGCCGGAACCTGACCCTCTTTCTCTACCCGGATGATTCCGACGTGGCCGGGAATCTGCTGCGCATTGCTCAGGAATATTTTATGTCAGCCAATGCCGCCCGGCTTATTTTACAGGAAATGCAGGAAAAAAATCATGATCTCAATAAATTATATGAACATGCCGTGATCCAGATCAATGACACCCATCCCACGATGATTATCCCGGAGCTGATCCGTATCCTGACGGAAGAAAAGGGATTTTCGCTTGATACGGCCATCGACGTGGTCAGGAAGACCTGTGCCTATACGAATCATACCATCCTGGCGGAAGCGCTGGAAAAATGGCCGGTCAAATACCTCCGCAAGGTAGTCCCGCAATTAGTGCCGATCATCAAAGCCCTAGATAGAAAAGTACGGGAGAATTATAAGAAAGACGCGGTACAGATCATCGACAGCAACAAGACGGTACACATGGCTCATATCGACATCCACTACGGTTTTTCGGTAAACGGAGTTGCCGCCATACATACCGACATCTTGAAAAGCACCGAGCTGCACCATTTTTATGAGATTTATCCCGGCAAGTTTAACAACAAGACCAACGGGATTACGTTCCGCCGATGGCTTTTATCATGCAACCGGGAACTGACCGCCTTGCTGACCGCCACCATCGGCGACGGCTACCGGGAGGACGCTGCCCAGC
The DNA here is from genome assembly GCA_002293525.1 of Lachnospiraceae bacterium UBA935. Taxonomy (GTDB): domain Bacteria; phylum Bacillota; class Clostridia; order Lachnospirales; family Lachnospiraceae; genus UBA935. The sequence continues at coordinate 15,161 of DBDJ01000051.1, forward strand.
TGGAAAGGCTGCTGGAATACAAAGACGACCTAGCGGTACTGGATAAGATAGCCGCCATCAAGAAAAATAAGAAAAGTGAGCTGGCCGCCTATGTAAAAGCCAAAGAAGGCCTAGAGCTGAACGAGAATTCTATTTTCGATATCCAGATTAAGCGGCTTCACGAATACAAGCGCCAGCAGATGAATGCCCTTTATATTATCCACAAGTACCTAGAGATCAAGGCCGGTAAAATACCCGCTACGCCGCTTACCTTCATCTTCGGCGCGAAGGCAGCTCCGGCCTACGTGATAGCGCGGGATATCATCCACCTGATCCTGGTCATGCAGGAAATCGTCAACAATGACCCGGACGTAAGCCCGCACATGACCGTGCTGATGGTGGAGAACTACAACGTCAGCTACGCGGAGAAGCTGATTCCGGCCTGCGATGTTTCCGAACAGATATCATTAGCTTCCAAGGAAGCTTCGGGAACCGGCAATATGAAGCTGATGCTTAACGGTGCCGTGACGATCGGCACTTCCGACGGTGCCAACGTCGAGATCCATGAACTGGTGGGAGACGAGAACATATATATTTTCGGAGAGAAGGCAGAAACCGTAATCCGCCATTATGAAAAGATCAAAAGCGGCAAGCCGGCCTATGTCGCAAGGGATTACTATAAAAAGAGCAAGGTGATCAGGCAGGCCGTTGATTTCATCGTCGGCAAGCAGGCGCTGAAAGCCGGGCACAAAGAAAACCTCAAGCGGTTGTACGACGAGCTGCTGAACAAGGACTGGTTTATGACACTTCTGGATCTGGAAGACTATATCCGGGTCAAGGATAAGATGTTTGCCGATTATGAGGATGAGATGAAATGGAAGAAGATGATGCTAGTCAATATCGCAAAGGCAGGCTTCTTTTCATCGGACCGGACGATCGCGGAATATAACCGCGATATCTGGCGGCTGTGACTATAAATCAGCAGATACGATAGCCGGTCATGTACGTTTTCTCCATGGCCTTCACTAAAGAAATCTTCATGATATGCCGATATAAATAAGTAATCTAGGATTCTCTGATTCTAGATGCACATGAGAACACAAGGAGGTGTAATCATGAACGTTTCCGGCATAGGAATTACTGCCAATCAGATGTTTGATACATGGACGTTGAGTATGGGAGGCAGTCAAAAGAAGACCGATTTTAATGCAGATAATTCAATAAAATTGGGCTCTGAAGACAGTCTTATTGAGCACTTTAAGGAAGATAACAATCCGGTTGCCAAAAAGATTGAAAATATCATGGCCAAGTTCAAGGGCGGCCAGGAACTGACTTCCGAGGAAATGGAGTACTTGGCCAAAAACGCCCCGGACTGCTATCAGCAGGTCATAAAGATATTAATGGAGCGTAAACAGCTGGAAATACAGATGGAAGCCGCGAAAAGCAAAATGGAGGTGTTGCAAGTATATACGCAATCGCTTGCCATGGTGAAGGCAACAAAAGGAACCGGAGCAGCGGAAAAGCAGCAGGCTTCGACAACCATGATGCGCCTGAACCACCTGCAGAATGCCTTTGGTAAATTTGTAAAAACCACGCAATACCGCAACCTGGAAGACGAAAGCGACAGAGCCGAAGAGGTCCGTGAAAAGGTTGAGGAGCAGGGTCTAACACAGGAGGAACTGGCAGCGGACGAGGCACCGAGCGAGGTTACAGCTGACGGCACGCCGCCGGATGAATTGCCAGCTGACGGCACGCCGCCGGATGAATTGCCAGCTAACGGCATGCCGCCGGATAAATTGCCAGCTAACGGCACGCCAATAAATGAACTTCCGGAAGCCGGAACACCAGTAAAAGATACATCTACAACACCTAACCGAGATAAAGCAGATTCTCCAAAAGCAGATCATAAAAAGGTAGATCATAAAGAGGTAGATCATAAAGAGAATCCTTTTATGCAGGCTAAGGTCAGTTTCTCTGACAGTGATGTGGAATTCAGGAAAAAAGTGTACGGGCTATATAAAGGTAATATGAAAAACAAGCACATCGGGTCTGTCGGCTCCGGCATTATCGTTTGATTTGACGGGCCGGCCTGCCGGCAGGTAACAGGTCGGACAACTTCTCTAATAGAAACCATTTACAGGTTTCGGTGAAATATTGCAGGATCAGGTTCACCCGTATTCCGTTAATAATAGCGTCACAGTTAAATTCAAACGAAGGGATGCCGCAATAGACTTTTTTCTCGGAATAGTTCACTTGAGTTATCTTGATTGTTTGTATGACGTCGTTCTCATCCATGATTTTAAACATAATAGGCCTAATGGCCCCCGAAGCGGTAGTCCAGCTGTAGCAGGCAATCTCACGCTGGCGCCCTTTGGGGGCATCGATATTCTCCGTATTAAAGTTTAGATTGCTGCCAGTAGGCATCAGCATAGAACACCTCCAGTTGAAAGCATAACTTTCCTATATCAAGCGGCTATCAATCAATTTGCAAGAGTGAATAGTCTACGGAATGTTTTTCACGGGAGATACCGCCGGATATGTGACTGATCCGTGAATCTTTTAGGAACGCGGCTCGCTTGAGGGCATCGATGCCGTAGCGCTGCCTGATCAGATCAGCCATTATATCAGCTTTTTCGAGTTTTTCATAGGCAGGACGGGGTACTTCCGGGGAAGGAAAGTCAGCCATATCGAACAGGCTGAGCTGTCTTAAGTCCGCCCTGTCTTTCAGTCTTCCGGCATGGAGGGCAAGATGCCGGATCGGTGTCCGGTGATCCCATAATTCGTGAAACAGTTCCATCGCGGCGCGATGAATCTCAGCGGTGATATTGGTAGAAGACATCAGGGTTTTCTGGTGTGAGGAATATTGCATGTCATAGGATTTGATCCCGATGGATATTACTTCGGACTTTACCGCATCCTTCCTGAGCCTGAGGCCTACTGACTCGGCCAAAGACAGCAGGACTAGGCTGGCGGTAGCGGCATCGGTTACGTCAAAGGCAATGTTGGTGGAATTGCCATATCCCTTATTCTTAGGCGAGACACTTTCCACAACAGAAAAATCCCTGCCGTTGGCGTAATCCCATATGGTCTGCCCATGACTTTTCAAGTGGCTTAAGAGCATAGAAACGTTCGCTTGGGCCAGGTCTCCGATGGTCTGTATTCCCAAGGTATGAAGCTTCTTAGAAGTGGCCCTGCCTACGAAGAAAAGCTCAGAAACCTCAAGGGGCCACATTTTTGCCGGTATTTCCTCTGGAAAAAGCGTATGGACCAGATTCGGCTTCCGCAGTTCCGAGGCCATCTTGGCAAGCAGCTTATTAACAGATATCCCGATATTGACCGTAAAACCCAGTTCGCGGTTTATCCGCTCCCTTATCGTGTTGGCTGCTGTGACCGGATCGCCCCATAGATGGCTGGTTCCGGTCATATCGACAAAAGCCTCGTCAATGGAATACTGTTCGACATCCGGGGAGTATTCCTGAAGGAGCGCAATAAAAGCGTGGGAGCATTGGTCATAGAGCTGATAATGGGGTGGTACGATCAAAAGATGCGGACATTTCTGCCGGGCTTCCGGAATGCTTTCGCCTGTGCGGATACCGTAACGCTTGGCGGAAAGGGACTTGGCTAAGATAATGCCATGGCGGCTTTCCATGTCGCCGCCCACGACAGCATCTATTTCCCGTAGGTCAACGGTACCATTAAGATGATGCAGACGGTATGCTGCTTCCCATGACAAAAATGCGCTATTCACATCAATATGAAAGATGATCTTATTCATGCGGCCCCTTTCTTATAGAGTAGCTGTACCAGTGTGGAATTATATTATACCAGAACATGTGTTCTGTGTAAAGGGTTAATTGAAATGAATTACTTTAGAGGTCATTGTTATTGTTTTAGCGGTCATCGCCATATTGCCCAGGCATCATTGGCTCCGGTTCCGGCTCTCGAAAATAAGTTCCGCTAAATTTCTTGCGCCCCAATATTGGCAGCTTCCGTGTCGCCGTCAAGCGCCGTCCGTGGCGCGTGACGGCTTGGTCGGCCATCCGTGGCCGCCCAACCCTGATTTATCGTGGGGCAAGAAATAAGCTGCACTAATTTTCTGCCGCAAGTCACCTGAGCCAATGATGCCTGGGCAATATGACGATTCGGTATCTCAACTGGATGGTTTTAAGAAACGTACAGAATACTTTTGTACAAAACACCTCGCGGAATACTACCTGTGAATAGTAACGTTTGGTGATAACACAATTTAAGAATTTCAGCATAAAGTACAATAAAAGAGCAGGAAGTACTATAATGAATCGATCCCCAAAAATGAATCAATCCCAAAGACTATATCATGTTATCAGGCCCAAAGATACTATTTTTTGGCTGGCAAGAATGTATGATACTACAGTAGAAGACATTGTAGCAAGTAATCCGGGAATTAATCCGCACAATCTGCAAGTTGGTTCTCGAATCGTGATTTATCCCGGAGGGGAAGGTGTGCCGCAGCCCAATCAGCCGATGCCTAATCAGCCACAGCCTAACCAGCCGCAGCCCAATCAGCCGCAGCCTAACCAGCCGCAGCCCAATCAGCCGATGCCCAATCAGCCGCAGCCTAATCA
>DBDJ01000015.1 GCA_002293525.1 Lachnospiraceae bacterium UBA935
CTGTCAAAGACAGGATTATAACACTTTTCCTGTAAAAAACAAATTAAATTGTATATATATAAGAATCCTCCCAGAAAAGAGTATAATGCCATGTTTATCAAAAAAGTTGTATCTTCTTCTTGAATCACAAATAGTTTAAGTACAAATATCATCATTAACTTGCCTTTTTTGAGTTCCTATGATATTCTTATGGCAATTTAGACCGTATAGAGACAACTGAAAAGTTAACTGTCAAAAGATGAGTATAGTGACTGTGATGTATAATTCTGATCTTTCTGAAATATATATTGAGCATCAAGGACATCCGTTTTAACTCTGGGAAGGAGTATAAAAATGGTCTGGATTAACAAAAATAACAATAAAGTCATTCGTAATGCTGCAGCAATCGCCTTGGCCGGCAATATTTTTCTGGCTGTCCTTAAGATACTTGCCGGCACCTTATCAAACAGCTTTTCCTTGGTCAGCGACGGTATCGACTCATCAGCCGATGCCCTGATCAGCATAATCACCCTTATCGTTGTACGGTTCATGTCCAAGCCGGCCGATGCAGGGCATCCTTGGGGACATGGCCGGGCTGAGACGGTTACGACTGCTTTTTTTTCATTCCTGCTCTTCTTTATGGGCGGCCAGCTGGTAATCAGCTCACTGACTTCATTACTCTCCGAAAGCCAGACCCCGGCCCCTTCCTTCCTAGCTGTCGTCATTACCGTCATTTCCATCATAGGCAAGGTACTCCTTGCCTTATGCCAGTTCAGTCTCGGTAAACGCGCTGATTCCGGCATGATAATAGCCAATGCCAAAAATATGGCCGGCGACGTCCTCGTCTCCGGCGGGGTCTTGGCAGGCCTGATCATCTCCGCTCTCACCGGCTCCGGCTATGCCGACCTCATCATTGCCGGGCTGATCGGGCTCTGGATCATTAAGACGGCGGTCGGGATTTTCCTTGAGGCCAATCTGGAACTGATGGACGGCAACAGCAGCACGGAACCCTATCAGGTCATCCTTGATGCCGTCAGCTCCGTAGAAGGAGCCGGCAATCCGCACCGTGCCCGAATGCGGCGTGTCGCCGGTTTCTGGGACATCGACCTGGATATCGACGTGAACCCGGAAATCACTGTCTATGAAGCCCATGAAATCGCCTCACAGGTCGAGGAAGCAATCAAACAGCGGCTGGAAAATGTCTTTGATATCATGATCCATGTCGAGCCGCAGGGAGACGATAATGACGAGACCTTCGGCTTGTCGGAAGCAATGATGCGGAGCAGACTTGAAAATGGAAAGAAAATAGGGTCTGAACGGTCTGAACAGTAACAGAAAAAGATTACAAGATGTAAAAAACAAACAATAATTAGTTGGCAGACCTACCTGCCTATGATATACTTGCAATGGTAATATTTTAATACATAGGAGGAGCTATATGCCGCAAAGAACAGACATCCATAAGATACTTATTATCGGCTCCGGGCCGATCATCATCGGTCAGGCCTGTGAATTTGACTACTCCGGCACCCAAGCCTGCAAAGCGCTGCGGGCGCTGGGTTACGAGATCGTGCTGGTCAACTCCAATCCGGCCACGATCATGACCGATCCTGAGACTGCCGATGTCACTTATATAGAGCCGCTCAACAAGGAGCGCCTGGAACAGATCATCGCCAAAGAAAGGCCGGATGCCCTGCTGCCCAATCTGGGCGGCCAGTCGGGCCTCAATCTTTGTTCCGAGCTGGCCAAGGCCGGCATCCTGGAAAAATACCAGATCAAAGTCATCGGTGTGCAGGTGGATGCCATCGAGCGCGGCGAAGACCGGATCGAATTTAAGAAAGCGATGGACGAGCTGGGGATTGAAATGGCCCGCAGCGAGGTCGCTTACAGCGTCGAAGAAGCCTTGGCGATTGCCGACCGGCTGGATTATCCGGTGGTGCTCCGGCCGGCCTATACGATGGGCGGCGCCGGCGGCGGCCTGGTCTATAACCGCGAGGAACTGATGACGGTCTGTTCCAGAGGCCTGCAGGCCAGCCTGGTCGGCCAGGTCCTGGTAGAAGAATCGATCCTCGGCTGGGAAGAACTGGAGCTGGAGATCATCCGGGACTCGGAAAACAATATGATTACGGTCTGTTTTATCGAAAATATCGATCCGCTCGGTATCCATACCGGCGATTCTTTTTGTTCCGCCCCGATGCTGACGATATCCGACGCATGTCAGCAGCGGCTTCAGGAACAGGCTTATAGGATCGTGGAATCTGTCGAAGTGATCGGGGGCTGTAATGTGCAGTTTGCCCATGACCCGGTCAGTGACCGGATCATCGTCATCGAGATCAATCCCCGGACTTCCCGCTCTTCCGCCCTGGCTTCCAAGGCCACCGGCTTCCCGATTGCTCTGATCAGCGCCATGCTGGCCTGCGGGCTGACGCTTAAGGATATCCCTTGCGGGAAACACGGCACGCTTGACCGTTATGTCCCCGGCGGGGATTATGTGGTGATCAAATTTGCCCGCTGGGCATTTGAAAAGTTCAAAGGCGTGGAGGACAAGCTGGGGACGCAGATGCGGGCCGTCGGCGAAGTCATGAGCATCGGCAAGACTTATAAAGAAGCGTTGCAGAAGGCCATCCGCAGCCTGGAAACAGGCCGTTACGGGCTGGGGAACGCCAGCGATTTTGCCCGCAGAAGCAAAGAACAGCTGCTTAAGATGCTGGGCATCCCTTCCAGCGAACGGCATTTCCTCATGTATGAAGCCTTGAAAAAGGGGGCTTCTGTCGCGGAAATCCATGAGCTTACGAAGGTTAAGACTTATTTTATCGAACAGATGCGAGAGCTTGTCAGGGAAGAAGAAGCCCTGTCGGCCTGCCGCGGCCGGCTGCCGGAGGACGGGATGCTGCGTAGCGCTAAAAAGAACGGCTTCTCCGATAAATATCTGAGCCAGCTTCTGGAGCTTCCGGAAGAAACCGTCCGAGAACGGCGGCTTGCCATCGGGGTCGAGGAAGCCTGGGAGGGCATCCATGTCAGCGGGACACCGGACAGTGCCTATTATTTCTCCACCTACAATGCCCCTGACAGCAACCCGGTCCGCACCGATAAGCCGAAGATCATGATTCTCGGCGGCGGACCCAACCGGATCGGCCAGGGCATCGAATTTGACTATTGCTGTGTCCACGCTTCCCTGGCACTGAAAAAACTGGGCTTTGAAACGATAATTGTCAACTGCAATCCGGAGACGGTGTCGACGGATTATGATACTTCAGATAAACTGTATTTTGAACCGCTGACCTTGGAAGATGTCCTGAGTATCTATAAAAAAGAACAGCCGCTTGGCGTGATCGCCCAATTCGGCGGCCAGACCCCGCTCAATCTGGCTTCCGACCTGGAACAAAACGGCGTGACGGTCTTAGGGACGTCGCCTTCCGTGATTGACCTTGCGGAAGACCGCGACCTGTTCCGGGCAATGATGGACAAGCTGGAAATCCCCATGCCGGAATCAGGCATGGCGACCACGGTGACGGAGGCTCTGGAGATTGCCCACCGGATCGGTTATCCGGTGATGGTCCGCCCTTCCTACGTCCTTGGCGGCCGCGGCATGGAAGTGGTCTATGATGACGACAGCATGGAGAGTTATATGAAAGCGGCGGTCGGCGTCACCCCGGACCGGCCGATCCTGATCGACCGCTTCCTGAACCATGCCATGGAATGCGAAGCCGACGCCATCAGCGACGGCACGCTGGCGTTTGTTCCCGCGGTCATGGAACATATCGAGCTGGCCGGCGTTCACTCAGGAGATTCGGCCTGTATCATACCGTCGCAGCATATTTCCGCCGAAAACGTCCGGACGATCAAGGAGTATACGCGCCGGATCGCCGAGGAAATGCATGTCAAAGGGCTGATGAACATGCAGTATGCCATTGAAAACGACAAGGTTTATGTCCTGGAAGCCAATCCGCGGGCCTCACGGACAGTGCCGCTGGTATCCAAGGTATGTAATATCCGGATGGTGCCGTTAGCGATTGATATCATAACGGCGGAAATTACCGGACGGCCTTCGCCGGTTCCCGGCTTGCATGAGCAGCAGATTCCTTTTTACGGAGTGAAGGAATCGGTCTTTCCTTTTAATATGTTCCAGGAAGTGGATCCGATCCTGGGGCCGGAGATGCGTTCAACCGGAGAAGTGCTGGGACTGTCGGAATCTGCCGGCGAAGCCTTTTTCAAGGCTCAGGAAGCCACGCAGTCAACGCTGCCGCTGCGCGGGACGGTACTGATATCGGTCAATCACCGGGATAAGGACGAAATCGCCTCTATCGCCGGAAAATTTGCCAAGGCCGGCTTTGACATCGTTGCCACGCAGAATACCTATCTGACGATACAGGAAGCCGGGATCGAAGCCCGGAAAGTAAACAAACTGTATGAACCCCGCCCGAATATCCCCGACCTGATCGCGAACGGGGAGATTGACCTGATCATTAATTCACCGGCCGGCAAAGAAAGCGTCCATGACGACAGTTATCTGCGCAAGGCGGCGATCAAGGCTAAGATACCCTATATGACGACGGTCGCGGCAGCCAATGCGGCAGCAGAAGGGATCTTATATGTGAAAGAGCATGGATATGGGGAGGTGCATTCGCTGCAGCGGCTACATGCACAGATCAGATAATTGAAAGGCATAGAAAGCAGATCTTATATGAATAAATTTATCGGTTATATCGGCAACTTTGCTGACGGAAGCCAGTCGGGCATCCATGTCATTGAAACGGACCCTGTTACCGGAGCCCCGGTTCTGCTACAAAAAGTGCCTGACTGTGAAGCACCGAACTATATTGCTATCTCCATGGACCGCCGTTTTGCCTACGTGACAAGGCGGTCTTCTGTTGCCGCACTGCATCTGAACGGAGAAGTGGCCGCCTATGCGGTGCAGGCAGACGGTACCTTAGCGTTTATCAATGCTGTTGCCACCGGCGGCAACGACGGGCTGTGTCATCTGTCGTGCAGTCTTGACGGCCGCTATGTTTATGCCGCCAACTACGATGAAGGCAAGATCATCCTCCTGGCTGCCGCTGATGACGGCTCGCTGTCCGAACCGCTGCAGGTGATTCCCTGTACGGGAAGCGGGCCTCATGCCCGGCAGGAAAGCGCTCACCTCCATTTTACCGGCCCCTCTCCCGACGGGAAATATGTCTGCTGTGCCGATCTTACACGCGATGTGGTTGAGTTCTATGTCCATGCCGATAACGGGCTGTTAAGGCTGGAAACAACCATAAATACCCCCCGCGGCGAAGGAACACGGCATCTGGCGTTCGCTCCGGACGGGCGGCATCTGTATGTTGTTACTGAATTGGGAAGTACTGTTTCTATCTATGGTTATCAGGACGGACTGTTTCAGTTTAAGGACTGTGTCCCGACATTGCCCGAAGACTATCGCGGTGAAAAAGCCGCCTCAGCTATCCGTTTCAGCCCTGACGGGCAACTCTTGCTTGTCGGCAACCGGTTTGCCGATAACCTTGCTGTCTTCCGGGTAAATCCAGAGAACGGGGCACTGTCACTGGCCAGCCATGTTCCCTGTCTGTGGCCCCGCGACCTTAACTTTACCCCGGATGGGCGGTTTGTATATGTATGCGGCCAATTGGACGACGCTGTCCAGGTGTTTGCCGCAGATATGCATCATGCGGTACTTTCCCTGACCGACTGCTGCTATTCGGTGAAAGCCCCGAGCTGTATTGAATTTCTTGGAAAATACTGATTGAATTTGGGGGAAACACTGATTGATCAGTGTTTCCTTAAATCTACCAGTGACAGCCGTTCAATCCGCCGGTTCTCTCCACTGGGCATAATAATCCATGTCCTGATATACCGGCCGGTATTCGTTATAATCAGTGCCCCCGAGCCGATCGGCGGTAAAATTCAGCAACAGGGAACCGGTGTGGCGGGGAACCGGGGCCGGGCCGGGCAATTCCCCATCCTTGATATGGATCCGTTTCCAGAGCAGGCCATCCACATAAAAGCTGACACGGTGATAGACCTCGCCATGTATCCATACCTCATCCAAGAATTCCATCCGCTGTTCAATGAAATACTTCAGATAGCGGACATTATCCTCATGATTATCATAATGGCGGTAGCGGTTATGCATGGAACGCCAGCGGATCTGGCATAGGTCAACCGACTTTCCGTAGGTCTTATCCCATTCCTCGATCTGTACATTCAGCATCTCTTCCAGTATCGGCCGGAACACCGCTTGATAACACTGCTTAACTGCCGCCTGGAAATCCTCTTTCAGATAGAGATCCCGGTACAGATCGGTAGCGGCGATATGGTCATACAGCATCGTGATTCCTGTCGGGTCACTGTTGAACTCATCCAGGTCACAGTTGCCGAAAGCCACGTCATAATCCCAAAGCGGCCCGGCAAACAGCTTCGTGCTCTGACTGTCAGCCGGTTTATAAAAAAAGCTGCTGGTGACGCCGCCGTCATAATTCTTTGTGATCTCTTCCACCAGGTATTTCCTGACAAAGGAATCCATGTCGATATAATCGGTGTAGTGTCTGCCGGTCTGCGGGTTGATGCCGTCGTCAGCGGCAGCGGCGTCCTGAAGCTCCTGCATCAGGCCGGCTATATATTCGACTTGTTCTAAGCTAGCATAGCGGGGACTGGCGATCGAATAGCAGTCGCCCTGGTCGGTGCGGAAGCCGCAGAGGACTTCGCTCTCGAATCTTTCGGGCACTTCCCTTTCGATCACATAGCCGCCGCTGATATCCTCCGGCTGATAGTCCGTTTCCATCCATTTCCGCTTCCCGTCCGCCGATGTCCTTGCCTGAGTGGTTTTCATCTTTTCTATTTCTTCTTCCCGGTAGAGGGAAAGGACTTCTGCTTCCATGTCCCGGATGTCAATCCGCTCGGAGCCTACCTTAATCTTTTCACAGAGTGTATAGATCCCTTGGTATTCCCCGTTGCAGTACAGCGATACTAACGTTCCCTGCGGCGTGTACGCCAGTCCGGCCTTTTCACCCATGGCAAAGACCAGCAGGTTCCTAAAGTGGGTGTCGTCATAGCCGTCAGCCAGCAGGTTCCAGCTCTTGTCCGCCCCGAAGCCGAACAAATCCGTGCTGCTCTCTAAAGTGAATTCGTAAGATTTCTTATGAAGGCCCCAAGTGCTGTTGCCTCTGCCGCTCATCTGTTCCAGGTCACCCTGATAGACCATCTCGCCGGCGGCGGTGACGATCTGCGCCCGGCCTTTTTCCTCATTATCCTTATTCTCGTGAATAAAGTCCAAGTTGCCGGATTCTGTTTCCAAAAACAGTGTCGGGGTATGTTCCGTATAGCAGAAAAAAACGGAAAATTCCACCACCAATTCATCTTCTTTATTATATAACTGCATCGGATAGGCAATATCCCAGCTGATATCGCGCAGGACATCGCCGGCTTTCAAAGGCTTGCCGTCAATCGCCATATATCCGTTGGTGACCCATTCCAGAACGCTGATCTGGCAGTCTTCTTGCGCTGCCAAGGAAGGCAGAAAAAAATAACCGAAGGCCTCTCCTTCTTCCCGCCATAAGTCAATCTCACAGGCCAGTTCACCCGCTTCCAGCTTCAGGGTTACATCGCGGCTGCTGACAATCTCCTCATCCAGACCGGCAATCGTTGCCGCCGGCAGCTCGCTAATCGCTGAGCCCGCAGCAATGACTTCGCTGATATCTGCGGAAGCTGCCGTGGCATCTGTTGCTTCTTTCGGCTGATCAAGCGAGATTGTCCGTCTGGACAATTCCCGCCAGATATCCCTGACCGGATAAAAAAGAAATAAAGCTGTTATTCCTATTGTACCGGCCACGGCTAAAACCGATGCCAGCTTTTTTAGCTTTTTCATATGGATTATCCTCCGGTTACTGTCATCCTATGTAATCGCCGTTATAACTGACCATCACCACGTTTTCCACGCCGTCCAGCGAAGATATGCTGTTGATAAAACCGGAATCATTATGATCCGGACGCACTTCTAAAGTAATTTCGATATGGCCCGGTGAAACCGTTTTGGATTTGAGCAGGTGCTTTTTGACCGCTTCTTTGACGGCAGCGACGGCAGCTGCTTCCGCTTCCTCATTGCGGCAGGTAATAATAATGATGTAGGGCGGGGTGACATTTTTGCGGTTGGCATAAATCCATAGGATCAGGCCGATGAAGGCGGAACTCAGAACTGCCAGCGGGACCAGTCCCGCACCCAGCACGATGCCTGCCGCAATCGACCAGAATAAGTAGACGATGTCCATCGGCTCCTTGATGGCGGTCCGGAAACGGACGATCGACAGGGCGCCTACCATGCCCAGAGACAGGACGATATTGGAAGTAACTGCCAGAATAACCATGGTGGTAATCATCGTCAGTCCCAGCAGCGAGATGCCGAAGTTAGCCGAATACATCACGCCGTTGAAAGTCTTCTTATATACATAGAAGATAAAGAGGCCAAGGGCAAAGGACAGTGCCATTGCCAGCAGGAAATCCATCGGCGCGAAGCTGACGGCGTTTTCTAAAAAGGATGATCTGAAAATATCATGGAATGTCATGTTTGTTCTCCGGCAGTATTATGATGTTTGTTTTAATTTATGTATGTATTTATTGCTTTCGATAGGTCTCAAGTAGAATTATATTGGTTAAGGTGGGTATGAGGTATAGAATTAGCAAAAACTGGAGGTTGCTTTTGGCATGACACCCATTATATTATATATTCCTTAATTTTACATTAATATTATTTAAAGAATCACTTAATTATTGTTGCTTGATGACCATGGATCAATCTGATCTTTCCATGAAATAATCGGATTGGCGATATATCCTACTGTATTCACGATAAAACTGTCAGAAAAACTGTTATTTATACAATATAATTGTTATTTAGACAAGATGTCTTGTAATACGGATTTTACTGGATTATAATTTATACTCCGGAGTCTTATAATTGATTGAAACACAAGATAAACAAAAACTTGAAATTTGATCAGCCTTAAATTCCGAGAAATTAATATAAGGAGATAAAAGTAAAATGAGTAGCAGGTCTAAAAAAATCACTGTATTATTATTAACCATCCTGATCAGTCTTAATCTATTGCCAATTAACGCATCGGCGATGATCAGTCCATTTGTAACCGTTCTGCTTTCCATGTCTACAGATGCCGGCCCGGATAACGAAGTCAATGGCGGCGATGAAATCAATGTTGTTGTTACTTGGAAGGGCGTATATCATGGGAACGGCGAACGACTAATCATACAGGTGACAAATGGGGCGGAAATTCTTATCAATAGCGGCGCAGACGTTATCTTCGATGCAAATGGGCAACAATTACCTGTCAATTCAGTAACTCGTAGCCCGGCTGGTGATGTGGTGACAGTGATAACCGGCCCCGCAGCACAAACCCCGGCGGACAACTATTTTTATTTCACCATAAAAGCACCTTCCAGTACGGTAAATTTTGATCTGTCAGTTACGACCGGTTATCCCGTTTCACTCAATCCGAGAAACTTTGTCCAGCAAGAATTTACCGTTAAGCCTTAACCGGTTCCCGCTATAAGTCGTTAATGAGAAACTGCGTTTGGTATTTATGATGAAGTCAGCCGTATATACGGCATAAAGCATATTTGCTGAATGCAGTTCTCTGACGGTTGGGTACGCGGACTGACTTTTCAATGATTTCCGGCAAAAATGCATCGTATTTCAGTTCCATGATGATCGTCTCCGGTTCAGTAGGCGCTGTCGGGAACGGATCTTCAAAGAGTACATTGGCATAGATGCCGGTCCTGATGGAGCTGTCAAATGTGACGCGTACATTGCCGGGAATATATACAAAAGGCTCCCGCACGTAGTCCACGACGGTCTTCGGGCGGAGCTGCTGGTAGGTCAGCTTGGCATAGAACTCCTGCAGCAGCGGATGGGAACTGCTCTTCATAAAAGCAGTATCGCCGCGGCAGATTTGAGTAACCTGCTCTTTGGTAAGCGGTGCCGATATCTTGTTGCACAGCTCATTGATCTTGATCTTTTTCTCCAGGCGGATATAGCCGGTATTTTCATTATAATAACGGATCCGGAATTTCTCCCGCTTATCGACCCCGTCGATTTTATCACGCAGTGCCTTGTCGGAGGGCGTGTCAAAATACAGGCTGCGGACACGGTAGCGGCCATCTGCGACAACAAAGGCATCCGGCTTCATGATGTGCCGCAGACGGCTTTTTATAATAAGATAATCTTCATGTGTGATCCGGTGCTTTAACTCATGTCTCATAATCTTATCTGCTCCATGCTGAATTTGGTCGTTGTTGATTGTGAATTATCTTTCTGGTTTACTGAATGCTCATTGATGATTATTTGAATCGTTTTGATTAGCAGTTAACGGTTCCCATCCTCTTTCTCCTTTATGGGAAATAACAGGTCAAGCTGCAGGTTATTCATGTCGCCGTTCTGGGCATAATGGTAAAAGTCTAATGTTTCTTCAAATCCTTGTCCGCTACAGGTTTCTGCTGATGTCCAGCGGGGGGCATTCCAATCGCTCGCATATTTGTCACTGGCTTCGACCCATTCGCCCAGCAACCGCCAATCCTGAAAGTCCCAAGACCGGAGCACGTGGGCGGCATATAAGCCGCCGTCAAACTTCCTTTTAACCAAGGGCGGGGCGATCTCCATGTCGGCGGGCACCGACACCCATACCTCATATGCACGCGAAGGTTCTCCTATTTGCGCGTCTCCTCCGGAACAGTCAAAGCCGAAGCTTCGGGCGTCAGGTTTTAACTTTAACAGACCACTTATCTTTACAAACTGGTTAATCTTGCTCAGGGCTTTCCCTTCGCAATTTTCTCCCGCCGCATATGCGGCTGCCACGGTCATGGGCGGAAGGTAAACAATCCGCACGTCCTTGTCCTCCATCTTACTCAGTTTCTCACTTGCCTGATTGAGTCGATCCATTGATTTTTCCTCCTGAAATTTGATTTTGGAAACGGTCAGTGCATCTACAATCTCCAGCAAGCCGGCATCGTCGGGAAGGGTAAATCCTGAACCTCCCATGTTTAAATGATCGATAAAAGCCTTGGTGACACTGCGAATCGTTGAAAGAGCCGTGATTTCGTCCTCAACCTCATTAAGGCTGCTTTCAAAGGCTTCAATGGCTATGCGGGCATCGGCACTTTGCAGAATAGCAGCGATCTGCTTCAGCGGTATTCTCAGCTTACGCAGAACAATGATCTGGCGCAGACGCGTAACGGTCTCAACGTCATATACGCGATAGGCATAGTCTTCCTTTTTCACAGGTGAAATCAATCCGATTTGTTCGTAGTATCTAAGCGTCCGGGTAGAAATCAGAAAATGTCTGGACACCTGGCTGATCGTCTGCAGTTCCATGACCGTTCCTCCTATTACAGCGCATACGGTATATTTGCACTTCAGCTTGCATATATGCACTGTCTAAAATCAGGATAGCAGTTGACGCGACGTTCATGTCAATGGTTAACAGGATTAATATTACATATTTTTCGGAAGTTTGTCAAATATCCCGCAAACAGGAACTTTAGGTCGCACTTTTGTAGCAATTGTCAAACGCAAAAATATAATATAGTACATAACAAAGAACGGAGGTCTATTATGACGATTTTTAGCAATTGTGACAATAATCATTATTCTGGCGACGAACCAGATAATTGCGAGAATCAGAACCAGTACAGTTATAGCTGCCCTGTCCCGACACGTCCGGCGGGCAATAGCAGTTCCGGACTCTTCCAGGGCAATAACAGTTGCTGCTCTGATTCAGACAATATATGCCCGCCGGAACCACAGTGCTGTCCCGGACCGACAGGGCCAAAAGGACCTAAAGGCGATCCTGGCTGTCCCGGACCGATGGGACCTAAAGGCAGTACCGGCGCGACAGGGCCGACCGGCGCGGCCGGATCAGCTACTGTTTTTGATCCCAGCATATCCTACACTTATCGACAAGGACAGTTAATTATATATAATGGAACCCTTTATATAGTTTCTAGGGACAATCCGTCCGGCACCCCCGGCACCTCTTCCGACTATACCGCTGTCAGCGGTACCCCCGGAGCGACCGGGCCGACCGGA
>DBDJ01000045.1:0-14655 GCA_002293525.1 Lachnospiraceae bacterium UBA935
TACTAATTGATTGAAAATTTTTTGCAATTAAGATGAGTTAAGATAATAAGGATAAGAAAATTCACCGGCTATCAGTTCGAAATTGTTTAAAATGACAGCCGGGATATATTCGAATATATGAAATTGGGGCTTGCAATTCATGATAAAATGCCATTCTTTACAGCATACTGATACATTTGCTCTTCTTCTAAAAAAACATCATCATACTTACTTTTGACCTTGCCGATTTTGATGTCTTCCATTAAATCATCAAGGAATTTCTTGAAATCAGGATTGCTGTCCACTAAACGGTTAATGGTATCCCAGTCAAGAGATTCTTTTTCTTTGGCAGAGAAGAGGATCTCACTCTGCATGAAATGTTCTGCATCCAACCGGATAACGCCGATGCCAAATGCATTGTTCAAACGACGTATTTCATCAATCAGTTCCGGATCGTCTGCAATATGTAATGCCACCAGATAGCCCTCATGTGCCCAACTGGAATTTGATACTGCCTGAAAATAGTATTCCCGGAGATTTGATAGATTGATATCAATCTTCATTTCAAATGAATACAGTTTGTATGGGTTGACTTTTAGGATGTCGAATAATTTCAGCGTATTCTCTGTATAGGATTCAAACGGGAAATGTACACCAACAATATCTGGGTGTAGCCATTTATTTTTTCCGCTTTTTTCTCGTTTAGAATTTTCGTGGTATATCGTCTTTGCGAAACATTTAAAATGCTCATCGGAATTGACAAAGCTGGAAAGCAGGATGTGCAAATCCCGCTCTGAATATTTTAGTTTTTCACCAATCTGTTCCTGCTGTTCTTCATACTCCCGTAATCCTGCAGTCTGGTTTTTTAGGAAGAATTTTGCCGGGCGTTTGCTTACTTGGGTGAAAATAGAATCTACGTTATTTTTAATGTCTACATATAACCTGGCTGATAAGGTACGGATAGGGGTTTTACCAGATGAAGATAATTTCCCTAATAACGAATGTTTATTTCCCCCCTCCCACATCTCCTCAACTGATAGTGGTATATTTTCATGTTCTAATACTTCTCTTGCTAAATCCAAAAAACTGTATGCCATCTAATCCTCCATTTTTATCACTTTAATGGTATTATAAATTTCTCATTCCATCCAAAGATCATATGCTCTCTGGATGGATATCGAAATTAAACCCTTTAATATTGCCTTTCATTCTTATCTCACATGCAAAACCGTCTTTAATAATACCCCTGCGCTCTCATCCAACGGGTTATTAGTACCAAGTTCTCCACGGAACGCACGAGCGAGGATGGATTTCTTCATGAAATCAATCTGTTCAATTACTGTTTCGGCTGTTTCCTTTGCCTGTTGCTCTTTTATAAAAAGATTATTTAACAGTATAACAATTACTTCCTGCTCCTTTAACGAAGGTATTATGAGTGGAATCGCAGATACTATTTTTTGGTTTACCTTTGGCATATTACCAGCTGTTCCCGTCGCATTAACTCTAAGGTAGTTCATCACGGGTTCTGTTTTTAACTGATAAGCTATAAACTCCGCAGAATACTCTTTCTTCACCTGTAATTTCATCATTAAGTCTGGATATATGAATTCGTGTTCTTTACCTGTGTACAAGGCACTTGTTCCAACTTTATCCAGTGAATTAGCACGTTGAATTAATATATCTCCAGGCACTAACCATAAATGCGAATCCTCATCAACTTCTTCATTTATGTACTTGAAAAATTCAGGCTTAAATACCCCCGATGTTGTTGCTGAAAGAGTCATACTCTTAAATGGAGTCTGAAAATCAACAGGTTTAGGTGAATAGCCATTCCTTGGTTTATCAATCAGAATGTCTAGTAATTGGTATGATATCCAATCTTTCATTGCTAAGCCTTGTTCTTTTCTCCACTTCCTCGTCAACTCTCCAGAAAATGCCTGATGCAAAATCGCCGCTTTACGCTTTTCAAAACCATCCAGAACAGACTGTACTTTTTCCTTGGCTTCATCCAATTTAGCAAATAGGCTTTCTATTTGATTAACAATGCGATATTGTTCATGCTTTGGTGGAATAGGTAAAGGCAATGTTTTCAAATCTGTTTTGTTAAATTTTAACATTGCAGTTCCTGTTGTAATGCTTTTCAGTTCCTCAAAACCAATAGGAGAAAGGAAAAAATAATAAAGCCAATCATAATCAACTTCATCATGGCACTTAATCATTACAGAATTTGATGCCAATGTCATTGGTCTGTCAAAAAAAGGCACTCTAAATATCTTTCCTATTGAGCCAATGTTACTCAATATTAATTCTCCACCAGTCAAGATAGACTTGGATAAAAAATCATATCCCTTTTTATCTGTGTATGTTAATGACTGCGTAAAACCATTAGCAAAATCCGCAGTTTTCACCATAAGGGCATAATTCTCTTCTTTAAAAATCGAAACATTTTCCTTCAGAGAAGCAAAACTTCCATTCGCAACATAATCCGTCGCATAATCAATATATGCCCCTAGCCTACTCCAACACCAATTGGAGGGTATCTGGTAGGGTTGTTCATTGAAAGGAATAAATATATTTATTTCTTTCGACATCACTCCACCTCCGAACCTTCCAACGATTTCAACTCCTTCACCACACTCATCAACAAATCAACCGCTTCTTCCAATTGTGCAATAGCCTCTTCACCGCTCTCAATTGGATCTGGCAAATCCTCATAATCCACAACAGAATCATCCCGAATCAAGCCAATATCCAGACTATTCCCTCTTTCTGTAATCTGCTTTCTGGTAATAACATTCCATCGCTCATCCCTAACCGCATAACGGTCTTCTGACCTATATGCTTTTTCAAAATCAGTAAAATGTTCCATCTTCAATGGGCTTGTTTTGCCAAAGGACGGCATATTGGTACGCAGGTCATAAAACCATACTTCACCGGTATTTCCTTTATCCGTTTTTCCTCTGGTGAAAAACAACACATTGGTCTTAACTCCTTGTGCATAGAAAATGCCAGTAGGCAAGCGCAAAACAGTATGTAGATTACACTTTTCCATTAAATCGTCACGTATTTTTTCACCATCTCCATCGGCAAAGAGCACATTATCCGGCAATACAACCGCCGCACGAGCTGTGCCGTTCTGTTTCAAACTACGATAAATGTGCTGAAGAAAATTTAGCTGCTTATTGCTGGTCGGAAAGGTAAAATCATCACGAGTCGCACGTTCCCCGCCTTTCTTTGTACCAAAAGGCGGATTGGTCAATATAAGGTCATATCCCTTCATGGATTTTCCCACATTGGAAAGAGTATCTCCAAGTACAATCTCACCCTCAATATCGTGAAGCATGGCGTTCATCAGAGCAAGACGATGCGTATCGTGTACCAGCTCGCATCCGGTGAAAGCTTCCTTACGCTCAAAATTTGCAGTATCTGCATCCAAATCAAACAGATCATCAGAATGGTCACGGACATACTGATTAGCAGCAATCATAAAACCAAATGTTCCACAAGCCGGATCATTGCAACGTTCCCCAGGTTGTGGTTCCATCAGCCTAGTCATAACATCAATCAGGACGCGAGGGGTAAAGTACTGTCCTGCACCGGATTTTTTCTCACTTGCATTCTTCTCAAGCAATCCTTCATACAGATTTCCCAAACCTTCTTCACGAGCAGAAAACCAATCCAGACTATCAATGGTAACCATAATTTTTTCAAGGTTCTTTGGCTCGTCAATATTGGTAGTAGCACCCTGATAAATCTGACGAACACGACCAGTACAATTTTCGCCTAGATGATTCAGCAACTCTTTGTAGAATTTTTTTAGTTCAATGCCACTTTTGACAATGAGCTTGTCCCAACGAAAATCTTCTGGTATTTGCGCTTCAGCGCCAGTTTCCTTTGCCATCTTCAAAAACAGAATATAGGTTAGCTCTGTAACATATTGATGGTAGGTTATTCCATCATCTCTGAGAACATTACAGAGATTCCATAATTTCGATACGATTTCCTGTGTTGTCACGCTGTTCTTCCTCCATCATCATACAGATACTCATTCAGTTCCAATACGATTTTTTCTAATTTATTTTGAAAAACTTTGTTAATCTTGGTATATCCACCATAGCTCTTAAATCGGCTGTCTTCGTCAAATACAGTCAGGTTCAAAACAGATTCCTTCATGAGATAATTTTCTATTCTGGAAATCCAACTTAATTCCTGCTTGGAAAAATTGTGTTTTTTACGCAGTTTCTCGATTGCCCTTCGAATTCTTGCTTCATGACTGATAAGTGTAGAGCCGATACCATACCGGCGAATGAGGCTTATGATATCTGCTGCCATTTCTTCATTGGTCAACTGTGTAATTGCTGTATTCAGCTGCTTTTCCGTATAACCTTCTCTATCCAATTTAAGCATTAAAGACCTTAGACCTTCGCGGGTTAGTTCCTTCGGCTTTGTGCATATAATGTTAAGTGCCGCTATTTCGTTTTGATTATTCTTCACATAAGCTGAAAATTCACTAAGATAATCCTCTGGGCTTTCGTCCTTATTGCCATAACCACGAGTATGGCTTATCAGTTCATCCTCTGCATCTGAAATCACTACCGGTCTACCTCCATTAGCACGAGATTCCTGTAGCATTTGAAACATATTATAATAGGCAATCAGACGGTTTCTGGCATCTGACGGATTCCGTTTTTCTATATCGACAATGAACTGTGTCGGGTCAAGTCCACCAGACATATCCATAAAATGCTCCATCGTTTTTCCATCCATCTTTCGTTTTTTACGTTGCAGCTTTGCGATAATCTGATTTACCTGATTTTGAATCTGCTTGTCATTTTCCATTTGTTCCAAACCATCCAGCAGTTGAGTAAATGTAGCAGATGGATCTGCAACAACTGGTTTCATGGTATTTACTTCCTCAAGTGAATCATAGACGCCAACTGGGTCATAAATTTCAAAGTGCGTTTTATGAATTTCTGGGCAAAGACGTGTAGCACGTCCCATCATCTGTTCAAACAGAATACGGGATTTTACACGTCTCATGAATACCAACGTAGTAATTGATGGTACATCAATACCTGTAGTCAGCAAGTCTACGGTAACCACAATAGATGGATAATCCTCGTTCTTGAACCGCTTAATAGCCTCCTGTATTTTCTTTTTATTTCCGTTTGCCACACTACCTGTAATTTTGATCACAGCAGCATTGTCTACACCATAGTCATGATAGATATTTTTTAAAATAGAAACTATCATATCAGCATGGTCATCATTGACTGCATATATCAAAGTTTTTCCTTGTTCTTTCGGTGCTTCTGGGTCAATATTACGGGCAATTTCCTGTAATACAGCAATATTAAAATTTTCATTCACCACCTGCCGGTTGAACGATTCGATATCAAAATCCAACTCATCCTCCAACAGTTCACTATTTGTGATTTCACCAGTCACTGGATCGTAAATAGTTATGGTATCACCCGATTTGTAATGAATCCCATCCCTGCTCAATTTTGTTTTCAGCTCATGGGGTGCATCATGGTCAACCAGATATCCTTCGATGACAGCTTCACGATAAGTATACTTAAATACAGGCTGTCCAAATATTTCGGTAGTCTGCAAAGCAGGGGTCGCTGTCAATGCAACCTTCACAGCATTGAAATATTCAACTACAGATCGATATTTGCTCTGATAATCTCTCTGATCACGGTATAATACCTCATCATCGCCCATTTCCTTATCTAAAATATACCCACGATGTGCCTCATCAATAATAATTAGGTCATAGTCCGAAACTGCTGGCATCGTCTCGCCATCATTGAATAAGATACGCCTCACCATACCCTGCACTGTAGAAATATGAATACGTGTTTCTCTATCAATACTTTTGTCCTCCAAGCTCTTAATATTATAAATATCATCAAGAGTCAAAAGTTCTTCCATCTTCACTTCTTCAAAGACATCCTGTGCCTGCTCACCTAAAGCAGTACGATCTACAAGGAACAAAATACGATGAAATCGCTCAGTTTTCAAGAAGCGATAAACCATTCCCAGTACCGTTCTGGTCTTTCCTGTCCCTGTTGCCATTGCCAAAAGAATCTCACGTTTTCCATTGATAATAGCTTTTTCCGCTGCCTTTATTGCCTTTATTTGGTAGCTACGAAGATTTAATCCATCCTTATCACAAAGAAGGTCATATGGCATTTCTTCCAAGTTTTTATTTTTTCCTTCAACATCCTGTGTCAGTAACTCTTCCATACCATCAGGACTCATCCATCCATGGAGAGGCATAGGTATATGATCAGACTTTCTCAGGTCAAGAAACCATATCCCAGATTTTGTTTTATACTGTTCCAGATACGGCCTACCATTAGTCGCAAATGTAAAAGGAACCTTGAATTCTCCCCAAGTGCCGATCTGATAGTGTTCATCAGATTTACGGATATTTCTTGGATAATCCTTTCCCTGATAGTCCAGTACAGACGGAATATCTTTATGCATTGCCTTCGCTTCAATGATTGCAATCAATTTTTCACCAATAAATAAGGCATAATCTGCATATCCTTTATTGCCAAGTTTGGAATCTGTCGGAAATTCTGCAATTGCATAATTATGTCCTTTCCTCGGACGGATTCCTTTTGAATAACGGATATTTTGTGTATCTGCTTCCCAGCCAACCATACGAAGCTGCTCATCAATGAGGAAACGCGTTTCCGCCTCCGATTTTGGTCGCTGGCTTGCTGCTTTCCCCGCCTGCTTTCTTCGTTCATTCTGTGATACTACTGGTGCTGCTGCTGCAATTTCTTCTGCCTGTTTTACAAGCTTCTCTCCTTCTGTATCTTCCTTCGCCTTGTCAATCGTAACGGCTTCTACCGCCTCTGACGGCATTACATACACCTGATTCTGGTAGCTCCAATCTCCATAGGTCTGCATAAACCATTCACAGAGACTATATGACATCTGCAAAAATGACTTACCTTCCTCTACCGAAGCATAATTTTCATGAATTGCTTTGTTTCTTATTTTTCTCAGTCCATGGAGAATCGTTGCTAAATCACCAGTAAGTAATCCTTCACGTACTAATCTATCAATTCTGGTTACTGCTGTATTATCATTTGGCAAGGCAATCCTGTCATAGGTAAACATCAAATTTACAATAGTTTCACCTATCATGCCCAATTTCAACAGACATGAATTGGAATCATTATAACAATAACTCTCTGCTAGCTTTCCAAAATTCGCAAGAACTGGAAAATCATTTTCCAGAAAAGCAAAATTTGATTTCATTATATAATGCCTCCTTTGTAGCTTTATGCTCTAATTTGTGATTTTCTATTAATTCAGAAACATTAACTTTCGCCAGAAAGTATTACACTTTCCCGCAAAACTCATACCTTTCCGCAAAACCCCATTTCACACCTTTCAGCGTTACCCCATCCCCCTTAACTACTCATCTTTAGTAGCCCAACACCCCACAAAACACACCCTCATTCCACCCCTCAAAACCCCGCAACCCTTTAACTTACCGCCCTTTCCGCTCCAGCAGAACCACGGTTTCCACATGCCCCCCTCCCGGAAACATGTCCACCCCCCCAACTCTCTCAATCTCATACCCCGCACCCAGCAATTCCGCCAAGTCCCTGACCAGACTAGTCGGCTTACAAGATACATACAACAGCCTCCTCACCCCATAACCAACAATCCTCTTCAACGCCTTCGGGTTCACCCCATCCCTCGGCGGGTCCAATATAATAAAATCCGGCTCCTCCACAATCTCGTCCAGTACCTTCAACACATCCCCCGCCACAAATTCGCAATTACTCACCCCATTTATTTCAGCATTCTCCCGCGCTGCGGTCACTGCCTCTTCTACCACCTCAACGCCAATCACTTTTGCCGCCACCGGAGACATCAGCAAGGCGATCGTCCCTGTACCGCAATACAGGTCATAAACCACTGGCTTGCGCCCAAGCTCTTCTTCCTCCACCGCTCCTATAAAATCCCTGACCGTCTCATAAAGCACTTCCGCACCTAATGAATTAGTCTGGAAAAAGGAAAACGGTGAAATCTTAAACCGCAGCTCCAAAATCTCCTCATAAAACCAATCTTGGCCATACAAGATCTCTGTTCTGTCACTCTTAACCACATCAGCTACCGAATCATTTATAATATGTAAAATCCCGCTGATCTTCCCCGCCAGCGGCAGTTCCCGTATCCCCTTCATCCATGCCGTCATACTTACATCTTCCTGAGACGTAGTCACCAAAGCAACCAATATCTCCTCAGTCCTGGCCGCTTTCCTCACCAAAAGATGCCGCATATATCCTACATGTGTATGACGATGAAAAAACGGATAACCTGCAGCCGCAAAATAATCCTTTGTAAACGATAAAATCCGCCGATAATCTTCATCGACAATCTGGCACCTCTCTGCCGAAACTACATCATAAATGCTGCCTCGCTTATGCATGCCCAAAGTCAACGGGCCGCCCTTTTCTTCATCTCCGAAAGAAAATTCCATCTTATTGCGATAAGCATACTGGCGCGGACTTCCTTTGATCCCTTCCCAGCGGAAACTTTCTTGCTGTCTTCCTGAAAACTGATCCTGCTGATCTTCAGGCTTTAAATCCTGCTGACTCCCTGAAACAATATTCTGCCAACTTCCTGTTACCTGTTCCAGCAATCTCCTCACCTGATCCTCTTTAATCCGCAGCTGTTCCTCATAAGGCAGTGTCAGCATACTGCAGCCGCCGCAAGAACCGAAATGCGGACACGGGGAATCTGTCTCCAGACAGGATTTCTCATCAACTGTAAGCAAGCGTCCTTCCGGCTTGCCTTTTCTCATTTTATGTATCATCAAGGTAATCCACTGGCCAGGTAATACATTCTTAACCAAACAAATCCCTTCTTCTGTCTCAACAATCCCTTTATTTGGATAGTCTAAGCGGATCACTTTTCCTGATAAAATCTGCCCTTTTTTCATGTTATAAGCTTATCCTTATTATAAATCCCTTTATGCCAATCCTTGTATATTTCATATTATTTATTATTTGTTCTATATCAGATTCTTTTTATAATCATTATACGTTTATATATACACACGCTGATTTCCTATATTCCATGTATAAATCCTAACACCCAAATATTTTTCCCGCAAAAGCGGAATGTACTTGCGTACATCCCGCTTTCAGTTCATCTTATTTCTGTAGAAATCTACACCTGAGGAATTCAACTGCTACTCTATGCATCTACTGTAACTTTTGCATCTATTGCAATTTTTGCATCTACTGCGTCTATGTCCATAGACCTGCCGCAAACCTTATCCCTCAGTACCAGAATCAAAAACCCATTCCCTTAATTCCCCAGAATAAAAAACCCCAGAATAAAAATCCTTACTTCGCATCCGCCGCCGCTATGTCTTCCAGATCGTCTTCCATATCTTCTTCATCTTCAAAGAAATCATCATCGAAGTCGTCGTCGAAATCGTCTTCGAAATCTTCAAGATAATCGGGAGTCAGATAACGATACACCGCATAGGCAATCGCAGCAACTGCTGCTATTGCGCCGATAGCGGCAAACACCCAGAGAACGGTATTTTTTTTCTTGCTTTCCTTTTTACTCAATAAATCGTGCAGATCGCGTGTTTTAATCATGTCCACTATTTCTTCCACCTTGTTCCATCTACCGCTCATATCACTACCTCACTTCCATCAAATGTCTGTTATTTATATATTATTACCTTACTACTATTTAATATAACACTATTTTTAGGAATTTTCTACCACAAATTTTCCTAATTCAACATATATTTTGGTATATGCCTGTCTTACCCTGTCACACCTCAATCTATACTTCATACTCTATCTACACCTTAACCAGCTTCGCAAACGCCGCATACATGATCTTCTGCCCGGCACTGTCGAAGTTTACCGTCACCTGATAATCCTTCGGCCCCTGCTCAAGCGCCAGCACCGTGCCTTCGCCGTACTTGACATGTTTTACCCGGTCGCCTTCGCCATAGTCCGGCATGACGCCCATGGCCGGCATGCCTTTGCCGATTCCACCGGCCGCGAAAGTAGCCGTATTCCCGCCGGCGATATAGGGCCGGTTCTCAGGAGAAGTGTAGTTCTTGACCGACGCGGCAGCCAGAACCTTGCGGCGCGTGGTAAGGCGGTTATCCAGCAGCTCCAGAGGGATTTCCTTCACAAAGCGGCTGGCAGCATTATACTGCGTCTCGCCTCTAATCATCCGCTGCTTGGCGCAGGTCATGGTCAGGTCTTCCCTTGCCCTGGTTATGCCCACATAGGCCAGGCGGCGTTCTTCTTCAATCTCTTCCTCCGGATTGTCGGCAGCGATGCTCATAAAACTGGGGAAGATCCCGTCTTCCATCCCCGTCATGTATACATGGGGAAACTCCAGGCCTTTGGCACTATGTAAAGTCATCAGCAGCACCTTGCCGCCGTCGCTCTCCATCTCGTCAATATCGGCGACCAATGCCACTTCTTCCAGGAAATCCGTCAAAGTGGCCTGGTCAGTCGCGTTTTCAAATGAAGCCGCCTTACTGATCAGCTCATCGATATTTTCAATCCTGGTCTGGGCATCCTCTTCATCGGAAGCCTCAAGCTCATTGATATAGCCGGTGGTCACGATGACATCTTTGATCAGGTCGGTCAGGCCATATACCTCCTGCTTGCTCCGGAAGGCCTGGATCATCGTGGCGAAGACCGTGAGCTTGCCGGTGCTTTTCCCGAGCGCCGGGATCTGCTCCGCCTCGCGAATGGCGTCGTAGAAGCTGATTTCTCGTTCCTCTGCATAATCCTGGACTTTTAAGACCGTCGTCAAGCCGATTCCCCGCCTTGGCACGTTGATAATCCTTCGCACCGCCAGGTCATCCCGGCCGTTATCGATCGTCTTTAGGTACGCCAGGATATCCTTGATTTCCCGGCGGGCATAGAAATTCGTGCCGCCCACCACATTATACGGGATGCCCTGCAGGACGAAACGTTCTTCCAGCATGCGGGCTTGGGCATTGGTTCGGTATAAAATAGCGCAGTCGCTGTATTCTGCCGTTCCGTCACGTTTCTTGCGGGAGATGTCATCGACGACAAACTCCGCTTCTTCGTAAGCATTTTCAAACTGTTTCAGATGAATCTTGCTGCCGATTCCTTTATCTGTCCAAAGCACCTTTTTCTTACGGCTGCGGTTATTGCCGATGATCGCATTGGCCGCATCGAGGACGTTCTGTGTCGAGCGGTAATTCTGCTCCAGCTTGATGACGACCGCCTCCGGATAGACCTTTTCAAAGTCAAGGATGTTACGGATATTGGCTCCGCGGAATTTATAGATAGACTGGTCATCATCACCCACAACGCAGATGTTGCGGTATTTTTCCGCCAGCAAACGGATCAGCTCGAACTGCGCCGTATTGGTATCCTGATATTCGTCCACGCAGATATAGCGGAAGCGCTCCTGGTAATCCTTCAGTATCTCGGGACAGCTTTGGAACAGTTCAACCGCCTTGACGAGCAGGTCGTCAAAATCGAGGGCATTGTTTTTCCGGAGGGCGGCCTGATACTCATAGTAGACTCCGGATATCTTTTTCCTGCTATAGTCACCCATAATATTTTTTTCGTATTTTTCCGGGGAAATCAGCTCGTTCTTTGCTGCCGATATCGCCGCCAGCAGGCTTCTTTCCTTGATCTGCTTGGTGTCGATCTGCAGCTTCTTGCAAACTTCCTTCATCACGCTTTTCTGATCGTCGGTATCATAGATGGTAAAATGATTGTCATAGCCCAGACGGTCGATATACCGGCGCAATATCCGGACACAGGTGGAATGGAATGTCGTCACCCAGATACTTTCCGAACCGAAGCCGACCATGTTTTCCACCCTTTCACGCATTTCGCCGGCGGCTTTGTTGGTGAAGGTGATAGCCATGATATTCCATGGATTTACTTTTTTCTCTTCAATCAGATAAGCGATCCTGGTCGTCAGAACGCGGGTCTTGCCGGAACCGGCACCAGCCAGCAGCAGCACCGGGCCTTCCGTTGTGAAAACTCCCTTTTTTTGTTGTTCATTTAATGTGTCGTATATACTCACTTTGTGTCCCTCTCATTACCTGATGCTTTGATACAATTCCAGATACAATTTTTATTACAATCTTTGATACATGATTCGCTACATTACTATAGGAAACAAGCAGTAACCCTATGTCTGCGCTTCCTTCACCTTCAGGAACGCGCCTACCACCAGAGGGTCGAACTGGTGGCCGCTTTCGCTCTTGATAATCGCGAGGGCCTTGGCCTCTTCAAAGGCATCCTTGTAACAGCGCTTCGACACCAGGGCGTCATATACGTCGGCAACGGCGACGATCCTGGCCACCAGCGGTATTTCCTCGCCTTTCAGGCCCTCCGGATAGCCTTTGCCGTCCCATCTTTCATGATGGTACTTGGCAATCTGGTAGGCAGTGTTGACGAAGTCCACGTCTTCGATGCTATGCAGGGTCTTCTGGATGATCTGGCCGCCTTTGTTGGAATGCTCTTTGATAATGTCATACTCTTCTTCCGTCAGCTTGCCGGGTTTATTCAGGATGGCGTCCGGGGTGGCTATTTTGCCAATGTCATGCAGCGCGGTGGCGGCGG
Source organism: Lachnospiraceae bacterium UBA935 (assembly GCA_002293525.1). GTDB lineage: Bacteria > Bacillota > Clostridia > Lachnospirales > Lachnospiraceae > UBA935. Next base: position 12,615 of record DBDJ01000045.1, read on the forward strand.
ACATGTTCTGGATGTTTTTTTCCGTCAGGATGTCCTTGAACTCTTCCTGTTCCTTTAAGACATTGGCAACCGCTTCCACATAAAGCGTCGTGCGTTCCGTATGCTGGCCGGTATCGACGTCTCGGCTTTCGATGATGCCGGCCACGCTGTCGATGATGTGTCGCTGCATCTTGATGAACTTTTCATTTTCCTCTTTCAGGACGCTGGCATGGGTCAGAACCGATTTTTCCAGCCGCTCATAGGAACTGAGCACCAGCAGGCTTATCATTACGAAGGTGGTGCAGAACAGAATACAGTTCACTATTATTACCTCATTCTGATTCTCCAGGACGTATTTGGGCTGGTAGCTGCCTGTGGCATTCAGAAGAAACAAAATCAGGTAAGTTCCCAGTGAAATTACGATCTTTAAGACGTTGACCTTGCGGAACTTATTGTCGTTAAAGAAAACCGTAAAGGGGACTGCCAGTCCCAGCAGAACATATTGAAATCCGACATCCCAGCCCAAGTATATGACAGCCATTATCTGGTGGAGGATCAGCTCCAGCAGCATGTTGACCCCGACCATCGTGTAGGACAACCGGAATGGTTTGCGGCGGCCCGGTTCCTGGCGGGATACCGGGGCGGCCTGCCGGTAAACAGGCTTGAAAAAAATAATCAGCAGGGCCTGCAGGACAAACCAGCAAACGCTGAAAATATTGATAATTGCCATCTCATGGATCTGTCTGACCGTAAAATAGGCCAGGCAGACCACATGGCTTGCCAGCAGGCAGTAGTTCATGATCAATAGATTCCTGCGGCTCTGTTCGTTCAGTTTAGCGACTGAGTCATTTTCGATATTATGCATGATATCTCCGGGCATTCCGCCGTCGATTCATCGGTTAAGAACCAAAAAACCATAGGGCAATCGCCAGAGCCGCCAGGGCGGCTGCTATCGTTATCGCTACTTTTACCGGTGAGATCGGAGTCTTCCCGGATACTTTGCCGGTCTGTCCGTTTACCATGAAATGATAAACCTTCTCCTGATACTTATAATGGGATATCCATATCGGCAAAAGCAGATATTTGTAGGTAACGTTTTGATAGGTAGTGCTAAAATTCAACTGACGGACGCGGTCCGCCGAATGCTTTTTCTTGATGGCTCTCTCAATATTGTCTCGCAGCCGGAACTTGATTAAGGACTTGGCCTGCTCCCAGGCTTCCTGAATGCCCACGGCATACCGTTCGGCCGCAAAACCGGCGATATATTCCGGCTTGTATGTCCGGTTGGCGGCAGTGTCAAAAGGTTCCAGGCCTCTCAGCATGGACTGGTTGTGGTTGGTGGTGCCGACCACCAGCTCGTCGTCGATTTTTTCCCGGTAAGACCCGGCGGTTGGACGCCAGTCCGTTACTGTCTTCCGTTCGCCGTTGCGGTTTACCGTGCGGTCTTTGCCATAATCGGCACGGTAGGTCGATTCGGTTTCCGTGTCAAATGTCCAGTAAGGAAGGTAGACGCCGTGGAAACTCTTGGCCTTGGCGCTTTCCTTCGCCAGCTTAGGACAGAACCATCTTTTCTTAATCCATTGCAAGAACAGCTGGGAAGCTTTCTCGTCAGAAATCTGAAAAGGAACGACGCCACCGGGAGCAATGGTGTCCTGATCGGCGGCTTCCATCACCTGATTGGAACCACAGAACGGACATACCGAAGCTATCTGCAGGTCATCATAGATGGACTCGGCCCCGCAGGCTTTGCAGAGGACGATCTTCTTCGATGCGCCCCAGTCACAGTTCTCTTTCTTGGCGGCATCTTCCAACCTAAGCTCTGCGGCGCTCCCATCGGCTCCCCGGGCAACGGGGATCTTCTCTTGGTATTCGCAGTAGGGGCAGAAGAGCCCGCCGGTGGCAGGGTCAAAATTCATGACACCGCCGCAAGAAGGGCATTTCTTATCAGTTTCTTCCCGGGTTTCCGTGGTCTCGATATCTGGATCCGTGTTAAATCCACTCATTTCTTCCCTCATACCGTCATATCCCCTTCGTTAAAAGGGTCGCCGCATTCCGGGCAGAA
>DBDJ01000045.1:14707-14916 GCA_002293525.1 Lachnospiraceae bacterium UBA935
GCAGAACTTGCCTTTGTTAAGCGCGCCGCAGGCGCAGGTCCAGCCGTCCGGATTAAAGGGTTTCTCTTTTCCGCATTCACTGCAGAACTTGCCGGTATTGCCGGAAGCCCCGCAGGCACAGGTCCAGCCGGCCGGAGCAGAAGCCGCCGGAGCCGGGGCTGCCGGCCATTTCCCGCATTTCATGAATCCCAAATGTTAATGCTATTACT